>CAKNJS010000034.1 GCA_930986645.1 uncultured Lachnoclostridium sp.
CTTAAAGACAACTCATGAGAGCAGTCTGGTGACAGCTCATGAAATCAGCAACAGTCTGGCTGAAGCAACACTTTTTCCTGATAATAATAACTGCTTTTTCCCTGTTGCTGAGAGCTACCTGATCGATGCCGTTTTTTTTAACACGTTAATTGTTTCTTTCAGGATATTTATTTCCATTTGCATTTCAAACATTTGTTTCTTAAGTTCTTCCATTTCGCCAGAAGGCGAAACACTTGTTTTTGCCTGAGTGATATTTTGATCAAGTTTTTGAGGTGGAATATTTTTATGATTCATCAGACCTAATACACCTTCTTTCAAATATCGTTTTTTCCATTGGTAAATGCTGGCTCTGCTATAGCCGATATCTTTTGATACGGATTTTATATTCTCGCATTGTTCAAAGCAACGCTTGATTGCATCAAGTTTAACGTCTAAGGGAGAATTTGTTTGGTGAAATACAACTAATGCAGTTGCTTTTTGCTCTTTGGAATACATTATAGGCTCCTTTCAGCTCCTATGGTAGTCCAGATTTTTGTCCCCCCATTTCCTGTATTTGTGTTTTTGTCAGTATTTGTCCTCTCTTGTGTACTGCTTATGCTTAAAGTATACAAGAGAGGATAAATACTGACGCCTCCTGTGATAAAACTTGTCACAGGAAATGTAAAAAAGATCTTACCGTGTTATGCGAAAAACTCCTTACTCTATGACTGCAAAACCACCTTACTAAGCACAATTCGCCTACGGTCTGGAAAAACAACTTATGACGTTCCCTGATCGTATGTTTAGAAATGAGGTGTAAGAGCAGATGTTTATAATAGAACCGCGAGTGTTTTGAAAAGAAGTTGTACTTTAACTTTTAATTTAGATAAATAAAACCGAAACGTTTAATCCTTGATATGGTTAAATTGTACAAAAAATAAATGTAAAAATAATATATAATGTAGAAAATTAAGATAAGTATTGAAATTATAAAATATAGAGCGTAATATTATGGTTAATAAAAATAAAACGTTTTATTTAATAAAAACAAAATGATTAAGGAGGAAGTTGAAGGATGAAAAGAAAAAGAATTACAGCGCTAGGTTTGGCATCGGTTATGCTTATGAGTGTTACTTTATCGGCTTGTGGCAGCGGGGCGGATGAGAGTAGATCGAGTGATGGAAATATAGTAATCACAGTGGCATCTCGTTATGCTACAGATGTGGAGGATGAAAAATATTACCGTCAGAAAGTAGAAGAATTCAATAAAATGGATAATGGTATTACAGTAGAGATGGATAATGTTGCAACAGAATCAGATTATCTTGACAAACTAAGAACAGCATTTGCAAATGGAGATACACCGAATGTTTTTCTGGAATATGGAGGGAGCCGTACATTGGATTATCTTGAGGCTGATGCATTGGTAGATTTGAAACCGTATTTGGAAGAAAATGACAGTGAATGGTATAATACATTTTACGAATCGCTCTGGGATCAGACACAATATGACGGATATGATGGAATTTATGCGGTCCCATTTAAGAGCTATATGGTACTTCTTTTCTATAATAAAGATCTGTTTGAACAGGCAGGACTGGAAGCACCGGTTACTATTGATGATATGCTTGATGCCTGCGCAAAATTTAAAGAAATGGGTATCAAACCATTTCAGGTTGGAGAAAAGGACAATTTCCGATTTGGGCATTTTAACAACAATCTTATAATTAAAACCCTCGGTGTAGATGCAGTAGACGAACTCGCCAATCGTGAACTGTCATATGATAGTGATGAAATGATCAATACATATAAAATAATAGAAGAAATGGTAGCAAATGATTATTTTGGAGAGAATATACTCGACACTGATCAGTACCAAGAAAGTGAAATGTTCCTTCAGGGAGATGTAGCAATGCATTGGGATGGGACATGGTTTATTCCAAACTATCTGTATGGAAGCGATATTTATGATTCAATTGGAGTTGTACCATTTCCATATGGGGATGAAAAATATGCCAGTCAGGCTCAGGGCGGTTCATCTGATATGTGGTATGTATCAAAATTGAATAAATCTGATGAAGAAATTGAAGCATCTGTTGAGTTCCTGAAATATATCACATCACCGGAGTATTATACAGGACTTGATGAAGTGGCCCAGACGATTTATCCGGTAAAATACGAAAAGTCGGATAATGCCCCGGAAAATCCGCTCCTTGATGAGGCTTTGGATATATATGAACAGGTAACAGATATGAGAACGGATGTGCAGAACTATGATCCGGATTCAAGAATGCTTGATGCAGTCCGGTCGTCACTTCAGGGATTGGCTATGGGAAATAGTGCTGAAGAGTGTGCTGAACAGATTATGGAAACTGTAAATGCTGGAGGAGGAGAATAACAGAAAGGAGCGTTTGCTTTGAAGAAAAAGGTATATTCTAAGCTGACTATAATTATATTCCTGGCACCTGCACTTATTATGCTTGTTGCGTTTATTCTTTATCCGGTATGTAATACAATATATCTTTCTTTTAATGAGTGGAAAGGAATTTACGGTTCTCCAGTAACGTTTGTGGGACTGAAAAATTATATTGATGTTTTGAAAAGTGACAGTTTCTGGCAATCAATGTTGAACTCTGTTTTTTTTATGATAGGTGGATTCTGTATTTTGATGCCTTTATCATTCGGGCTGGCGTTATTGATCACATCAAAATTGAGAGGCACAAAATTTATGAAAACAGCCTTTTTTATGCCGGTCATGCTTTCAACAACGGCTGTTGCACTTATATGGGTGTATCTGTTGAATCCTTCTTTTGGAGCGGTAAATCAGATTTTGAATACAGCTGGTCTGGAAGGGCTCGCGAAAGACTGGCTCTCTACTCCAGGACTGAATATCTGGTGTGTGATACTTGTGAATGAGTGGATGTACGCGGGATATAATATGTTGATTTTTGCAGCAGGGCTTGTGTCAATCCCTAGCGATGTATATGAGGCAGCAAAACTGGATGGATGTACGGGTATAAAACAGTTGCGATATATATCTATTCCGTTGAGCCGGGAGTCGTTTAAGATATTTTCAGTGTTATGTGTTACAGGATGTCTAAAAGCTTTTGATCTTGTCTGGGCAATGACAAAAGGCGGGCCTAATCATACATCAGAAGTTCCTGCTACATTATTATATAATGAAGCATTTACATTTAAATACTTCGGAAAATCTAGTTCCATTGGCGTACTTTTGCTTATATTGGGAATTATTCTTAGTGTAATGCTGAATAATTTCTTTAAGAAGGAGGATTAGGTTATGAGAAGAAAAGTAAAAAGAATTATTGTATATGTATTTGCTGCCTTTTGGACAGTCATGACCATATTTCCTCTGTTATTGACACTGATGAATTCTCTAAAAGATAATGCGGAGATTACATTGGGAATGCTTTCTTTTCCCACGAAGCTTTTATGGTCAAATTATTTAAGTGCATTTTCGGATGCACATATCCTGCAGGCAATTTTGAACTCATTGATTTTTGCTGTTTCATCAACTGTTCTTACAATTTTTATGGGAATGCTGGCAGCTTATATTCTTTCGAGAAAAAAATTTATTGGGAGAAATATCATCTATACAGCCTTTTTGATAGGGGTTATGGTACCTATACACTGTACGATCATACCGATTTCATCGATGGCTACGGCAGTTCACGGGAAGAATGAAAGTTGGTTCCTGATATTGGTGTATACTGCATTTGCGCTGCCTCAGGCAATCTTTCTTTTTACAGGCTATATGGACGGAGTGAGTAAAGAATTGGATGATGCGGCTAAAATAGACGGATGTGGAGAAGGAAGACTTCTTTTCAATGTATTAATGCCTGTCTGCGTTCCAATTATTTCAACGGAAGCGATACTTGCATTTGTTGCAGGGTACGGAGAGCTGATATTTGGAATGATTCTGATGTCTGATCAGGATAAATATACGATTGCAAGAGCAATGCTAACATTCTCGGGAAGCTATCAGATTTCTTACGGACCGATTTTTGCATGTATTATACTTGCTGTTATTCCTATGGTGGTGTTGTATCTGCTTTTCCATGAGAAAGTGCAGGAAGGAATGTTGACAGGAGCAATAAAAGGATAGATAATATTAAGGAGAGTCTACTATGAATAAGATTGACAGAATTCCAGATACAAAACAGAAATGGTTTAAGGAAGCAAAATATGGGCTTTTTATCCATTGGGGGCTTTATTCAATATTAGGAGGAGAATATAAAGGACAAAAGACGGATTATATTTCAGAGTGGATCATGAACAGTTTGGATATTCCGGTTGATGAATATGAAAAGCTGGCAGAGCAGTTTGATCCGGTGAATTTTGATGCGGACAAGCTTGTGAAACGGGCGAAGGAAGAATGGGGGATGAAATACATTGTTTTTACTTCAAAACATCATGAAGGATTTGCAATGTATAAGTCTGAGGTGAGTTCATACAATGTAGTCGACGCTACACCATGCCATAGAGATATTTTAAAGGAACTTGCTGAAGCATGTAGAAAATATGATATGAAGTTAGGATTGTACTATTCTCAGTCTCAAGACTGGGATGACCCTAATGGATATATTTCAAAGTCAAATGGACATGAGGCGACTAATCGAGAAGAAAAGAAGATTAGTGATTTCCAGAAATATCTTGATGAGAAGGTAAAATCGCAGTTAAAAGAGATACTGACGAATTATGGTGATATATGCCTGATCTGGTTCGACACACCAATGGACATGACGGTGGAGCAGAGCCAAGAGTGCATTGATACCGTTAAGAAAATTCAGCCGAACTGTCTCATTAGTGGAAGGATTGGTAATCAGTTGGGAGACTATATGACAATTGGAGATAATTATCTGCCTAGACTCCCACTTGATGGAGACTGGGAAATGCCGGCTACGCTAAATGATACCTGGGGATACAGCAAGTTTGACCACAACTGGAAAAGTCCGGAGGACATAATTAGACTTTTGATTAAAATCGTAAGCAGAGGTGGAAATTATCTGCTCAATATCGGACCGAAAGCGGATGGCAGTATTCCGGAGGAGAGCTGCAGGGTTTTAAATGTTGTTGGTAAATACCTAAAAGAGAACGGAGAAGGTATCTATGGAACGAAAAAAACGCCGGTCTATCCATATGAACTTGACTGGGCAGAGTTTACATGCAGGGAACATAAACTCTATGTTCATGTTTTAAAACCCAGAAAGCGCTTGGAACTTCTTAATTGTGCAAATCATGTTACGAGGGCAGTACTTTTAAAAGATGGACGAAGATTAGATGTAGTATGCGACATGACATGTGAAGGAGATGCTGTGGTGATCATAGATATCCCTAACGAATTGAGAGAGGAAAAGAACTATTGTGTTTGCTTGGAGTTAGAAGAAGAAACTGCAATTTTTGATCCGATTCGTGGTTGACTTTTATAAAATAGTCTGATTTGAATCAAAGCCGATGATTGCCTCTGGATTAGAGAGAGTCATCGGCTTTTTATGGTCGGAGAAAAACGGGGGAACACAATATGGGTGTTACGATCAAGGATGTTGCAAAAAAAACGGGACTTTCGCTTGCTACAATTTCGAAATATATGAATGGCGGAAAAGTTCGCGACAAGAACAAATTAATTATCGATGAGGCAGTAAAAGAACTTGGATATATTCCCAATAAGGCGGCACGAGGACTGAAGACATCAAGGACATTTACGATTGGCGTTATTGTGGATGAGATGGCAAATCAATATTTTGCCCTTTTATTGGAACAGATTGAGATGATTCTTAATGAAAACGGGTATTCAATGGCAATAGCTTGTCACAAAGGTGATCCGGAAGTGGAAATAGAATGTTTAAAGTTTTTTATGGAACAGAATGTGGATGGGATTCTGGCTGTTCCTGCAGACGACTGTTGTACTAACAGAAAGACGGTTGAAAAAAGTACCATTCCGGTAGTGGCTTTGGACCGTCTGCCCCATAGCGTGTGTGATTGTGTCGCTTCAAATGATGCAACAGGTGCATATAGTGCAACAGAGTATCTGATAAATTGTGGACATAAAAAAATAGCAGTGATAACTGGAAAAGTTGCCAAAAAGCATCAGAGCCTTCCTGTGGGAAGTGCTGTAGACCGTTTGAATGGATATCTTCGTGCAATGAATGATTATGGGTATGATATAAAGAAAGATTATATTCAGCAGGGAGATTTTAGCTTGGATGCGGGGGCAAGATGCATGGAAAATCTTTTGAAAAATGAAGATAGACCTACAGCGGTTTTTGTTACCAATTATAATATGACTCTCGGAGCGATAGCTACATTGCATAAATACAGGGTTGAAATTCCGGCGGAATTGTCAGTAGCAGCATTTGATGATTTGGAATTTTCGGTAATTTCTAGACCTCAACTGACGGCAGTGAGGCAGCCGTTTGAACTTAATGCTAGGAAAAGTGTAATGCTTCTTTTGAAGAGGATAAAAGGAGATTATACTGGATTCCCAGAAACAATAAGAAACCCAACAAAACTAATGATTAGAGATTCTGTTAAGGTTTTAAAAAATTATGAAGTGTAAAATTACGGATATAGCAAAAGATACGCATCTATCAACAGCAACGGTTTCAAAATATATGAATGGGATAAAAATTCGTCCTGAAAATGCGCAGAAGATTAAGGAGAGTATTGAACGACTTCAGTATACTCCTAATCGACAGGCGCAACTCCTGCGTAGCAGAAAAAATAAAAACATTTTAGTTTTACTGCCTACAATAGCAGATTATTCTCTTGGGAAAATATGCAACTCCATTGAAGAATTCTTGAGAAATAATGGTTATACTACAATGATTAGCTCCTATGCGGCAAAGACGGAAGATTATCAATCTATATATCAAAAATTAACCGGGACGCTATTTTCGGGAGTTATTATATTTGCATCAACTCCGGAAATTGTCTGTATTGCTCAAAAATTTGAAGAAAGAGATGTTCCTTGTGTTTTTCTGAATATGTTTTCTCAAAAAATGAAATATGATACCGTTACTTCAGATATGTACCAGTCTGCTTTTAGGGCGACGGTTTATTTGATAAAACGTGGGCATCAGATTCTTGGGTTGATTGGAAACATGGAGAATTCATTTAAGACGTCAGAATACATTATCGGATTTAAGGACGCCTGCAAAAAATATGGAATACTGCCTATGCACCAGAAGATTATGATTTCAGATGAGGGACATATGAATGTTCGACACTTTCAAGATGAGATAGAAACGTCTGCTCAACCGCCGACGGCGGTTATATCAATGGATTATAGGACTACGATAGAGGTTATCCAGCATCTGGCGGAAACAGGAATATCCATACCAGAAGATATTTCGCTGATTAGTATAGAAGATGACGAGATTTTTTCGGGATTTGCGCCGCCAGTTACGTCTTTGGCACATAACACTAAAGAATTAGGGACAAGAGCTGCTGAAATTCTGATTAAAAGAATGGAAGAAAGAGGTACGGTTTCCCATGAAGTGGAATTGATACCGATGATTTTTCGTGAAAGAATGTCAGTACGAATTGTGGAGGAAAGAGGATATGTGACGGAAGGATAAATGCTTGTAAAATGGAGTAGTAGCATTTAAGTAGAGTTGTAAAACTCACCAAATTTGTTATAGTATCAATGCATGGAAAGGTGAGAAAAATACAATACGACAAATTACTTAAAGATGAGATCGACTAATGCATCAGTTGAGGTATCTCTTATCTGGAGCAACAGTGACTGCCAGTATGACACAACAAATACTTACATGATGTTGAGGCTGATACAAATGTCGGTGGTTCATTTATAGAAACAGCTAATAAATCAAGCGTAACACAAAATATGGGTATATTATGTTAAAACAACAGTTGCTGCTACAGATCAGTATACTGGCTTAGAGGCTGTGAGGAAATTCAAAATTGAGAAAGTAACTTTTCAGTATACATTTCCAACAGAATTAACTATGACTTTAGAACTGTCCAATCCGGTAGGAGGCAGAACTGCCGAGATTAGATATGTTCCGGAAGATGAAAATACTGATTTTGATAAATGGCAAATTAAGGATAGTGAAACTATTTTTTAAAGATGGAGATTATAAAATTTTTTCTGTAACTGAGAATGACATTGTAACAGTTGAGTTTAATGGAAATTATACAGGTATTATTTAAGCAGAATATTTTTTGAAGGATGCATTTATTAGGCTGGAGAAGGAGTGCGGAGAGATGAAAGTAAGAAATAATTTCTGGATACCATTTAGTACTTGGGAATGAGAGAGGTGCCCTCAATCGTGCTAAGCCGTCCGTGGTTTACAACGCATCTGCAACAAATCTTCGGATAATCCGCGATTTTTCCGCTATTTTCGGTTACCCAAACGTTAATCAATTACAACAGTATACGATTCAGAACGCCGCAAGGCGCTGTATGGCCTCTCAGGACATTTGTTCTGGGAGGTTTTTGATTTTGGTATCTTTCTGAAGAGAGGTGTGATACTATAAAAGAAATCGAAAAATAGACTGAAGATGTTTTATTTTTAATTAATTTTGTTGTGGAGCGGATCATATGAATGAACTTAAATCTATTGTAAAAAGCCTTATTTCCCATAAGCATGAGGAGGAATGGTTTGAATTTAAAGAAAACTGGTTTGAGTCTCATGCGTTGGGAGAATATATTTCTGGTATGTCCAATGCGGCGGCAATGGTGGGCGAGGAATATGCGTACTTTGTATGGGGAGTAGAGGATAATACTCACATAATAAAGGGAACAACCTTTGACATCCATCAGGATGTTAAAAATGAGCCGCTCAAACACTATCTGGCGCGGATGGTCAAACCGGATATAAGCTTTGAGTTCCATGAAATGGAGCTGGAAGGCAAACGAATTGTCGTACTTGTGATACCTGCTGCTAAAACGGTGCCTACCGCTTTTGATCGCGTGAGATATCTTCGGATCGGATCCAGCAAAGTGAATTTGATGGAATATCCGGAGAGGGAATCAAGGCTGTTTGATATTCTAAAAAATGGTTTTCCGACAATTGAAAATACTGAATCGGAATTTCAGGATCTGACCTTTAATAAATTATTTGTATACTATGAGGCGAAAGGTATTACTCTGAATAAGCGTACATTTAAAAAGAATCTCGGGCTCTTAACGAAAGATGGAAAATATAATCTGATGGCACAGTTGCTTTCTGACAATAATCATATTCCAGTCCGTTTTTCCTTGTTTTCAGGAGAGTCAAAATCAACAACAATGTATTCTGTCAGAGAGTTTGGAAATACTTGTCTGTTGTATTCTTTGGATGATGTGCTTCGTTATGGGGAAGTACTGAATATTCCACAGGCAGATGAAAGAAACCGTATTGTTGAACGTAAGGAAGTGCCGCTGTTCCATGCTGAGGCGTATAGAGAGGCGGTAATCAATGCATTTGTGCATAATTTATGGATAGATGGTAATGCGCCGATGTTTACGGGATTCCGGGACAGAATTGAAATATTGTCTCGAGGACACCTGCCGCCGAAACAGACAGTTGAAGGTTTTTTTGCCGGGGAATCAGTTCCGGTCAACCAGAAATTGTCGGATATTTTTCTTCAGCTTCATATAAGTGAACGTTCTGGACGTGGTGTACCTAAAATAACGGAACTTTATGGTGAAGACTGTATTGAACTTAGAGAGAATAGTATTGTGGTGACGATTCCTTTTGAACGGTTAGAGACAAAGGTGTATGCGCCAGTTGATGATGAAAATGTACCAGATAGAACAGAAATTCCCCCAGTTGGAGCCGAAATTCCCCTAGTTGGAACAAAAATTCCCCCAGATAGAAGCGAAAATCCTCTACTTAAAGAACCAGGTATAGAGGAACGTATACTAAGATTTTGCGCTGAAGCAAAGAATATACAAGAAATTATGGAACATCTTGGATATCGCGACAAAAAAACTGTGCGTAAATATTTATCTCCGCTTCTTCAACAAGGACGGATATCTATGACGATACCAGATAAGCCAAACAGTAAAAATCAGAAATACATTACGATTAAATAAAAGATTTAAGATTGTATTAAGAGACATTCAAGGTAAAATGAGAAATCCTGTTGAAAATATCAGTTTATTACAGAAGCAGATCAATGATCTGCAGCTCGAAAATCAAATCCTGAAAAATATTCTGGACCGTTCAGGTATTTCATATACACATGAAATTGCCCGTATCAGCGAGCATAAAAGTGCAGAGGAATACGATCCGGATCAGGGGGCACGGATTATCCATCCGAGACAGATTACGGACGAAATGGCAAATTTATTTTATGCCAGATTCTGGGGGCGGCAGGATGTCTATGCGAAGAGAAGTGAGAAGAAAAGCACAGGGGAAGCGGGATATTATACGCAATGTCATAATCGCTGGGAGGATATCTGTCCCAAAATGCGCCATGAGAAAATGAACTGTAAAGACTGTCCACATCAGGCATATAAGCAGCTGACTATAAAAGACATACGTGCGCATTTGCAGGGAAGATCATATAATGGCTCAGATGTAATCGGTGTCTATCCTCTTTTGAAAAATGGGACCTGTCGTTTCCTTGTGTTCGATTTTGACAACCATGAGAAGGGGGCTGAAAAGAAGGACTTTGCAAATACGAATGAGACGTGGATGGAAGAGATAGAAGCTATGCGGACTATCTGCGGATTAAACGGGATTGATCCTCTCGTTGAGCGTTCCAGATCCGGCAGAGGAGCACATTTGTGGATTTTCTTTGACAAACCGATTCCGGCATCACTGGCGAGAAGGTTTGGATTTGCTTTGTTGGAAAAAGGGGCGGAGCAGGTCAATTTGAAGTCATTTAAATATTATGACCGAATGCTCCCGGCTCAGGATACCCTTCCGGAAGGCGGCCTGGGCAATCTGATCGCGCTTCCATTGCAGGGCCAGGCTTTGCAAAAAGGGAATAGCGCTTTTATTGACAGTAATTGGAATGCTTATCCGAACCAGTGGGATGTGCTTTGGAGCAAGCCGCGTCTTTCTATTGAGTTTATAGAAGCTAAAATAAAGGAGTGGGCGGCATCGGATAGCACAGAAGCGGCGGATGACAATGGAAATGCAGAAGAGAGGGAACAGCCGTGGAAAAAAGAAAAGGCGTTTCGCCGTGAGGATGTGAATGGAAAATTCAGTCTTGTTTTAGCAAATGGTATTTATATAGATAGCCTGAATCTGAAAGCGGCGATCCAAAACCAGATCAGGCGGCTGGCAGCTATAAGAAATCCGATTTTTTATAAAAATGCGGCAATTGGTATGTCGAACTTTGCCACTGCTCAGTGGATCTATCTGGGAAAGGATTATCAGAGCGGGTATATTGAAATCCCGAGAGGCCTGTATGACAGACTGATAGAGCAGATAAAAGAAGCAGATATTCCCTTCGAGATAAGTGATGAACGTCAGTGTGGCAGACATATTAATGTTACATTCAAAGGAGAATTAAGGCAGGAACAAAAGCCGGCGCTGGAAGAGATGATGAAATACGATAACGGAATTCTTCAGGCGGCCACAGCCTTTGGAAAAACAGTTGTATGCAGCGCAATGATCGCAGAGAAGAAAGTAAATACTCTGATAATCCTTGAATCTTCTGCTCTGCTGGAACAGTGGAAAGATGCATTGGAGAAATTCCTCGATATAGATGAAAAACTTCCAGAGTATAAAACAAAAACCGGACGGATCAGAGTGAGGAAAAGTCTGATTGGAAAACTGCAGGGAGCACATGATTCCATGACAGGGATTGTAGATATTGCTATGGCAGGATCATTATGTAAAAAAGGCGAATGGCATCCGCTGCTTGATCAATATGGAATGGTCATTGTTGATGAATGCCATCATGCGGCTTCAGATACGATCGCAGAAGTACTGCAAAAAATCGCTGCGAAATATGTATATGGTGTTACAGCTACACCAAAACGATCGGATGGACTGGAAAAAATCAATTATATGCTGCTAGGTCCGATTCGATACACCTACTCTGCAAAAGAAAAAGTAAAAGAGCAGGGAATCCCGCATCTGGTGTATCCGAGATTTACAAGGACAGTACTTCCCAGAGGTGTTACAGCAGAAAAGATGCATCCCAATGAAGCCTATGAAATGCTCCGGCATAATGAAGCGAGAGATGAACAGATCCTTTCGGATGTGAAAGATTGCATTGCGGCAGGAAGAACACCTGTTATATTATCCAGATATAAAGATCATTCAGAAAGATTGTATGACCGGATGAAAGGGTATGCGGACAAAGTCTTTTTGATGACTGGAAACAATTCAAAGAAAGAACATAAGCAGATCTGTGAGCAACTGCAGCAGATTTCTCCGGAGGAAACTCTGGCGCTGGTTGCCACAGGCAGTCTGATCGGTGAGGGTTTTGACTTTCCGCGCCTGGATACATTGATCATGGCGACGCCGGTTTCGTTCCGAAGTGTAGTTGAGCAGTATGCCGGACGTCTGAACCGGAACTATGCCGGAAAGAAAGATGTGATCGTATTTGATTACGTTGACAGTCATATCCCAATGTTTGAAAGAATGTATGGGAAAAGGCTGAAAGCATACAAACAGATCGGATACGAAATATGTTCTGGATTGGATCATGAAAAGCAGGAACTGAATGCTATTTTTGACGGAGAAAATTATAAAGAAGTATTTAAGAGGGATCTGCTTGAGGCAGAACAGAGGATCATAATATCCAGCAATGTTATAAGTGCGAAAAAGGTCTATGAAATTATAAATATATTGAAAGAAAAGCAGGCATTGGGGATAGAAGTGACTATAGTTACCTGGGGACCCGATGACTATGGCTTCGGTGATGCTGCATTTTGGATGCAATTGCATGAGGATATGCGTCAGGCTGGGGTCTTCATTAAAACAGTGAAAGATTCCTGTG
This sequence comes from uncultured Lachnoclostridium sp., assembly GCA_930986645.1. Classification (GTDB taxonomy): domain Bacteria; phylum Bacillota; class Clostridia; order Lachnospirales; family Lachnospiraceae; genus Mediterraneibacter. The sequence continues at coordinate 12,907 of CAKNJS010000034.1, forward strand.
AAAATTTCGCTGTCATAGATCAGGAAATTATCTGGTATGGAAATATTCATTTGCTGGGGAAAGAAAAAATCGAAGACAATATGATGCGGGTGCAGGACCCCAAAATTGCAGCTGAGTTATTGGAGCTGGCGTATAAATAATAAGAGAGGTGTGCTCAATCACTGTGAAAAGCCATGGGTTTGTAACGTATTTGCAACAACTTTTCTTGTAACACCTTGATTTTCCAGTATTTTCGGTTACCCAAACGTTAATCAATTACAACAGTATACGATTCAGAACGCCGCAAGGCGCTGCATGGCCTCTCAGGACATTTGTTCTGGGAGGTTTTTTGTTGATCAGACATTCCACTCTTATACAATTTTTATTGACAAGAATTACTTACCGGTCTATTATTAAATTGTAAATAATAAGTAGTAAGTAATAAGCAGTAAGTAAATTGATGAAATCAGATTTATTATTGGAGAGGAGGGTACGATTATGAAGGATTTAGTTTTATCTCAACAGTATGCGGTCATTGCTCTGGATGGACAGGAAAGCCTGCATCCTTCTATTGCAAAGAGCGCTGCAGTGCGCGGGATTGCGGCGGCAAAAATATTGGAAGAAGTGATCGGTACGGATAAAGAGTGTGAGACTCCGGCTTTTGTTTCCGGCGTAAACAAAGCTGTGGAAGCGGCGAAAAGTCTGAAGAAAAAAGAGAAAAAACAGCTGGAAAATGAGATGGCTTCTATGCTGGAGGCAGACGGCATGATGGAAGAAGTTCCCGATATCCTTGGCTGTGATATGGATTATTACACCGCCGGGGTAGAACTGAAGGCATACCGCAGTGAAGAACAGACTTATCTGAGAGTCAGGGAAGGAATCCGGGCAGAGATTTTGGAAGATGGACCCGTAACCGCAGAGTGTGCTGTCTTGCTGTGGCTTTTCCGCGAGAGTGGCTGCATTCATGATCTGTTTTCGGTGTCGGAGCAGGAGAAAGTACAGGCGAGGATGACAGAGGCAGCTTCGGAGAATGAGAATTTCCGTGTCCTGTGGCAGGCGGAATTTCACAGCTCAGTTGAAAGTTTTGCGGGGCGTTTTCTGAGAGCAAAGCATAACTTGTTTAAAAATCCTTATTTGGAGGGCGTGAATCTGATTTTTCCGTATCTGGAAAGGCGGAAATCAATTTTCATAGACTTCGTGATCTTCGGAACGAACGTAAAAGAACGCAGGATCGCAGTGATGGAGCATCTGACAAAGATGGGGCATTATGTTGAAGAGGTTAAGTCGGGAAGCGAGACACTGTTAAAAGTTGATAATGCGTATTACCGCATATTCCCTATGACGAAACGAGTGTATAAAGTGCCGATTCAGGGGGCGAATCTGGTTCCTGTATACTGGTAAAAAGAAAAGGTGATCTGATGTCAAGACAGAGAAGTATGGAGACAATTGAACATTCGGAATATGTGACCATCGGAGAGCTGGTGAGACTGACCGGGGTGCGGTACAGTACGCTGAAGTTTTATACTGAGGAGGGGATGCTGCCGTTCGAACAGGCGGAGGAGAACCTGACTAGACGGTACCGCAGGGTGGAAAGCATAGAACGCATTAGCTGCATCAGACGATTGCGGGAACAGAAAATGACGATACCTGAGATTAAAACACTCCTGAAACAAGATGTAGAAACTGGTCAGGACAGATGAATAAAATACAATGCCCGGGTGCTTTTTGGTTCTGTACCCGGGCATCGCTATATCCGGATATGCAGTGTTAATCCAGTATATTGCCATCTATAGAGATAGCAGCTGCCTGCCACGGAATAAATTTCCCGCTGTTCTGCAGAGCGGTTTTAGCTGCCGCTTCTAACCCGCCGCAACAGGGAACTTCCATACGTACAACAGTCACGCTTTTAATATCGTTATTTTTGATTATCTGAGTCAGTTTTTCACTGTAGTCGATACTGTCCAGTTTGGGGCAGCCGATCAGTGTGATTTTTCCCTTCATAAATTCCTGATGAAGATTCGCGTAAGCAAAAGCCGTACAGTCGGCGGCGATCAACAGCTTTGCTTTGTCAAAATAAGGTGCATTGACAGGTACTAATTTGATCTGACACGGCCACTGCCCCAACTGGGAAGCTGCTTCATCTGAGGATGGCAGCGGGGTTCCAGTATGGCCGGTGCGGTCAAATTGCTGCATCCGGCTGCCGGGACAGCCGGTATGCGGTGCCGCATGATGTGCATCTGCCGGCTTTTTCCGGCTCATGTTTTCCTGCACGGCTTTTTCGTCGTATGCCGCAGCCTCGCGCTCTACAAAAGTAATGGCGCCGGCGGGGCACGCCGGCAGACAGTCGCCCAGTCCGTCACAGTAGTCATCCCGCAGCAGCCGGGCCTTTCCGTTTACCATGCCGATGGCGCCTTCATGACAGGCTGAAGCACAGGCGCCGCATCCGTTGCATTTTTCTTCGTTTATCTGAATAATTCTACGGATCATTAAAAACTACTTCCTTTCATTTTCATTTCTGCATTTAGAATACAATAGATTGTTTTTAAAATCTGTTGTATTAACAACAAAAATGTTTTGCGTCTTTACTAATTTTCAGGGAGAAAGTATAATGAGATCAGTAAATGCATATAAGGGGGATAATTATGGAAGGAATGAAACCTGTAAAAGTTTATTCATGTGCAGACCGTGTGGTCGCAGACATGATCACAGAGACGCTTAATAACCGCGGAATTCCGGCTTACTCTGAGTCCAAGGGCAGCGGAGATTATATGAATATTTACATGGGGACATCAGTGTTTGGAAATGATATTTATGTGAATGAAAAAGATGCGGACAGGGCAAAAGAAATTATTGATGCGCTGACCGTTCCTATTGGGGAAAAAGCATCTGCGGGAGATGCAGACCTTCTTGTCCGCCCGCCGGATAAAAGGCTCCGTGTTGTGCGGATTATCTCACTGATCGCAGCCGTGCTGATGGTGATTGGAGCGGTGGTTCCGTCTCTTGCAAATATCCTCTTTGGATAAAAGATATGCAGTTTGTAAACGGTTCATGTCTGTAATATAGTAATAAAAATCAACCACTTGCAATGAAAAATCTTACATTACTGCTAAAAATGTGTTAAAATATATCATAGTGAGACCATTGGAAGGCCGTTACAGCGCTGTATCGGTCTTTCTTTGACTATGCTTTCAAAAAACTGGTAAAGCTTATAATAAAAAAGAAGGAGGAATTGGATGCTCAGCAGAGGAGATGCGGTAGTCTATAAGTGCAGAGGGTTGTATAAGGTGGAAGATATCGGTACGCTTGATTTTTCTTTTGTGGACAACAGTAAACAGTACTATACACTTCAGTCTGTGGAAGATGCAGGGGATAAGGCGTATGTTCCGGCAGACGACGAGACAAATATCCGGCGTCCGGTGAGCCGGGACGAGGCGCTTGAACTGATCAGGCGGATGCCGCAGATCGAGGTGCTTCAGGTGAAGAATGAAAAGTTCCGCGAGCAGGAGTATAAGGAATGTATTGCTGATTTCTGTCCGGAAAACTGGGTAAAAGTGCTGAAGACAACCTACAAAAGGACAAAGAGCAGAGGAAGTGTTACGAGCCTTGATCGGAAGTATCAGATGCTTCTTGAACACGCACTGTACAGTGAATTTGCTTTTGCCCTGGGCATTCCTGCTTCGGAGATGCAGAGCTTTATTGCAAGTCATGTGGAACCGTAATCCGGGAATAAGGCGTGATGAACCATTGAGCTGCATCTTGCGTAAATGGCAGGTGCATGATATACTTCTCCTGATAATATTTTGTTAGGAGGAGTTATTTTTTATGGACGCGGACCCTGCGGGGAACACTATTATTTTTGACTTGTTACTGTTGTTGTTTTTCACTTTGATGAATGCTTACTTTGCCGGAGCCGAGATGGCGGTCGTATCTGTCAATAAGAACAGAATACGAAGTCTTGCGGAAGAGGGCAATAAGAAAGCAAAAGTGATCGAAGGACTTTTTGAAGATTCTACGAAGTTTCTTTCGACGATTCAGGTCGCAATTACATTTGCCGGATTCTATTCATCGGCTTCTGCAGCATCAAGTATTTCACCGGTGCTTGGCACATGGATGAGTAATCTGGGTATACCGTACAGCGGTGCCATCGCTCATAACGGAGTGACACTGCTTCTTATGTTTTTCAATCTTGTGTTCGGAGAACTTGTGCCGAAGCGGATCGCACTTCAGAAGGCGGAAGCTTTCAGTATGATGACGGTTATGCCGATCCATTATATTTCTATTATTTTGTCACCGTTTATCAAGCTGCTTTCAGTGTCAACCAAACTTGTGCTGAAACTGCTGCGCATGAAGACGGAGGATCAGGAAGAGGCTGTTACCGAGGAAGAGATTAAAGCTCTTCTCAAAATGGGAAATGAGAGCGGTACATTTGATGATGATGAGCGTGAGATGATCGATTCAGTTTTCGCGTTTGACGACAGGACGGCAAGGGAGATCATGGTCCCGAGACGTGATGTGGTCACCATTGATATTAATGAGCCGTTTGAGGAGCTGATCGATGAGATCCTTGAGACCAGACATAACAGGATACCTGTATATGAGGAGAATATCGACAATATCATCGGAGTACTCCATGTCAAAGACGTGATGATCGAATTGCGCAAGAACAGTCTCGAGCAGATGGATATCAGAGAGATGCTGCACGAACCGTTTTTCGTGCCGGAGACAAAAGAGGCGGATGAGCTTTTCCGCACGATGCAGGAATCAAGACTCCATATGGCGATTCTTGTAGATGAGTACGGAGGATTTTCGGGTATTGTTACGATCGAAGATCTGGTTGAGGAAATCATGGGCGATATCAATGAAGAGTATGAGGAGGTTGTTCCGGAGGTCGAAGCTGTAAGCGAAGACGAATACCGTCTGGACGGAGGAATTCTGATTGATGATCTTAACGAGGAACTTGGCTTGAAACTCGAGACAGAGAACTACGATACACTTTCCGGATATCTGATCGAGAAGCTGGGACATATACCTGCAAAAGAAGACCGAGATGTGATCGAGGAGGACAATCTGATCTTCTCGGTGGAGGAAGTGAAGGATAACAGGATCAGCAGAGTCAGGCTGAAAATACTGCCGAAGCAGGAAGCTGAGGAAGAAGACGAGGAGCGCGAGGGCAGGAAGAAACAGCGGCGCGCGTCCGAGGAGGAAGAAGAGAAAGATTGAAAGGAGATGCAGTGAGATGAAGATGCTGTCAATTGAGGAGGAGCTTAAAAATAATTCATATCCCGGAAGAGGAATCATCATCGGGAAGACACCGGACGGGAAGAAAGCTGTCACAGCGTATTTTATTATGGGACGCAGCGAGAACAGCCGGAACCGTATATTTGTGGAGGACGGAGAGGGAATCCGCACGCAGGCGTATGACCCGTCGAAGCTGACAGATCCGAGTCTGATCATTTATGCTCCGGTCAGAGTGCTGGGGAATAAGACTATCGTGACAAACGGTGATCAGACGGACACGATTTATGAGGGTATGGACAAGCAGCTCACATTTGAACAGAGCCTTCGCTCAAGAGAGTTTGAGCCTGACGGGCCGAACTACACGCCGCGTATCTCCGGAATCATGCATATAGAAAACGGTTCCTACAATTATGCGATGTCTATTTTGAAGAGCAATAACGGAAGTCCGGAGAGCTGCAACCGCTATACGTTCGCTTATGAGAATCCGGCAGCAGGAGAGGGACATTTTATTCACACATATATGTGTGACGGCAATCCGCTCCCGAGCTTTGAGGGCGAGCCGAAGCTTATCGGCATACCGGATGATATGGAGGCGTTTACGGATCTTCTGTGGAACAGCTTAAACGAGGACAATAAGGTTTCACTTTTTGTCCGCTATATCGATATTGAGACAGGAAACTATGAGACAAAGATCGTAAATAAGAATCAGTAATCGTGATAAATCGTAAAGGAGCGGATAAAAAGATGAAAGAATTAGAACTGAAATACGGATGTAACCCGAACCAGAAACCATCAAAGATCTACATGAGCGATGGAAGTGACCTGCCGATCACAGTGTTGTGCGGACGTCCCGGATATATAAATTTCCTCGATGCGTTCAACGGCTGGCAGCTTGTATCTGAGCTCAAGAAGGCGACCGGACTTCCGGCGGCTACGTCATTTAAGCATGTTTCTCCGGCCGGTGCGGCAGTAGGGCTTCCGCTGACAGAAACTCTTGCGAAGATTTACTGGGTGGATGATCTGGGAAAGCTCTCTCCGCTTGCCAGTGCATATGCGAGAGCGAGAGGTGCGGACCGCATGTCTTCGTTCGGAGACTTTATCGCACTCTCTGATGTCTGTGACGCAGATACAGCAAGACTCATTAAGAGAGAAGTATCCGATGGTGTGATCGCACCGGGATACGAGCCGGAAGCGCTGGAACTTTTAAAACAGAAGAAAAAAGGAAACTACAACATTATCCAGATTGATCCGGACTATGTACCGGCTCCGCTGGAGCACAAGGAAGTGTACGGCATCACATTTGAGCAGGGAAGAAATGAGCTCAATATTGACAAAGATTTCTTTTCCAATGTGGTAACGGAGAATAAAGAACTTACAGACGCGGCAAAGATGGATCTGGCAATCTCTATGATCACTCTGAAATATACCCAGTCCAATTCTGTCTGCTACGTAAAGGACGGACAGGCGATCGGTATCGGTGCAGGACAGCAGTCCCGTATCCACTGTACACGTCTTGCGGGTCAGAAAGCAGACAACTGGTGGCTCAGACAGTGCCCGAAGGTGATGGAACTTCCGTTCAAAGACGGTATCAAGCGTGCGGACAGGGATAATGCCATTGACCTGTACATTGGCGAGGAATATATGGATGTACTCGCGGACGGCGCATGGGAGAATATCTTTACAGAGAAACCGGAAGTATTCACCCGCGAGGAAAAACGTGCGTGGCTTGATAAGCTGACAGACGTTTCTCTCGGTTCCGATGCGTTCTTCCCGTTTGGTGACAACATTGAGCGCGCTCACAAGAGCGGTGTGAAATATATTGCACAGCCGGGCGGTTCAGTAAGAGATGACAATGTCATTGCCACATGCAATAAGTACGGCATGGTCATGGCGTTTACAGGTATCCGCCTGTTCCATCACTAATTGAAACTGCCGTACAGAAGAAAGGGGATGTCTTTATGATATTGGAGACGAGAAGCCCTGAAGAGACATTTAATGCAGGAAGAAAACTTGGAGAACACGCGATTCCCGGGCAGGTATTTACCCTGACCGGGGATCTTGGCGTGGGGAAAACAGTATTTACGCAGGGGCTGGCAAAAGGGCTTGGGATAGAAGAACCGGTCAACAGTCCTACATTTACGATCGTACAGGTCTATGAGGGGGGAAGACTTCCTTTCTATCATTTTGATGTGTACCGGATCGGTGATGTAGAAGAGATGGAAGAAGTCGGGTTTGAAGATTATGTCATGGGAGAAGGAGTCTCCCTGATCGAGTGGGCAAACCTGATTGAGGAGATACTTCCGGAGAAGCGCACGGATATTCTGATCGAGAAAGATCTTGAGCAGGGATTTGACTACCGGAAGATCACGATAAGCGAATCAGATTCGAAGTAAACGGTTCTGCAGATTATGCAGAGAACGAGATTAGAGAAAGCGGGACAGACTATGAGAGTATTGGCGATAGACAGCTCAGGGCTGACAGCCACGGCGGCGATCGTGGAGGATGACCAGACGATCGCTGAATATACGACAAATTACAAAAAGACACATTCGCAGACACTGCTTCCCATGATTGATGAGATGACGAGAATGGTGGATGCGGATCTGGCGGAAATCGATGCTATTGCAGTAGCAGGAGGACCGGGTTCATTTACCGGACTGCGGATCGGCTCTGCTACGGCTAAGGGGCTGGGGCTCGCTCTGGACAAGCCGCTTATCCATGTGCCTACGGTTGACGCTATGGCTTACAGTTTGTATGGCTGTGAGGATATTATATGCCCGATCATGGATGCGCGGAGAAAACAGGTGTATACCGGACTTTATTCATTTTCCCGTAAGAAGAATGAAGACGGAGGTCTGTATGACGAACCTGTTTTTCAGGTGCTCCGTATGCAGATGGCAGTTCCGGTGGAGGAGCTGATCCGTCATCTGAACGTTTACAGACGGCGTGTTGTATTTCTGGGAGACGGCGTACCTGTATATGCGGATATGCTGGCAGAAGGACTAAAAGTTCCATATTATTTTGCGCCGTCCTTTATGAACCGGCAGAGAGCGGCAGCAGTAGGAGCCCTCGGGATCCGTTACTACGAGGCTGGCAGGTATGAGACGGCGGCTGAGTTTAAGCCTGAGTATCTGAGAAAGCCGCAGGCTGAGCGTGAGAGGGCTGAACGCGAGAAAAACGCGGTTCCAAAGGTGCGCAGGATGACGATGGAAGACGGCGCTGCGACAGCGGAAATGGAACATCAGCTGTTCCCGGATTCATGGAGCGAAAAATCCATACTGGAGACACTGGAACAGCCGAACACGATCTGTCTGATGGCGGAAAAGGCGGGGCGGACGGCGGGATATCTTATCGCTTATACAGCGGCGGGCGAAGCTGAGATAGCCCGGATTGCGGTGGTAAAGGAACTGCAGCGGCAGGGGGTGGCCCGTGCCCTGCTCTCAGAGCTGGAATCTGTCTGCGGGGCAGAAGGAATCCAAAAGCTTCTTCTGGATGTGCGCTGCGGAAATACTGCGGCAAGAGCACTCTATGAGGCTTCGGGCTTTAAAGAGGATGGTATTCGCCAGCGGTTTTATGAAAATCCGGTGGAAGATGCAATCCTTATGAGCAGGGAACTGGAAATCAACGCATAGCAGTGGCAGCAGTTTCCGCTATCAATCGAAGTGACGATTCGATATACTGTAGGCGTAGCAAAAAAAGAAAAACTGTTTACTGTCGTCCGGCGGCTCTGCCGGGAACGGCAGAGACACAGGAGGAGATTGTATGCGCCAGTATCAAATAAAAGAGACAAAAGAAATAAATAAGATCGTCTGCAATCAGTGCGGAAAAGAGATAAATGTCGTAGACGGAACCCCTCGGGAGGGGGTCTTCAGCGTAGATTATACGTGGGGATATTTTTCGGACAAAGACGGGGAAAAACACAGTTTTGATCTTTGCGAATCCTGCTATGACAAGCTTCTCTCTTCCTTTCAGCTGCCTGCAGATATAGAGGAATAAGACAGAGGAAATATATGTTAGATGTTTGTTTGCTTGGGTGCGGAGGCATGATGCCGCTCCCTTACCGCTATCTCACGGCGCTGATGACCCGTTTTAACGGCAGCAGCATGCTCATTGACTGCGGCGAGGGCACCCAGATTGCGTTAAAAGAAAAGGGATGGAGCTTCAAACCTATCGATGTGATCTGTTTTACCCACTATCACGGAGATCATATCAGCGGGCTTCCCGGTCTGCTCCTTACCATGGGAAATGCAGACAGGACCGAACCCCTGATGATGATCGGGCCGAAAGGTCTGGAACGTGTAGTGGGCTGTCTTCGTGTGATCGCACCGGAACTTCCGTTCCCGATCATATATAAAGAGATTCAGGGCGCGGAGCAGACGTTTGAGATGAACGGCTTTCGTATCAAAGCGTTCCGTGTCAATCACAATGTGCTGTGCTACGGATATACGATGGAGATTGACCGGGCAGGCAAGTTTGACGCCGAAAAGGCAAAAGAGCGGGATATCCCGCTGAAATACTGGAGCCGTCTGCAAGGCGGTGAGACGATTGACAATGAAGACGGACGTTTTACTCCTGATATGGTATTAGGCCCTCCCCGCAAAGGAATTAAACTGACTTATACGACGGATACACGTCCTACAGAATCTATCCGCCGGAATGCTGAAAAGTCGGATTTGTTTATCTGTGAGGGGATGTACGGAGATAAAGACAAAGCTGCAAAGGCGTCGGAGTATAAGCATATGACGTTTTATGAGGCGGCAGAGCTTGCGCGTACGGCGCAGGTGAAAGAAATGTGGCTGACACATTACAGCCCGTCCCTGACAAGGCCGGAACCGTACATGGATGACGTGCGGAAAATATTTCCGGCGGCAAAGGCGGGAAAAGACGGAATGTCGGCGGAACTGATGTTTGAAGATTGAGAGGCGTGACATGAAAGAAATCAGAGATCTGAATATCCTTGCGATCGAGAGCTCCTGCGATGAGACAGCAGCCGCGGTTGTACACAACGGCAGAGAGGTGCTGTCAAACATCATTTCATCTCAGGTTGACCTGCATAAGCTGTATGGCGGAGTGGTTCCTGAGATTGCATCGAGAAAGCATATTGAGAAGATTAACCAGGTTATCGAAGAAGCACTAAAAGAAGCGGACGTGACACTGGATGATATAGATGTGGTGGGCGTAACCTACGGCCCGGGGCTTGTGGGCGCGCTTCTGGTAGGCGTTGCAGAGGCGAAGGCTATTGCGTTCGCAAGGCATCTTCCGCTTGTTGGAGTACATCATATCGAAGGACATATTTCGGCAAATTATATCGAGCATCCGGATTTGGAACCGCCGTTTCTGTGTCTTGTTGCGTCCGGCGGACATACGCATCTGGTCTGTGTCAAGGAATATGGAAAATATGAGATCCTCGGCCGTACAAGAGATGATGCTGCGGGAGAAGCATACGATAAAGTGGCTCGTGCGATAGGACTGGGCTATCCGGGCGGACCGAAGATTGACCGGATTGCGAAAGAGGGAAATTCTGATGCCGTAAAGTTCCCGAAAGCGCATATTGAAGGTGCTGAGTATGATTTCAGTTTCAGCGGTCTGAAGTCAGCGGTGCTGAATTATATCAATGGATGCAAAATGAAAGGCGAGAGTTTTGACCCGGCGGACATCGCGGCTTCTTTCCAGAAAGCAGTGGTGGAAGTGCTGGTAGAGAACTCCATGAAAGCGGTAGAAGATTACGGAATGTACAAATTTGCCATTGCCGGAGGCGTGGCATCTAATACGGCTCTTCGCGCGGCGATGAAACAGGCATGTGAAGAGAAAGGCGTGAAGTTCTATCATCCGTCGCCTATCTATTGTACAGATAATGCGGCAATGATCGGAGCTGCGGCGTTCTATGAGTACCTTGCAGGAACCCGGCACGGCTGGGATCTGAATGCGGTGCCGAACCTTAAGCTGGGAGAAAGATAAAAATATGGATGAGAAAAAATATTGTACTGCCATCGTGCTAGCCGCAGGAAGCGGGAAACGTATGGGGACAAAAGTACATAAGCAGTACCTGCTTTTGGGAGGAAAACCCGTACTTTATTATTCTCTTTGCGCCTTTGATATTTCCCGGCTGATTGACGAGATTATTCTTGTGTGCGGCGCGGGAGAAGAAGAATACTGCAGGCGTGAGATTGTAGAAAAATACGGAATATCTAAAGTGTGTAAAATTATTGCCGGAGGTGCAGAGCGGTATCATTCTGTCTGGAACGGGCTGCAGGAGACAAAAGAAGGGTATATCTATATTCATGACGGGGCACGCCCGTTTGTCGATGATAAAATGATAGAGCGTGCTTATGAGTGTGTGTCAGAATACCATGCCTGCGCGGCGGGAATGCCGTCTAAAGATACAGTTAAGATCGCAGCGTCCGACAATATGGTATCCGAGACACCTGACCGCAGCAGTGTGTGGATCGTGCAGACACCGCAGGTGTTCGATGCGGGACTTATTAAGAAAGCATATGCTATGCTGATGAGTCGGGATAAGATTAATGTAACAGATGATGCTATGGCTGCAGAGCAGATGCTGGGGTGTCCGGTCAGGCTGTTTTACGGCTCTTATGAGAACATTAAAATCACAACACCGGAAGATCTTGAAATTGCAGAAGTATTTTTGAAAAGAAAGTCTTGACATACATTTTATATATGTGATAGAATAGTCCACGTCGCACGGAGAAATGAAGGCAATTATTTCTTAGTGGACAGCGTAAAATGAATATCGTTGTATTAACGGCGAGTAATATGGAGAGGTATCGAAGTGGTCATAACGAGGCGGTCTTGAAAACCGTTTGTCCGAAAGGGCGCGTGGGTTCGAATCCCACCCTCTCCGTTTTGGAGAAGTACCCAAGCTGGCCGAAGGGGCTCCCCTGGAAAGGGAGTAGGTCGTTAGTAGCGGCGCGAGGGTTCAAATCCCTCCTTCTCCGTTTGGTGTTATCCACTATGACTACTGGATTAGTCCGGTAGTTTTTTTATCTCCGGATGAACTTCTATAAGAATGATGAAGTCATTATGGATGTAAAATCTATATGAATAGTGTGGTGGCGTCAAGGCAGAATACCATATATGGTGTCGAGAAATGTCTAAAGGAAAAAGTTGAAAAAACTTGTAAAAAATAGTTGACATATGACATGTTGAATGGTATTATATTTAAGCTGACTCGTGAGGGACAGCAAAAACAAAAGAAAAAAATAAAAAAGTTCTTGACAAAGCGGAACGGATTTGATAAAATATCAAAGCTG
>CAKNJS010000035.1 GCA_930986645.1 uncultured Lachnoclostridium sp.
CTTGGGAACCAGACCGCCGCCTCCTGCCTTTTTATACGGGTGGTTCCCCGGTATCTTGGGCGCTGAGAGAGCAACCGTATTTTCATTGATCTTTTCAATTATTTTTTCGGCAAAGCCGTGGAGCACCTCTGCATCCGCGGAGTCAGGTCTTCCTGCCGTATACACAGACAAGGATGCCCATTGCCTGATTTCCATTGATTTTTTCCAGTCTCTGGATAGCGGGAGCCGGTACCCGTCCGCCAAAAGAAGGAACGGCGATCACGGCGACGTCGTCTTTTTCGAGGCTGACTGCGCTGAAATCAGTTTCCGGATCTGACAGATCCACTTTTCTGACGGGAGTATCCCATGCTGAAGTTATCATATCTGCTGCTTTCTGTGTGCCGCCCGTGGGGCTGAAAACTATCTGTACTATATTCATATCCATGCCTCCTGTAAATTTTAGATTTACAACAATAATTATAGTCACCCGATCAGGCAGTGTCAATGTTTACATCATATAAAATTGGGGATATAATGGTGAATGGCTGAGGATTATATACCTGACGCTGATAAAGAAAACGAGGAATGAATTAGAATTATGCATATCAGTACAAAATGTTCGGTGGCGCTTCACTGCCTTATATTTATATATGAGTACGGGGAAAAGACGAGGGTTACCAGCGGCCTGTTATCGAAGTCCACAGGGATTAATGCGGCTGCGATCAGAAATATTTTCCGTGCTTTAAAGAAAGAAGAAATCATAACGGTAAAAGCCGGTACGGGAGGGGCGACGCTCAGCTGTCCGCCGGATGAGATCAGTCTCTACCGTGTATGCAGAGCTTTGGAACCCGAGTTTCTTTCCAAGCTGATAGGAGTTCACCGGTCTCCGTCCCCGCTGTGTCCGGTTGGGAGAAATATTCATCATGTTCTGGATTGTTCTTATCAGAAGATAAGGAATGATCTGAAGGAAAGTCTGGAGAATATTACGCTTGCCGATATTATCTCCGACTATGAAGGAATAGAACAGGAAGAGAAAAAGCCGGGGGAGGGGAAAGAAATTGAAAACCAGTAAGTTTGAAATCGACATGTGCAATGGATCGATCATGGACAAGCTGATCTCATTTTCACTGCCGTTGATGCTCTCGAGCATTCTGCAGCTGATGTTTAACGCGGTGGATATTATTGTCGTAGGAAGATTTGACAGCAGTAAGGCTCTTGCGGCAGTCGGATCGACAACTGCACTGATCAATATTTTCACGAATCTTTTTATCGGTATTTCACTGGGAGCAAATGTCCTTGCGGCACGGTATTTCGCGGCGGGGCGGGACAAAGAGATGTCGGAGGCGGTACATACGGCGATCACTCTCGCGCTGATCAGCGGTGTTATCATGGCGTTTGTCGGAGCGGGGGCGTCCAGACTGGCGCTGGATCTTATGGATACGCCGGCGGATGTGATCGATCAGTCTGTTACATATATGAGAATCTACTTTATGGGAATGCCGTTCTTCATGCTGTATAACTACGGGGCGGCGGTTTTAAGAGCGGTAGGGGATACAAAACGTCCGCTGCTCTTCCTTGCGACAGCAGGTATGGCGAATGTGGCGCTGGATCTTCTGCTGGTCATTGTGATCCCGCTGGGAGTGGCGGGAGTTGCCATCGGAACGGTGAGCTCCCAGTTTGTGTCCTGTATACTGGTGCTGTGGTGCCTTCACAGGTCAGAGGGAAGTTATCAGCTCCGATTCTCGAAGCTCACGATTAAATGGATTTATCTGAAACGTATCTTTCAGGTGGGGATACCGGCAGGAATCCAGAGTACGGTGATCAATTTTTCCAATGCCATGCTTCAGTCGTCCGTCAATTCATTCGGCTCCACGGCAATGGCAGGATATACAGCAGCTAACAATATCCTCGGTTTTTTGTATGTATCGGTCAATGCCGTTACACAGGCATGCATGAGTTTTACAAGCCAGAATTACAGTGTAGGTAAGCAGAAGCGTATGGACAGAGTGCTCATTGACTGTATCATTCTGTCAGCCGGTGCGGCGGGAGTGCTTGGAGTCGGGGCATACGTGTTCGGCTCGCAGCTTCTGGGAATCTATACGTCAGATGCGTCCGTAATCGAGTGCGGACTTGAGATTCTTTCGATCACTACGGTCCCGTATTTCCTTTGCGGTATCATGGATCTGATTCCGGGAGCCCTTCGAGGAATGGGACATTCCGCAGTACCGATGGTATTGTCCGTGATCGGTACAGTAGGAACGAGGATCGTGTGGATCTACGGGCTTTTCCCGCATCACAGATCACTGTTTTTCCTCTTTATCTCCTATCCGGGATCGTGGATCGCGACGATCCTCATGCAGGCAGTGTGTTTCTATTTCGTTCGGAAAAAGTGTATACGGCAGTTAAAAGCAGTGAATGGATAAAAAATGGAAATGGGGACGTAGTAAAATCAGGTTTTACTACGTCCCCATTTCCATTTTTGGATATTTTACCATATACCAAGCACGTGCTGCATCCCCAGACTTACAAGGGAGATCCCCAGCCAGCAGCAGAATCCTGTGAAGATTGGTTTCCCGCCGGTCTTGACCAATTTGACGATGTTTGTGTTCAGACCGATGGCAGCCATTGCCATGACGATCAGGAACTTGCTCAGCTCTTTGAGCGGATCGGTCACAGCTGCAGGCAGCTGGAATATGGTTGTTACAACGGATGCAAGTACAAAGAACAGTACGAAGAACGGGAAGGATTTTTTCAGGCTGAAAGCAGAGCCTTCTGAATTCTTCTCTTTTCTGCCTCTCCAGATGGCAAGGACCAGAGTGATCGGGATGATCGCAAGGGTTCTTGTCATTTTTACGATGGCAGCGGATTCCAGTGTATTGCTTCCGTGGATACCGTCCCATGCGGTTGCCGCCGCAGTGACTGAGGAGGTGTCATTGATGGCGGTTCCGGCAAACAGGCCGAATCCTTCGTTGCTCAGGCCCAGCATGGCTCCCAGTGTGGGGAAAATGAGGGCAGCGAGCACATTGAAGAGGAAGATAACTGAGATGGACTGCGCCACTTCCTCGTCATTCGCCTCGATTACAGGCGCTGTGGCTGCAATGGCGCTTCCGCCGCAGATCGATGAGCCTACGCCCACAAGGATTGCGTTGTTGGTGCGGAGTTTCAGCGCTTTATACAGGATAAATGAAATGATCAGGGAGGTCGCGATGGTGGATACGATGATCGGAAGCGACTGTTTTCCCTTTGCAAGGATCTCTGTCAGATTCATGCCGAAGCCTAAGAAGACGACTGCCGCCTGCAGGATCTTTTTTGATGTATAATTGACGCCCGCTGTAAAGGACTCTTTTTTTGTAAGTATCAGTGTAAGGATCATTCCGATCAGTATGGCGAATACCGGCCCTCCGATGACGGGAACCGCCTGTCCGAGAAACCACGACGGTATTGCGATGATAAGGCAGAGCAGGAGACCCGCTCCGTTTTTCTTTAAGAAGTTCATTCTTTTTTCCTCCCTTGTTATTCCTTTGTTGATTTACAATGCAGCAGTTCAGCCGCCATTCGTAAAAGTTGATTTCCAATATCTGGCTGCAAATCATAAGATATCATAAAAAAACAATAAAATAAAATTATTAATATTTATTTTATCATAAATATATGTTATGATAGTGCGCAGGGAGTAGTTCTGTATAGATTTGGGCGGAGGATTGCTTATAAATCTCCGCCCGGGTTTCTTTTATATATTTATTAAGTCGCTGATGTATTGCCGTTGATAAGGGGAGTGAGGTAATGCTTGATTTCAGGATGGAGACTTTTCTAACTGTATGTCAGTGTATGAATTTCACACGCGCATCGGAAAAACTGAATATTACGCAGCCTGCTGTGTCACAGCACATTCATTTTCTGGAGAAGCACTATAATACGAAGCTTTTCCGGTATGAGGGAAAGAAGCTGAAGCTTACCGGGGCGGGAGAGATTCTCCGCAATGCGTCCCTTACGATGATGCATGATGAGATTTCCATGCAGAATCAGATGCAGAAGACGGATGAGGAAGAGGAAATCCGTTTCGGCGCTACGAGGACGGTAGGAGACGTGCTCATGGGCAGGATTCTGGAGCGTTATCTGAGGGAGTATCCGGATGCGAAGATCTGCATGATCGTGGACAATACTCAGGAGCTTCTGCGAAAACTCGATGAGGGCGCTATTGATTTTGCGCTCGTGGAAGGTTTTTTCCAGAAAAATGAATATGACCATCAGAAGTATTCTGATGAGAATTATATCGCGGTCTGTGCACCGGACTATAACTGGGAGGGAAAGAGCGAAACAGACTCCGCCGGTCTTCGCAAGTCGGTATTTTCCGGGCAGGCGGTATCTGTTGAGAATCTTTTTCATGAGCGGCTGCTTGTGCGGGAGGAAGGCTCGGGGACGCGTGAAGTGCTGGAACGCTGTCTGGACGCCCAGAATTTCAGTATCCGTGATTTTGACAAAGTGATGGAAGTCGGAAGCCTTCAGACCATCAGGGAGTTGACAAAAGCCGGATGCGGTATTACATTTTTATATGAAACTGCTGTGCGGGATGAGCTCAGGGAGGGGACTTTGAAACGGATCCCTCTGAAAGGCTTTGAGATTTCCCATGAGTTCAGTTTTATCTGGAGACGTGGAAGCATCTATGCGGACAGGTATAAGGAGATTTTCCGCAGATTTTCTTCATAGCGGTTTTTAATTACACATATATAAAGAAGGAAGTGAACTTAAGAGATGTTACAGGTAGAACATTTATCATATGATGTGGTAGAAGAAGGAAAACAGTCCGAGATCCTCTCAGATGTCAGTTTTACTGTAAATGACGGAGAAATGCTCGTGATCACCGGCCCGAACGGCGGCGGAAAGTCTACGCTTGCCAAGCTGCTTATGGGAATCAACAAGGCGACAGGCGGGAAGATCATTCTGGACGGACAGGATATTACGGATTACACCATTGATGAGCGTGCCAAGGCAGGGATAGGCTTTGCATTCCAGCAGCCGCCGCGGTTTAAGGGAATGACGGTGCGCAGACTTCTGTCTCTGGCAGCAGGAGAGCCGCTGGATGAGAAGACGTGCTGTAATCTTTTAAGCAGCGTAGGACTCTGCGCAATGGAATATATTGACCGTGAGGCTGATGCGACACTCTCAGGCGGCGAGATGAAGAGAATAGAGATCGCGACAGTTCTGGCGAAACAGCATAAGCTCTGTGTATTTGACGAGCCGGAGGCAGGAATTGATCTCTGGAGCTTCTCCATGCTGATCAAGCGTTTCGAGAAGATCCATAAAGAGAAGAAGGAGAGCCTGATCCTGATCTCCCATCAGGAAAGGATCATCCAGATGGCTGACCGTATTATGGTCATTTCCGATGGAAAGGTAGAATCCATCGGAGATGCAAAAGATATTATGCCGACGCTGTTCGGCGATGAGCTGGACGGCTGTGAATGCAGGAGACAAAAGGGAGGTGAGCTCTATGGAGAATAATCAGACAAAAGTACAGAATACGGAGGCAGAGCAGACAAAAACAGAGCTCGACAAAGTGACGGAAGACGTGTTAAAGGTGATCGATTCCTACGGATTTAAGCAGGAGGGAGCATACAACCTGAGACTGAACGGTATGGCGGTCTGCCATGGCGACAGCCGTCATATCCATATCGTAAAGAAAGAGGATAAGCCGGGCATTGACATCCATATCAGCGGTGAGGCAAAGGACGAGCAGGTCCACATTCCGGTGGTTATGAGTCAGGAAGGCATTGATGTCGTATACAATGATTTCTATATTGAAGACGGCGCCGATGTGACGATTATCGCAGGATGCGGTATTCACGGCGAAGGCTGCTCCGAGACCCGCCACGACGGTATCCATGCGTTCCATGTGGGAAAAGGATGCAATGTAAAATATGTGGAGAATCATTATGCAGAGGGAAACGGAACCGGACAGAAGGTTCTCAACCCTGTGACCAAGATTTATGTGGGTGAGGATTCCACATTTACGCTTGAGACAACCCAGATCAGAGGCGTGGATTCCACAGAGCGTGAAAACTATGTGGAGCTTGCCGATAATGCGAAACTGTTTGTGACAGAAAAACTGATGACAGATGACAATCAGACTGCAGTTTCCAATTTTGACGTAGAGTTAAACGGAGAAGACAGTTCTGCAAGGATCGTTTCCCGTTCCGTCGGTAAAGGCAAATCCCGTCAAGTATTCCACCCAAGGGCGATTGGAAGCAGCCGCTGCCACGCGCATGTACAGTGTGATTCAATCATCATGGATCAGGCGGAGATCAGCTCCATTCCGGAGATCGACGCAAAACACGTGGATGCGCAGATCATTCACGAGGCGGCTATCGGAAGAATCAATGACGAGCAGCTTGTGAAGCTGAGAACATTCGGCCTCAATGAAGAAGAGGCGGAGTCTGTGATCATCGAGAACTTCCTGAGATAAAGATACAATACAAAGAAGAGAGCTCCCATGCGGGTGATAGATTCACAAGCATGGGAGCTCTCTTTGTGATGGAAACGTGCCCCATCCGGGCTTGCCAGAGACCTTGGCGGCTTCGTACAATTCTTGAATATGCCCTTTGGTACTTCCGATGATTAAATTGCCGCTGTGACAACTGTTACATACTCGGCTTGCACACATCAATCCATTCTTTTGATTTGGAATCCTGTTCCAGCTCCTCGCATGTCATTTCGACAGCAGAGTTTCCGCTTCCGGCAGCAGGAAATACAGTTTTAAATCTTTTCAGAGAAACATCCAGATATACAGAGGTACCCTCCGGATTCCCGAACGGGCAGACGCCTCCGATGGCATGTCCGGTCAGTTTTTCCACATCCTCCGAAGCGAGCATCTTAGCTTTCATCCCGAAGAAATGTTTGAATTTGCTGTTATCGATTTTCATATCCCCGGCAGTAACGATGAGGATGGCAGCGTCTTTCTCCTTTGTGTAGAAAGAAAGTGTCTTGGCAATCCGCGCCGGCTCCACGCCTACAGCCTGCGCCGCCAGTTCTACCGTGGCGCTGGAGACAGGAAACTCGAGAATCTCTTTATCAATTTTGTTTTCTTTAAAATAATTTCTTACAATCTCTACTGACATAATGAAAACTTCCTTTACTTAAAATATAAATGTGGATATTCATACCACAGGCGCACCAAAAAGCGCGCCACGTGACTATTATATCAGTTTTTTTCCTCTTCGTATATTGAATTTTGAGTAACAGTTCCCGCCTTGATGGCTGAACTGTTACAATTTACATTGCCGGGCTGACATGCTAGAATATGATTGTATTGAATCATCGCGGCCTAAAGGCCCATATATGAAAAACGAAAAGAATAAGAAAAGGAACTCCCTAAAAGTCTGTGACAGACATCTGCCTGTAGAGAAAGGACACCTCGCCGAACGGGAACGCCGGCTGAAAGATCTGGAACAGCTTACGCTGCTCAGCGATGTGTTTATGTCGGTTGCACTATCCGATCTGAAAGCCTGTCAGCATGTGGTACGCATCCTGACAGGAAATCCGGGAATCACGCTCGCATCTGTTAAAACGCAGTACGTTATTTCAAAAGCTATTTCCCATGGAGCCAGACTTGACGTTCTTGCAGAAGATACGGAGCAAACGCTCTATCATCTTGAAATCGAGGGAGCGGATGCGGCAGATCCTTTTGACGACAGTGAGGGAGAGTTGTCAGAACGGGTACGGTTTCTGAAGACTGAGGAAGGAGGAATAGAGATCATGTGTGAGATTATGGAACGGATCAGGGAAGAAGGAAGATTAGAAGGAATACGTGAGGGAAAGAAATCCGGTCTTCGGGAAGGACGAAAATCCGGCCGCTTGGAAAGCAGCAGGAAGACAGCTGTTAATCTGGGTCAGATGGGGATGCCGCCTGAGACGATTGCCCGCGCCGTGGAGGAAGATGTTACAGTAGTAAAACAGTGGCTGAAAGCGAAAAAATGATCTGACTCAACCACCGGTAGGGTTACTTTTGGCGCTTTAGAATGTATATTAGAGGCAGGAAGAAAAATGAACTTCCTGCCTTTTACGTTGTAACAGTTCAGCCCGCGCCATTCCTGATGGCTGAATTGTCGTTATACATCATAACACAGGAGGGGATTACATGGATCAGCAGAAGATCGGCGCTTTCATTGCCCGCAGAAGAAAAGAACTGAATCTTACACAGAAGGAACTGGCAGACAAACTCGGTATCACGGATCGTGCCGTATCGAAGTGGGAGAATGGACGGTGTATGCCGGATCTTTCTCTGCTCCAGCCGCTTAGCAGAATTCTCAGAGTAGGCGTTAATGACCTGCTCAGCGGAGAAATCATACCAGAGGAGAAAGTCAGGGAAAAAAGCGAGCGTAACATTATGAATGTAGCGGATATGGCCTCGCTTAAATATCTTGGAAGTATTCGGACAGGGATGGCGGGTCTTTTGTCGCTTTTTGTTCTTCTGCTTATATACTGCGGTGTAAAAGGGCAGGAGGCGACCGGGCTTATGGCACTTATATGTACCTTTAACGGATTTTTTTACTGCTCCAGATACCGCACGATGAGAAGCCAACAATTACTTGCATTCGGGATCGTGTGGATACTGACGGCGGTGATCAACCTTATTGCATTTTTCATACGGACGTGGTAACATTACTTTCGGACAATCGAATGAAAGATCACACGAAAGAAGTTTTACCGGGCGGGGAGCGCCGTTCCGGGTTTTGCGCGATAAGCTCGGCAAGCGGCCGCCATGCTTGCATGAGGGGCATTTGCCGGGCAACGGACAGCGAACGGTTTGACCGTGAGCTGCCCGCAGCATCGCGCAGATCGTATAGGGGAATGGATTTCCCCTATACGACTGTACGCGATACAAAAACAACATGCGAGGGAATCCGTGTTCCGGAGTGAGAGGATGCCAGTAAGCATCGACCGTTATGTATACAGGAGGGAAAGACATGAAACATGTCAACGTAAGGAAACTTGCCCTCGCAGGGATACTGGTAGCGGTTGGTATCGTATGTTCACCGCTGTCAATTCCGGTGGGAGCATCTAAATGCGCTCCGGTCCAGCACTTTATCAATATTCTCGGGGGAGTGTTCTTGGGACCAGGCTATGCGGTGGGTATGGCGTTTGTGACCAGCCTTTTAAGAAATCTGATGGGAACCGGCACACTGCTTGCATTCCCGGGTTCTATGTGCGGAGCATTTCTGTGCGGCATGCTGTATAAGTACGGAAAACATCTTCCGTTTGCCTATGCAGGAGAGCTGTTCGGAACATCAGTTATCGGCGGGCTTTTAAGCTATCCGATCGCAACACTGATCATGGGAAGTGAGAGCGCAGTATTTGGGTTTGTCATTCCGTTCTTCGTTTCAAGCTGCGGAGGCACCATCATAGCGGCGGTGCTCGTAACTGCGATGAAGAAGATGAAAGTGTTTGATATTTATCTCGGAAATCTGGATGCAGAAACTCAGAAAATAAAGCACTGACGAAGCATATTTGCAGAAAGAAAAAACCAGTTCAGCGCGCGCCATTCGCAAAGACGCACTGCCGTGCTTACCGCGGCGATGCCGCTTCTTTGCTCATAAGCGGGCACTCGGTTCATCTGCCGATCAGTCGCCGGATCCTTATGCGAGCATAGATCCGTCTCCTGATGTCAGATGGCTGAAAATAACCAGTTCAGCGCGCGCCATTCGCAAAGACGCACTGCTGTGCTTACCGCGGCGATGCCGCTTCTTTGCTCATAAGCGGGCGCTCGGCTCATCTGTCAATCAGTCGCCGGATCCTTATGCGAGCATAGATCCGTCTCCTGATGTCAGATGGCTGAACTGTTAAGAAAGATTGTCTGAAACACATATGAAAAAACGGGGAGCTTGCGTATCAAGCAGGCTGAGAGGAAGATGAATCGCTTCGACCCGCCACCTGATTTGGGTAATGCCAACGTAGGGAACATAGATAAACTACTGATGCGGGCGAACCCTTTTGCAGGGCTTCCCGTTTTTTTGTGCGATAAGCCCGGCAAGTGGCTGCCGTGCTTGCACGAGCAGAGATTTGCCGGGCAACGGACAGCGAGCAGCGAAGCTGAGAGCTGGAAAGAGGCAAGTGGCTGCCGTGCTTGCACGAGCAGAGATTTGCCGGGCAACGGACAGCGAGCAGCGAAGCTGAGAGCTGTGCGGTATCGCGGGCGGATAGGGGGCGAAAAACCCTCTATCCGATTATTCTTTGGAACATCCAAATGAAAGGTGGAAATACGATGAGAGAATATCTGGAAAATGTAAGAAATACAGTACCGCTGGTACATAATATTACAAATTACGTAACTGTAAATGATGTGGCGAATGTGCTTCTGGCCTGCGGCGGAAGTCCGATCATGTCCGACGAGGCAGAAGATGTGGAGGACATCACGTCTGTCTGCGGCGGTCTTAATATCAATATCGGCACCCTTCACAAGACAAGCATTGAGGGAATGTTCCGCGCGGGAAAGAAAGCGAATGAACTTGGGCATCCCGTACTGCTTGATCCGGTGGGCGCCGGCGCCAGTGCGCTGCGCACGAATACAGCTCTGGGGCTGATGAAAGAATTGAAATTAGCCGTGATCCGCGGAAATATATCCGAGATCAAGACGCTGGCTCTCGGAAGCGGCACGACAAAGGGCGTGGATGCAGACGTGGCGGACGCAGTGACCGAGGAAAGTCTTGATGAGGCAGTTGCATTTGTGAAAAAATTTGCGGAAGAGACAGGAACGATCATTGCTGTGACAGGAGCTGTCGACCTTGTATCTGACGGGAAGACCTGCTATGTGATCCGAAACGGCAGACCGGAGATGGGAAAAATCACCGGAACCGGCTGCCAGCTCTCCGGAATGATGACAGCCTATGTGACGGCAAATCCGGACCACCCGCTGGAGGCTGCCGCTGCAGCTGTCTGTGTCATGGGACTTGCAGGAGAAATCGGATGGAGCCGGATGCAGGATGGAGACGGAAACGCAACCTACCGTAACCGGATCATTGACGCCATCTACAACATGACGGGCGAAGAGCTCGAGAAAGGGGCAAAATATGAAATCAGATAATGAGGGAAACTGCAGGAAAGAGGATCTGCGCCTCTATGCAGTAACAGACCGCAGCTGGCTGAACGGGGAGACTCTTTACGCTCAGGTGGAGAAAGCGTTAAAAGGCGGAGTGACTTTTGTACAGCTCAGAGAAAAAAATCTGGACGAGGATGCATTTCTCGGAGAGGCGAAAGAAATCCAGAAGCTGTGCGCACAGTACGGCGTCCCCTTTGTAATAAACGATAATGTAGAGATTGCCGCGCAGATCAACGCAGACGGCGTCCACGTTGGACAGAGCGATATGGAAGCGGGCGATGTACGCAGGAAGCTGGGGCCGGACAAGATCATCGGTGTGTCCGCCCAGACTGTGGAGCAGGCCTTAAAGGCGCAGGAGCACGGGGCTGATTATCTTGGCGTGGGAGCGGTATTTCCTACAGGCTCAAAGGCTGATGCAGTGGAAGTAAGCCATGAGACGGTAAAGGAGATCTGCGAAGCCGTGGATATACCTGTCATCGCCATCGGCGGTATCACTGCGGATAATGTCAAGGAACTTGCGGGTACAGGAATCTGCGGTATTGCTGTGATCAGCGCCATCTTTGCGCAGAAAGAGATAGAAAAAGCAGCGCGGCATCTGAAAAGCCGTACAGAAGAGATGCTGAAGGCACAGGCATAAAGCGTAATTCAAGTGTAATGCAGCAAACTGACTGCAAAAAGGAGGATTCGAAAAGATGATCCGTGGAGTGATATTTGATGTGGACGGGGTACTGCTAAATTCCATGCCCGTCTGGGAAAATCTGGGAGAACTCTACCTGAACAGGCTGGGGGTCGAGGCGGAGAAAGGACTCGGAGATATATTGTTTACTATGAGTCTTGAAGAGGGAGCAGACTATCTGATTTCCCATTATCGCCTTGATAAGACGCCGGAGGAGATTATAAAGGGGCTGAACCGGGAGGTGCAGGACTTTTATGAGAACCGGGTCCCGCTGAAAGAGGGGGTACGGCAGTATCTTCAGGAATTCCGGGAGAGGCAGATTCCCATGGTAATTGCTACGTCCGGTGACAGGAAGAACGCGGAAGCCGCCCTTAAAAGACTGAAGGTCTTTTCGTATTTTCAGGGGATTTTTACCTGCTCCGAGATAGGAAGCAGCAAGAGCCAGCCGGATATCTATTACGCCGCGGCACTGCAGATCGATACGGAACCTTCTGAGACATGGGTGTTTGAAGATGCGCTTCACGCGCTTCAGACCGCGAAAAGGGCGGGATTTAGGACAGTGGGAGTCTACGACAAGGCAAGCGACCGGGATCTTGCCCATATCTGGAACACGGCGGATATCTATCTGCCGGAGTTTAAAGATTTTAATATATTCTGGAAAAGGGCGTCCGTATAACAGCGGGCACTTTTCAGCGGCAGGCCGGGGGCACCACTTTCTGCCGCTATATAAAATTAATGCTGAGTGCATATCCGGAAAATGACGGCAGTTTTATATGGCAGACACGGATACGCATAACACGAAAGAGGAAAGGAAGTATGAAAAATGAGAACAGCATTAACAATCGCTGGCAGTGACTCCAGCGGAGGCGCCGGAATTCAGGCAGATATCAAGACAATGACCGCAAATGGCGTGTTTGCCATGAGTGCGATCACTGCACTGACTGCACAGAATACAACCGGCGTAGCAGGAATCATGGAGGTATCTCCTGAATTTCTAAAAGAGCAGATTGACTGCATCTTTACGGATATTCGTCCGGATGCGGTCAAGATCGGAATGGTATCATCAGCAGAGCTGATTGCTGCCATTGCAGAGAAACTTACGGAATATCACGCAGAGAATATTGTGGTCGATCCGGTTATGGCAGCCACAAGCGGGGCAAAACTGATCAGCGATGACGCGATAGATACTCTGAAGGAAAGACTGCTCCCCATGGCGGATGTCCTGACGCCTAACATTCCGGAGGCGGAAGTACTCTCAGGCATGGAAGTCAGAACTGAGGAAGATATGATAAAAGCCGCAGAGAAGATCAGTGAGAACTATCACTGTGCCGTCCTCTTAAAAGGCGGACATCAGTTAAATGTTGCCAACGATCTGCTCTATAGAAACGGAAGTTACCGCTGGTTCTACGGAAAGCGCATTGACAATCCGAATACCCATGGGACAGGATGCACGCTGTCCAGCGCCATCGCGTCTAATCTGGCGAAAGGTTTTGACATGGATACATCCGTGGAGAGGGCGAAAGCATATATTTCCGGTGCGCTGGGAGCTATGCTGGATCTGGGAAAAGGCAGCGGTCCGATGAACCATGCCTTTGATATTACAGGGGAATATGCAAAGACTCCGGAAGATACAGCTAAAGAAACACTGCGAAGTACAGTGACAGAAACAGATATGCCTTCTGCAGGAAAGGAGACAGTCTGATATGGAAACAAAGCGTACCTCAGTATACGAAAACAGTCTGATCTGGTTCGGCGCGGGGGTATCCATTGCGGAGATACTGACCGGAACCTATCTTGCTCCCCTTGGATTTCAGAAAGGGCTTGCGGCGGTCATCATCGGACACATTATCGGCTGCTGCATGATGTTCTTTGCCGGATTGATTGGCGCGAGAATGAGAAAGAGCGCCATGGAGACTGTGAAAATGAGCTTTGGACGCAAAGGCGGGCTGCTCTTTGCCGTACTCAATGTTCTCCAGCTTGTCGGATGGACAGCCATCATGATCTATGACGGAGCCCTTGCCGCAGACGGTATCTTCCATACCGGGGCATGGGTGTGGTGCATCGTGATCGGCGCGCTGATCGTTCTCTGGATCGCTGTCGGAGTGACCAATCTCGGCAAGATTAATACGATCGCCATGGCAGCGCTCTTTATCCTGACCATCCTGCTGTGCAGGGTCATCTTCTTCGGCAGTTCGGACGCAGAAGCAGGCTTTAGCGGTGACGCGATGAGCTTTGGCGCGGCGGTGGAACTGTCCGTGGCAATGCCGCTCTCATGGCTGCCTGTTATCAGCGATTATACAAGAGAGGCGGAAAAACCGGTGAAGGCTACTGCAGCGAGCGTGATCGTCTACGGTCTGGTGAGCTGCTGGATGTATATTATCGGTATGGGAGCCGCAATCTGCACCGGCGAGACAGATATTGCTGTAATCATGGCGAAGGCGGGGCTCGGTATCGCGGCGCTTCTGATCGTGATCTTCTCCACTGTCACGACTACGTTCCTTGACGCATATTCAGCGGGTGTGTCATCCGAGTCTGTATTTGCGAAACTGAAAGGAAACCATGTGGGCATTGCGGCAACGGTCATCGGTACGATAGCAGCCATCATTTTCCCAATGGATGATATCACTGATTTCCTATACCTCATCGGTTCCGTATTCGCTCCTATGATCGCGGTACAGATCGCGGATGTGTTCATCCTGAGGAAAGAGAAGAAGCTGACAGACTTTGACTGGAAGAATCTTGTGATCTGGCTGATTGGATTTATCGTCTACCGGTGGTTCATGACGATTGACATACCGGTGGGAAATACACTGCCGGATATGGCGGTAGTGATCGTGATCTGCCTGATCGCGGGAGGCGTATCCGGAAAGAAAAATTAAGCCTTCTGTTCCGGCAGAAACGGCAGTGACGGAGCTTCCCGGATAAACTGCTTCGGGGTCATGCCGTATTTTTTCTTGAATTCCCGATAAAAATACGACAGATTGGAAAATCCGCATGACAGGGATATGTCAAGTACGGACTGGCCGCCCTGCGCCAAGCGCGAGGCGGCTTTTTCCAGCCTTAAGTTCTTAATATATTCCAGACAGGATACACCGATGTACTTTTTAAAAAAGCGCATAAAATGATACTCGCTGAAAAAGCACAGCCGCGCGAGCTGCGGGATCGTCAGATCTTCCGCGTAGTGCTCCCCGATATATTCAAGGACCAGTTTAAGCTTGGATGTATGTTCATCTTCAAGCTGCGGACGTGTGTTCTCCGCCTGTCTGTATGGCAGCAGGAGCGCTGCTGCATAGAGCAGCAGTGCCTTGAGCATCATTTCGTAACCGGGGCGCATTTCGACGTATGCTTGTTCCATTTCATGAAAGACCTCCAGAAGCTTAGGATAAGCCGGGTGGTCTTTTTTTATGATATAGGGAAGCATCAGCGTGTGCCGGCTGATCGGATGCAGATATTTTACGGCGCATATATCGGCAGAGTCAGCATTCAGATAATCCATGTGGAAGACATAAGTTGTAGATGTCATTTCCGTGCCCGGTTCTATGTTGATTGAATGAAGTTCAGCGGGAGGGATGAACAGAATATCACCGGACTGTGCCTCGTAATTCTCAAGATGAATTTGGTATGTACAGGAGCCCTCTGTGATCAGGGTCAGCTCGGCCTCTTCATGCCAGTGAGCGGTGACCGCGGGGTAGAGATCTGAAAGTTTTGTGATGTATCTTTTCAGCGGGAACATCTTTTCTCCGTGCTGAGCTTTCTCTTTTTGCGCCGGTGACAGATCAAAAGCAGACTTCATAAAACCACCCTCCTAAAAAGCAGAATTGTGTTATTAATTCAAATGATTGTGCAAGAAATCTTTTTATCCTAAGCCTATAATAACAGCATCATACAAGAAACGCAACATACCGTCCGGTAAAGAGAGGAGTGTATTTCTATGAAAAAGAAATGGTGGCATGACAAGGCAGCATATCAGATCTATCCGAAAAGTTTTCTTGATACGAACGGAGACGGAATTGGAGACCTCAGGGGAATTATCTCAAAGTTAGATTATCTCAAAGATCTGGGAATCGATATTATCTGGCTGTCCCCGATCTATCAGTCCCCCTTTGTAGACCAGGGATACGATATTTCCGACTATTATAAGATCGCGGAAGAGTTCGGCACGATGGAGGAGTTCGATGAACTGCTTGCAGAGACGAAGAAACGGGGAATGTATGTCCTGATGGATCTGGTGGTGAACCACTGTTCCGACAAGCACGAGTGGTTTCAGAAAGCGCTGAAAGATCCGTATGGAAAGTATGCGGGATATTTTCATTTTGTAAAAGGAAAAGACGACAGGGAGCCGAGCAATTACCGCTCTTATTTCGGCGGAAGCGCATGGGAACCGGTGCCGGGAACCGATCTGTACTATCTCCATATGTTCGCAAAAGAGCAGCCGGATCTCAACTGGGAGAATCCGGAACTGAGGCAGGAGATCTATAAGATGATCAACTGGTGGCTGGACAAAGGGCTGGCAGGATTCCGCATTGACGCGATCATCAACATTAAGAAAGATCTGAGTTTCCCATCCTTTGAGCCGGACGGTCCGGACGGGCTGGCTTCCTGTGTGAAGATGGTGGAAGAAGTACAGGGCGTCGGAGACTATTTTGAAGATATAAAGAAGAATACATTTGAGAAATATGATGCGTTTACCGTGGCGGAAGTTTTCAATATGAAAGATGATGAGCTTGCAGAGTTCATTGGCGATGACGGACATTTCTCAACAATGTTTGACTTCAGTGCGCATATGCTCGCGCAGGGAGAAAACGGCTGGTACAACAGCCGCAAACCGTCATTTAAAGAGTGGCGTGATACTATTTTTGCTTCCCAGAAGAGGATGCAGGGAGTCGGATTCCCGGCAAATATTATTGAAAATCATGACGAACCGCGAGGCGCGAGCCGTTTCCTTCCGGAATATGCGCAGAATGAGACAGGCAAGAAAATGCTTGCTGCTACATCTGCGCTTCTGTACGGCATCCCCTTCATCTATCAGGGACAGGAAATCGGTATGACCAACTGCCGGAGAAATGATATCTCGGAATATGACGATATCAGCACAAAAGACCAGTACCGGGAAGCTCTGGCAGCAGGATGCAGCAGAAATCAGGCATTAGAATGCTGTTATGAGAACAGCCGGGACAATGCAAGGACGCCGATGCAGTGGAGCGCCGGAGAAGGAGCAGGGTTTACACAAGGAACTCCTTGGCTTGCCCTCAATCCGAATTATACACAGATCAATGTGGAGGAGCAGACAGAACGTCCGGATTCTGTACTGTCCTATTACAAGAAGCTCCTTGCACTGAAGAAATCTCCGGAATATAAAGAGACATTTACATATGGAAGATTTGTCCCTGATTATGAGGAGCAGGACGGTATCTTTGCTTATCACAGGATCTCCGGGAAAGGCGATGCAAAAGCAGTTCAGGACATCCTTATTGCGGCAAATTACGGGACTGAGCCATGCACATTGAAACTTGCCGGACAGTCAGGAAGAATACTTCTGTCCAACACAGGAGCAGAGGAAGCCGGAACACGGGAAATCAACAGGAAAGGAACGATCACTCTCGGAAGCTGTGAGGCAGCCGTGATTCTGCTGTAAATTATAACTTGTTATTTTCCTGTATTTCTTATACAATAATAGACAAATGCGAGTGTCGGAACAAAGGGAGCGGCTGCGTATGCGGCCGCTCTTTTTACGGCGCTCCTGATTCAAGGAATGGAGAGTAAAAAAGTTATGGATGGTTCTATGTTTATCGGAACATGGTGGGCATTGATCCCGCCGCTTCTGGCGATCATACTCGCCTTTGTAACAAAAGAAGTATACAGTTCCCTATTTCTGGGTGTGGCTGTGGGAGCCATGCTTTACAGTGGATTTCACCCGTGGGAGTCGTTTGTGAATTTCTTCGAGATTATGAAGAACAGCATGAATCTGAATATTCTGATCTTTGACGTCCTGCTCGGCATGATCATCGTACTGATGGCAAAGACCGGAGGATCCGCTGCATACGGCAAATGGGCGGGAACGAAGATCAAATCGAAAAAGAGTGCGCTTCTGGCGACGACAGGTCTGGGCATCCTGATCTTTGTGGATGATTATTTTAACTGCCTTACAGTGGGATCGGTTATGCGCCCTGTGACGGACCGCTATAAAGTGTCCAGAGCAAAGCTGGCATATATCATTGATTCTACCGCTGCACCGGTGTGCATCATCGCACCTATCTCAAGCTGGGCGGCGGCAGTCAACTCCTATGTGCCGGAAGATGCGGGGATTACCGGGTTCCAGCTTTTCCTGCGAACGATCCCGTACAACCTGTATGCGATCCTCACGCTGTTTATGGTCATTTTCATCACCGTGACGGCATTTGACTTCGGGTTGATGAAAAAACACGAGGAAAATGCCGCGAAAGGGGACCTCTTTACAAGCGGTGCGGAGGAATTCGAGCAGATATCTGAAGACGAGGTCAACCCGAACGGAAAGGTGATCGACCTTGTTCTTCCGGTTGCGGTCCTGATCATATCCGCAATCGGGGCCATGATTTATACGGGATATCTGGGCGGAGCCACGGATGTGATCACGGCATTTTCCGGATGTGACGCGGAGACAAGTCTGATCTTTGCGACAATGATCACGATCTTTTTTATGCTTGTCCTCTACCTTCCGAGAAAAGTGGTTACATTCAAAGGCTTTATGGAAAGTCTGGCAGAGGGGTTCAAGCTGATGGTTCCGGCGGTGACGATCCTGATCTTTGCGTGGTCGCTGAAAGGAGTTGGAGATGCTCTCGGCCTTGCGGATTTCGTAGGGCATATTGTTGGAGATAACGCATCCGCCAGCATTTTCATTCCGGTGGTAATGTTCGCGGCAGCGGTATTTCTCTCGTTTTCGACAGGAACATCATGGGGAACGTTTGCGATTCTTGTGCCTATCGCGACAGCAATGTTCTCCGGCGGTGCTGATCTGGACATGATGGTGATCTCTGTATCGGCAGTTCTTGCGGGTGCTGTGTGCGGGGATCATGTATCCCCGATTTCCGATACCACGGTTATGTCCTCAGCGGGAGCCCAGAGCAATCATATCAATCATGTATCCACGCAGATGCAGTATGCGGCGGTTGTAGCTGCGGTCTGCATTGCAGGATATCTGATCGCCGGAGTCGTTCACGTCTGGTGGATCGTGCTCGGCGTAAGTCTGCTTCTTCTTATAGGAGTGCTCACGGTGATCCGGAAAGTGACACAGGCAAAGCAGGGCGGCAGATAAATATAGATAAAGTGTGAAAGCGGCCGGCAGACAGCAGATGTCTGTCCGGCCGTCAGCTGTATCAGGAGGGGAAATTATGGGAAAAGGAAAGAAAGTTATTATCCGTGCACCTTATATTGACCAGAGCGGGCGGTATCCTACAGGGTGCGAGAGCGTTTCAGCGGTGATGCTGCTTCAGTATCTGGGATTTGACATTACGGCAGATGAATTTATAGGGAACTGTCTGGAACAGAAGGCATTTGAAGTGAGAAACGGTGAGCTGTTCGGCCCCGATCCGCGAAAATATTTCTGCGGAAGTCCGTATGACGAAGACGCATTCGGCTGCTATGCGCCGGTGATCGTAAATGCTCTTGATAAAGTGTTCGCAAATGCGAAAGACGGTGAGTATGGCATAAAGCAGGAAGATGTCCCGCAATACCGGGCAATAGATGAGACCGGCACACCTCTGGAAGAACTTCTGGCAAAGTATATCGATCACGGAATGCCGGTAATCTGCTGGGCGTGTATTGATATGCGTGAGCCGGTCATCGGTCCGCAGTGGTATCTTTTTGATACTGCAGCGAACCAAAGCCCGGGTGAGGTCTTTACGTGGATATCCAATGAGCACTGTATGCTGCTTGTGGGATATGATGAAGAAAATTATTATTTCAATGACCCGTATAACGGGAACGGGCTGATCGGATATCCCCGTGAAATTACAGAAAAACGCCGACGCGCGCAGCATATGCAGGCGGTGGGCGTTATAAAAATAATATAGTATAGATAACAGTTCACACGTCAGGGATGACGTGCTGAACCGTTTTTTAATGCATTGTTTTCTTTGTGAGCAGCTCGTGCATTACGATCATAAGAATGAGCAGAGCCATCATATAGACCGGAAAAAGCGTGATGCTGATATGGCTGGCGATCAGTCCGAACAGAGGCGGCATGAGGCATGTGCCGATATAGGCGCTTGCCATCTGCACGCCGATGACTGCCTGTGACCGTTCCGCACCGAAGTGATCCGGTGTAGAGTGGATGATGCATGGATACACAGGCGCGCATCCCAGTCCGATCAGAATCAGGCCGGCGAGGGATACGATGTCCGGACCGGGCAAAAGCATGACAACGATGCCGGCCGCGATGATTGCCTGTCCCAGACGGATCATCTGTACATCATTCAGCTTCATTGTGATAAAGCCGCTGACCGCCCGGCCTGCGGTGATGCCGATGAAGAACATACCGGCAAAGCGTGCGGCGGTTTCTGCAGGAATCCCTTTAAAAAGATGGAGATAACTGCTTGCCCACAGGCTGGCAGTCTGTTCGATGGCGCAGTAGCAGAAAAAGCAGAGCATGACCTCTTTCGCTCCGGGAATCCGTATGATCTCTGCAAGGGAGAGCGGTTTGTCTCCCGCTTTTTCCGATGCATCTTCCGATGGCTGTACTGCGGTTCTGTTTTTCTGTTTTGTCCATAGCGGAAGGCTGAAGATCAAGAATGCTGTCAGTACAATCTGAAGTATGCCGATACAGCGGTAACCGGAGTTCCATGTCTTCCCGCCGGAAAGAGCAAATCCCATGATGTAAGGTCCGAGTGTTGCGCCCACGCCCCACATACAGTGGAGCCAGCTCATGTGATGACTCTTGTAGTGCAGTGCTACGTAATTGTTCAGAGCTGCGTCCACGCTGCCTGCGCCAAGTCCGTAGGGAACAGCCCAGAGGCAGAGAATCCAGAACGAATGGGTAAAGGAAAATCCAAGCAGTGCAGCAGCGGTCATCGCCACGCTGACGGCTGTAACTTTTCCTGCACCCAGCTTCCGCGTGAGCCGGTCGCTCTGGAGACTGGATACAATGGTGCCCAGTGAAATGATCATGGATATGATCCCGGCGCAGGAGACAGGAACATTAAATTCCGTGTACATCGCGGGCCAAGCGGAACCCAGCAGTGCGTCCGGCAGTCCGAGGCTGATAAACGCCAGATATATGATCGCAAGTAATAAGTGTGCCATGTTAATTCCTCTACAGCAGGTTAATGCCGTGGGCGAGTGCCTCTTCTGTCACATCGTCCGGCCAGAGTGAAGACTGTACCTCGCCGATATGTGCCTTTCTCAGATAATACATACAGATACGGGACTGTCCGATACCGCCGCCTACTGTGTAGGGGAGTTCTTTGTTCAGCAGAGATTTCTGGAACGGCAGCTCCGCGCGCTCTTCGCATCCTGCGATCTTAAGCTGGCTCTTAAGAGATTCCTCGTCTACACGGATGCCCATGGAAGAGAGCTCCAGCCCCATGTCGAGCACCGGATAATATACGATGATATCTCCGTTTAATTCCCAGTCGTCATAGTCCGGCGCACGGCCGTCGTGTTTCTCGCCTGAGGCAAGGATTTTGCCGATCTGTGAGATAAATACAGCTCCTTTATCCTTGGCAATTTTGTTCTCTCTTTCTTTCGGAGTACAGTCCGGATACATATCTTCGAGTTCCTGTGAGGTGATGAAGAAAATATCGTCCGGAAGGAGCGGCTCGATATAGTTGTACCTTCTGGATATGTAATCCTCAGTGTCCTTCAGGGCGCTGTAAACCTTGCGTACCGTGTACTCAAGCGTCTCCATATTGCGCTCTTCTTTGGAGATGATCTTTTCCCAGTCCCACTGGTCCACATAGAGAGAGTGGATGTTGTCGGTGTCTTCGTCCCGGCGGATAGCGCTCATATCAGTATAGAGGCCTTCTCCTGAGTGAAAGCCGTATTTTTTCAGCGCATAGCGTTTCCACTTTGCGAGTGAGTGGACAATCTCGGCTTCTGCGTCGTTCTGTTCTTTAATGCCGAAAGAAACAGGACGCTCCACTCCGTTTAAGTTGTCGTTCATACCCGTCTCCGGGCGGACAAACAGAGGAGCGGATACACGTGTCAGATGCAGAGATTTGGCAAGCGCCCGCTCGAAATGATCTTTGACCTCCTTGATGGCAACTTCTGTCTCCCGGATCGTGAGAGGCGAAGAGTAGCCTTCAGGTATTTTCAAGTTTTCCATTGTTAAGACTCCTTATCGTAAATTCAGTGATTTTGACATTTCCATTCTATTTTAAAGGTACCTTGTATAGAAGTCAACCGGGCAGTTTTTCAAATACAGAATACAATTTCTTTCTTTTATATAATGTATGAATTATAATTAACAGATAATTTTGTGAAAATATAAGAAATATCAAAAAATAGGTTGACAAAAACAAAATATAGAGTTATTATAATGACAACAAATAAAACTGATTGAAAGTTTTATAAAACCCATTGAACAGCGGAATTGAGAAATGGGTAATCAGATATAGAGAAAGATCATAATGACGAGAAAGTTATGAGAGAGGTAAAATCTATATCAGAAAGAAGATTATCGAGGAACTCAAATTCAATGGGAATTTAAGTAAAGGAGGTACGGACCACCGGGAACATAAGTTAAATCTATCAATCGAAAAAGAAAGATAGAAGAAAGAGGTAAAAAAGAATGATAGAAATATCAGTATGAAAGTGGATGTTGATCAAGGTAAATTGGTTGGCATCCACTTTCAGTGTGTAAATAAATCCGGTTCTGTCTTGTCAATCCACAGGATCATTGGTAGAATAAGCAGGAAGCAGACATCGGCTTGCAGTGGATGCGCTGAGCGGTAAACATACAGGGGAGACCGGAAAACATGGCAAAAAGCAGGGAGCAGAAAGGGAAAATCTTATATTTGATGCAGATATTTCTTGAAGAGACTGATGAAGAGCATCCTGTTTCTCGAAAGAGACTGGAAGAGCGTCTTGAAGAACATGATATACATGCAGAACGGAAAACTCTTTACAGTGATATCGAGACCTTAAAAAACTTCGGCATGGATATTATATATCGGAAAGAACAGCCGGAAGGCTATTATCTTGCACACAGAGATTTTGAACTGGCTGAGCTGAAGCTGCTGGTGGATGCTGTACAGTCATCCAGATTTATTACCCAGAAAAAGTCCGGCGCTTTGATCCGCAAGATCGAAAAACTGACCAGCAGGCATGAGGCGCGCAAACTGCAGCGGCAGGTTGTTGTTGCAGACCGCATTAAAGCGATGAATGAAAGTATCTATTATAATGTAGACAAACTCCATACAGCGCTCGCGCTGAATCAGCAGATAGCTTTTCGATACTTTGAATGGACAGTTTCAAAGGAAATACGGATGAAAAAAGACGGCAAAAGCTATCATGTAAGTCCGTGGGCGCTCACATGGGATAATGAGAACTACTATCTCATCGGCTATGATACGGATGCCGGACTTATCAAGCATTTCCGGGTTGATAAGATGCTGGATATTGTACTCACCGGACAGGAAAGAGAAGGGCGGGACGAATTCTCGAAATTTGATCTTGCACGTTATACAAAGCGTACATTCGGTATGTTCGGAGGCAGAGAAGAGACAGTGCGCATCAGATTTCATAACCGGTTTGTGGGAGTTGTGATTGACCGGTTCGGCAAAGATGTGCCGCTTCATCCGGACGGCGCAGATCACTTTACCGCCCGTGTGGAGGTGGCTGTAAGCGAACAGTTTTTCGGCTGGATTACCGGTCTGGGCAGAGATGTACAGATTATATCACCGCAGTCCGTTGTTGAGAAATACAGGAGTCTGCTTGCAGATCTGGGAAAATTGTATGAAGAAAATAATTAGGGGTACAGGTGTGATGTTATGAATGCAAATGAAATTTTTGACACAATACAGAATCTGGATTTAAGAGAAGTGGTTCAGGAACTGGGCAGAGAAAGCCATATGTTGAACACAACAGAGATAATTGTACTTGCGGCAGCAGCAGTAGTCGGTCTTCTTCTCTGTATGTTCGGTTTGAAGATCGTGCGTGTGTGGGCGGCTCTGACCGGTCTGGCAGCCGGATTTGCCGCGGGTGCGGCGGCAGGCTTTGTATTAGGGCTGGAGGATATTGGGATACTCATAGCAGGAGGTGTGCTTGGTATCATACTGGCAGTGCTGGGGGCGGCAGTGTACCGTGCAGGAGTATTTCTTCTTGTATTTTTCTCTGCGGCAGGTTTCAGTTTGGCTCTTGTGAATCCTAAGGATTGGATTTGGACTGCAGTGTGTCTTGCTGTCAGCCTTGTGATTGCATTACTGGCAATCCGCTTTATTACAGTGCTTACGATTATCGCAACTTCACTTTGCGGAGGCTTGGCAGCCGGAACTTCTGTATATTATCTTCTTCCCGTGGATCAGAGTGTGATCCTGCCGGTTTTGTGTGTGATATTCTGTGTGCTGGGGATTGCCGTACAGCTTCTGTTGGAATCAGGAAAGCAGAAGAGAAAAAGTCTGAAAAAGGCGGCAGAAATCAGAAATGAGAAATCTACGGCAAATGAAGTTGAGAAAGCCCGTGCCATGATGGATGATCTGGATGAAATCCCGAATGAAAATTCTGGAGAAGACACTATGGGAGAAGAAGACTCAGACAGAGCCGCGCGGGAGGATGTGGAAGCTGAGTTTGCCGATGATCCGGATGACGAATTGGACGACGATGATATGACGTTTATTGAATTTGACACCGAAAATTTGTCAGAAGACGATAAGAGAGATTAAGAAAATTTTGATGCCATAAAAAGTAAAGTCCGTTTTATGACACACCTGATCTGCTAGGATATACCTGTTAAAAGGAAATGAAAGGGATATCCTGACAGAGAAAGGTGTGTTTTTTATGAATATCAGAAAATCAGTATTTAACAGCATTATATCAATTACAGGTATTGTTTTTTTAATAGTTCTGGCGGTTTTGTACTGTTTTACGGAGGTTTCGGTTCCTACACCGGTGTATGCGGCAGCATGGTTCGGATGTATTGCTGTGGTACTGGGAGCAACCCGTTCGTGAAAAGTCCGTGATCTTATATTGTCATTGTTCTGCTGTTTGATGTATAATTAGTTTATGATAACTGCATCATAAAGAGTACAGAACAAAAGGGGGCTTGTGTATGAAGATTGATATGCACTGCCACGTAAAGGAAGGCTCCATCGACAGCAAGGTCGGTCTGGAAG
>CAKNJS010000036.1 GCA_930986645.1 uncultured Lachnoclostridium sp.
TCTCATTTCTCAGGAAACGTCTGAAAGAGCTGGGAAGCTGCTGCGTGATCAAGACTATCTACGGAACGGGGTACAGATTGGAGAATGGAAATGCTTAAGAAATTATTGAACAGGCTTCATATTATTATGACCGGGATCCTGATGGTGCTCATCACACTGATTCTATCCTTTTCCTTCTGGAACACATATCAGTCAGCCCAAACCGCCGATGTAACCTATATCCAGCGCATGGCTTCCCTGATCATCTATCAGTTAGAAGCCGATACCGAACAGCCGGAGACTGTTCTTTCTGATTATGAAAAGCAGATGAATGTATATGCCGCGCTCTGGGATTCAGAAGAAAAGCTCCTGTACAAAAGCGGACCCAACTTTCCTACGGACTTCGATATTCTTTTGCAGAAAGCGGGTCAGAGCATCGGTATACAAAATACTGCCGGTTTCCAGAGCACTAGGCAGGTCACAGAGCAGGGCGGCTATATAGAATTAGAAGGGCTGCATCACGATCGCTATTACGCCATCCCGGCCACAGTCAGCACACAGAGCGGAGAGAGCCTCTCTCTTACTCTTATTTATCCGAAAAGGTCTGTTTTGTCTCTGTTTCTGCATCAAGCGCCTCTGTATCTGGGGATATGGTTGATTTCTTTTGTTGTTATTATGTTTGTCAGTCGTTTCCTTTTGAAAAGAGCCTTTACTCCCAGCGAACAGATGATCAAAAGCCAGAAAGATTTTGTTGCGGCTGCTTCTCACGAGCTGAAAGCCCCGCTTGCTGTGATCATGGCAAATACAGAAGCCCTGCAGGAAATGCAGAGCCATGACAGCAATGACCCGCAGGCACAGACCTGTCTGGATGTCATTGACGCAGAATGCGGCCGGATGTCTCGGCTTGTGCAGGATATGCTGCTGCTTGCCTCATCGGACGCAGACAAGTGGACCATCCAGAAAAGCGAGATCAATGTGGACACTCTGCTGATCACACTGTACGAAGCCTATGAACCGGTATGCATCAGTAAAAAGATAAGATTGGATCTCAATCTGAGTGAAGATGCGTATCCGGTCCTTACTGCTGACCGGGAGCGGCTCTTCCAGATCCTGAGCATTTTTCTGGATAATGCGGTCTGCTATTCCCCGGAAGGCAGTTCATTGCAGATTCAGGCTTCTTTAAAAGAAAAGAAGCTGATTTTTTCTATCATAGATCACGGAAAGGGGATTCCGGCAGAGGATAAGCCATTTATCTTTGACCGCTTTTACCGCGGGGATAAATCACGTACAGACAAATCTCATTTTGGTCTGGGATTAAGCATCGCAAAAGAACTGGCAAGAATGCTGGATGGGGAAATCGGCTTTATGGATACGGAAGGCGGAGGGACAACGTTCTTCCTAAGGCTTTGTTTATGAATTCTCTTTTCTGCTGAATAGTCTGCCCTCGGAAAGCAGCAGTCCGGCCAATGTCAGCACAGTCCCGGCTCCGGTCAGCGCCGTAAACGGCTCATGCAGGATCAATACAGAAGCAGTGATGGTAATAACAGGAGTAAGATAAATATAAATACTCGTCTTTACTGCCCCCAGCAGTTTTACCGCAAAATTCC
Organism: uncultured Lachnoclostridium sp.; assembly: GCA_930986645.1. Taxonomy (GTDB): domain Bacteria; phylum Bacillota; class Clostridia; order Lachnospirales; family Lachnospiraceae; genus Mediterraneibacter. The sequence goes on from CAKNJS010000036.1 coordinate 1,587, forward strand.
ATGTAACAAAGCATAGTGCAGAAGCCCCCAGCCCCAGAAAGAGAATATTCAGTAAATAAACAGGATTTGTAAACCGCATCAGATCAAGTTTAAAATCAAACAGAAAAAGAGCCGGTATCATAAACAGGATGCCGTAAAGAAATATCCGTCTGGTCGTCAAAATGGTATTGTAACCATAGCTGCTTATCTTTCTCGTCAGGATTGAATAACACGCCCATATAAATGCAGCCAGAAGCGCCAGCAGATCTCCCGCAGGATTAAGCTCCATAGCCGCGCCGTTAAAGCTGATCAGCACGATTCCGGCCATGGCAATAAGAAAGCCGATGAAAAAATTCGCCCGGAGCTTCTCATCCTGTTTCAAAAATATGCGGGCCAGAATCGCCGTAAAAAACGGAGCCACGGAAATGATCACTCCTACATTAGATGCCATTGTATAAGTCAGCGCAATATTCTCCAGCAGATAATACAGACACACTCCGCATAATCCTGCTGCCGCGAAGGTAAGCTCCTGCCTGCGTGTAATCCCTCTCATGCGATGGGGGCTGTCACCTGCTCACCCATAAACGGTTCTATGTATTCTACTAATATCATTCCTGCATCTTTTCGAATTTCTTTATAGATAACCTGCCTCCGATATTTTGGTGCAAAAACAATATGATTCAAACTTTCTTTTCTGTTTTTCTATGCGAAATGCCGCACCCTGAGTCCGATTCCCATTGAATCCGCCAGCCTGCGGCTCGCTTCGATGTCTTTCTCCGGAAGGACATCAACAACTGTAAACCTGACTTGTTCTATTTTCTTTGCACATTCCGAAGCAAACTGCAGCATTCCCTCAAAAGCATTGTCAAACTGCGGCCTTGTAACAGCCATATATTCCTCTGCCGAAGGCGCATTCAGACTGATGGATACGCAGTCGACCACTTCCGCCAGATCAGGTATCACGTCTCTTCCATAGTAAAGATTAGCCAGTCCGTTTGTATTCAACCGGATTCTGATCCCGTATTTCTCTTTGGCGTACTTTGCCGATGCAGTCAGTATATCGAGAGCGCATGTAGGCTCCCCGTAACCACAGTAGATCAATTCCTCATATCCGCCAAAGTCGAACGCGTCAAATGCTGCCAGAACTTCCTCCAGACTTGGATCTTTCTTGTGCCAGAGCGTTTCCGCCTCCCCTACGCTGTCCCGATGACTTCGTATACAGAAAGTACACGCGCAGTCACATTTATTGGTAAGATTTACATAGACATTACTTTTATAAGTGTATAAAATATCAGCCATCTCTCTCCTCCTAAGCTTTCTCAAATCCCATCAAACGCCGGATCTGTATAGTTACGTGTGAACGTTCCATGATCAGTGCAGCGACGTAAAACAGAGCCGCGCTTCCGCCCGACTGGATCAGGCTTCCGGCAAGCGACGCCGCCGGTGCTGCAAAGGAACCGAAAAGTATCCCTTCCGCCACATAGTAACCTGCTGCCGACACAACTCCTGCAATGACCGGCGCCGCAATATTCCTCGGGCTCAGCAGTCTGCTGTTTTTCTCTGTAAAAGGCAGAACTATCAGAAATTTAATAATAACCGTGGCAGGCATCCACATGGGCGCGGTCAACAAATCCGCCATCCCGCCTCCTATAGCCGCTGCCGCAAAGGCATAAGGCCGGGGAAGGAACACTGCCGCCAGATAGATCAGGGTATCTCCGAAATGGATATATCCTCCGTTCGCTCCATATGGTATATGACAGATATAAGCAGTCATCACCGTGATCATTGCCGCGAATATTCCCGTCGTAACAATCCGTATTGTTCTTCCGCTCATCGCTGTTTCTCCTCTCTGCTCCGGCGTCATTTTACCCTTCTCTGTCTGCTTCCTCTCTGTTCTTCTCCCCGAGCATCCACAGATATTTTTCATAGTCAACACCGTCATTCCGCGGTACTCCCGCCCTTACGGAATCTCCGATAGCCCGCTCGATCATATTTCCCGCAAGTTCCATGGATTCAGCAAGAGCATCTCCCCTTGCTCTTCCGCCTGCGATCACGGAGGCGAATAAATCCCCTGTTCCTGAGAAGCTTTCCCCGATAAACGGGAATGCAGAAAATGCGGTATTTTCTTTTGTCACTGCAAGATTCCCCATCATCTCCTGCCCGTCCTTCTCATCGCTGAAACGGATTCCCGTCACTATCACTTCCCTTATACCGCCCGTCATCAGGTTTCTGGCCATCTGCTCCGCCACTTTCACCAGATGTCTTTCTTCCGTCATCTCTTTTATCAGCCGGTAATCTGTACCTGTCAGAAGACACAGCTCCGTCAGATTCGGAGTAATGATGTCTGCACGGGAAACAAGATTCTTCATTCCGGACTCTATTGCTTTTGTAAAAAACGGATAACGGGCTCCGTTATCCCCCATCACAGGATCTACCAGAAGAAATGTTCCTTTCCCGAGAAATATATCCAGAAATTCAAGTACTTTTTCAATCTGATGTTCCCCGGATAAAAATCCCGTATAGATTCCATCAAAACGCACCTGCATCTTCTCCCACTCTCTGTAGATAAGTTCCATTCTATCTGTATAATCATCACAGTAATAGCTCGGGTAACCGGTCTGTGCGCTTAAGATTGCCGTCGGCAGCGGACAGGGCTGTACACCCATGGCTGCAATCGCAGAAATAGCCGCCGTAAGTGAGCATTTACCAAATCCTGACAGATCATTGATCACTGCTATTTTCTTTGTCATATTATCATTCCTGCTTTCTCTGTTCTTCATCTCGGTCAATGATAGCACGCGTCTGGCCGTTTCAAAACAGCCAGTTATTGTATTTTTGACCGGTCCAGTATTGCTTTTGGGGCGGCCTCTCCCTTTATTCCTATATTGTTCAGAAATACTTCACCAAATGCAATCCATTACCCCTGCACCATTCTCATTAAAATAAACTCATCTGTTCATACTCTGTACCGGATTTTAACATTACCGGTGTCTTATGCAATATATATTCTGTTACTTTGTCGTCCAGCACCCAGTCGTTCAGCTCCTCCGGTTCCAAAATCAGAGGCATCCGGTTATGAACCGGCGCCACGGAAGAGTTTGCTTCCGTTGTCAGGATTACGAATCTTTCTTCATCCCCATACCAATTATAGCAGCCTGCCATATAAAGTACCGGGGCATCCTTCCGTTCATACGAAAACTTTTCTTTGCTTTTATCCCATTCATAAAATCCTTTAGCCGGAATAATGCATCGCCTATGCTGCACGCTGTCTCGAAACGTCTTTCGCTCTGTGGCACTCTCAGCACGGGCATTGATCAATAGTCCTTTTCCGTCAAAGCACGGAAAGCCCCATGCCATGCAGTCTGCCATCAGATGTTCGTTCTCTCCTCTTATCACCACTGCTCTCTGGGATGGACAAATATCTCCTGTGCGCTCGACATGGAGTTTTCGATCCAAATTCCTCACAATCTTTTCAATTTCTCTTGCAGTCTCGTCATCTACATAATAACGTCCACACATAAGTGCTCCTCCTTTATTATGGTCTTCCCATTATTCTCCTTCCCAGCTGATTTTCCAGCAGTGTGTCTGCGGATAATAATACAGGCGGAATTGATATTCCTTGTTTTCCACTATTGTACTGCAGCAAAACTCATGGATCGGAATACCACAGTAATATTTCTCCGACTGCTTTTGCACATGGATGTGAGTGATGCTGTGGATCAAGCCTTCCCCGTCTTGGTATTTGACCATTTGAGGGATTGTTCGTCCAGTGCTGGTAAACCATACCCCGCAGGCAATTTGCTCTAATTCTCTTGTCAACTCCCCCTCATCCGGATTCTGAGCGTTCGTTCCAATCCCCATGCTCATAGTTCTCTGCCTCCTGCTATTTTACTCCGATTTTCTCATAATCAACAGATCTTTTTTCCCGGCTGATTCCCCCGGACATATGGTCAATAGGACTATCCACAAATGCTGCCCGTTTGACAGAATCAATCCCGTATCTTTTCCGTATCCGATCTACTGTAGCGTCAATTTTCTCCAATTTTTCATAATCGGTATCATCAAACATATCAAGCTGGCGCATATTAATCCCATCCTTTATCCGGCTGGTGTGAATTCCTAAATGTCTGATTGGTGAACCATCCCACAGCTCATCAAAGAGCTGACAGGCGAACTTATGAATTTCCGTTGTTATATTGGTTGCATTCCGTAAAGTCATCTGATGACTGGCATAGCGCAGGTCATGAGACTTAATCCCTACGGCAATCACTTCGGCCCGCACCTTCGCTGCCCGCAGTCTGGTTCCCACCGTCTCAGCCAGTGCGAGCAGCACCAGCTTCGCAGTGGACGCATCGGTTACATCAAATGCAATGGTAGTGGAGTTCCCATACCCTTTATTTGCTGGAGCTTCTGACTGAACAACAGACACATCCATCCCGCGGGCGAATGCCCATATAACTTCCCCATGCTTTTTCAAATGTATCTTTAACAACTCCGGATCTGCGTGCGCAAGATCCCCTATTGTCTGGATGCCCAGCTTCAGCAATTTTTGTGTAGTCGCCCTGCCCGCGAAGAAAAGATCACTGACCGGAAGCGGCCACATTTTATCTTCAATCTCATTACGCCACAGCGTATGCACCCGGTCCGGCTTCTGGAAATCCGATGCCATCTTTGCCAGCAGCTTATTCTCAGAAATCCCGATATTTACTGTAAACCCCAGTGTATCCCGGATCTGATTTTTCAGTCTGTTTGCCGCTGTTACCGGATCACCCCACAATTTTTCCGTTCCTGTCATATCAACAAATGCTTCGTCTATCGAGTATTGCTCTACGTCTGGAGAATACTGGCGCAAGATATCCATAAATGCCTTGGAGCACTTTTCATACAGCCTATAGTTAGGCGGAACCAAAATTAACTCCGGACATTTTTGTTTCGCCTCCAAAATAGTTTCCCCAGTTTTTATGTGATATCTCTTTGCCGGAATAGATTTCGCTAAAATAATTCCGTGCCTCATGGCCATATCTCCGCCTACAGCAGATACCTGCTCTCTTAAATCAACCTTACCTCCAAGGTGAAAGAGGCGATATACCGCTTCCCAGCTTAGAAACGCAGAATTTACATCTATATGAAATACAACTCTATCCAAACTTATGTTCGCCTCCTTTTAGGTTTATTATATAGAACATATGTTTGTTTTTCAATAGCATAATTTTCCCAAAATTGCTGCACAAACTTTTGTCATGTACATTTCTATTTGACGCATACTATATATAGTATTATAGTTGTATTGCAATTACTATTTGTGCTAATCCGTAAGGATCACATGCTGTTTATGATTGAATGAAGTCAGAAAGATATTGCGCCTTGCAAATCCTCTCCGTACTCCTCATCGATTATGATAAATTTACCGAATGGGAAAATGTAATGCCATTCTACTATAATTTATAGCATTTTTAATTAGAAAGGTATGATGTTATAGCAACGATCGATTTAATAGTTTTGGGTATGTTAAAAAAGGAAGTGTGCATAAACAGTATAGAAGAAAACATAGAAAAATCCCGGAAAATCAATATTTTCCGGGATTTTTTCAAGAGGCGCAGACCGGATTTGAACCGGTGAATCAGGGTGTTGCAGACCCACGCCTTACCACTTGGCTACTGCGCCTTACCATGAGCACTCATCAGCTATATTCCACTGATCATGTGCAATGACCCCGACGGGAATCGAACCCGTGTTACCGCCGTGAAAGGGCGATGTCTTAACCGCTTGACCACGGGGCCACTATACAGTCACTGTTTCTACAGTGACCGTTGTTTATATTACCACAGCGGGCTCAGAATTGCAAGCACTTTTTTTATTTAAATTCTGAGGCGGATTTTAGTTCGGGCTGGCGCCCTATGCCAAATCAAAAGAATCCCCTGCGAAAAATGTAAACACTTTTCGCAGGGGATTCTTCCGCTTTGTCGCACGGCTTGCAGCCATCACGAAAGTTCTAGTTTTCCTGTGTATAACTGATAGTAGGTTCCTTTTAGTTTGAGGAGTTCTTCGTGTGTTCCTCTTTCGATTATGCGTCCGTGTTCAAGCACCATGATCGCATCGCTGTTGCGGATGGTGGAGAGTCTGTGGGCGATTACGAATACGGTACGGCCTTTCATCAGGTTATCCATACCTTTCTGAACGATCTGCTCGGTTCTTGTATCGATGGAGGATGTCGCCTCATCGAGGATCAGTACCGGCGGGTCTGCGATTGCCGCTCTCGCAATTGCGAGCAGCTGTCTCTGGCCCTGTGAAAGTTCTTCGCCGTCGCCGCTCAGATGTGTATCATAGCCGTTCGGCAGCATACGGATAAACCCGTCGGCATGAGCAAGTTTTGCTGCATTTACTACTTCTTCGTCAGTTGCATCCAGTTTACCGTAACGGATGTTTTCTTTGATCGTTCCGGTAAACAGATGTGTATCCTGAAGCACGATGCCGAGCGACCGTCTCAGATCGGCTTTCTTGATCTTATTGATATTGATGTCGTCGTAGCGGATCTTTCCGTCGGCCACATCATAGAAACGGTTGATCAGGTTGGTGATCGTCGTCTTTCCTGCTCCGGTAGATCCCACGAACGCCAGCTTCTGTCCCGGCTTCGCATACAAGGTCAGATCATGAAGCACCATATGATCCGGCGTATATCCGAATGTCATATCATAGAAGCGCACATCGCCTTTCAGTTCCTGATAGGTAACAGTGCCGTCTGCCTTGTGAGGATGTTTCCATGCCCACAGACCGGTACGCTCCTCGCACTCAGAAAGACTTCCGTCTGCATTTCTTTTTGCATTGACAAGGGTAACATAACCGTCGTCCACCTCTGACGGCTCATCCATCATGCGGAAGATACGCTCGGCACCTGCGAGTGCCATGATGATGGAGTTGAACTGCTGAGCCACCTGCATAAACGGCTGTGTAAAGCTCTTTGTAAACTGCAGGTAGGACGCCATGACTCCCAGCGTGATATTTCCGATACCCGCTACAGAGAGGAAGCCTCCGAACACTGCTGTAAGTACGAACTGAAGGTTTCCGAGGTTACCGATGATCGGTCCCATCATGCTGGCAAATGTATGCGCATTGGAAGCACTGGTGAAGAGTCTTTCATTCAGCTGGTCAAACTCTTCCTCAGAGATCTTCTCATGGTTAAACACTTTAATGACTCTCTGTCCGTTCATACGCTCCTCGACAAATCCGGTAATATCTGCCAGATCAAGCTGCTGACGGATGAAATATTTTCCACTGTTGCCTGTTACGACCTTTGACACAAGGATCATCACAACGATCATGAGCACTGCAAGCACTGTCAGGATCGGACTCAGGACGAGCATGGAGATAAATGTAACAATAATAGTAAACGCCGACATCAGCACCTGCGGGATAGACTGGTTGATCATCTGGCGCAGGGTATCTGTATCGTTCGTATAAAGACTCATGATAGAGCCGTTCGTATTCTGGTCAAAATAACGGATCGGCAGCGTCTGCATATGCTCAAACATCTCATCGCGGACACGTTTAAGCACACCCTGTCCGATCACTACCATCATACGGCTGTAGATAAATGTTGCGATTACTCCCAGAAGGAAGATCGTTCCCAGCACTGCCAGTGCCATATAAAGCTCTGTGTAATCCGGATTCTGCTGTCCGATCAGCGGGATGATAAAGTCATCCAGCAAAAACTTCAGTGACAGAGATACGGAGATTGAAGCGACGGAACTCATGAGGATACAGATCAGCACGATGATGAACTGCACTTTATATGTTCCCAACACATAACCAAGGAGTCTTTTCGCTGTCTTGATTGTTCCCTTTGTCACTGCGGGACCGCCGCCGGCTCTCTGCTGAACCTGCTGAGCATTGCTGTTATTCTGATCACTCATCGTCAGCGCCTCCTTTCACCTGTGATTCGTATACTTCTCTGTAAATCTCATTTGTCTTGAGAAGCTCTTCTGACGTACCGATTCCGTTGATCTCACCGTTATCCATAACAATGATCATATCTGCATCCTCAACAGAAGAAATTCTCTGGGCAATGATGATCTTTGTCGTATCCGGGATCTCCTCGCGGAACGCCTGACGGATCAGGGCGTCTGTCCTTGTATCTACCGCGCTGGTGGAGTCGTCGAGGATCAGGATCTTCGGTTTCTTAAGCAGGGCTCTGGCGATACACAGTCTCTGCTTCTGACCGCCGGATACATTGTTTCCGCCTTCCACGATCATCGAATTGTAGCCGGCCGGGAACTCGCTGATAAATCCGTCTGCCTGAGCCAGCTTACAGACTCTCTGAACTTCTTCATCACTGGCGTTCTCATCGCCCCAGCGGATATTGTCATAAATCGTACCTGTAAAGAGCACATTTTTCTGGAGCACCATGGACACCTGATCACGGAGCGCTTCCAGACTGTATTTGCGGACGTCTACGCCGCCGACCTTTACGGCACCGCCGGTCACATCATAAAGTCTCGGGATCAGCTGTACGAGAGTTGACTTAGCGCTTCCGGTACCGCCGATCACACCGATGATCTGGCCGCTTTTAATATGAAGATTTACATCTTTCAGAGAAAGATTGCCACCCTCTCCTGCATAGCTGAAGTTTACATGCTCAAAATCAATATCGCCGTTTTTCACCTCTGTGACAGCATCTGCCGCGTCCTCCATCTCCGGCACTTCATCGAGTACTTCCGTGATACGGTCTGTTGATGCCTCAGCGATCATGATCATCGTAAATACGAAAGTAACCATCATCAGTGACATCAGGATCTGAAGCGCATATACGATAACGCTGGTCAGCTCGCCGGTCTGCATCGTCCCTGTGATAATGCTCTCACCGCCGATCAGCACCATGATAATAACAACAGCATATACCGTAAACTGCATGATCGGCGAGTTCCATGCAACGATTTTCTCCGCTTTTGTGAAAAGCTTGAATACAAGTGTTGATACCTTTCCAAACTTCTCCATCTCATGGTCCGCACGGACATAGGCCTTTACCACTCTCGCGGCATTAACATTTTCCTGAACTGTATTATTAAGTACATCGTACTCGTCAAAGACCTGTACGAAATGCGGATGTGCCAGCTTTGCGATCGCGATCAGAGCGCCCCCGAGGATCGGCACCGTGATCAGCATGATGACTGCAATCTTTACACTGATCGTCAGCGTCATGATCAATGACAGGATGATCATGATCGGCGCCCTCGCCAGAAGACGGATCGTAAACATATATGCCATCTGCACGTTTGTAATATCCGTCGTCATCCTTGTCACGAGGCTTGACGTTGAAAAGTGGTCAATGTTTCCAAATGAAAAATCCTGTATTTTGTAAAAAATGTCATGGCGCAGATTCTTCGCATATCCTGAGGATGCGATCGCGCCCATCTGTCCTGCTTTCGCGCCGAATGCAAGTGCAAGCATCGCCATAATGATGAGCACCACTCCGGTCCGGATGATATAACCCATATCACCGTTTGCAATCCCGACATCGATGATGTTCGCCATCAGAAGCGGAATCAGCACTTCCATCAGCACCTCAAGACAGACCAGCACAGGGGTCAGAAAAGATTCGCGCTTGTATTCCCTGACGGAACGAAGTAATTTTCTATTCATGGTCTGTTATCTCCTCTCTCCTTTTTTCATCTACCGACAAATTCTCGGACATCTGTTCCAGCACTTCCCTGCAGACAGCCAGCTTTTCTTCCGGTATGTCTTTCGCAAGGAGCTCCTCGATATAACGGATATTATCCAGAATATGCCGGCGCACTCCTTTTGCTTTTTCCGTGGGCATCAGCTTCTTCAGGCGTGCATCCTGCTTCACCGGTTCGCGGGTAATAAATCCGTTTTTCTCCAGAATCTGGAGCGTGCCTGTGGCAGTGGATCTGCGGATCTGGAATTCTTTTTCCACATCTTTCTGGTAGATATCCCTCCGCAGTGACTGAAACAGAATATAATGCAGGACAAGCCGCTGCATATTTGTGGTCAGGCTGTCTTCCTCCTCCTGCACGCACATCTGCCGCTTCAGCTGATGGGAAAGCGTATTGATCAGCCTCCCGACGTCATGACCGCTGTCCGGCGTTTCTCTGTTATCGCCAATGCACATTACTGCTGCACATCCTTTCCATGCTCAAGATAATTTGTTCGGTAACTAACAATATAGTATAGAGATTTAAAATTATTGTCAATCATCAAAATGCACAAAAGAAAAACTCCCGAATTGTGTAAAATCGGAAGTTTTTCTTGTCAGTGCTCCTGCTCCTTCACAACGGTCAATACGCCGTTTATTTTCTCCACATCAAAGATAAGCGGATGCTCTTCTCCCCACCCCGGATCATGATCCGCGTGTTCTTTCCATTGATGATATTCTCTGAGGAATCCAGCGTACACTGTCTCCTCCGCTTCAAGCCTTGCAGCCACCGCTTCATCATAGTTTTCGTAAATTCCTATATAATACCTTTTCCCTTTAAATCCTATAGATACCCTGTACTTATTATTGGCCTGACGGTAAACTCCCCGGACCGGCGACCGCATTCGGATAATTGGAAGACACCAGATGCAGAAAGCAGTTTGCGTTTGCAAAAAAGCCCTCCGTTCCCTGACCGTTCGCTGTCACATCATAGGATATATTGCCAGCATGATAGCCGTCGGCTGAAGGGAACAGACCCACGGAGTAGATAGTTACACCGTCGTCTTTCATTCTTTTTGCCGAATTGATGCCGGGTGTCACCCAGTCAGGATACTGGGATGAACCGGGCCCGTAATTGTTATAGTCCGCGCCGGGTGTGCCGTCCGTAAAGAGGATCATTACCTTGGCACGGTTTTTATCCTCTGTTACAGGCGCATTCTTAAAGGCAAGCTCTGCGGCCTCGATGCCCGGATCAGCGTACGCCGAGGTTCGCTCCCCGTCAGTATTAATATATGAAGCGCCCATCCCGTAACCTACAATAGCTGCCCGGTTATTTACGTCATTTCCATCCTCAGGATTGGACGCTTGATACAACGTTCCTGATGCTGCATCATATCGCAGTCATCTGTTAAGATACGGCCGCTTCTCCTGCACATTTTCCTATCACTCCCTTATTTTCACGCCGGTATGAACTACATAATTAATATTATGTTGTCATATCTCAAGAAGTTTTATCTTCTCAAGACTTCTCCGCCATTCTTGAATACCGTCCGATGTATAGATTCTCGTCACTTCCACGCTGCTGTGTCCTAATATATCCGCCAGATTGATCAGATCTTTTGTTGTCTTATAAAATGTGCGGGCAAAAAGGTGCCTCAGATTATGGGGAAATACTTTTTGCAGCTTAATTCCTGCCATTTTCGCGATCGCTTTCATTTCTTTCCATACATTAGACCGATCCTTTGCTTTTCCCTTTATTCCGTACTGTTACCATGCCGCTTTCTATATTTTCCACGCGGAAAAATTTCAACTCGCTGATCCTGATCCCTGTTGCACATACCGTCTCCATGATCATAGCTATCTGATCTTTTCCTCTTTGTCTTGCCGTGCGTACCAGACTTCGGAATTCTTCCCCGGACAGTTCCCTGCCAGCCCGGTTCATGCCCCGTCCTTGTTCTTTAACCCTTTTTAATCTCAGACGCCCCATTTCTGCATAAATCAAAAACTGGTTTAATGCTGCGATCATCGAGTTCACACTTGATATACAGTAATTTTCCAGCAGCCACGTTTTATATTCCAGCAGCCGCTGTTTTGTGATCTTTTTGTCACTTCCAAGATACTCTGTAAATTTTTTTATATCTCTCACATATTTTTCAATTGTAGCCGGAGCACTCTCCTTTTCTCCGAGATACCCCTCAAAATACCCGATCATCTTATCCTCAAATATCATTTCATCTCTGTTTTTTATTGTGTTCATCTCATTCTGCCTTTCTTTTTCATATGAATATACTACTATTATTCCCCGATGCGATTTTTCTTTATAAGTTTTTCCTATATTTTTCATTTTATTTTCTTCTTTTTTAAACAAAATTGTAGAAAATTTCTATAAAGAACGTTATAATAAAAAACAGTAAGAATGAAAGTGAGGGCTCATTATGAAACAAAATAACATGTTAGCTATGATTTTAGCTGGCGGCCGCGGCTCACGTCTGCATGAGCTGACGAAAAAAGTCGCGAAACCGGCCGTTTCATATGGTGGAAAATACCGCATTATCGATTTCCCGCTCAGCAACTGTGCAAACAGCGGCATTGATGTTGTCGGCGTATTAACACAGTATGAATCTGTTCTTCTCAACAGCTATGTCGCAGCCGGACGCCGCTGGGGTCTTGATGCAAAAGACAGCGGTGTATACGTACTTCCGCCGCGTGAGAAATCCGATGCAGATCTGGACGTATACAGAGGAACTGCAGATGCGATTTCACAGAATATCGACTTTATCGATACATACTCACCGGAGTATCTCCTGATCCTCTCCGGCGACCATATTTACAAAATGAATTATGCCAAGATGCTGGCTTACCACAAAGAGTGCCAGTCTGATGCAACGATCGCAGTTATCGAAGTTCCGATGAAAGAGGCAAGCCGATTCGGTATCATGAATACCAACGATACCGGCCGCATTATCGAATTCGAGGAAAAACCGGAGCATCCGAAGAGCAATCTGGCATCCATGGGCATCTACATCTTCAACTGGAAGACACTGAGGAAGATGCTTCTTGCAGATATGAAAAATCCGGATTCTTCACACGACTTTGGTAAGGATATTATCCCGACTCTCTTAAATGAGGGTAAAAATGTATTTGCTTACAAATATAAAGGCTACTGGAAAGATGTTGGAACAATCGATTCTCTCTGGGAAGCAAACATGGATCTGCTCAGCAAGAACAATGAGCTTGATCTCCATGATCCTACTTGGAAGATCTATACAGAAGACGCAACTGCACTGCCGCAGTATATCGGTGCTGACGCCACGATTGAAAAAGCGTTTATCACACAGGGCTGTGTAGTAAACGGCGAAGTCAAGAACTCCGTACTGTTCACTAATTCTAAAGTCGCAGCAGGCGCCAAGGTTATCGACAGTGTACTGATGCCGGGCGCAGAAGTTGCCGAAGGAGCAGTAGTCACACGTGCCCTCGTAGCTGACGGCATTAAGATCGGTAAAAATGCAGTGGTAGGAAGTGCTGACAGCGAAAATATTGAACTTGTTGCAAAACGTGTAAAGGGGGATGAATAATATGAATAAGGCATTCGGAATTATTAATTTTGCCGGAAATCACATTAAGGTAGAAGGCCTTCAGGATTACCGTCCTGTAGGAGCATTTTCATTCCTCGGCAGATACCGCATTATTGATTTCCCGATCTCAAATATGAGCAACAGCGGCATCGACAATATTCAGGTTTATGTGCGCAGGAAACCTCGTTCTCTGACAGAGCACCTCGGTACCGGACGTCACTACAATATCAACTCAAAACGCGGTAAACTGAGCATCATGTATACAGAATCTTCTCAGGTAGGCGATATCTACAGCACAGATATCCAGGCTTACATCGAGAATCTGGACTGCATCGAGAGAATGCCTCAGCCGTATGTTGTCATTGCACCGAGCTACATGATCTATACTGCTGATTACAGTGATTTTATTCAGGCACATATTGACTCCGGCGCGGACATCTCCATGATGTATCACTCTGTTGACAATGCGAAAGATGCGTTCCTTGCCTGCGATACACTGAATATCAACAAGCAGAAAGGTGTACTTTCTATTGAGCCGAACCGCGGAAATGCAAAGAACAGAAACATCTTCATGGATACATATGTAATGACGAAAGAGCTTTTCCTCGAGCTGGTAAATAAAGCTCATAAAACATCATCCATGTATACATTTGCGGATATCATTGATGAGGAATGCGAAGAGCTCGACATCCGTGCCGTTCCGCACAGAGGATATTTCGCAGCGATCACAGATTTCAAGAGCTACTATGATGCAAACATGGATCTGATCGATCTGAAGAATGCAATGAATCTGTTCGGCGATGAGTGGCCGGTATACACCCGCACAAACGATTCCTGCCCGACACAATATTTTGCAGACAGCAAAGTTACTTCTTCTGTTGTCTCCAACGGCTGCCTGATCGACGGCGAGATCGAGAACTCCATCATCGGAAGAGGCTGTGTAATCAAACCGGGCGCAGTAGTTAAGAACTGTGTAATTTCCGCTGATGTTGTCATCGGAAAAGGCGTTCATGTTGAGAATATGATGGTAGACAAGCACGCAAGACTGATCCGCGGCAAGAGGGTCATCGCTGATCCGAGCAAGCCGGGATACGTAAAACGCGACGATACACTGTAAGATAAAAGATATTTCTAAAAAAAGGCTGTCATGGAACTGTCGGCAGATACCGTATCAGTTCATAACAGCCTTTTTCATATGCGCTAAAATTCGTGTTTGTTTAATAGATGCCACTGCAGCAGCAAAGATATAATAACTGAATAAGGGACGCAGAAAAAGAGGATGCAGCCGGTGACTGTGGAGGAAGCATCCCCTCCCCGCTCGTCCCGAATACGTGAGTCAATCTGCTGTTTCCGAGTAATTTTCGGACGTTTTACCGAAAAATGTCTCTCAGATAAACACGAATTTACATCTCTGCTTTATAGTAATTGATCAGGCATCCGTCCAATATGATCTGTCTCTCTGCATCTGTCAGGTCGCCCAGTCTCAGATCGATCTCTTTGAGGTCATCGCCTACTACATAAGCCTTGATGACATCTGCTTTTTCTTCCACAGCCTTTCTCACGTCCGGCACGAAGATGTAGTCACCGTTCTTGAACGGCAGATGCTCGTGGTCTGCGTCTGTCAGGAACGGAAGCATACCCCAGTTGATGAGGTTGGAGCGGTAACGCTTTGTTGCATATTCGATGGCAATGTTCGCCCAGCCGCCCAGTACCTTCTGGCAGGATGCAGCCTGCTCACGTGCAGATCCGTCTCCCGGCTTCACTGCGAAGATCGTACTTCCGACGCCGATATTTCCTTTGCCGACTTCCGGATATGTCTTCTGGATCGCTGCCATTACCGGTTTCAGTTCTTCCAGAGCGTCAAGCGGACATTTTCCTGCTTCGATCGCTTTCTGCGCTTTCTGTACTTCTTTTGCGCGTCCCACATATGCCGGGTCTTTTCTTGAGAGTGCGAACTCTGCAAGTCCCAGCGGATTGGAACGGTAGGAAGAAGTCTCACCTGACGGGATGAGCTCGTCTGTTGTTGTAACCGGGTCATGGATCTCGGATACGACTTTCACGATCAGGTTCTCCGGCAGTGCAGACATCTCCGGCCAGTCTTTGATATTCGGTCCGAACTGGATCTCCACGCTCGGATCTGCCACGCCATGGCTGTCAAATACGCGGTTCGCATAAATATTGCTGTCAAAGTGATATTTCTGTCCTTTGTACTCCACATCCATAGCTGTTGCCGGTGTGAGGAAACCTTTGTTTGCCGCCGTAGCCGCGATAGAACGTGCATCCATAAGAGCCACAGAGGATATCTGTCCGCTCTGGAGCTTGCTTCCCTCACGGTTCGGGAAGTTTCTCGTTGTATGGCGGATGGACAATGCGTTATTCGCCGGTGTGTCTCCTGCACCGAAGCACGGTCCGCAGAATGCAGTCTTCACAACTGTTCCCGCTTCCATAAGGTCAGCTGCTGCTCCATTCTTAACCAGTTCCATATAGATCGGCATACTTGCCGGATATACGCTGAATGTAAATGCGTCGGAGCCGATGTTATGTCCTTTGATGATGTCTGCTGCCGCGCAGATATTTTCAAATCCGCCGCCCGCGCATCCTGCGATGATGCCCTGCTCTACATAGAGCTTGCCGTCGCGGATCTTATCATGAAGTGAATACTCTACCGCGCCGTCAAGGCTTACGAGCGCTTTCTGCTCTACATCGTGAAGAATATCCTCTAAGTTTGCATTGAGTTCATCGATCGTATAAACATTGCTCGGATGGAACGGCATTGCGATCATCGGTTTGATCTCGCTTAAGTTCACATAGACACATCCGTCATAATATGTACATGCGCCCGGATTCAATTCTTTATAGTCGCCGCTTCTTCCGTGGATCTCGTAGAACTCTTCGATCTTCTCATCTGTCGTCCAGATAGAAGACAGGCAGGTCGTCTCTGTGGTCATTACGTCAACGCCGATACGGAAGTCTGCACTCAGCTTCTTCACGCCCGGTCCGACGAATTCCATAACTTTATTGTTTACATAGCCATTTTTAAATACCGCGCCGATAATAGCAAGTGCAACGTCCTGCGGTCCAACGCCCTTCATCGGCTCGCCGTCAAGATAGATTGCGATCACGCCCGGCATCTTGATATCATATGTCTTGTTGAGAAGCTGTTTTACAAGCTCCGGTCCGCCTTCTCCCATAGCCATGGTTCCAAGCGCTCCGTAACGTGTATGGCTGTCAGATCCGAGGATCATCTTGCCGCCGCCTGCCAGCATCTCACGGGCAAACTGATGGATGACTGCCTGATGAGGCGGAACATAGACGCCGCCGTATTTCTTCGCGCAGGTCAGTCCGAACATATGGTCATCCTCATTGATCGTACCGCCTACTGCACAGAGGCTGTTATGGCAGTTTGTCAGCACATAGGGGATCGGGAATTTCTGAAGTCCCGAAGCACGCGCTGTCTGGATAATGCCGACAAATGTGATATCGTGAGACGTCAGCTTGTCGAATTTAATCTGCAGATTCTTCATATTTCCAGAAGTATTATGCGCATTTAAGATGCCGTATGCCATCGTATTCTGCGCAGCTTCTTCCTTTGAAAGCGGAACCTGAACATTTCCTGTATCTTCCACAATCTCGGTACCGTTTAAGAGGTAAACACCGTTGTCATATAATTTGATCATGTAATCCTCCTTCTTGAATCAGAATCATATACTCAACAGGGCTATTTTACCACATTTCGTTATCTGCCACCATATCTTTTTTGAAAGGCGTTGTATTCATCCCGATTTATCTTGTTACAGTTACCCTTCATTCTCAATGTTAAGTGAATCGATCAGCCCAGTCTCAGGATCAATGCTGGCATTGAAACCGCTTACAAACATATCGTCTCCATACCAGTAGTATGAATTTCCATACTCCTCATCCTCATATACATCGTCAGCTTCTCCGTATGCCGCCAGCAGGTCAGCCTCAGATGTACCGATCTGTATGCCGCCCGGGAAGATCACCGTCAGATCTCCTTCCGTCATACTGTAAGCGTCCGCGTAGACAGAACCTGCCAGACAGTCTTTTACTTCTTTCGGCTCGCTTCCCGTATTGATCATATCTACCATGATGGAGTCGCCTGCAGGCGACTCGAACCATGCCAGCTCATACTCCCCTGCATTTACAATATAGTCGGACGGCGTATACTCTGTATCCATCTTCACGCCGGCCGCTTCCAGATCGGCGATCGTGCACGGAAGCGTAAGCACTGTATCATTTATCTGAACTGTATAGCTCTCCCAGCTGTCTCCCAGATCACTGTTCTGCTCAGCCGGTTCTGCAGGTGTCACCACACTCCCGTCATCATATGAGTCATCCTGCGGCAGGTCGAGTCCGCCGGCCGAGCCTCCGTCTGCCGCCGAGGCAGCCACCTCTTCCGGAACGGTGATCTCTTCCACAGTATCATATTCCATAAATGTCATATCTACATAACACTGGGAGATCGTAACACCGGAATCTTCCAGCATCGGAGCCATGCTCTCTGTCATATCGAAGTACAGCCTTGCCGGAAGGATACTGTCCTTATAAATATCAATCGTACATGGGAATACCATGTCAGACAGCGTTTCCTCGTCAATTCCGTATCCCGCCAGAGAATCTGTCATATCTGTCTGCATCATCTCAGAGAAAAGATCCCCGTCCAGCTCTCCGGTAAGCTCGAAACACTCCTTATCATTTACCGTAACAAGATCTTCCGCCAGTACGAACTGATCCGCATACTCTTCCACATTATCGGCAATGCTGTCCACCTCGCCGGTCATTTCACCGTCATCCGTCACTTCTCTGGTCCACTGGTCCTCTGTCATTGTATACGTAACATATTCGCCATCCTCCTGCACGGAATACATCTCCGTCTCCACACTGAAATCCATACCGCTCATATTGATAGAAACAGTTCCTTTTCCGTGGGACGCCTCCGGTTCTGTCGTAGTCTCCATATTCATATCCATCCCGAGGCTGACATCATTGGTTCCGTCTCCCATAGCCATTTCCATCTTAAAGTTCAACAGGGCGGATTCTGTCTTCTCTGCTCGCTTCTGCATATCCCGCAGAAGATTCTCCGGAGTCGCCTTCTTGCCGCATCCCGAAAGCAGTCCTGCCGCCATAACTGCTGTAATTCCCAGTGCCATTAATCTTCTCTGTTTTTTCATACTTTTCCCTCCATTGTATTTATTGATATTGATTCTGAATGCTCTCTCAATATTCATCTGTAAGATAGATGACTCCCATCCAGTAATATCCACCCAGTTCGTCAGTTCCATACTGATCGATCACCTGCTGCGCAATGTCTATAAATTCCTCATCGCTCAGCGTATAATCCGTCCTCAGGACTGCCGTCCCTTCTGCTTCCAGCTCCTCTGTCAGAGGCGCCGTGATCTGATCCTGCTCATAGAACCAGTTATTGATCCTGTAGTATTCTTTCTCATCTGTATCCGCCTGATAGCTGTCAAGCTCGGAATCGAGCACATATCTTCCGTCTTCCACCAGAACCTTGTCCGCCGCGGTATCGGACAGATTGAGAAGCGCATTGAAGATCAGCTCATTGTCATTATTCGTACTGTCCACGATCTGCCATTCCCCGTCTATCTTAACCTTGTTCCAAGCATGGGGCAGTTCGCCGTCCAGATATCCGGTCACTATGATGCATTCCAGTCCTGCCTCTTCCGCCAGAAGCTTAAATGCCCCTGCATAGCTGGAACACACGCCCGTCTTGTTGAGCAGCACTCCGTACGGAGTAAAGGAATCATTGAACTCCTCGTCCACATCCGCGAAATCATTTTCCTCGGCATTCTCGAGCGCTGCCATATCGTATTCCGCCGTATCACAGAGATACTGGTTGATGGCCATCTCTTTCTCCAGCTCGCTCATATCATCAGTAATAATTTCTGAGACAACACGCTCTGTCTCTGCTGCGATTTCTTCCTGTTTCTCACGGATCACATCCGCTCCGGTATCGTAGGAGACTGCAAGCATCTCACCGTCCCCGAGAATAGAGGCACTTGTAACTCCCAGCACCATAGGATTCTGGTACACCGCTTCCTCCCATGCATCCAGCAGATAGGACTGGTCGGAGCTCTCCGGGAAATCCTCAAGGCTGATCAGCGGATTGGCATTCATCATATTTACTGCCAGATACTCGCTCAGTGCACTGTTCGCAGTCACTTTATATTCCTGCTCAAGCCCCGAAGCCGCACCGCCGGTTCCGCTGCCGCCGGGTTCTTCCTGTGTCTCATCTTCCTGCGTCAGTTCCGGTGTTCTGGCTCCGCCTTTTGTCCTGAGCGTCTCCTGACGCTTACGTATTTTCTCCAGTTCGTCCTCCCATGTATCCGGATCGTAATGTTCGATCACGACCACGCCGGTAAACCCGGTCCCATCAATAGTATACGGCACTTTGATCAGATCCATCTCTACAAGCTGGAGGTCGGACATATCCTCTTTCTCGTACTCTCCCCATGTCTCGGTAACAGGCTCTGCACTCTCAAAATCATAGTTGATAATCTTCTGTACAAGTGTTCCATCGCACATTGTGACCCATTTATAGCCCGGCATTTCCTCAAAGCTCTCCACGTAGTTGGAGCCTTCCTCTGAGAGACTCATGCCGGTCTCCTCCCTAAACGGCACCATACGCGCGATATCCTTTACGTTGAAAACATTGCTGATGGCAGAGGTTCCATCCTCCGAAGCTGCGATCACACAGTAGTAAGTCTCATACTCGGACTCTCTCTGGATTGCCCCGGTGCCCTCTCCGTATTGTTCGATCACATAATCTTTCTGCCGGTCAGCTTCAGCCGCCGCGTATGTTACAAACTGTGCAGCAGAGTCCGGTATCCATTCCGTCTCTTCCGTACTCCCCCTGACAAATCCGTTTCCGGAGCAGCCGTACTCCTCTGAATAGACCATAGTCATAACATAATACTTCTCGGCGCCCGGCACTTTGTTCCAACGGAATACCGGCAGTCCCTCCTCGTTAATCCCCATGGACACCCTCGGCGCCCGGCTCACTTCGTGATCTACCGTAAATACAGTAACTACCGGTTTATCCAGCGTCTCTCCGGTCTCTGTATCAACATATCTGACCATATAATACTGAGGGAGATTACCCCAGTCTTTCAGCTCGCCCTTTTCAAACAGAGAGCTCTGTACCGGATCATATCCCGGGTCAGATTCATCCAGATTAACCGCGGATATCCCTCCTGCACTCCATCTCGGAGGCGTAACAGAAAGTACTTTTGTCTCCTCGTCCCACTCGAAATGGGAGCCCGCCGGATGCTTCAGCTCCGCGTCCTGATAGACATTAACGATCTGCGTATATTCGGTAAAATCACTGTCATAGATGTCGAATCCCATCTGCAGAGTCAGCTTCTCATCTCTGGCAACACCACGCATGGGAGCAGTATAATCATACTGTTCATCGTATTTCTGACGGATGGAGTCTGCCAGCTTCTGCGCCGCCATGGCGGCTTCCTCTTCCCGGTTTCCGCCTCCTCCTGTCCCCTGACATGCCGTAAGCATCAGCGTTGCGGACGCGAGCAGGGCGATTCCCGCTCTGTGATATTTTCTTTTCATAAACTTTTTCCCCGTCTGAGGCTGCGGTTCCCGCTGTAATCTTATGAGCCTCTGTGTTACTGTTGTTTATCGGTTTCTGATAATAATACCTCCGTCCTCCCTGAAAGGTTACAGGATTTTATAAAATATTTTTCAGATATTCTGCCAGCTCATCTTCCGACATCTTATCGGTCTGCGCAAACCAGTACCCGCCGTCTTTCTCAAATGCGGCATACCATGTATCTCCGGATCTTCCGATATATACCTGCTGTCTGTTGATCCTGCTGGGCTTAAGCTCCCACATCTCCCCGGGCACTTCATCCGCTGAATCGTATTTTTCCACACTCACGTCTGTATTCTGTGTGTTATCACCCTGCGTATCCTGATTCTCCGTCCCTTCATCTCCGGCAGTAATCTTCTGTATCTCTCCCTCACCGCCGGCGGCCCCATGTCCTCCCAGATTCATTTCTGCCGAGAATCCATTATCACTGATCGCCACGTTCTGTACGACGATCCTGTCCCTCACTGAGAAATTCCACACACTGAAGCACACCAGACAGAGGCAGGCGGCAGCGGCAGCAGCGCCACAGCGCCGGAATACAGCTGTTTTCCGCTTCTTCTCTTCCTGCCTGACTGCAGCTTCCGTCCGGCGCAGCAGCTCTTCCGGCACATGGATCCGGTCATTTGCTTTCCTATACTGTTCCTCCATCGCCATACTCTCCTTTCAATGTATTTTTCAGCTTTCCCCTCGCGCGCGACAGACGCGTCTTTACCGCATTCTCCGAGAGGTCAAGTATCTCCGCGATCTCGCGTACCGAATACTGCTCATAGTAAAACAGATGAATCACGCTTCTGTATTCTTCCGGCAGTCCCAGCACCGCATCGTATACCGGATTGCCGGGAATGTCCATCTCGTACGACTGCTCTGCCGGGATTTCCCGGTCGATCGGCACGGTCTTCCTGCGGTATGCACTGTCAAACTGTTTCCGGCAGCAATTGACTGTCACCCGGATCAGCCATGCTTTCAAGTGCTCCTGTCCTTCTATCCTGTGCTTATATCTTACCAGCCGCAGAAACACTTCCTGAAACACATCCTCCGCCTCGCTCCGGTTCTTCATCTGCACCAGAGCAAGACGGTAGACCATATCTCCATGTGTATGAAGCGCCTCCTCCACATCAACCGCTTCTCTCTTTCCCAAAAGCCTCTTCATAAGTAATACCTTTTATCCCTTCAGATAGTTACATATTTATCCTTTATTCTGAAACATTATCTCCGAAATGCGCCACGATCAGATCCACCATCCGGTCATAGCTCTGCACTCCGTCCGCCTGTCCGTTGACCTTCAGATATGTATCGTTGATCCGCTCTGCCGTCCGGGATATCGTCCCCTCATAGCTGTCCCAGAATTCATTGTTCGCTGTCAGATCCGCCTCTGCCTTCCCATCCAGCATCCCACGGACTTCCTGCCAGCTCTCATAGTCAGCCCGGTACAGCGCATTCATACAGTACACCCATCCGGACAGATAGCCGCTGTACTGAAAATCTGTCCGTTCGGATCCGATGCACGCGAGGAACGCAATAAAATTCGCCTCCTGCTCCTCCATAAATCCTCTCAGATGCGACAGTTCGTGGCATACGGTAAAAGGCTTGTCATATGCGGGCATATCCCCGTTGTAATTTGCCTCCACGGTAAACGGAAGATAAATCCCGGTCAGCCCCTGATAGGACAATATCTCCGATATGATCAGCTCTTTCGGCTTCGGATAATATCCGTCAAGCGAAGGAAAGTCCTCCGAAAGCCTGCGCATGGCCTCCACACCGCCGTCCCGCTCCGAAGCATCCAGCGTAAGCAGTCCGCCGGCATCTCTTGCCGCCGCATCCGCCCGGTCATTCACTTCCTCTGTAAGCCAGATGCAGATCTCCTTCAGATCATCCGCGCTGTACTGATATGTAATGATTCCCTCCTCCTGTGAAAAGGATCTCCTGTGATAGTTGATCCCGCAGCATGCTGTATAGAGAAATGCCAGAATTCCTGCCGCCAGAAGGACTCCTGAGAGCCACGAGACAAACAGAGCGGCCGGTTCTTTACCCTTCTTTCTCCCGCCTGCTGCTCTTATAATCATGCGCACCAGTGTTATAAAAAATACCGCCAGCAGGATATAGATTCCGATCTCCGAGACAGAGAGCGGCGCCAGACCGCAGATCCGTCCGATGCTGTTCACTGCCAGCGGGTATATGTATTCCGAATACCACTCCGCAAATGCGGGAGCTTTGGTTGAAAGTATCATCAGGGCAGCGCTTAACAGAAGCAGAATCAATGCAGCAATACATCGTCGCATACTGCCGCTCAGCTCACGCCCACTCCCTGTGCTCCTCGTCATCTTAATCTCCATTCCGCCGCCTTTCAGTTGGCGGCACAAATAGTAATGAAA
>CAKNJS010000037.1 GCA_930986645.1 uncultured Lachnoclostridium sp.
CATTCCGTTATCTTGTGATTCAGATAGGAAGATACTTTCTGCAGGTATTCTTCGCCTTCAAAGCCGCTGAGAGTATATACCTTTCCCCCGATCAATACTTCCGTAAAATGTTTTGCTGAACTCATAGCTTCCTCCTCGCGTTTCATACAGTTTATTATAAACTATTTACCAGTAAAAACCAACTGTTTTTTGCCAAATGACTTTCCCTGCAGCTATTTTTCGCTGCTAAGTACAGGAATTCCAAGATGGCGGTATGCGAGTTCTGTTACAATTCTGCCTCTCGGAGTGCGTTGGATGAAGCCGTTTTTCAGAAGGTACGGTTCATATACATCCTCCAGTGTACCGGCATCTTCCGAAATGGAAGCGGCAAGAGTGTCCAGACCTACCGGCCCCCCTTGAAACTTTTCAATCATTGTCAGCAGAATGCTCCGGTCTATATGATCAAGGCCGTATTTATCCACGTCGAGAAGATCCAGCGCATAATCCGCCACTTTTTTTGTAATCTTTCCATCGTATTTTACCTGTGCAAAATCTCTTACGCGCTTTAAGAGCCTGTTCGCAAGTCTGGGAGTGCCCCTTGAGCGTCTCGCCAGTTCAAGTGCACCTTCTTCTTCAATCTCTACGTTCAAGACGGAAGCCGACCGAAGAATGATCGTCTTCAATTCTTCGTCTGTATAGAATTCCAGACGGTTGACCACGCCGAACCGGTCTCTTAAAGGTGCAGTCAGCATGCCGGCTCTTGTTGTTGCACCGACAAGAGTGAATTTCGGCAGATTCAGCCGGATGGAGCGTGCGCCGGCGCCCTTTCCTATCATGATATCGATAGCGTAATCTTCCATAGCCGGATAAAGAACTTCTTCCACCTGACGGTTCAGCCGGTGGATCTCATCGACAAAGAGGACGTCATGTTCTTGAAGGCTGTTCAGAATTGCGGCCATTTCACCGGGTTTTTCAATTGCCGGCCCCGAAGTGACCTTGAGATGTACGCCCATTTCATTGGCAATAATACCGGCGAGTGTTGTCTTACCGAGCCCCGGAGGCCCGTAGAAAAGTACATGATCCAGAGCTTCCCCTCTAGCCTTTGCAGCTTCTATATAAACAGATAAAGTCTGCTTGGCTTTTTCCTGACCAATATAATCTGCGAGCCGTTGAGGACGGAGTTCCCCTTCTATTTTAATATCTTCTTCCAGATTCTCTGTTGTAATGATTCGTTTCCCCATAATAATTTAAACAGCCTTTCAGAACAGATATTTCAGTGCTTCTTTTAGAATATCTTCCACAGTACTGCAGTCCGGGGAAGTCTTTCTGACTGCCCGGAGACTTTCTGCGTTTCCGTATCCGAGAGCTGCAAGAGCCTGTACAGCTTCGGACTGCATACCGGTCACAGCATTTTCTTCCCGGAATTGTCCTGCATCTTCTCCATGTGCGGCATTATTCAATACGTCTTCGATATCTACTTTATCCCTGAGTTCCAGAATAAGTTTTTCTGCTGTCTTTTTGCCGATACCCGGGGCGGCAGAAATTGCCTTTGCATCTCCGGACATAATGGCGAAACGCAGCTCGTCCGGCGACATACAGGAAAGAATATTGAGTCCTCCTTTCGGACCGATACCGCTCACTCCGATCACTAGCTTAAATATCTCCAGATCGTCTTTTGTGAGAAAGCCGAACAACTGGAGTGCGTCTTCTTTTACATTGAGATATGTATACAGTCTTACTACATTTCCCGGCTGAGGAAGCAGGGAAAGTGCCTGCTGCGTCATAAATACACCATAGCCTACTCCGCCGACGTCTACAACTGCCTTCTGTGCATCTATATCTGCGAGTTCTCCTCTGACATATGAAATCATTATTTCAAATCCTTTCGATGTTTCTGATCCGTTTCAGTACTTCTCCGGCAACAGCTCCGATCAACGCGCCCGTAATAAGACCTGCAGCCAGAAGTACCGGAAGGTAATATCCTACCTGATATGTTTTGACAGCTGCCATTGCCACAACAAGCTGACCGATATTATGACTGACTCCGCCTGCCATACTGACTCCAGCAGTACTGAATTTTCCTGTCCGCTCGAGAAGAGCCATGACAGCGAGACTTAATATACCTCCGGCAAGGCTGTACACGATACTGAACAGGCTGCCGAACATAAATCCGGCAAGAATAATTCTGGTTACTGAAAGCAAAAGAGCATCTTTCCATCCTGTTCTGAAAAGGACAATCACGGTAACCAGATTTGCAAGTCCGAGCTTAATGCCCGGTGTGCCGAACCGGATAGGGATCAATGTTTCTACATAACTGAAAATCAGCGCCAGTGCTGTAAATATGCCAAAATACGCTGCTCTGTTTTTCACTCTTCCGACCTCACTGTCTTTCATTTATCTTATCCGGCCTTAGAGTTCACTGTGCAATACCGTCAAGACTGCTTGTTTTACTGCCCTCAACAGAGACGACGACCTTATTAGGGAGACATATTATACTTTCTCCGTTTTTATCGACAGCCTTGTGGTTCACGCAAATCTGATCCGGACAATCAGCCCATTCCATGCGGGCGTTTCCGTTTTCTATAACAAGCCGGTTTGTTTTTCCGATTTCGATCGTCTGATTCTCTGCGAGGTCATATGTCCCGAAAACGTCTCCGTCTACGGTAACCACTACATGCTGTTCTCCGTTATCCTGCCGAAAAAACTGGATCGCCAGAATGACTGCGGCCGCAGCAATAATTGCTGCGGCAAGTATCAGATCGTTTTTCTTCATAATCAGCTTCTCCCGGTTAACTATAGTTAACGCTTTTACCTTAGATATAATAGCACACCGGCTTTTATAATGCAACCACGTGTTCGATTCACGACGGGACAGTTGTCTTAAAAAGAAAAATCCGCTATAATAAATCGAAATTATGATTTGCAGGCATTCCTGCACTAACACAGAAAGGATTATTACGTGAAAAGAAAATTTTTTATGCTGACAGCGGCTCTGGTCAGCTCTGTCCTCCTTCTTTCAGGGTGTACGTCACCGCCGGAAAGTGAGGCGCTTACGATGAACGGAATGTATTTTGATACTGTTGTTCAGATTCAGGCATGGGGCGCTACAGAAGAGATTATGGAACACTGCAAGGAAATGTGCGAATATTATGAAGGACTTTTCAGTGCGACAATAGATTCCAGTGATGTCTCCAGAATTAATCAGGCCGGCGGGAAGCCGGTAACTGTCTCTAAGGCAACAGCGGAACTTATTAATAAAGGCATTGAATACGGAAGAATATCAGACGGACGCTTTGATATTACCATTGAACCGGCCAGCAGTCTTTGGAACTTTACTGACAATAAAGCAAAGCAGCTTCCGGATCCGGAAGAACTGGCTGAGGCTGTCAAACATATCGATTATCAGTGTATACAGATAAACGGGAATACTGTTACTTTGACAGACCCTGAAGCGCAGATAGATCTGGGCGGAATCGCTAAGGGTTATATAGCTGACCGCCTGAAAGAATACCTGATTAGCAAAGGTATCAAACATGCCTTAATCGATCTGGGGGGAAATATGCTGACTTTGGGCGGACGATATGACGGCTCGGCATACCGAATCGGTATCCAGAAACCGTTCGCGGAAACCGGTACTGTGATGGCAGCAGTATCTGTTTTCGATAAGTCTGTAGTCAGTTCCGGCGATTATGAGCGGTATTTCGAGAAAGACGGGGTAATTTACCATCATATACTAGATCCGGATACCGGCTATCCTGTGCAGAACGACCTCGATCAAGTGACCATTATATCCGATGAATCTGTAGACGGGGACGCTTTGAGTACAACATGTTTTACGCTCGGACTCGAAGAAGGAATGAAGCTGATTCACAGCATGGACGATATAGAAGCGGTATTTATAACCAAAGACGGCGAGATGCATACAAGCAGCGATGTAATTCAAGTGGATGCAGCTGAGTAAAATTTCGATTTAACGGACTGATAAAGTATCAGCCGGGATACAGGTATTGCTGTCGCACCCGCTCACGCTCGGGTCGTAACGCAGCGGTGCGTACACAATACCTGTATCCCGGCTTCTTTTTCTCCCAACGCAAAAAGTCGGAATTTATATCTTAATAATTTTCCTCGGGCATTTTTCTGCGCAAACCCCGCAGTTTGTACATTTTTCAGCGTCGATGTGTGCAAGGAAATTATTAACTGTGATTGCGCCTGCTTCGCAGTTTTTCTCGCAGAGACGGCATCCGATACAGCCAACCTGACATACATCCATCAGGGCTTTTCCTTTTTCGTTGGAATTGCATTGTACGAATGTTTTCTGCTTGTAAGGAATCAGTTCGATCAGGTGCTTTGGACAGACAGCGACACACTTGCCGCAGGCTTTGCAGGCTTCTTTGTCCACCACTGCGATACCGTCTATTATATGGATCGCATCGAAAGGACAGGCTGAAACACAGGATCCGTATCCGAGGCATCCGTATGCGCATCCTTTTGCTCCGCCGTCCTGCATCTGGCTGGCCATAACACAGTCTTTGATGCCATAATATTCATATTCTGTTTTGGTTTTCTCACAAGTTCCGCCGCATTTGACAAAAGCAGTCTTTCGCTCCTGCGCAGAAGCATCTACTCCCATAATTGCAGCGATTTTTTCAGCTGTCGGAGCTCCGCCTACCGGACATCCGCTGACTTCGGCTTCTCCTGCGGCTATAGCCACGGCAAGACCGGAACACCCGGCGTAGCCGCATCCGCCACAGTTGTTGCCCGGCAGAACTTCCAGAATTGCGTCTTCACGCTCGTCTGTTTCTACTGCAAATTTCTTTCCTGCTAATCCGAGGAAGATTCCGATGAACAGACCGGTGCCGCCTACAATGACGACTGCCAGAATAATTCCAGTTATACTCATATCATCTTTCCTCCTATATTAATCCTGAAAATCCAAAGAACGAAATTGCCATCAGCCCTGCCGTAACGAGTACGATCGGAGTCCCTCTGAAAGATTCGGGAACGTCATTATATTCAATCTTTTCACGGATACCGGCCATCAGTACGATAGCGACAAGGAAGCCGAATGCAGTTGCAAATCCGTTTACAACACCCGTAAGAATATCATAACCTTTCTCCACATTTGTCAAGGCAACGCCAAGAACAGCACAGTTTGTTGTGATCAGGGGCAGATATACGCCGAGTGCATTATACAGTGACGGTACAGATTTTTTCAGAAACATTTCCACAAACTGTACCAGTGCGGCGATTACAAGAATAAACACGATAGTATTCAGATAATCGAGCTCGCCGCCCATGATATTCGGGTTGCCAAGGATGAACTTATAAATCAGTCCTGTGACAAAAGATGCAATGGTAATGACGAATACCACGGCTGCTCCCATTCCGGCTGCAGTTTTTACATTTTTAGAAACGCCGAGGAACGGACAGATTCCGAGGAACTGGCTGAGTACGACGTTGTTAACGAATGCAGTTCCGACTGCAATTAATATTAATTCCTGCATTTATGCCCCCTCCTGTTCTTTCTTATTTTCAGATTTTTTACCGTTTCCGGCATCATCAGTCATACCTTTGCTACTTTTCGTCACAGAAACAGTTTCCGGCTGGATCAGATGACCGCCGCAGATACCTTTGCTCGCACATGCTGCACAGCCTTCACCGCATCCTGCAGATTTCGGCACTTCTTTTCCTTTCTTAGCCAGATTCTTCTTCACTTTGTTCTGAAGCGCTACCAGACATGAAAGTACGAAGAACGCACCCGGTGCAAGTACGAAAATTGTAAACGGCTCATAGGAATCCGGCATAACCTGAAAGCCGAAAACTGATCCCGAACCGATAAGTTCCCTGACAATACCGATTGAAGTCAGACCGACTGTAAATCCAAGTCCCATTCCCACACCGTCAAAAATAGACGGAAGCACCGGATTCTTAGATGCATAGCTTTCTGCACGTCCCAGAATAATACAGTTTACGACAATCAGCGGAATATAAAGTCCGAGAGAGTCATAGAGGCTCGGGACAAAGCCTTCCAGAAGAAAGTCTACAATTGTAACGAATGAAGCAACTACTACGATAAACGCCGGCATTCTTACAGAATCCGGAATGATTTTTCTGAGCATGGAAATCAGCATATTTGACATGATCAGTACTGCTGTCGTAGAAAGTCCCATGCCGATACCATTGATGGCAGACGTAGTAACCGCCAGTGTCGGACACATACCAAGCATAAGGACGAATGTCGGGTTTTCCTTGACAAGTCCGTTAAAAATACGTTCTGTACATCTATTCATTGACTTCGCCTCCCGCTTCTAATTCACTGCCGCCTGTTTGACCGGCAGCCAGCTCATTTTGATAATATACAAGTGCAGAGTCAACAGCATTGGTAACTGCATTAGTCGTAATTGTCGCGCCGCTGATGGCATCAATCATATCGTCTCCGTCTTCACCGTTTTTTGTATATGTAAATTTGTCGACATTTTTATCTTTGAACTGATCTTTAAATTCAGCTTCATCTGCTTTCATGCCAAGGCCGGCAGTCTCACTTATATCCAGCATCTCAACACCTTTTACGGTACCGTCTGATGCAATACCGACTGAAAGTTCGAGATCACCGTCATAAGCTTCATGTGACATTACGTTGATTACATAACCGACCGTTTCACCGCTGTCGTCTGCTCCGATTACAACAGTCTCAATTTCATCGGATGTGTAGCCGTTTTCACTTAAAAGATTCTGCGCGCTTTCTGCATTAAAATCTGTATTTTCTTCAAATGATGCCGCATCCGGAAGCACCGCACGGTAAGCTTCCTGACGTGTGTTTTCCTGAGCCTGAGCAATAGGTTCTTTCGTAACGCCGTAAACAACACCGAGCAGAAGACCCGATACAACCGTAATCGCCGTCAGAATCAGCGTGTTTTTAATAATATTGTTCATCACTTCTCTCCTCCTTTACCAAATGGTTTTGGAAGAGTAACCTTCTCTATCAGAGGAACTAAAAGGTTACTGATAATGATCGCATAGGATACTCCTTCCGCAGAACCGCCAAACAGACGGAACAGACCGGTCAGAAGGCCCATACATATTCCGTATATAATCTTCCCGCTGCTTGTAATAGGCGATGTGACGTAATCCGTCGCCATAAACCATGCGCCGAGCATAAGGCCGCCGCCGCACAGATGAGCAGTAATATACTGAGGATCCAGTCCGTGTCCGCCGAATATCGCAATAAATACGACAAAAGAAATCAGATAGGATCCCGGAATGCGGAGATCAATAACTCCCATAAGAATCAGGAACATAGCTCCGATCATAATAGCAATTACGGATGTTTCACCAATCGTACCGCGTGTGAAACCAAGAAGCATATCCATTGTATTGACAGCTTCGCCGGCTTTAAGGTTCGCAAGCGGTGTCGGTCCTGTCACACCATCATAAACAAAATATGTCATTCTTCCTGTAAAGCAGATCAGAAGGAAACAGCGTGCCGCAAGCGCGGGATTCATAAAGTTCTGTCCCAGCCCTCCGAAAAGCTGTTTGACAACGATAATTGCAAATACTGCCCCGACAACGCCCATCCACCATGGAAGTGTGGGCGGAAGATTCAAGGCCAGAAGAAGTCCGGTTACAACTGCACTGCAATCCTTAATTGTAATCGGTTTATGCATTAATTTTTCCCAGATGTATTCTGATAAAACAGCCGCAGCAGTTGTTACAACAACAAGGATCCATGCATTCTCATGACGGAAGTTCCAGATTCCAAACAGAGCTGCAGGGAGAAGACCGATTACAACCATAAGCATTATATTGCTGGTTTTAGCCTTATCACGGATGTGCGGCGATGATGATACATTATAATTCTCGTTCAATTCCCACTCACCTCTCTTACTTTTTTCTCTTGTTTGCAAGCGCAGTTTTACGCATGGAACCGATAGCCTGCTTAAGCTGACGCTTTGCCGGACAGACATAACTGCATGAACCGCACTCTACACATTCGAGACCGTTCATTGCAACAAAAGCCTCTTCATCATGTCTCACCGCATAGTCAGCCAGACGAGAGGGGATAATCCTGCTTGGACAGACTTCAACACATCGCCCGCAGTTAATGCAGGCAGTCTCCGGATTCTTGGCAACAGCATCTTCCTTAAATGCAAGGATAGATGAAGATGTCTTTGTAACGGGGGCATCTGCTGTAACCATGGCAAAACCCATCATAGGACCGCCGGAGATCAGCTTTTCGGGGGCTGAAGTGAATCCGCCTGCGGCATCAATCAGTTCCTGATGATTTGTTCCGAGAAGAACTTTAAAATTTCCAGGGGATGCAACTGCATCTCCGCTCACCGTTACGACTCTCTCTGTCAGCGGTTTTCCTTCCACGACAGCAGTATGTATTGCAATCAGAGTCTCGACATTATCTACAATGCATCCTGCATCTGCCGGCAGCATTGAGGAGTTGATTGCACGTTTTGTCACAGCATAAATAAGCTGGCGTTCGGCTCCCTGAGGATATTTTGTCATAAGGAGTTTAACGTCCATTCTGGGTTCATCTGCTATGGCCGCTCTGATTTTTTCAGCACAGTCTTTCTTGTTGTCTTCTACTGCGAAATACCCTTTTGCATTCGGGAACAAAGAAAGAACTACTTTCATACCGCTTACAAGCTCTTCTGTATTTTCAAGCATTCGTCTGTAGTCCGCGGTAATATACGGCTCACACTCAGCACAGTTAGCGATAATGTATTCGATCTTATCCGGTTCTTTCGGCGAAAGTTTAACCCTAGCAGGGAATCCCGCGCCGCCCATGCCTACAACACCTGCATTCGCAATCCTGTCAAGAATCTCATCGCGGGTCATTTCCGCCAGCGGTTTAACCGGTTCATAGTCTGTTTCGCGGTATTCTCCGTCATTTTCAATCACAATACATTCTGTTTTTGTTCCTGTCGGATTAAAGCGCTGTTCCAGCCCCTTTACCGTACCGGAAACAGAGGAATAAACAGGTGCAGATACAAAGCCGCCTGCATCGGCGATCATCTGTCCTTTGAGAACTTGATCACCCTTTTTTACAACAGGATTGGCAGGGGCGCCGATATGCTGCGACAGAGGATATACCATATCGCCTTTTGGCATAATCGGACGGATAGCCTGATCCTTTGAAAAACGTTTTCCATCGTCAGGATGGATCCCGCCTTTAAATGTCAGAAGTCCCATTCTACTCTTCCTTTCCTAACAGCAAATAAACAGCAGTCTGACGAACCGCTGTTTTGCTTTTGTTTTGTATTCTATTGTACTAAATTAATGTATTAAAATCTAGTATTTCCAAAAGAAAAATTGCATATTTACGCAAACATTTTGTCGGAATTTTAACAAAAATGCATAAAAATACCGGAGCGATACAATATCGCTCCGGATAAATCCAGATAAATTATGCTTATTCTTCTGTCTCAGCAGCTTCTTCCTCTGTGTGATCCGGCTCAAGTGCCTTCATGCTGAGAC
This sequence comes from uncultured Lachnoclostridium sp., assembly GCA_930986645.1. GTDB lineage: Bacteria > Bacillota > Clostridia > Lachnospirales > Lachnospiraceae > Mediterraneibacter. The sequence continues at coordinate 9,466 of CAKNJS010000037.1, forward strand.
TGATTTTCTTCTCCTCTTCGTTGAGATCAACGATCTTTGCTGTAATTTCCTGTCCGATTGAAAGTACATCAGACGGTTTATCAACGTGTGTTCTGGAAATCTGCGATACATGAAGAAGAGCATCCACTCCCGGTGCAAGTTCAACAAAAGCACCAAAATCTGTCATGCGGGCTACCTTTCCTGTAATGATCTTGCCTACAGCAAAATCTTCTGCAGCATTTGCCCACGGATTAGTCTCCGGGAACTTCAAGCTGAGTGCAATCTTGGTATCATGAATGTCTTTAACAAGAACAGTAAGCGGATCGCCTACATGGAAAAGTTTCTTCGGATTGTCAACTCTTCCCCATGACATTTCGGAAATATGCAGAAGTCCGTCAACTCCTCCCAGATCAACAAAAGCACCGAAATCCGTTACATTTTTAACTGTACCGTCAATTCTGTCTCCGACTTTAAGTTTAGCGAAAAGCTCTTTCTGCTTTTCAGCACGTTCAGCAACAAGAAGCTGTCTTCTATCGCCGATTACACGGTTTCTTCTCGGGTTGAACTCGCTGATCACGAATTCAATCTCCTTGCCTTCATATTTGCTGAGATCTTTCTCATAGGAGTCAGAAACAAGACTCGCCGGAATAAATACTCTTACCTCATCAACAGTTGCACAGATACCGCCGCCGAGAATCTGAGTAACTGTTGCTTTGAGGACTTCCTTGTTCTCATAAGCTTCACGCAGTCTCTCATTGCCTTTTTCAGCAGCAAGTCTCTTGTATGTAAGAAGAACCTGACCCTCTCCGTCATTTACTTTCAGAACTTTGACTGTCATTTTGTCTCCAACAGAAACAACTGTTGTAAGATCAAGTGACTGATCATTAGAATACTCATTCTTTGTGATGATACCGTCAGCTTTGTATCCAATGTTCAGGATAATCTCATCCGGCTTTACATCGATTACAGTACCTTCAACTACCTCTCCGTTGCGAATAGTTTTGAATGACTCGTCTAACATCTGTTCAAAAGATAATTCTGACATTATTTTGAACCTCCTCAATTATATTGTTGGGCGTGGATGCCCCTGCTGTAATACCTACTGTTTCCACTGACCCTAATTGATTCAAATCCAAATCGCCAAGTGTCTGTATATAGTACGTATTGTTACATGCCTTGCGGCAAATTTCAAATAACTTCTGGGTATTGGAACTATGTTTGTCGCCAATAACTATCATAGCATCCACCGACTCTGCAATGCTCTGAGCTTCTGTCTGACGCTCTTTTGTAGCATTACAGATTGTATTTAAAACACTAATATCATAACTCTTTTTCTTGATAATTTCAACTAAATCTTTAAATTTATTGTAATTAAATGTCGTCTGTGAAACGACACAGATCTTCTTTATTTTACTGAAATCGATTTTTTCAATATCAGAGATGTTCTGGATTACCTGCGAATTGCTGCCTGCCCAGCCGCGTATTCCGATCACTTCAGGATGATCAGGATTCCCTATGATCAAAATATACCGTCCCTGTGCACTTTCCTTCTGGACAATATTGTGTATTTTTTTAACAAACGGACAGGTGGCGTCTACGATGCGTATTCCTTTTGCTTCCAGCTTATCATAGATTCTCTTTTCTACTCCGTGCGATCGGATGATTACCGTCCCTTCAGTAATATGATCCAGCGCCTCTTCGGAGCGCAGAACAATGACGCCTTTATTTTCCAGATCTTTTACAACTTCTTCATTATGGATGATCGGGCCGTAAGTATAGATCGGACCGCTGCATTTATCAACCTGTTCGTAAACCGTATCAACAGCACGCTTCACGCCGAAACAGAAACCGGCAGTCTTTGCTTTTATTATTTTCATATCGATTATCTGCAGTGACTGCAGATCTCTGACACAACTTCCGGAATCGTCATATCAGAACTGTCTACAAGGATTGCGTCTTCCGCTTTCTTAAGAGGCGCGGTTTCACGGTTCATGTCGCGTTCATCCCTCTCTTTGATATCCTGAGCGATCCGGTCGAGATCACAGTCCTCTCCTTTCTCTCTTAGTTCGTCATAACGGCGCTTAGCCCGAGTTTCCACACTGGCTGTCAAATAGATTTTCACATCTGCTCCGGGCAGGATATTCGTGCCGATATCACGCCCGTCCATGATAACATCATTATCTCTGGCAAGCGTTCTCTGAAGTTCAAGCAGCTTTTCTCTCACTTCCGGTATTGCAGATGTTCTGGATGCCATATTGCCGACTTCCTCTGTACGGAGCATGCCGGTTACATTTTCACCGTTTAAATATACCTGCTGTATCCCGTTTTCATAGCGGATTGAAACATCCGCATCGCGGCAGGCATCAATGACACCTTCTTTATTCTCCGGCGCGATCCCTTTCTTCAGAAAATGGATGGCAAGCGCCCGGTACATTGCTCCTGTATCTACATAAATATAGCCTTTCTCCTTTGCCACCAGCTTTGCAATAGTACTTTTTCCGGCTCCGGCCGGTCCGTCGATTGCAACATTATATCCCATGTTCATTCCTCCCGATAATTCATTATCCAACTTAGACAGTATAACCTGATATGGGGCGATGGACAAGCACTTTTACACCTGCATTGACCCCTGCGAGATACCCTGTGCTCCATGCGATCTGGAGATTGTAACCTCCAGTTATTGCATCAAGATCAAGTACTTCCCCGGCAAAGTAAAGTTCCTTTACCAGCCGGGATTCCATTGATCCGGGATCGATCTCTCTGACAGATACGCCGCCTTTGGTGATAATTGCCTCGTTATATCCTCGAAGTCCGGTCAATGTCATGGTAAAGTCTTTGATAAGCCGGACAAACCTGAGGCGTTCTTCCTTCGTGATCTCATGGACTTTTTTCTCTTCCGGAATGCCGGAGAGTTCTACGATGACCGGGCGGAGCTTTGACGGGAACAGGCTGTCCACCGCATTTTTAAACTGCCGGTTATGATTTGCTTCGAAATCCCTCAGCACACGTTTGTCCAACTGATCTTCTGTCAATGCGGGTTTCAGATCGATATGAAGCGTGAGCTCTTTATCTTTGAGCCTGTTTCCGACGATGCTGCTGGCACTCAATATAACCGGTCCGGTCACGCCGTAATGGGTAAAGAGCATCTCTCCGAACTCCTGATACAGCTTTTTCTTACCGTCTGTAATCCGGATTTCAATATTGCGGAGAGAAAGTCCCATCAGCCCGCCGGCGTACCATTCTTTTACTTCCATAGGCACAAGAGACGGGGAAAGTTCTGTTACTTTGTGCCCGCATTTACCCGCGAACCGGTAACCGTCCCCGGTAGAACCGGTAGAAGGATAGGAAATCCCGCCGGTTGCGACTATAACAGCGTCTCCTGATATTTTTCTGCCCGAGGAAAGTCTTAATCCATTTGCACGTTTCCCGCCGGCGCTTTCTTCAATAATCAGTTCCTTTACTTCGGCATTTAAATATACATTTACCCCAAGACGATCCATCTCCCGTTTGAGCGCTTGTATCACATCAGATGAATGATCTGATGCAGGAAATACTCTGCCGCCGCGTTCTACTTTTGTTTTTACTCCCAGATCTTCAAAAAAGGAAATAACCTGTTCATTTGTAAAGCTGTAAAAAGCGCTGTAAAGAAACTTGGGATTGCTCGTCACTGCAGGAAAAAAGTCTTCAAGATCCGCTGCATTTGTGATATTACAGCGTCCTTTTCCCGTGATAAAAAGTTTCTTCCCTAGTTTTTCGTTTTTTTCAAATAATTCAACCTGATTTCCGTTCTTTGCAGCGAAAACTGCTGCCATCATTCCGGCAGCTCCGCCGCCCACGATCAGAATTCTGCTCATTCTTCTCCCTTTCTGCTGACTGACGGTGTATCTGCACCTTCCACATCCTCTTCTGTATCGTCCGGAAGGGAAGTCCCCACCGGATTCAATTCATCACCGCTGTATACCTGATACTCTCCCCAGATTTTTTCAAGAGTCTCCAGAGTGGAGACGACTTCTTTTTGTTTCTTCATGCACAGTGCAACGATAAGAGAATTGATCACACTCAATGGTGCGACCAGCGAATCTACGATAGATGCCATATCGCTTCGGGCTATGAGATTGCAGGAAGAATACAGGTTCATAGGTGAGTGTATGCTGTCGGTAAGCGTGATCACTTTTGCTTTGCGGTTGCTTGCAAATTCCAGCGCTTTCAGTGTACGCATTGAATAGCGCGGGAAACTGATGCCCACAATAACATCTTCTTCACCGATGCGTATGAGCTGCTCAAAAATTTCGCTGGAACTGTTAGTCGTAACCGGTGTCACATTATCACAAACCAGATTCAGGTAAAAGCTGAAAAAGGATGCCAGAGGCGCACAGCTGCGGATGCCTATCACATATATTTTCCGGGCATTTAAAATGGTATCGATTGCAAGATTAAACGCTTTATGATCGATCACAGCAAGGGTCTGTTTGATTTTGTCAATATCAGACTGCAGAACGGTCTCGAGAATTTCGCTCTGGCTGATCCTGCCGTATGCCACCTCCATGCGCTGGATTGAATTCAGGCGGTTTTTAACAAGCTCTTCCAGAGCCTTCTGGAATCCCGGATACCCTTTGTAACCAAGCTGGATAGCAAAACGTACGACTGTGGATTCGCTGACCCCGACCGTTTCACCAAGCTTTGCAGCAGTCATAAATACAGCCTTATCATAATTTTCCCTGACATAATCCGCAAGTCTGCGCTGCCCTTTGCTCATTTTACTGTATTTTGCCTCCATCCGGAGAATCAGTTCATTTGTTGTTGTTTCTGTTGGTTCCATATTACTTTACTACTAATCCTTATTTTTCTATCCAGAATATTTGTACCAGACTCCGGCCCTAAACGCAATAGTTTATACCGGTCTGGTATACTGCTTAAGCCATATCCTTTCCTTCTCATTCAGATAAGGAGATACCTTCTTATATACTTCACTGTGATAGCGGTTAAGCATAATACGTTCTTCGGCAGTCATACGCTCGGGAAGCAGGGCGTCGAGATCGATGGGAACATATGTGAGCGGTTCAAAATGCATGAACCTGCCATATTCATTTTCTTCATCTTCACAGACAAGCAGTATATTTTCCAGACGTATGCCGTGTGAGCCTTCGATATAGAGTCCCGGTTCATCAGATATAATCATGTTCCGCTCCAATGCGGGAGCCGGCGATGCTCCTTCCTTCCATCTGAAGTTGACAGGAGCCTCATGGACATTCAGCAGATAGCCCACGCCGTGTCCGGTACCGTGATTAAAGTTTACGTGTTCTTTCCAGAATACTTCCCGTGCAATGCAGTCAAGATTAGCTCCGCTGCATCCGTGGAGAAATGCTGCATTCATCAGACGCAGCATTGCTCTTGCGACAAGGGTAAAGTCTTCTTTCTCTTTCTTGGAAATTTCTCCCAGTGCGACAGTGCGGGTAATATCCGTGGATCCTTCCCGGTAATGACCGCCTGTGTCAGTAAGAAGCATTTTTCCTCTTGTAAGGACTGCATCTGATTCTGGTGAAGCACTGTAATGAACAATGGCTCCATGGCTTCCAAATGCACTGATCGGTGCAAAGCCGGCCCCCAGATAGCCTTCCTGTTCCGCTCGGAAAGCTTCCAGTTTATCTGAAGCCGAAATCTCCGTGAGAGGTGTATTGGTCTGAGGATCTTTTATGATGCCGGCGTCACACCGGGAACCTGCCTCAGAAGCCGTCTTCAGCCAGTACATAAATTTCGTATGTGCCACAGCATCTTTGATATGAGCATTCCGTATATTGCCGATCTCAGTATCATTTTTCATGCATTTCATAAGCACTTCAGGATTCTCTTTTGCAACGGTTTTTATTCCTTCCGGTATGCTCTTATAAAGTGTGTAGTTTACCCGTTCAGGATCAATCAACAATGTAATGCCGGAGGGCAGACCGCAGACCGCCGTGTATATTTCATCATACGGCTTAAGGATGACATTGTGATCGCTGAGAGAATGACATACATTCTCCGGAAACTTATCCGCGTCCGCAAAGAGTTCAGCATGGTCTTCAAAAAGGAGAAGATATGAAAGAACAAGCGGACAATAGGCAATGTCTCCGCCTCTGATATTCAAAAGCCATGCGATGTCATCCAGACTCGAAAGCAGATGGACATCAGCAGAAAAATCTTTCATTTTTCTCCTTACCCGCTCTAATTTAGAGTTTCGGCTTTCGCCACAGTATTTTTCTTCCAGCAGCCAGACCCTTTCTTTGGGAAGACAGGGGCGGTCTGACCAGATCCTCCCGATCAGATCCTTCCGGTAAGAAACCGTTCCCTTTTTCTTTACAGCCGCCATGGCAAACCGTTTCCCGGTATTTACGTCTGCAGTACGGCCGTCAAAACCGATCACTCCGCCCTCGGGAAGCTCTTTTGCCAGAAATTCATCCAGTGTATCCACTCCCGGCTCTCCGGATCTGTAAAGAGTAATGCCGCTCCCGGAAAGTTCTTGTTCTGCCTGAATAAAATATCTGCCGTCCGTCCACAGTCCCGCTTTATCCATCGTAACTGCAGCGGTACCGGCAGACCCTGTAAATCCTGTAATAAACTGGCGGCATTTAAAATAATCTCCGACATATTCACTCTGATGATAATCATCTGTCGGCACAATATAAATATCTATATTTTCACGTTCCATCTCATGCCGCAGAGCTGTAAGCCGATCAGATATATTCATAAAATCCCTCCCGTAAATTGCGCAGACGAAAGAAAAATCCGTCACCTGAAATTGCTTTAATATGATACCACTAAAACAAAAAGAGAACAAGCGGAACCAGAAAAAACGGGTACGCGAAGTTGTCTGGCGTAAGCAGTTCTTCGCGTGCCCGTTTTGCTTTCAACTGTTTTATTTCCTGTTCCGGTACTGTACCGGTGTGATATTATACATTTTCTTGAATACGCGGTTAAAATGCTCTACATTCTGGTATCCTACGGATTCCGCGATACTCTCTACTGTGGCTGTACTTCCTTTGAGCATTGCGCGGGCTTTTTTCATCCGGATTTTTTTCAGGATATCTCCGAATGTCATACCAGATTTTTCTTTGATATATTTTGAAAGATACGGTTTGGAGAGATAAAATTTTTCCGCAAGGTCATCAAGCGTTACATCCTTGTAATTTGAGTAAATGTAGTTTGTGATTTCCAGAAGCCGTTCATCTTTCCCTGCCTGAGATTCCGCTATCTCTTTGATCTTATTAACCGCTACAACAAGAGCTTCTATGGACGCTTTAATAATATCAGCATCTATTCCAACGCCCCAGTACCGCTTCTTATTGCAGATTACACCCACATAAGCAACCGCTCTTGAAGAAGAGCCTTTTGTCAGTGAGTGCTCCTCGTAGAAGGACAGTTCATAGCTGATATCAAAGTAATGTTTAATTGCGTTGCTGACAGCATCCAGACGTCCGTTGCCTACACCGGTAATTTTGAATGTGTTGTTATTATGGTGTATGGAAGCCTCCGCAATGATGCCGTCCTCCTGCTTGAAGTGGCATTCGTCGACAGTAAACACCGGTTTTGCATTGATATAGTGATCCTCGAAAATACGGTAAATAAGATCAGGCGTAAGCTCTTTGTGTGCTTTGTCGGATACATCTTTGACAAGGTAGCCCACCTCTTCCCTCATCTTCTCCGGCAGACTGATGCCGAAACTCTGTTTCAGAATATAATTTACGCCGCCTTTTCCTGACTGGCTGTTGATGCGGATAACATCGGAATCGTATCTTCTTCCCACATCCTGCGGATCGATAGGCAGATAGGGGACGTTCCATTTGTAAAGGTTGTGCTCTTCTCTCCATGCCATGCCCTTTGCAATGGCGTCCTGATGTGATCCGGAAAATGCAGTGAAAACTAACTCTCCGGCGTATGGCTGACGTGGAGATACTTTCATTCTTGTCACGCGCTCGTATACTTCGCAGATATCGCTCATATTAGAAAAATCAAGTTCCGGGTTCACGCCCTGAGAAAACATATTCATAGCAAGTGTGATGATGTCTACGTTACCGGTACGCTCACCGTTTCCGAACAGCGTGCCCTCAATACGGTCAGCGCCTGCAAGGATTCCAAGCTCTGCGTCGCTGATTCCGGAACCGCGGTCATTGTGCGGATGAAGAGAAAGAATTACATTCTCTCTGTCACGCAGATGTTTATTAAAATATTCCACCTGACTTGCAAATACATGCGGCATCGCATTTTCTACTGTAGTAGGAAGATTGATGATTGCCTTGTTGTCTTTTGTGGGTTTCCAGATATCAAGTACCGCATTACACACCTCAAGTGCATAATCTACTTCTGTACCCTGAAAACTTTCCGGGCTGTATTCAAACGTAAAGTTTCCTGATGTTTCATCTGCAAGTTTCTTCAGAAGTTCTGCGCCGTCTGTTGCGATTTTTTTAATCTCTTCTTTATTCTTCTTAAACACCTGCTCTCTCTGTGCAACGGATGTAGAATTATATACATGTATAATTGCATGAGGAGCTCCTTTTACGGCCTCAAATGTTCTTTTAATAATATGTTCCCGGGCCTGTGTCAGCACTTGAATGGTTACGTCATCCGGGATCATGTTCTGTTCGATCAAAGTGCGCAGGAACTGATATTCCGTCTCAGAAGCAGCCGGGAATCCCACCTCAATTACTTTAAAACCTACATCTACGAGGAGCTGGAAGAATTCCAGTTTTTCGTCAAGACTCATAGGCTCGATGAGTGCCTGATTACCGTCGCGCAGATCAACACTGCACCAGATGGGAGCCTTGTCGATTGCATCTTTCTTCACCCAGTCATAGCACGGCTCAGGGGGCATAAAATAGGTCTTTTCGTATTTCTTCCAGTTTTCCATTACAGTACATCTCCTTATAATTAATCAATTTTATTGTTTTATTTTATTCTCACTAATACTATCATATCAATGCGCTGTAAACTAGTGGCAAAATTAATCATTTCACTTGATATTTTTTAACATCTCACTATAAATCACTGTACGGCGGCTAAGGATAGCATTCTAAAGGTATATTTTAGACACACCTGAAAAGTTCTTTTTTCCGCTGCTTCTTTTGCGAGAACCGGATAGGTTGCGATCCGGATTCCATTAACCGAATAAACAGCTTCCCCAAGCTGATCTCCGGAAGATACCGGTGCCGTAATATTTTCTTCTATCTGCAGCTTTCTTTCAATCTGCTCGTCTCTTCTCAGCAGAACCTGTACAGGCGAACCTTGTTCAACAACCGTAATATGTACGGGCAGGATATCCGGGAAACCGCCCGTATAGCCGTTTGATACAATCAGGGAGCCGGAGTTTCCGGAAGCCGGCCCTGCTTCTTGATAAAAGAAATTATCTATACCGTAGTTCATCAACTTTCTAGTATCGGCCCATTTATAACCTTTGTTATTCGGCCAGCCGCACGCCAGAAGTGCAGCAATAAATGTCCTTCCCTCACTTTCAAGTGCTCCGACATAACAGTAACCGGCATCTGCCGTAAAACCTGTTTTCCCTGTGAGGGCTCCATCCATCATCTTCAGAAAAGCATTATGATTCGTACATGTATATGAGTTTCTGCCGCTGCAGTCAGAAAATGTATATGATGACGTCCTTGTTATCTCAAGAAACTTTTCTTTCATCGGCGATTCCATGATACAGTATTTCATAATACGAGCCAGATCTATGGCTGTTGTGTGATGAAAGCCTTTTTCGTCTTTTGCATCCAGCCCGTTCGGGGTGATAAAGTAAGTCCCTTCGCATCCGAGATCTTCCGCCTTCTCATTCATCATATCTGCAAATCCTTTCACACTTCCGCCGATATGTTCTGCTATCGCAACAGCTGTATCATTGTGAGATTCCAGCATGAGCGAATAAAGGAGGTCGCTGAGAAGATAATTCTGTCCTTTGTGCATCCCCAGTTTCACTTCCGGCTGTGCGGCCGCCTGATCGCTTGCAGTGACTGTTTCTGTAAGAATGCCGTTTTCCAATGCAAGGATACAAGTCATGATTTTAGTTGTGCTTGCCATAGGAGCTTCGGTATTTCCGCTCTTGGAAAATAAAATGCGCCCGCTTCCAGCGTCCATCAGGACCGCATAGCGGGCGTATAATTCGGAGGGCCTAAGTTCTGTTCCGGAAAGCTCCGCAGATGCATCCGCTGCATCCACATATGCAGTCCGCGCAGAAAGAATCGTTATTTCTAAAATGAGCAGAAGAAGAAATACTCCTGCGCTTCTGCACTTCCGGTGTTTGATGTTTTTTTTCATCATAAAAGGATGCCTCATATTTCCTCTCTTACATTGAGTATATGAAAACATCCTTTGAAATAGAATTACAGTCTATATGTCAAGTTTTAACTGAGCCTCATCCTCTGCTTCTTCTTTAAAGTGTTCTATTTTCTCCTGATCCACAGTGGGCAGCTCGTCCAGTGACTGCAGACTAAAACGGCGCAGGAACTCTTCCGTCGTGCCGAAAAGGATCGGCCGGCCCGGAGCATCCAGACGTCCAGCCTCCTCGATAAGACCATATTCCACAAGTTTATTTACTGCATGGTCTGATTTTACCCCGCGGATTTTCTCAATCTCCAGCTTTGTAACGGGCTGACGGTACGCCACGATGGACAGCGTCTCCAGAAGCACATCAGTCAAAGTATATCTCCGAGGCTGTTTCGCAACGCGGATCAGATATTCGTACATTTCTTTTTTCGTACAGAACTGATAAGAATTATCCAGTTCTATAATGCGGATTCCCCTGTCTTCTTCCTCATATCGATCCATCATATTGTGAAGCAGTTTCCGGGTCGTATCTTCATCATGTCCGATGGCGGCAGCCAATTTTCCTATCTCCACGGAATCCCCCATTGTAAAAAGAATTGCCTCGATAGCCGCCTGATATTTTTCAATTTCCATCCGCTTCTTCAGTCCTTTCAATCAGTATGCCTGTCGTCTCTATCATAATATCCCCGCACGTCTCTTCCTGCCGAACTTTAATTTCTCCAAGTTTCATCATTTCCAGAACAGCGAGGAATGTAACAACAATATGCATCTTGGAGTGCTGCTTTTCCAGAAGCTGACGAAAACTGAACTTCTTATGATCTTTCATATAACTGTGAATATATGTAAATTTATCGGAAAGAGTAACCTCTTCTTTTTCTATCTTTCCGAATCTGCTTCTGACCGGATCGATTTTATCGGTCTGACGCTTCATTACATCCCTAAAAATTGCATTTAGTTTCTGAAGCGTAAGATCTCCCAGAAGTTTATCCAGATCCACCGGTTCCGTATATTGTGCAACTTCTTCCGGTATGGAGGGCTGTCTGTAAAGAACCATATCAGCATCCTCTTCCCGGTCTTTGAGTTCATAGGCAATATATTTGTACATCTTATATTGCAGAAGCTGTTCCACAAGTTCCTGCCGGGGATCTTCCTCCTCGCCTTCTTCATTTATTTCTTTCGGCAGAAGCATCCGGCATTTAATGTCGAGGAGAGTGGCTGCCATTACAAGGAACTCACTCATAATGTTCAGGTCTTCTCTCTGCATATTCCGGATATATTCCATATACTGATTTGTAATCTCAACAATCGGAATATCATATATGTCTATTTTATTTTTATCAATCAAATGAAGCAGAAGGTCTAGGGGACCTTCAAACACTTCCAGTTTAACCGGAATTCCCATTGTATGCTCCTCTGCCGGCAGAAATATAGTTACTTGAGCCGGAGCTTATATTTTCTAAAGTGCCAATGATATATTATAGCGGAAACCGGTTAGGTTTACAATAGTTTTTATTCAGGCACAAGAGTGATGGAGACCAGCTCGGGAGTATTGAAAAGCCGGATATTAAGCGTATGTGAGCCGAGGCCCCTGCTTACAATTACAGTCTGTCCGCCCTTCCTTGTCATCTCTCCGGAATACTTCGGAAAGAGAAATCCCTGCGGTGTAACGATACCTCCAAGTCCGGGAATGCGGATCAGGCCGCCATGGAGATGTCCGGACAAGATCAGATCTGCTCCCCAGTCCAGATACGCATCCATATACGCCGGATTATGTGCAAGAAGAATCGTAAAACTGCCGTCCCGGTTTGCGGCAGGATATTCCGCTAAGCCTCCGGTTTCAGGAGAACAGCCAAGATATTCTGATATATCGTCTGCATCAATGTCGGATTTATGAAATTTCCTGTATGTGCGGACCGGAAGTTCAAGTCCGCAGACTGACAGTTTCTGTCCGTTCAATGTTATGGTGCAGCTCTCATTTTCCAGAAAAACAACACCTGCTTTCTTCAGAGAACACATATATTCTTCATAAGCGCTGTTGTATATTTCAGGATTTTCTTTCATCCGCCCTTCATGGTTCCCGTTTACATAGAAAACACGGCAGACAGCCGGAAGCTGCCGTACAAAATCAAGAGCTGTATCATATGGGACGTTTTCTTTTCCCACCAGCATATCCCCGCCGATCAGAATCAGATCCGGCTTTTCTTCCCGCACCGCCTGCATCAGGCCACGGTTGCCATATCCGTAAATACGATTGTGAAGATCGCTGAGGAATAAAATCTTTGTCTCCCGGTACATTCCTGACAGCCGGGCGCTTTTTACCTCATACCGGGTTATGCAAAAGTGATGTATCTCCCTGTATATTTCAAAAACAGCTGCTGCCAGTATGATTACGGCAGTCAGAGCCAACAGTACTTTCATGTTTTTTCCTCCAGTTTCCAGTCCAGTTCATTATAATCGATTGTTCTGGGAAGAACAAGTAACAGATCCGTTAAAGCATCCATTGTCCGGCGGCATCCTGCAGGTAATCGAGAAAAGAAGCTTCTTTAATATTTTCCGCCGCCACTACTGCCGTGCGTCCGATCTCCGAATTATCAAGTGTATATATAATATTTCCTACCGTGTCACCTTCTTTGAGAGGAGCATGAATTTTTTTACTTATTTTTACTGTACGCTCAATTCCGTTTATATTTGCACCATTCGTATCCAGATAGGAAAATGGTTCGGCACGACGGACTTCAACCGTGTCTTTGACTCCGTTTTCAACTGAAGCAGGTTCGAGCCCGTCACTGCTTTCTTCCGTATAAAGCTGGCATTTTCCAAAACCGTAGTTCAGCATTCTGACTGCATCTGCAAAGCGGTCTTTTGAATTTTCCGCACCCATTACAACCGCGATAAGTTCGATTCCGTTCTTCTCAGCTGTAGCTGATATACAAAATTTTGCATCACCGGTTGATCCTGTCTTCAATCCTGTTGTGTATTCGTACTGCCGGACCAGTTTATTTGTATTGGTCAGGCCGAACTCAGAGGATCCTTTTTTCGTAGTATGGGTAATATTCTCCATCCAGATCATAGAGTAGTCATGCACCTGTGGATATTTGGTAATCAATTCTCTTGACATAAGTGCAATATCGCGGGCACTTATCACATGTCCTTCCGCGTCAAGGCCATTGCAGTTAACAAAATGCGTATTCTCCATTCCAAGTCCCGCAGCACGCTCATTCATGCGGTTTACGAACTCCTCTTCATTTCCACATATGTATTCCGCCATGGCAGCACATGCATCATTTGCACTTGCTACCGCAATGCATTTGAGCATCGTGTCCACAGTCTGTACTTCGCCGGGCTCCAAAAACACCTGCGAACCGCCCATAGACGCGGCATATTCTGAAACACTCACCTGATCCTCAAGATGAATCTGTCCCTCTTCTATTGCATCGAATATCAGCAGCATTGTCATTACTTTCGTTACACTGGCAGGCGGGCGTGCCGTATCTGCATCTTTTTCAAAGATAACAGTTCCTGTCGATGTTTCCATCAGAATCGCCGAAGGCGCCGACACTTCCACCGCAGCCTCTGTACTGTTCTGTATTTTCTCATTTTCTTCTTCGTTGTCAGCATAGACTTCCGCCGGTGCACAGGCACAGGTAAAAATTATCATAAGTCCGATCAGTAATGCCTGAAACCTTTTCATTGCATACCTCGCCGCAATAATATGTCTGTTAATAATATAATCTTTCTGATCAGTAAATATGCCTGTAAAACATTAATTTTAAATATTATTTCCATCCTTAAGAACAATTGACTTTTACCATTTCATGGCGTATATTTACCTGTGGGAGTTTAAATGAACAAGTTTAATAAGGAGGTCATG
>CAKNJS010000038.1 GCA_930986645.1 uncultured Lachnoclostridium sp.
GATATGCACTGCCACGTAAAGGAAGGCTCCATCGACAGCAAGGTCGGTCTGGAAGAATACATTACAATATTAAAGCAGCACGGATTTCAGGGAATGGTCATTACGGATCATGATACCTATAACGGATACCGCTACTGGAAAGAGCATATCAAGGGAAAGAAACATACGGACTTTGTAGTGCTCAAAGGAATTGAATATGATACAAGGGATGCGGGACATATCATCGTAATCATGCCGGAGGGAGTGAAAATGCGTCTCCTTGAAATGAGGGGAATGCCTCTTGCGCTTCTCATAGATCTGGTGCACAGAAACGGCGGAGTGCTCGGCCCTGCCCATCCATGCGGGGAGAAGTATATGAGTTTTACCCACGCGAGAAGGTTCTATCTCTCGCCGGAGATTACAAAGCGGTTTGATTTTGTTGAGGCGTTTAACAGCTGTGAGTCCACAGAATCCAATGCGGGAGCGGAAAAGCTGGCAAAGAAATACGGCAAAGTTACCACAGGCGGAAGCGATGCCCATAAGCCGGACTGCGTAGGGACAGGCTATACGATCCTGCCCGAGCCGGTGACCTGTGAGACTGAACTGATCTCTTTGATCCATAAGAAGACACCGTTCAAAGCCGGAGGCACTCTCTATGGAAAGACGACAAAAGAGAAGATCGGGAAGATCAACAAACTGCTCGTCTATTCTTTCTGGGTATATAATAAGAGCGGCGAGCTGATCAAACGACGCGGTAGAAATAAAAAGATGGAAGAAGAGCATCCGTTCGATCCTATTGATCCGATTGAACTGTATTACCACTCATAAAAGAAAGCTGTCTGTCAGTTATCTGCGTAACTGATAGACAGCTTTTCCATTTTCCTGTGTTTCCGTGATCATTTTCTGCTTTATCATATATGGCAGAATAGAGTCAAGAAATTTCTTCGGATCGGTCACGGCGATCTGTTCCCTGCTGAATGGCTGCTTTGCCGTCAGATCTTTTATGAAAGGCTCCAGTTCCTTTTCTGTCAGGGAACCGTTTTTCTTCAATGCTTTTTTGACTTTCGAGATACCTTTCGCGCTCAGCATATTGGAGAGATCCTGCTGCTGGCGCATGGCGCGCCACATTCCCCATGCATAGACGATCATAGTCACAAGAGCGAAAAGGAGGACATAAGGGATATACTTTAACATTACTTTACTTTTTCTCCTTTCCAGCGGATCAGATGATTGTCATGGAGAATTTCAAGAAATTTGATCAGCCTTGACAGTGATTTCTCCATCTTCGGAAACTGTGCGTCAAGCTCTTTGGAAAGCTGATGCACGTCTTTTTTGTCGTCAATGGCAAGCCACACAAAGCTTCCGTAGTCGTCCATCTTTACATCGCTTACGCGGGGACGGTGGAAGAACTTCTGGGCGATTCTGTGATAGAATCCTTTCCACTCAATATATACGGTGACTTTGCCGCTGTCGTCTGTTTCGTATTCGATCTCCGGATTCTTTACCGGGATATAGTCGAGATAGTTGTTATCATTCTTTTTCTTCATATTTTATTATAGAGATTTCCTCTCCTGATTATAAATGGCCTCTCCGGGGTGATGCCGGAAAAAGGCGGGGTTGACCGGCTGCTTCAACATACCATAACACAGAAAGAAACAGCCTGCAAGAGGCAGGCTGAATCTTCGTAGTCGTTATATCTTATTTTTTGTCTTTCTTCATGCAGCGTGTGTACAGGAAGTACAGAAGCAGGATGAAGATGATCAGGCTTACGAACTGTGGAGTAGTGAAATTGAATCTTGCGCTGAGGTTGATTACGGAATCCACTTTCAATACTGCAAGTACTGCAAGAACAATACCCATGATACCTTCTCCGGCGATCAGACCGGATGTAAAGAGGACACCTCTGTCGGAGCGCTCTTTCTTCTCTTCATCCGTTCCTTTGATCTTCTCAACGATGAAGCGTACAACACCGCCGGCCATGATACCTGCACTTAAGCTGAACGGCAGGTACATACCAACTGCGAACGGCATAACCGGAACTTTCAGGATTTCAGCCATAACTGCGATGAACACACCGATGAAGATCAGTGCCCACGGAAGTTCTGCGTTCATAATACCTTCTACGAGCATCTTCATCATCGTAGCCTGTGCCGCCGGCAGCTGCTCTGTACCGTATCCCCATGCCTCGTTGAGCAGGTAGAGTACGAATCCGACTGCTGCTGCGGAAACTACAACGCCAAGCATCTCGCCGAGCTGCTGTTTCTTCGGTGTAGCTCCTACGATAAATCCTGTCTTCAGGTCCTGAGAAGTATCACCTGCGATTGCCGCGATGATACAGATAACGCCGCCGATAGCGATAGCGCCGACCATACCTGTTGTGCCTTCTGTTCCTGTAACCTTCAGGAGCAGTGTGGCGATGATCAGAGTCGCGATAGCCATACCGGATACCGGGTTGTTGGAAGAACCGATCAGGCCGACCATACGTGAGGATACGGATGCAAAGAAGAATCCGAAGATTACGATGATCAGTGATCCTATCGGATTAACCGGGAATGTCGGGATGAGCCAGATCAGGATGATGATTGCAACGATGATCACGAGCAGGAACGGCATCGGCAGATCCTGCTGTGTGCGCAGTGCATTCTTCTGTGCATGTTTCTTGCTCATACTTGCCATTGCCTGTTTAAATGTACGGATGATCAGCGGGAATGTTTTGATCAGGCTGATCACACCGCCGGCTGCAACGGCTCCGGCACCGATGTATTTAATGTAGTTTGACCACAGAGCGGACGGCCCTCCGTCCGGACTAGCCAGCATCGCTGAAATGGATTTTGTTCCCGGATAGATTGTTGCGTCACCGCCGAACAGTGCGATCGCCGGCATCAGCACGAACCAGCTTAATGTACCGCCGGCCAGCATGTAGCTGGAGATCTTCGGACCGCAGATGAATCCTACACCTGCAAGTGACGGGAGTACCTGAATACCGATCTGGGATCCTGCATAGCTCTTGAATGCATATCCGATCTCGCTCGGGAAGAGCTTCAGACCGTCTGCTATGAATTTGTAAACTGCTGCAATTCCAAGTCCTGTGAATACAGAACCTGCCTTGCTGCCGCCTTCCTCACCTGCGAGAAGAACTTCCGCACATGCAGTTCCCTCCGGGAACGGCAGCGTTCCGTGCTCTTCTACGATGAGAGCCTGACGCAGCGGCACCATGAAGCAGACTCCGAGGAGACCGCCGAACAGTGCGATAAAGAAAATAGTAAGGAGGCTCGGGTATTCGATCTTTCCTTCTCCTGCCCACAGGAACAGTGCCGGAAGTGTGAAGATCGCACCTGCCGCCAGAGACTCACCGGCTGAACCGATTGTCTGAACCAGGTTGTTCTCGAGGATGGAATCTCTTCTGAGGATCACACGGATGATACCCATTGAGATAACTGCCGCCGGGATAGAAGCGGAGATGGTCATACCAACGAGAAGACCGAGGTATGCATTCGCTGCACCGAAGACAATTGCGAGAAGACAACCGATCAGGGCTGATGTCACCGTAAACTCAGGGACGATTTTGTCCGCCGGGATATACGGCTTAAACTCGTTTTTGTTGTCCATGTTACATACATTCCTTTCTTTTGTTTTAACGACTTCTTAACGCAGTCTTGAACATTATATCACTTGACCACGATAAAGGGAAGAAGAAATTTCATACAATTTTTACATATTGTTTATACACTTTTTACTGTTTGGATCAGCTGCAAGGCATGAGCATATTTTATAAGGTTTATTAAGGATGAAAAATGAATGAAGAAAGAAATAAAACTTCAAAACAGAGATGACGAACAGCAATAATTCAAAGAAAGTGAGTGGAAAAATGCAAGAAAGGATTGACGAAGCGTCATTAATCAGATACAATACCATTCAGTGACTAAAAATAATGAAGAAAGAGTGGAGGAGTCCTGCAATGACTGCGTACAAAGATTTAAGTAGAGAAGAGTTATTGGAACTGAAGAGTGGGCTGGAGGCCCGTTTTACAGAGATTAAGGCAAAAGGCCTGAAACTGGATATGTCCCGCGGAAAACCGTCTGCCGAACAGCTGAATCTGTCCATGGGTATGATGGACGTACTGAACAGCGGCGCTGATCTGACCTGCGAAGACGGAGTTGACTGCAGGAATTACGGCGGTCTGGACGGAATCGCCGAGGCAAAACAGCTCCTTGCAGATATGATGGAAGTGCCGAAGGATAATGTGATCATCTTCGGAAATTCCAGCCTGAACGTTATGTATGATACGGTTGCACGCGCGATGACACATGGAGTGCTCGGGAGCACACCGTGGTGCAAACTGGACAAAGTAAAATTCCTCTGCCCGGTTCCGGGATATGACAGACATTTTGGTATTACAGAACATTTCGGAATCGAGATGATCAACATCCCGATGACACCGACGGGACCGGATATGGATCTGGTAGAGAAGTATGTAAATGAAGATCCGGCAGTAAAAGGAATCTGGTGTGTGCCGAAATATTCCAATCCGCAGGGAATCACATACTCAGACGAGACAGTATTCCGTTTCGCCAACCTGAAACCGGCTGCTGAAGACTTCCGTATTTACTGGGATAACGCATACTGTGTACATCACCTGTATGAGGATAAGCAGGACTATCTGATCGAGATCCTGACAGAGTGTAAGAAAGCCGGAAACCCGGATATGGTTTACAAATTCTCATCTACATCAAAGATCACATTCCCGGGATCAGGTATCGCGGCTCTTGCAGCATCCAAAGCGAATCTGGATGAGATCCGCAGCATGATGCAGATGCAGACGATCGGCCACGACAAGGTAAACCAGCTGCGTCATGTAAGATTTTTCAAGGATGTTCACGGAATTGTTGAGCATATGAAGAAACACGCAGATATCCTGCGCCCGAAGTTCGAGGCAGTCATCGACGGCCTTGAAAGAGAACTGGGCGGACTTGAGATCGGTTCATGGATCAAACCGCTGGGCGGTTACTTTATTTCCTTCGATTCAATGGAAGGATGTGCGAAAGCAATCGTGGCTAAGGCGAAAGAGGCCGGACTTGTTATGACGGGAGCAGGAGCTACCTATCCGTACGGCAAGGACCCGCACGACAGCAATATCCGTATCGCGCCGTCCTATCCGACACCGGAAGAACTGGCTGTTGCAACAGATATCTTTGTGCTCAGTGTAAAACTGGTCAGCATCGATAAACTGCTTGGAAATCTGTAAAGTACAGCGAATCCGGCTATAGAAGGCTGCCTGTACAGGGCAGAAATATAAGATACATTGATAAAAGAAAGAAAGCCGAAATAACTCCGGAGTCATATAATGATCAGGAGTATTCCGGCTTTCTTTTGCCTATATTTTGAGTGGGAGGAAATACATGGATTTTCATACAATATTCCGATCGAGGTGTCTGATCACGGACGGAGCGATGGGGACATACTACGGCGGGAAATACGGAAAGGAATCAGGCACGCCTGAGACGGATAATCTGACAGATCCGCAGAAAATTGAAGAAATCCACAGAGAATATATAAGGGCCGGGGCAGATATACTGAGGACGAACAGCTTTGCTTCCAATATCCGGACTCTGTGTGCAGGCAATGCAGGGAGCATGACGAGAGAAGAACAGCTTCGGACTGTCTATGAGAATGTCGCTGCGGCCTGCCGGATTGCGCAGTCTGCGGCAGAAAAAGAACGGATGTGCGCGGAAGAGGACGGACGGGAAACAAAGGATATTTATATCGCCGGCGATATCGGGCCTGTGCCGGAAAAGCGGGGAGCAGAGGAGCAGGATGCAGAACTGATCGAAGAATATAAAACTATGGCAAAGGCACATCTGGACGCCGGTCTGAAACTGATCTGGTTCGAGACATTTCCGGATTTCGAGCGGATCCTGCCGGCAGCTGAATGGATCAGGTCTGTCAGCGATGCTTTTATCATGGCGAGCTTTTCTGTCAATGTGTTCGGGTATACGCAGACAGGAATAGGGATGAGAGACCTGATCAAAACAGCGAAAGAAAGCAAACTGATCGACGGCATTGGCTTTAACTGCGGCATTGGTCCTTCTCATCTGGGGAAACTGCTGAAGAGGCAGGATCTGGGGGATCTGATCGTGGCGGCAGTGCCCAATGCCGGATACGCAGACCGGATCGAGAATCGGATGGTATACAGAGATAATTCAGGTTACTTCTGTGAGGCCATGGAAGAGATCGCCGGTCAGGGAGTCAACATTATAGGAGGCTGCTGCGGGACGAATCCGGAATATATAAGGAAGCTTTCACAGGCAGCAGGAGGCAGGAAACCCGCAAAAAGGCTTTCGGACCGGCCGGAGCAGCGCGCGGAGTCGGAAATACGTTATGACAATAATCCGTTTATCCGAAAGCTTTACTCCGGAGAAAAAGTGGTGATCGCCGAGCTGGATCCGCCATTTGACGGGAATGACAGAAAGATGACGGATGCAGCGGCAGTCCTGAAGCAGGCGGGCGTGGAGATGATCACTTTTTCCGATTCTCCTATGGGAAAGATGCGCGCGTCAGCGTCTATGTCAGCGGTGAAGATCGCAAATCAGCTCCAGATCGAGACCATGCCCCACATCGCATGCCGCGACAGGAATGCGATCGGGATCGGCTCGGAGATACTGGGAGCCTATATGAACGGAATCCGCAACTTTCTGATTGTGACAGGCGATCCGGTGCCCTCGGGCGACAGAGGCAGCATTACGTCTGTATACGATTATCATTCTGTTACGCTGATGAATTACGTGAGGCAGATGAACCGGGAACATTTTTCCGAAGATCCCATTGCCTACGGAGGAGCGCTGAATTACGGAAGAAAGAATATCGATGCGGAAATAAAAAGAATGCGGAAGAAGTGCGAGGCGGGAGCGTCATTTTTCCTGACCCAGCCCATTTATTCCGATGAAGATATCGAGAGGATCCGGTACATAAAAAGCAGAATCGACACAAAAATCATCTGCGGAATCATGCCGCTTGTCAGCTACCGCAATGCTCTGTTTATGAAAAATGAGATCACCGGGATTGATGTGCCGGATGAGATCATTGCACAGTACGACAAAGATATGAGCAGGGAAGAAGCGCAGGCTGTGGGTGTGCGGATCGCTGTAGAGATTGCGGAAAAGCTCAGTGCAGCGGCGGACGGATATTATTATATGGTGCCCTTTAACAGAGCCGGGATGATCGCTGAGATCATGGAAAAAACGAAATGAATGCTCCCTTCTAGGTGACAAGTTTTTATTTTTTCACTTGTCTGCCTAGAAGGGAGCACAGCATTTCCCGACAGCTCCTTTATGTGTTGTCTTAAATTAATGGCATTTGCCTTTAACCTTCATTTCTCTTTTTCCTTATCCGTATGATCACTATCCCCGACAGGAACAGGGCTGCCAGCACGATACCGGCTGCCGGAAGGAAGATGTTGCTGTTATCTCCGGTCTGTACTGCTCCAGAAGCGGCGTTGTGCTCTGATTCGCTTCCGTATCCTGTACCACCGCCTCCAATATCTTCGCCTGCGGAGCTGCCTCCGGATGTATTTTCGGAGCCGCTTCCGTTTCCTCCTTCATTTGGGCTTTCAGATTCATCCCCGGAACCGCTGCTGCTTTCGCCTGTTTCTTCTTTTTCCAGAGCATCAATGCTTTCTTCCAGTGCTTTTACAGCCGATGTGATCTCCTCTTCCTGCCCTGCTTTAGGTTCAGATTCTAACAAATTCTCAGCCCGGACATAAGCACTCCAGAATGACTGGAGAGATTCTGCCGTGCAGTTTTCCGTGTCAGCTTCTTTCGCCGCGGCAATTGCAGCTTCAAGGGCGGTCACATCTGCCTTTTCCTTCATCTCGTCAAGATAGCGCTGAAGTGCCGCTGCTTGGGCTTCCACTTCCTCCTGACTGTCGATATCAGGATTTTTCTGAATCAGGTTTTCCGCCTCTGCAACAAGTTTATCCATTGCAAGCAGATCAGATGCCCAGTAATCGTCTCTTGATATTTCATCCGCCCTCTTGATCTGTTCCTGCAACGCAGAGATATTTGCCTGTTTCTTTACGAGCTTTCCGCTTGCTTCTATAAGAGCTGAAACGGCATCCTTCACCTCCTGTTCACTCGGGTCATTCCCGATCAGTTTCTTTGCGGCTTCCAAAGCTTTCGCAAAGTCTGCACTAGAACTTTCCTCATAGCGGGATGTGTCGATTGATTCAAATTGCTCAATGACCGCCTTCAGGTCATCTTCCGAAGCAGCCTTAAGTTCCAATCCGTCGACCGCGCTGTTCAGTGCATCACATGCCTCTTGTGCCTCAGCTGCCTGTTCCTGCGACCATGTCTCCAGACTCAGGAGATTCTGCGCAACTTCAGCCGCTTCCTGTACTAACTGTGCGCTTTCTTCTGTATAATACTGATAATCTAACGGCGCTCTGTCTACAGCGGCCTGCAGATCTGTCCTGATTGCATCCGTGTCATACTGCACTTCGATAGTCTTCGTCAAACTGATTTTCGGCTCACTGACTTTCAGGTCATCCAGCCAGAAGCTTTCCGAACCTCCGTTTCTTACTCCGACACTTCCCTTTGTAAGCACACTGTTCTTTTCTGTATTTATGTATGTTCCGTTCAGGTAAGTTGTAAATGTATCTCCTTTGACCTCAATCCTGAACTCATTTTCTCCAGACGTTATGTGATCAGAAATATCAACCGTGTTCAGCAGCAAATATCCTTCTGAGGATGCATACTGCTCATCGAAAACATGCGTTTTCAATATACCGTCATCCGGTCTGAACTGCCACAGATAATATTCGCTGTCGCTGCTTGCCCGGAATGTAATATTGGCTGCGCCTGAATCCACGGTAAACTTGCCGGTGATCACGTAATCTGTCCAGTCTTCCGAACCTTCACCTTTATAATAAGTCTTAACTCCTTTTCCCACATACAGTCTGCCGTTATTTACGGAAGTACCATAGAAATTGTCTGCCCCGCTCTCAAAATCATCCTCGAAAATAATATTTTCTCCCAATTTTTCTGAGGGGAAGCTGTCTGAGAGCGTCATGCTGTCTCCAATAACATATTCTGCTGTCACATCTGCGCTCTTTCCTGAGGAATCTTCCAACGCTGTCACAGTGAACTCTTTAAGATTGAGCACGGAATCATCACTGACTGTCAGAGCGGCATCCGTCAGCATTTTCTTTGCCCCTGTCTCAGTCTCTACTTCCAGCGCAACTGTTGATTTTTCTCCCTCATACAGAGTATCTTCTGATACAATTTCAGCGTCTGTGATGTATTCATCCCGCGCAGTCACATCGAACGATGTCGTATAAACGACGCTGTCTATCTCAGCCGTCACATTGATCTTCACTGTTCCTTCGCGGAGGATCGTCAGGATTCCGTCCTCAACAACCGCCATAGACGCGTCCGCCGGCTCATATGTAACTGTGCCGGCTTCCGCTGCGTCAGAAACATCTCCGTCCGCTGTTGTAAATGTTGTGGAAAGCGCGTACTCCATTCCTGTAAAGATATCTTCATATCCCGTATCATTGACAAGTGTACTGCTGATCCTGCCTTCCTTCAGCGTACTAAGCGTATAGGTTCCGGACCCCAGTTCGACTCCAAGAAAATCTCCGCTTCTTGCGGCATCAACAAGCTGACCGTCTACATAGATCTGCGACGCATAACCTGTCCCGTAGTCCGGAAGCATTACGGATGCTGTTGTATTTGCAGGGACTGTTACTGTCGCATGGATCGTATTGTCTTGCTTATTCTTCTGATAAGAAACTTCAATGCTTCCTTTCACAGTAGGTACTTTAACAGATGCATTGTCAACATCTCCCGGTTGCAGCTTGACCTGAAATGTAGAATAACCTGCCGAAAGCGGCTGTATTCCGAACATTCCTCGGACGATCTGGCTTGCCGGCGCAGAGCCCCATGGATGTGAATATGTCATATTTGACTTATTTGCGGGATCCCACGCTTCTGTTGCGATCGTCGCTCCTAGGTCATCCATCACATGCTGCCAGCTTCTTGTGTCGTCAGATGTCATGAAATCCATCGCTGTGTCTCCGTCACCCGCATTGTAAAGACCTGATAGCACAAAATAGGATCCGTATACACTCGTCTTGATCGCTCCGTCTTCCTCGATAGAAGCCGCAAGTTTCTTAGCCATCTCCTCATTGTCATATACGCCATACGCAAGTGCAAAAGCCGTTGCGTGCTGTGCGTAATGGTCGACCGGTTCCCCATCAATGGTCAGTCCGTCTCGGTAAGCCCCTTCTTCCTCATCGTACAAATAATTGATCATGCCTTGCTTTATCGTGTCCGCATATCCCTGATACATATCATGATCAGCGGTTTTACCGAGCACTTCCGCCATATTGGACATTGCCTCAAATGCCCCGCAAGCAACCGCGTTCATAACGGTGTTGTACCATGACTTGGAAAATGCATACCCGTCATGTTCTGATGTGGGCCAGTCCACAAGCACCGAATCCCATTGATTGACATTCGTATGTTTTACTGCCAGAAGCCCTGTCTTGGAATCCATCTGGTCAATGTAAAGGCTCCCGTCACCTGCCTTTGCGAATACATCATAGTACTCTTCGATAGAATCTTTATTTCCTGTGTACAGATAATCATTCCACGCATTTATAACTGTATAATAAACATATTCTATCGGCCATGTACGGCTCTCTGCCAGCCATTCATTACTGAATCTTGCCAGCGTATAATCATCCTCAAAGGAATAGCTGGAAAGTGAATTGATCAGTACGTCTCCTTCATATGCCCCGCGTTCTCTCGACTGTGAATCGACCATAAGGTCCTGATTCGTGGCTTTGATCGAATACTTTACAAAATTATAAATCCTGTTGAGCAGTTCATCAGAAGAAGCAAAGTTCGATTCATCATCCGAGAATTCCTGACGGATCGCTGCTCCTTTTACATTCTCTGTTGTAAGCTTTACCGGACAGTTCAGGATCTCCACATATCGATAAGTCATCATGGACGTATTTTCGATTTCCTGACTGCCTTCTTTCAGCGTCCAGTACTCACGGTAATTATTTCCTGTACGCATCTGCCATTTTACCGTATTCTCTCCAGAAAGTTCTTCGCCGTATCGTATCTCAATCCGCTGTGACGAGGGTGAATCCAGAGCTAATCCGAATCCTCCAACGATCTCTTTCCCGAGGTCTATGAAATAATGCCCTTCCCCGATCTCAATTACCTCAGCCGGTTCAACATCATATCTGTATACATTGTCCGCATCGTAAGGCGACAGACTGTAGTTGTTTACAATCTCACCCTGATTTTTCGGAGTTTCCCATTCGCTGTCATTATACCCGGGCTCGTCCCATCCGAAGGGGTACAGGTTTGCATTTATATTCTGAGCTGCTGCCGTATAATAACCTGTTCCGATGCTTGTACCGTCATCTCCGAACGCGCCGGTACCGTCCTTTACTTTCCATCCGTATTTTTCCACGCCGGAATTGGTGATGACTTCTTTTGTACCGTCTTTGTAAAATACAGTCATCTGGCAGAGGAATGATTTCTCGTTGTTTGTGTAGTTGATCGCTCCGATTACATTTTCACCGTTCTTCAGATATTCTGTCACATCAAATGTGTTGTAATAAAGTACGGATTCCCCATAGCGAGAAGGTCCAAGACCTGCGAACTGACCGTTCATATAAAGATTGTATACGAACTGTCTTGTGTTTTCCGGCGATTTCGCCGTTACACTCACAATAGCCTTGTCGATATTTTCTATGTTATCAATTTGAAAAGAATCTCTAGCAAATACGAAGTTCCCTTTTGCCTCCACTTCATCTGCCCATATACTTTCAGAGGAAAGAAGTGTCGGCTTTGAAATCCCTTTCGGCACATAAAGTACTTCGTCGGAAACGGAGCAGCTGTTAAACGGGCTTACTTCTTCCGAAAAATCATTGACATACAATGAATCGCCCTGCTTATCTCCGTTTTCATCCACAGCGTACACATCAATATTATCCACATAACCCTCCTCGCTGTTTCCGGTTCTGAAACCGATGGACCCGAAGGAGAATCCTTTGTCGACATTGTGGGAAGCCACCTCTACAAACTCGTTGCTTTCAGAAAGTTTTATATATGTTTTCACCGTATTGCCGATTGCTGTTATCTTAACCCTAAACCACTCGTCTTGCGGAAGCCTCAGTGCGCTGATGACAGTATCATTGGAGTAGGAAGCGATCGTGCCGCCCGATACATAATGAGGCGCGATCTTATTATCCGACGTGCGGATCTGCCAGAAATAGTTGTTATCCGAATCCTGCCCGCGGAAAGCGATACCGACTACTGTAGAAGTCTTGACATCCATCTCTACCGCATAGTTTGTCCAGCCATGCTTCTCAAAGGGATTTTGTGCATTTTCTGTATCATACCAGATACCGTCCATGCTCTCCCATTTTTCCCCTACTTCTGTTGTGAAAGCCTGAGGAACAGCCCATGCGCTTTTATTCCCGTCTTTGTCTTTGATCATCACGCTCCAGTAATATAGGCTGTTATCCGTGAGTTCCCTTTCTATCCCTTCAACCTTTGCATATGAAGATTCTGATGACTCTACCCAGCCACTGTCAATCACTGTGCCTTTTCCCGTAGCCGCATCATCCGCATTTGAAGCAACAACAATACGGTAAGCAGTCTGCACTTCGTCTGGATCAGAATCCGTCATTACCCATGAAAAAGCCGGATCGTCCGTGTTGATCCCATACGGCTCGTCCAGCATCTCAACCTTAAGATCCGAGACTGACGGAGCACTGCCTTCGGAAGCCTGCACAGTACTCATCTGAAATCCTCCGCCTTCTGCGATAAGGCAGACAGCCAGTGCGAACGCTGCTGTCCTTTTAACATTTTTCACTATTCCAATACCTCCTTCTATTGTATGTACTACGATTTATTTTATTATTTCGGCTTCTATCATAATAAGAGTAATATTTTATGTTTTCGGGTAATATTCTATCTAAGACGTTCACGACAATAGGCGAAGGGTTTAACTATCCGAGGCTTGATACGATGATGCTGACAACACCCATTGCCTGGCAGGGAAACGTGCAACAGTATTCAGGAAGGCTCCACAGGGATTATGAAGGGAAACAGGATGAGATCATTATGAATACGACAGAGAAAAAGCAGGAAACGAATGCTATATTTGATAGTGATTCATATATGTTAGCGGAAGCTAATCCTGAAATCGTGATCTCCAGTCCCGGTGTCGGTGCAATAAGTATACGTAGGATGTTAAAAGGTCTGACTCAGGGGTAAAGATCACACTTCTGACTCTGCCGGCAGATGGTTACCAGAAAGAATGGATTGAAAAGACAAAAGAACTGCTTTCCGAACTGACGGAGTTGGGAGCAGACGTGATGGAAAAGCCCGGAATACATGAGCATTTTGCTGTTATTGACAAGGAGATTGTCTGGTATGGCAGTGTGACTTTGCTGTCCAATGCTAAGGAAGAGGATAATCTGATGAGGGTGAAGAGTAAGGAAATTGCGCAGGAGCTGCTGGAGATTGGATTTATAGGGAATAATACTAGGTAAAATTCAATATTTTATTAATTTTAATAATTAACATATAAAAAGGAATGTTTTTATAACATGAAAAAATATATGTTATAAAAATATAACATATATGCTTGACATGGATTTTATAAATGATAAAATGATGATAGAAGGAGGGTTAATCATGAATGAAGTGTTGGGAAAACGTATTAAGGCGTTAAGAACTGCAGAACATTTCACTCAGGAGCAGTTGGCAGAGAGGATTGGAGTCAGTAGACAAAAATATGCTCGTATCGAGAACGGAACAAATAATATTACGTTGGAAGATCTTTCGCGAATTGCAGAAGTATTGGGTGTGACAGTTGGAGATATAACCCGGGTACTGGATGAGACTCCAGTTGTTGCGTACAGAGTTGGCCATGAAAATGCATCGGCAAAGAAAATGTTTGATATGCTGGATCTGTTTTACGCAAATAAACATTTATACGACAAGTTGCAGCGCGACGGCGAGGAATAAGGAGACTGCTATGGAAACAACACGAAAAAAGGAAATAAAGAGAAAAGCAGCTTCTTTTCGAACAAAATGTAACGTTGGTCAATATGGAATTATCGATTTGTTTAAATCGTGTGAGGGATGTTCATTTAAGCTGTTAAGATATCCGTTGGGAGAAGACGCGGATCTTGGATTTACTTTAAAGAAGGATGACGATATTATTGTATTTACAAATACCAGCAGTCGTTTATCCAGAGAAATTTTTACACTTGCACATGAGATCGGTCATGTGATTCTGCATATGGAATCATCGGCTTCCTTTATAGATGACTCAGTTACTATTTCCGGCAGAAGTACAGATGAAATGGAGAAAGAGGCCAACTATTTTGCGGCCTGTCTGCTTATGCCGGAAGATAAAGTAAGGGAATTCCTCGATTTAGAAATTAATGATTTTAAGAAAAATGGTTTGTCAGCAATGGATATAGCAAGAATTATGTCAGAATTCAGTGTGAGTTTTGACATGGTCTTAAACCGGTTGGAGAATTTGGAAAAGATTGACTGTATTCAAAAAGTACAGTTAGAAAGTGAAAGAAATCAAAGGCGGGTAAGTAATCTATTGAGAAGCGTAGGGGGAAACCGCAGCCTCAATGAAGCAAGTAAAGAAATTCATATACCGTATGAATATATAGAATATGCAATTTATAATTACAACCGTAATGCTATACCGATGGAGACGCTTGAAAAAGTGTTGGAGTGTTATCATCTTACAATAGAAGATGTTAATGACAGAATTGTTCAACATTTGGAGAAAGAAGAAGATCTTGATGATCTGATAGGAGGCTTGGCAGATTGAGAGCATCGCTGGATACAAATGTACTTATTCATGTTTATCGGGCAGGCCTTGAAGATATACTATTTGATTTTTTCGCAGATGGTGTTTTTATATATGAGCAGATTAGAAAGATAGAGTTGGAACACCATGGACAGGATATCCTTGACAGAGTCGATGCCGATATTAAATCGGGGAAAATTGAAGTGTATACAAATGAGACCTTAAAGCAGCAAGCTGTTTTAAGAATATTTGAGACCAATGTAAATGAAAATAAGTTATTATATGGTTCAAGCGATCTTGGAGAGGTCTATGCGATTTCCCTGGCCCAGACAATAGGCGCGTATTCTTTAGTTACAGATGATATAAAACAAGGTGGGCCATATATGTCTTTACTGCAGCTGGAATATGATATAATGCCGTTTACATTTGCGGATATCTTGATATTACGATATTTAATCGAAGATGCTGATGCAATTCAAACAGTAAGAGATTTTAATACTGTAAATGAGGCTTCAGATTTACAATGGTCGTTTAGAAGCCAGATTATTAAATTTATAAAGCGTTTTTGGAAAGATCCATACAAGAATGATGAGAGAAAATGGATGAGTAAATTAGTGGAGGAAAGGAGAATTCGTGTTAAGAGTAAATTCACAGAGCTGCAGAAATTACTATAAATATGTAATGGCATTAAATAATCATACCTCCCGGGCATACCCCACCATGTAAACTAAGCATTTGTCTATAGCCTCAGCCGGTTATACAATATATACAGATAAAAAGAAATTGTATAAAAACTGGAGGCGTTACACATGGATACAGAGAAAATGAAACAGGACTTAGGCGGTGGAAATGTATTTGAGATCGGCGAACCGAACACAGCATTCGCGCAGTATTTCATCGGACAGAGCTATCTGAAGATGCTCACTACGGAGAGAGTCGGAATAGGCAACGTGACTTTTGAGCCGGGCTGCCGGAATAACTGGCATGTCCATCATAAAGGCGGCCAGATCCTGCTTGTAACAGGCGGACGCGGTTACTATCAGGAATGGGGTAAAGAGGCACAGGAACTGAAAGCCGGAGATGTTGTGAACATTCCGCCGGAAGTAAAACACTGGCATGGAGCAGCAAAGGATAGTTGGTTCCAGCATCTTGCTGTCGAGGTGCCTGCAGAGGGAGCATCCAACGAGTGGCTTGAGGCAGTATCTGACAAAGAATATGGAAAATTAAAATAGTATGCTATGCATTGTAAAGCACTCTCTGAACAGAAAATTGTGGTTTTCTGTAAACAGGGGGTGCTTTTTGCGTTATATATGTGTAAAGAATATGTTCATCTTAGGATTTCTCTCTGGATATTGAATGCACGATGATGTTATAATAACTTTAACGGCCCGCATTAATAAAGAACTGCACCGTTTTATTAAAGCAAGGAGTCATCCGGAAAGGAAAGATTATGAGAAAGACAAAGATCATCTGTACACTTGGACCGGCCACAGACAAAGAGGGCATTCTGGAAGCTCTCATCCGTGAGGGAATGGATGTGGCCCGTTTTAATTTTTCACATGGCACTCACGAAGAACAGAAAGCGCGGCTGGAGAAACTGAAAACACTGCGCAGGCAGTTCGACAAGCCGATCGCAGCTCTTCTCGATACAAAAGGTCCGGAAATACGGATTGGATGTTTTAAGAAGAAGATCACGCTGGAAGAGGGACAAGAGTTTACTCTTGTAAATGATGAGGTTGAAGGAACACAGGAACAGGTGACGATCAGCTACAAGGATCTTTATAAAGATGTAAAACCGGGTGATTCTATCCTGATCGATGACGGACTCGTCGGCATGGAAGTCGTAAATATCGTGGATAAGGATATCGTCTGTATCGTAAAGAACGGCGGAGATATTTCGGATCATAAGGGTGTCAATGTACCGGGGGTAGAGCTGAAGATGCCGTTTATCAGCCCGAAAGACAGAGACGACCTTCTGTTTGGAATTCAGGAGGATTTCGATTTTGTAGCGGCTTCATTTACAAGGACGGCTGAAGACATCCGCGAGATGAGACAGCTCCTTAATGATAACGGCGGAAATGAAATCCACATCATTGCCAAGATTGAGAATCAGCAGGGCGTGGATAATATTGATGCGATCATCGAGGCGGCAGACGGCATCATGATCGCAAGAGGAGACATGGGCGTGGAAATTCCTCTGGAACATGTGCCGATCATCCAGCAGAAGATTATTGAGAAGGTATATGCGGCAGGAAAGGTTGTTATCACTGCGACACAGATGCTGGATTCTATGATGATCCATCCCCGCCCGACCCGTGCGGAGACGACAGACGTTGCGAACGCCATTTATCAGGGAACAAGCGCGATCATGCTTTCCGGAGAGACGGCTGCAGGCAAGTATCCGGTGGAAGCTCTTAAGATGATGGTCAAGATTGCGGTGCATATGGAACGGAATATTGATTACAACGCGATCTTCCGCAGCAGGGCGAGAAGTGAGGATCCGGATATTACAAATGCGATCTCTCACGCGACCTGCATGACAGCCATCGATCTGAAAGCTAACGCGATCCTTGCAGTCAGCAAGACCGGGAATACCGCGCGGATGATTTCCAAGTATCGTCCGGAGTGTCTGATTGCAGGATGCTCCAGTTCAGAAAGGGTATGCAGACAGCTGAATCTGTCGTGGGGCATCCTCCCGCTGCAGATCAGGGAAGAGTACAGCTCGGAAATCCTCTGCCTGCGCGCTATCGAGGCGGCACAGGCCCACGGTGTCGTGGAAGAGGGGGACAAGATCGTATTTACAGGCGGAATCCCGCTTGGCATTCCGGGCCGGACAAACCTGATCC
Source organism: uncultured Lachnoclostridium sp. (assembly GCA_930986645.1). Lineage (GTDB taxonomy): Bacteria > Bacillota > Clostridia > Lachnospirales > Lachnospiraceae > Mediterraneibacter. The sequence continues at coordinate 17,688 of CAKNJS010000038.1, forward strand.
GTGTATGCATTGTAGGCGAATAAAAATTTGATATTAGTTTTCTGTTTCAGCAGCAATAAGTTGCGCCAGTATCTATACAAGTGACATCCCGACGATCGCCGCAGCGCCGACGGCGTACATCAAGGTGATCACAAGACAGATTTTCATTAAATTATTTTTCACACCTGCTGTCGTATATGACAGCAGGGTGAATATGCCGCTGAATACCATGAATGCCGCATAAATGTATATGATGATCTCAGCAGCAGGGGACTCCAGCGCCCAGTCAAATGTGCGCAGAGGCAGGATTGTCCACGGAATGAAGATCATAAGTGTGCTGACAGCGGTCAATATTTTTTCTTTCATTTTTTCTTATCTCCTTTCAGCCCGCCCGAAACACAGGCAGGAAATCAGTAAACAGATCAGTGTAATTCCAACAGCTGCAGGTATCCAGGGAATCGGCTCCATCTGGCTTTTCCCGATATTTTCCGCTGCATCTCCATATTCTGTCATTACAAAATAGAACGGGTATCCCATCGGATAGAGGAACCACGCTTTCGTATTATTGATCAGCACGCTCGGCACGATTGAGATAAGTCCTGCGCCCACGGAAAATACGGGGGTTGATATGCACACGGCGATCAGCCAGAATACAGACAGCATAGGCAGGGAAGCCAGATACAGTTTCCCGGCAAAGGGGAGTACATAGTCCGGCGCAAGGATGAAGCTGTAGTCATTCAGCGCGCCTGCGGCAGCTGCGGCGATATAGTATCCGGCAGTCATAAACAGGATAAATGCCGCTGCGGTCACTGCAAGGACAATGAATTTGGCAAGACACAAAAGAGGCGTGCTGACCGGCAGGGCGAGCATTTTGAGGATACCGTGATTCGTCCGTTCCGTTTGGACGAGAATGACGGTTGTTACGACCATGACCGCCGGATAGATAAACCATGCCATTCCCATGAATCCTTGAATGAAGAAGCTGTTTTCCGGAGAAATGCCTATATCGCTCATATCAAAATTCAGATCTGCGTTCAGTGTATTCGGAAACCACAGAATGACCGTGGCGGCGATCAGAATCAGCAGAATCTTTGATCGCTTTATTTTCTTAAATTCGACTGCTGTTAATGTAAAAATATTCATGTAAATAACCTCCTGACTTTTAAGTAAATTATCTCTGCGGCACATGCAGCGGCAGTCTCGCACACAGCTGCAATACAGTAATGGAGCACACGCGCTGTCTCCATGCCCGGCAAAATCTGAAACGGAAGGACGTATGGAAACAAAGAGACGATAAAAATATTCTCAGGGAGTATGGCCGCCATAAAGATACACAAAATTCCGATTCCGAGTGCGGTCCACATATTCCGGCATGCCGATGCGGTCACGAGGGAGATCACGGCTGCCGGAAGTGTGAGGAGCAGTGTGAATCCGAGCGTCTGCAGTATTTCCATGAGTTCTGCTTTTCCGGCGCCCAGCCAGTGCCATCCGCAGAAACACAGAGAGGCGGTCTCGAAGAGAATCATCATGAGGAAAAACAGCAGGAGTATCCCGCATTTCCCGATAAAAAGCTCTGACTCCCGGACGGGGAGCGACTTCATTTTCTGAAGCGCATTATCCGCATATTCGATGTGGTACAGGATACAGGCTCCGGCTGTGATGAGCAGGAGATTCAGCATGGAAATCATCTGCAGATTGGCGCCTGCGAGGACTGCGTCGGGCGAGCCTGCCATAGTGGTAAAAGTATCCGGGCGGGCGGCCGTATTGATGACCGGAAGTGCCGCCGCTATGATGCCGCCTGCGAAAAATGCAGCCGTCAGGCCGGTCCGTCTGATTTTCTTACATTCTAATCGGAAACTCATTTCACACCACCCCGTTTTATATTGTCTTCCTCGATCAGGGCGAGGAACATATCTTCCAGATTATCATCGGGATACCCTTCAAAAGCTGCTTTTTCTTTCAGTTCTTCCAGCGTTCCCTCAAAGAGCAGATGTCCATGGTTTAATATGCCGATGTGGTCTGCCATCAGTTCGATTTCTGAGAGAAGATGGGAGGAGACGAATACTGTGCAGTCAAATTTGTCCGGCAGGGAGCGGATCAGTGTGCGGATCTCGTGGATGCCCACCGGATCGAGTCCGTTTGTAGGTTCATCGAGGATCAGGATAGGCGGTCTGCCGAGAAGGGCTCCTGCAAGTCCGAGACGCTGCTTCATGCCAAGGGAATATTTGCGGGCAAGGCGTTTCTTATAAGGGGTGAGATCTACAAGCTCCAGTGCGTCGTCTACAGCGGACTTTGGCAGCTTTAAGATCCGGCGGATAATGTCCAGATTCTCCTCGCCGGTAAGGTTTCCGTAGAAAGCGGGTGCCTCGATAAAGGAGCCGATCTCCCTCAGGATTTTTACACGGTTGTGGGGATAGCTCATTTTATCGATGACAAATGCACCGCTGCTCGGGCGGGTGAGCCCGAGGAACATTTTCATAGTTGTTGACTTACCTGCGCCGTTCGGCCCGACGAAGCCGTACACAGATCCTTTCGGAACGTGCAGGTTCAGATTCGATACGGCGGTAAAGTTACCGTAGGATTTGGTCAGGTTTCTTGTCTGGATTATATTCATATTACACATCTCCTTTTTGCGGCAGCGCAGCTTTGATAATAGAGCGGCTGAACTGTCGTCATTTTCTTTATTCATTTGGCGGCAGGCTCCCCGTCGCTGTATCTTTATCATATATGGTGAACCTTACGCCAATCTTCTCCCTGCCTTACATTTACCTTACATTTGCCGTGTAGAATACAAAATGCAGGACCGCTGTGCTACAATATCTCTGGCGGCGGATATTCGTTGCGGCCGGAAAATGGCGAAGCCCTTCATGCCCTGCATGGGAGAGGAGAATAGCGATGCAGAGATGTTTTGACGGAAAAGGAGGAAAATGTCTATGTTATCAGATTATATAAAGAGAAAACGGCTCCTGCTGGTGGACGATGAGCCGGACCTGCTGGATATGGTCGTATCCATATTAAAAGAAGAAGGGTACGAAAATATACGGACCGCGCAGAGTGTGGCGGAAGCGTTGAAAACAGCGGATGAATTTGACCCCGAACTGGCCATTCTCGATGTGATGCTCCCGGATGGCGACGGCTTCGGACTGATGGAAAAGCTGAAAGAAAAAGGGGATTATCCGATGCTTTTTCTGACAGCCCGGGGTGAGGATGAAGACAAGTTCCGGGGGTTCGGGCTTGGGGCGGACGACTACATGGTAAAACCGTTTCTCCCCAAAGAACTGCTTTTCCGTATTGCTGCTATTCTCCGGAGGAGTTATAAAGAGGAAGATCCGCTTGTGAAACTGAGCGGCTGTGAGATCGATCTGGAACGGGCGGAAGTGATAAAGGGCGGAGAGCATATCCCGCTGACAGCAAAGGAATTTGCTCTCCTGTCTGCTTTATACCGCAATGCAGGGAGGATTGTGACCATTGACGCCCTCTGTGAAGCGGCGTGGGGCGACAATCCTTACGGGTATGAGAATTCTCTTATGGCCCATATCCGGCGTATCCGGGAAAAAATTGAGAAAAATCCGTCAAAGCCGGTCTCACTGGTAACGGTAAAAGGGCTGGGCTATAAACTGATCGCAGAGCGGCAGCCCGGGATTGACCACAAGGTCTGAACAGAGAAAGGAAATGACAGACTATGAAAAGTATACCGAAACTGATCCGGAGATTTGTCCTGATCCTGCTTCTGAGTATTTTTCTCTTTCTGGCGCTTAATGTCGGTTTTCTGATCTTTTATACGGTCGGGCATTCTACGAACAGGGGGCCGTGGACGGCTGCGCAGGAGGCGGCGGAATCAATGGAACAGACAGAGGCGGGGTATGTTATGTCTGAGGAGATGCAGGCAGAGCTTGAAAGCGATAATATCTGGGCCGTCTATATAGATAACAGCTCGTTAAAGGCGCTGTGGCACTCGGATTATCTGCCGGACACGGTGCCGCTCGTCTATACGGCTTCGGAAATTGCGTCGATTACCCGGGGATATATTGATGATTGTCCTATATTTACCGGGGCGGGAGAAGACGGACTGATGATCCTCGGGTATCCGCAAAAGAGTTTCTGGAAACACATGTACCCGAGCTGGGATTATCAGATGATCGAGAGTGCGCCAAAGACCGCGCTTACGGTTCTTTCGGCAAATATCGTACTCGTACTCCTGATCTATATCGGGGCAAATACCGGGCTGCTGCGCTCGGTGCGCCCGATCGTGGAGGGCATCCAGAGACTGCCGGAGGGAGAACCGGTCAGTTTAAAAGAGAGAGGAATACTTTCAGAGCTGGCATTTCATCTGAATAAGACTTCAGAAATGCTGCAGTCGCAGAAATATCAGCTCAGGAAGAAAGACGCCGCCCGCGCCAACTGGATCGCCGGCGTGTCCCACGATATCCGCACGCCCCTGTCCATGGTCATGGGATATGCGGCGCAGCTCGAGAATTCCGAATATCTGCGGGAAGAGGATAGAAAGAAAGCGTCTGCCATTGTCCGCCAGAGCCACAGAATCAAGAACCTTATCAATGACCTGAATCTGGCGTCTAAACTGGAGTATAATATGCAGCCTGTTGTCAGGGAAGAGATCAATGCAGTCGCTCTTGTCCGGCAGGCAGCGGCAGATTTTATAAATATGGATGTGGACGGAAGGTATCCCATTGAGTGGGAGACTGACGAGAATCTTACGGTCTGTCCGATCTGTGCGGATAAAGAACTTATAAAGCGGGCGGTCTCGAACCTGATCCAGAACAGTATGAACCATAATGAGGACGGATGTACAGTTTATATATCGGTGTCTGTCTCACAGCCGGTTTGCCCGTCAGAGAATACGGAGGCAGGTAGGAAAGGAGCAGACTCAAATGGATATTGCGTGATCTCTGTCGAGGATGACGGGACGGGCGTTTCCGATGAAGAAATCGAAAAGCTGAATCATGCGCCTCACTACATGGTGTGCGATACAAATACAAGGGAGCAGCGCCACGGTCTGGGCCTGCTGATCGTAAAGCAGATTGCAGAATCCCATGAAGGAAGTGTGGAGATTGGAAGAAGCGGGCATGGAGGATTTGGAGTGAAGATATTGCTTCCGCTTGACATAGCAAGAAAAAAAGAACAGAATAAAGAACAGAATTTCTACGTTTAAAGTTTTAGATAAAAGGAGCCTTATACTATGGACAATCTGATCTTCAGCCTGAATGCCACTGTACCCATTTTCCTTCTGATGGTACTGGGATTTATCTTAAATAAACTCGGCCTGATCGACGATGTATTTGCATCAAAAATGAATAAATTTGTATTCCTCGTTCCGCTGCCGGTCCTGCTGTTTGAGGATCTCTCGACAGTGGATTTCTCTCAGGTATGGAACCTGAAATTCGTTCTGTTCTGTTTTGCCGCTACGCTGATATCTATTATTATTGCGGCGCTGGTGTCCTTCTTATGGAGGGATAAGAGCATACAGGGAGAATTTATTCAGGCGTCGTATAGGAGCAGCGCGGCGCTTCTGGGGATTGCGTTTATCCAGAATATATACGGGGATGCGGGGATGGCCC
>CAKNJS010000039.1 GCA_930986645.1 uncultured Lachnoclostridium sp.
GAGGGCGGGGCAGCCCGCCTTTTCTTCGGCATAGAGAAAAAAGAGCAGATACTTCTGCTTCTTGTCAATACTGTTACAAATCCTGCAGCTGTCCTGCTCAGCCTGCTTCTTCCTGTTTACACAGTAATTCCTTTTAATGCGGCAGTATTGGCTGTCGAGGTGCTTGTTTTTATCTTAGAGGGTTTCCTGTTCCAGAAATGTATGATATGGCAGGAAAAAGAGTACGGCCCATGGAGAATGGCGCTTGTGCTGAATGTGATTTCATTTGGCACAGGATTGGCTGTTTCGATGATGCTGTAATAGGGAGAAAAAGTTATGAAGAAGAAATATTACGGAAAAAGAATAGCCTTTTTGAGAAGGGTAATGTCTGTTTGTATTGCTGTATTTGTTTTAGAAAATCCGCTTTCGGTATCAGCTGACGTTATTTTTGAGCCGGACAATGGTTTCTACGGAAGACATAGTGACGAGTGCGACTATTTTAATCGATCATGCATTGCAGGAGAGGATACATATCTGTGGAATGCCCCGAATCTGGTTACAGGTAGTCAGAGAGCACAGGAAGGGGAGCAAATCTATATTTCTTATGTCTATACTGACAAGGACGGAATTGAGTGGGGGCTGGCAGAATATTTGGATCAATGGATTCTTATGGCGGATCTGTATCTTGAGTACGGAAGCCCTGAATTTATGGAAGAGTATTCTTCCGTAATTTATGAAGATGAGCCATATCTGCTTCCTGGCGGAACAGTATTTGTATCATGGTCTTATCCGGAATCCGGCGTTATCGACCGGGATGATGCCTCTGTGATGGACGATTATGAGATCTCTACATTCTACACGGATCCTGATGGGCGGCTGTGGGGATATTCAGCGTATATGTACGGTACGAGAGATATCTGGATCTGTCTTTCGGATATGGCTGATACCAATATTCCACAGAGAGTTGAGCATGAACTGATCCCTGCACAGGAAGTTGACGCATCACAGATTGCCGCTGTAAAAGAAAGCGGACAGTTTTCAGTACTTTTTCTGATCATTCCGGTTATCATTATTGCCGGGACAGCTGGATTTTTGATCTGGTGGTTCTGGATCAGAAAACGATAAATTGTTGTCTCTGGCGGTCATATCCGTTATAATAAAACACCGGAGGAAATAACGATGTATGAAACATGTATATTTGATCTGTACGGGACACTTGTAGATATCCGGACAGATGAAAATAAGAAAGAATTGTGGGACAGACTTGCACTGTTCTACGCTTTTTACGGAGCAGACTATACTCCGGATGAACTTCATCGTGCCTATGACCGCCTGACGAAAGAGATGAGCGCCGGGAAAGGCGGAATACGAAAAGATGCCCATGAGGCATATCCGGAGATCAGAATAGAAGAAGTTTTTCAAGCGCTTTTTCAGAAAAAAGGAGCAGATGCGGATGAAGTGCTGGCAAGGCATGCGGGGCAGTTTTTCCGTATTCTGTCCATGGAACATCCGAAGCTGTACAACGGCACGGAAGAAATGCTGTCTGCCCTAAGAAAAAGAGGAAAGAAAATCTATCTGTTATCCAATGCACAGCAGATTTTTACCGAATATGAGATGAATGCGCTTAAGATCACGCCGTATTTTGACGGGATTTTTATCTCTTCAGAGCACGGGTATAAGAAGCCGGATACGGAATTTTTTGAAAAGTTGATCCGCACCTATCACATTGACAGGAAGGGAGCTGTCATGATCGGAAATGACGGCGTGTGTGATATAGAAGGAGCAAAGAAAGCAGAGCTCGCGGCCATCTATATCAGAACAGAGATCTCTCCGAAAGAAGAGTTCCCGGAAGCAGACTATGTGCTGAAAGAAATGGATATGAAAAAGCTTACTGAGATTTTACTGGCGGAAGGATAATACATATGATTTATTGTATTTTTCGCAAGCAGTGTGTATAATAGAATAGCAAAAACAGAACGCGCTCTTTTTCATGAACTTTTGAGAAAGGGCGCTTCGACGGAAAGAAGGAAAAACTATGACAAGTACAATTTCTAGAAAAGACGCACTGGAGCTTCTGATGAAATACAACAAGGAACCGTTCCACATTCAGCACGGACTGACAGTGGAGAAGACTATGCGCTGGTTCGCGCGGGAACTGGGCTATGGTGAAGAGGAAGAGTACTGGGGGATTGCAGGACTGCTGCACGACATTGATTTTGAAATGTACCCGGAAGAACACTGCCAAAAAGCCCCTGAACTGTTAAAAGAGGCAGGCGTTGGAGAGGATATGATCCGTACGGTCTGTTCTCACGGATACGGAATCTGCAGCGATGTGAAACCGGAGCACGAGATGGAAAAAGTCCTTTTTGCGGTGGATGAACTGACCGGACTGATCTGGGCAGCGGCACTGATGCGCCCTTCGAAAAGCGTATCGGATATGGAAGTATCCAGTGTGAAGAAGAAATTTAAAGACAAACGGTTTGCAGCAGGATGTTCCAGAGATATCATCCGCACAGGCGCTGAGAATCTGGGCTGGGAATTGAACGACCTTTTTGATAAGACGCTTCGCGCGATGCAGTCCTGCGAGACAGAGATCAGAGAAGAGATGGCTGCACTCGAGGGATAAGGCCTGCAAATAAGATGTAGAAAGGAGAAGAGGATTATGGACAGAGTAACACTGGGAAAGACCGGTATTGAGGTCAATAAAAACGGTTTCGGGGCGCTGCCGATTCAGAGAGTTACGAAGAAAGAAGCAGTATATCTCCTGCAGAAAGCATTTTATAACGGAATCAATTACTTTGATACTGCACGGGCTTATTCTGACAGTGAGGAGAAGATGGGCGCTGCCTTTGCGTATACAAGAGATAAGATCGTCATCAGCACGAAAACTCAGGCTCAGACGGGAAGTGATATGCGAAAAGATCTGGAGGAGAGCCTTAGAAAACTTCAGACGGATTACATAGATATCTATCAGTTCCACAATCCGGCTTTCTGCCCGAAACCGGGCGACGGAACCGGACTCTGCGAAGAGGCCCTCAAGGCAAAAGAAGAGGGAAAGATCCGTCATATCGGCATCACGAATCACAGGATCGCTGTTGCAAAAGAAGCGATCGAATCCGGACTGTATGAAACAATGCAGTTCCCGTTTTCTTATCTCGCAGCAGAACAGGATCTCGAGATCGTTGAGATGTGCCGGAAAGAAAATATGGGATTTATCGCAATGAAAGGGCTTGCAGGAGGGCTGATCAATGATTCGGCATGCGCTTATGCCTATATGAATCAGTCTCAGTTTTCTCATGTGGCGCCGATCTGGGGAATACAAAGAGAATCTGAGCTGGATGAATTCCTCTCCTATCAGGTCTGTCCGCCGGAGCTGACCGGGGAACTTCAGGACAGGATAGCAAAAGACAAAGAACAGCTGACTGGCGACTTCTGCCGCGGATGCGGATATTGTATGCCATGCCCGGCGGGAATCGAGATTAACAACTGTGCAAGAATGAGTCTGATGCTCAGGAGAGCGCCCAGTGAAGCGTGGCTGACAGAAGAGTGGCAGGAGAAGATGAAGAAGATCGAAGGATGCCTGCACTGCGGCCAGTGCATGAAAAAGTGTCCGTACGGACTTAATACACCGGAACTTCTGGTGAAGAACTATGAAGACTACAAAACATTCATTTAAGGAGGACATGGAAAATGGAATTTAAAGAAATACCCGTTTCAGAAATGGAATTTAATCCTTTCGATAAAATAAGTAAACAGTGGATGCTGGTCACAGCCGGAGACACAGAGTCCTCGAATACAATGACAGCCAGCTGGGGCGGCGTCGGGATCATGTGGGGAAAACCTGTGGCGACTGTTTACATCCGGCCCCAGAGATATACAAAGGAATTCATTGATAAAAATGAGTACTTCACACTCTCTTTTCTTCCGGAAGAGTACCGCAAGGCACTGAATGTGTGCGGTTCAGTTTCTGGAAGGAATGTTCCGGATAAATGGCAGGAGGCAGGTCTGCATCCTGTTGAAATTGACGGGACAACAGCAGCAGAAGAGGCAGAAGAGATATTTGTATGCAGAAAACTCTATGCACAGGAACTGCTCCCGGAGTGTTTTATTGACAGCGAATGTGATACAAAATGGTATCCGGACAAAGATTACCATACAATGTATATAGCAGAGATTGTAAAAGTGCTGAAAAAATAAGCTGTATGTGTTTGTCTGTCTTCAGTGGCAGAGAAAAAGGAGATAATTATGAAAAGAAAAATCCGGCCCGCAGAAGAAGAAATGGGCAATATCGCATTTCTGGTTTTATTTGTGATTCTGTGGTATTCGACGCTTATCGGTTCTCTGGCTTCAAACGGAGTCCGAACCCCTGTGCTGTTATTTCTCGCGGCCGGATTGTTCCCGGTATATTCTGCTGTTACTGTGGTGCGTAAAGCATTATTTTATCGCAGACAGAGAGCAGAGGCTGTTGCTTACGGGCATTCACAACTGGGAAGGATACGAAGTGTGACGCGGCAGGATGTCCCTTACCGCTCAGGGGAACATAACACTCTCAGGTACCACAGATATTATTATCTTCAGGTGGATATTACAGATCCGGTCACGGGAGCTGTGAGTACGATTACAAGTCAGGGCTACCGAAAGCCTATTCACCGGTATCTGGCATCGGATCAGGTGCGCGTCTATACGGACCGGAGCGGCTGGAAACACTATCTGGAGGATTTTCAGTACAAAGAACGGAAGAGTGATCCGGGTGTCTTTGACGACAGACCGATGGAATTTGACGAGACAGCGGCCGGAAGCGGAAGGGTCATGCAGATTCTGTTTGTCATCGTATTTATACTGATCGTACTGACATCATTTTTCCAGAACCGAGGGAGATAGGATATGAAGATTAATTCTTTCTGCCTTACCTGTCTGATCCAGATGCAGGAGTCGCAGGTGAGGAAGTTTGATGACGAAGAGAAAAAAATGAAATATATGAGGGAAGTGCTGGCATTTCTCTCATCCTGTAATCCGGATCTGTCGGCTCCGGCTCTTGTAAAGCCTTTGTCGAGAATCTATGAGAAATACTGGGGCAGGCGGGACAGTATGGATGAGGTGAAAAAAGAGTTCAATGACTTCCTTCTGTCTATGGAAGAAGATCTGGAAATGCAGATCCGGAAGCATAATGATCCGCTGGAAGCGGCGCTCTGCTTTGCGCGGACGGGGAACTATATCGACTATGCCGCAGTAAAAGATATCTCAAAGGATAAGCTTCTGGAACTCTTTGAAGAGCAGAAACAGGCAGGGCTCGAAAAAAATGAATACAGGTTATTCCTGAAAGACATGGAGCAGGCTTCAAAACTTGTCTATCTCACGGATAACTGCGGAGAGGTGGTCCTTGACAAGATCGCGCTGAAAATGATCAGGGAGAAGTATCCTGATCTGGATGTAACAGCTGTTGTGCGGGGAGAGCCGGTGGTAAACGACGCAGACCTTGACGCGGCCCGCTGTGTGGGACTTGACCGGGTAGTAAAAGTGCTTGAAAATGGGAGCGGCATTGCAGGAACGGATCTGGATGAAATCAGCGATGAAGCACGCAGAGAAATAGAAACAGCGGACGTGATCATCTCGAAAGGTCAAGGAAATTTTGAGACCATACACGGATGCGGACTTAATATTTATTACCTGTTTCTTTGTAAATGCGACTGGTTCGTGCAGAAATTTAAAACAGCGCGGTTTGAAGGCATGTTCATCAATGAAAGGAGAATTCCAAGATGAGAGAAATGCGTCTGGCAAAGAGAAAAATAGATGAACCTGAAGTGATCAGAGAAATTCTTGAGGAATGCGATGTAGTAAGACTTGGACTGAAAGACGACGAAGGGATGTTTATCATCCCGGTCAATTACGGGTACGATCTTGAAGTTTATGAAGACCGCACCAAACTGAAACTGTATATCCACGGATCAGACGAGGGCAGAAAGGCCGATGCGATTGCGGCGGATCCGCGTACGGCAATTGAGATGGACTGCCGTCATAAACTTATCACAGGAGATTACACCTGCAGTTATTCGTATGCGTACCGCAGCATCATGGGCAGCGGCACTGTTACAAAACTGGAAACAGACGCAGAAAAGCAGTACGCTCTTGGGAAACTTATGGAACATACGGCGCCGGGAGCAAAAATAGAATTTCAGCCGGAAATGCTTGAGCGGACCGCAGTATACAGAATAGATGTGAAATATTTTACGGGAAAAGAGCGCAGGCAGAAAACAGAAAAATAAAGAGAAGTATTAAGGAGAAGAAAATGGTACATCATATTGTAATGTGGAAATTCAAACCGGAGATTGAAGAGGCGGAGAAACCGGAGCTGAAAAAAGCGATGAATGAGAATCTGAGTGCACTGGTGGGAAAGGTGCCGGGACTTCTTACTGTTGAATTTGTGGAAGAACCGATTTCGTCAAGTACACATGATATTGCGCTTGTGACAACACTGGAAAAAGCGGAAGATATCGCTGTTTACGCAGCACATCCGGCTCATGTGGCTGTTGCGGATACTTATGTAAGACCGTATGTAACGGAAAGAGCGTGTCTGGATTATGAGTAGAAGCCGGATCCGCAGGCCGGTCTGATAAAATTGGAATAGGACACTGTATGCCGCACATATACTGACTATAAAAGGCGTATGTGTGGCATTTTTATGGAAAAAGGACAGTTAAAAGAACGGCTTGCGTCGGCTGCAAGTATGCCGAAAGATGTAGTCATGAAAGCGGCGGTAGTTACAGCCATTGGAAATTTTGAAGTATGTATTGAGAATTACAGGGGAATAACGGAATATACGGAGTGCCTTGTGCGTGTGCAGGCAAAGGGGGGACAGATCCGTATATCTGGGAAACGTCTTCAGGTGGAGTACTACACCAATGATGAGATGAAGATTACCGGGAGAATAGAAAATATCGAATTTGCTGACAGGGGGAATAAGGAATGATCCGGTCATTCATACGATTTCTGAGAGGATATGTCAGAATAAGGGTTCAGGGGTTCTCACCGGAGCGTTTTCTTAATATGTGTTCATACCATGATATTTATGTCTGGGGACTTTTTCCTGCCGGCAGCGGATATGAGATGTATCTGAGTACTGCTGATTTCAAAAAACTGAAACCGCTGGCGAAAAAGACTCATACGAGGATCAGCCTGACCGAACGGAGGGGATTTCCTTTTTTTCTGTTTCGTTACAGAAAGAGAAAGCTGTTCTTCTTCGGCCTGCTTCTTTGCATTATACTCTTAAAAATATACTCGCTTTTTATATGGGATATTCATTTTGAGGGGAATGAGAAGTGGACGGACGAGACGCTGGCGGAATACCTTCGAAGCACCGGAGTAGAGCCCTTCATGCCGAAAAGCAGAGTTGACTGCCCGGATATTGTAAAAAATATAAGGGAAGAATATAATGACATCGTCTGGGTTTCTGCATCCGTGGACGGAAGCAGGCTTAAAATACAGGTCAAGGAAAATGAAGATACACTTTTAGATACGGATGATCCGGAGAAGGGGGAGGAAGATGCCGGAAGCATCGATAAAGCTGCGGATACTATTCCTGACGGACAGCATCCCACGGATCTGATCGCATCTGCGGACGGTGTGATTACAAGTATTGTGACCCGTTCCGGAGTCCCGCAGGTCCACGCGGGCGATCAGGTCCAAAAAGGCGACATACTGGTACTGGGAAGGGTAGATGTGGTAAATGACAGCGGAGAAGTCACCGGATATCAGTATCAGAAGTCAGATGCCGATATTTTTGCAGATACTTCCCTTGAATATTCAAACAGCATCGACCGGACGTATCAGCAGAAAGTGTATGATGACAGAGAGAAAAAACAGCTTTATGTAAAGATCGGAGATTATTCCGTTTCGGCAGGAAGCGCAGCTAACGATTATGAGCACAGTGAACTGTCAGTAAAAGAATGGCAGATCAAAGCAGGGGAAAATTTTTATCTTCCGGTTTTATTGGGTATCAGGACTGCAAAATCTTATACATTTCAGGAGAAAAGCTATACGGATGAAGAAATCAGACAGATTTTAAGTGCCGATTTTTTTCAGTTTTGTAAAGATTTGGAGGAAAAAGGTATTCAAATTCTCGGAAATAGTGTTAAAATAAATCTGTATGCCGACTCGGCGGCTGCAAAAGGCACCCTTTATCTGAATGAGAGGATTACAGAGACGGCGGATACAGAAATACTGACAATCGAAAGGAAAGAAACGGATGAGTCTGTCGGAACTGATGATTGATATACCGGCCGAACATGAAGCAAATGTATTCGGCCAGTTCGACACATATGCTAAAAAACTTGAACGTACATTTCACGTGACTTTGATTGCCCGCGACGGAAGCACAAAAATTGTAGGCGAGACGGGAGCTGCCCAGAAAGCACTGCGTGTAATGACACAGCTTCTGGAATTGTCAAAAAGAGGCAATACGATCACTGAGCAGAATGTAGATTATGCTATTTCACTGGTGTTCGAGGATCAGGAGGAAGGAATCGTAGACATTGACAGAGAATTGATCTGTCATACTCTTCAGGGCAAGCCCATTAAGCCGAAAACACTCGGCCAGAAGAAGTATGTAGATGCAATCCGCAAAGATATGATTACATTCGGCCTCGGACCTGCAGGAACCGGAAAGACATATCTCGCAATGGCGATGGCAATTACGGCGTTTAAGAGAAATGAAGTCAACCGGATTATTCTGACCCGTCCGGCAATTGAGGCGGGAGAGAAACTCGGATTCCTGCCAGGCGATCTTCAGAGCAAGATCGATCCATATCTTCGCCCGCTCTATGATGCGCTGTATGAGATTATGGGAGCTGACAGTTTTGTGAAGAATTCTGAAAAAGGGCTGATCGAAGTGGCGCCTCTTGCTTATATGAGAGGACGTACGCTTGATAATGCATTTATTATACTGGACGAGGCGCAGAATACAACGCCTGCCCAGATGAAAATGTTTCTGACCAGAATCGGCTTCGGGTCAAAAGTTGTTATTACTGGGGATTCTACCCAGAAAGACCTGCCTTCCGGCACTGTGTCAGGGCTCGATGTTGCGGTGAAAGTGATAAAAGATCTGGACGGAATCAGCATCTGCACATTGACAAGTAAGGATGTAGTGCGTCATCCTCTGGTGCAGAAGATCGTAAAAGCTTATGAGGAATATGAGAAGAAGAACACATCCAGATCAAGAGGAAATGCAAGGAGGAAGCGGTCATGAGTCTTTTTATTGAGAAAGAAGGAATGACAGACTTTGATTTCGATATGGAAAAAACCGCGGAGCTTGTTGTAAATGCGGTCCTCGACTATGTGCAGTGCCCCTATGAGGCGGAGGTCAGCCTTCTTGTCACTCATGATGAAGAAATCCGGGAAATGAACAGGGAACACCGGGGGATTGACAGGCCAACAGATGTTTTGTCCTTTCCTATGCTCGAGTTTGAGGCACCCGGTGATTTTTCGGAAGTCAGTGATGAGACGGCCGATGTATTTGATCCGGAATCGGGCGAATTGATGCTGGGAGACATTGTAATTTCCGCGGATCGCGTAACGGCGCAGGCGGAAGAATACGGTCATTCCTGTAAGAGAGAATATGCTTTCCTCATCGCACACAGCATGCTTCATCTGTGCGGATATGATCATATGGAAGAGGACGAGCGTCAAGTGATGGAACAGAAACAGCGGGAGATTATGGAAAAAATCAATATTCTGCGATAACTAAGGAGGACTTATATGCCTGATACATCAAGCACCAGAAAAACAAAATCCAGAGGGGAAGACTATATCGTTCAGGGCTCGATTCTTGCGGCGGCTGCGGTGATTACAAAAGTAATAGGTGTTGTCTATCGTATTCCGCTGACAAACCTGCTCGGTGATGAAGGAAACGGGTTTTACGGATATGCATATCAGGTATATGCTTTTGCTCTAATGATTTCTTCCCTGAGTCTTCCGACAGCGGTATCGAAGATTGTTTCAATGAGAGTGGCTGTGGGACAGAGGCGCAATGCGTTCAGGGCTTTTATTTGTTCACTTCTTTTTGCTGTTATTGTAGGGCTCATTATAGCTGCAGCTATATTTTTCGGTGCAGGCGCCATCTCGGAACACGTTATGAAAGCTCCGCTCAGTGTATATGCACTGAAAGTACTTGCGCCGGGATTGTTTATTGTAGCGGTTATGGCTGTACTCAGGGGATACTTTCAGGGGCTGGGTACAATGATGCCTACTGCTGTTTCTCAGGTAATCGAACAGCTGATCAATGCAGTTGTAAGTATTGTAGGAGCCGGTGTTTTGTTCGGAGTGGGAACACGTGCGGGAAAAGAAGCCGGCGAAGAACTTCTCGGCCCTGCTTACGGTGCTGCCGGAGGTACGCTGGGAACAGTAATGGGGGCACTCGCCGGCCTGCTGTTCCTTCTGTTTGTATTATGGCTCTTCCGAGGCGGTATCAAACGACAGTTAAAACGTGACCATTCAAGAAAAAAAGAGACATATTCACATATCCTGAAAGCTCTTCTGCTGACAGCGATACCCGTGATTTTCAGCACTGCCATTTACAATATAAATCAGATTATTGATCTGACGGTATTTAACCATATTATGTCATGGCAGGGATTTTCCGAGCAGGAATATATGGCACTTCAGGGAATCTACACCGGAAAATATGATCCGCTGATCAACGTCCCGCTTTCTATACCTTCCGCAGTCAGCGCTTCAATTGTTCCGACTTTAACAGCGGCGGTCATGAACAGGCAGAAGAAAAAGGTGCACTATCAGATCGATCAGACTCTTCGAATTGCAACAATTATTACAATCCCGAGCTGTGTAGGTATTGCAGTGCTTGCATCACCTCTGATGGTGCTCCTTTACAATGACAGCAGTGCGACTCCGGCAAATCTCCTTATGCTGGGGGCTATCGTTATCGTACTGTACGGATGGTCGTCGATTACCAATTCTGTACTCCATGGCCTGAATTATATGTCGAGCCCTGCAAAGAATGCGGCGATAGCACTTGTAGTTCATCTGGCGGCATTTGTGGTCATGCTTGCGGTATTCCGCATGAATGTCTATGCACTGGTCGGCAGCAACATTGTTTTTGCCCTTATTATGTGTGTCCTGAATCAGTGGAAGATCCGCAAAGTATGCGGATATAAGATTAATGTAAAGAGTATGTTCCTTAAACCGTTTCTGTCAGCAGCGGTGATGGGAATTGTTACATATGCCGTATGGCTCGTGCTTGATCTTCTGATCGGAGGCCGTGTGATACCGACTGTGATTGCAATCTGTATTGCGGTTGTTGTTTATGTTGTTCTGATACTTAAAACAGGAGCTCTGTCAGAAGACGATATTCTTTCGCTCCCAATGGGCGGAAGACTGCTCAGATACAGCCGCAGATTCCATCTGCTTCCGGAAACAGAGGAAGACGATATAATTGAATAAAATATATAAAAAAGCCAATACTGTATGAAAAAAGGATGTGGAGAACATGAATAAAAAGTACATGGTTGGCTTTTTTGCGTTAATCCTGATCTTTGGAGTCCTGCTGACAGCCGGTTATCAGATATCCTATGATCGCGTGACACAGCGTCAGGCTGCATCGGGACAGGAATTGACAGATGCCCGAAGCATAACTGCGGAAGG
Source organism: uncultured Lachnoclostridium sp. (assembly GCA_930986645.1). Classification (GTDB taxonomy): domain Bacteria; phylum Bacillota; class Clostridia; order Lachnospirales; family Lachnospiraceae; genus Mediterraneibacter. The sequence continues at coordinate 11,632 of CAKNJS010000039.1, forward strand.
AGAAGCAGTCGGCGAAAATACCGGGGAGGCGGAAGAGGGATATTATCTCTGCGAAATGCAGGGATTTGTTGTAGTGTACCTTGGTGACAGAAAAACAATTTACGAAATGACTGAAATTCCCCTTACAGATCTCCCGGAAGAAATACAGCAGGAAATTGCGGCAGGAAAATATATTCCGACTCAGGAAGAACTGTACGGTTTTCTTGAGAATTATTCGAGCTGAGTGCGATTTCAGCCGGATTCATACATTGAAAATGCCATGCGGCCGTGTCAGAAAATGTCATCTCTGGACGAACAGCATGAAATAGTGTATAATACAGTCCGGCGAAATGAAGAAAAGATGGATTGAACAGATAATACGGTAACAATAAATTGTTTTGAAAGGATCGGTCATGGACAGACAGAAGATAAGAAGAATCAACGATCTGTACCGGAAGTCTAAAGCGGAAGGACTTACAGATGCCGAAAAAAAAGAACAGAAGATTCTGAGGATGGAATATGTGGAATCTGTAAAAAGAAATCTGCTGGTACAGCTGAATAACATTGATGTTGAAGAAAAAGATGGAACGGTAGTGAATCTTGGTGAAAAATACGGAAAGAAATCAGATGCTGAAAAAGGAAATTAGAGAAAAATACCGCTGTGTCAGGAAAGAGATATCCCCTGATGTCAGAAAAGAGGCGGATGAGCGGATAGCTGACCGGCTTTTTAGTGAACCGGCATATCGGGAGGCGCGCTTTATATACTGTTATGCATCTTTGGAGGATGAGGCTGACACACACAGAATCATCGAAGAGGCGCTCAGGCAGGGAAAGAGAGTCGCGCTTCCCAGAGTGCGGGGAAAGCACAGAATGGAGTTCTGTTTTATAAAAAGCCCTGCGGATCTCAGACCCGGATTCCTTGGGATCAGGGAGCCGGGTCCATGGTGTCCGAAAGCGCCGGCACCGCACAGTGAAACAATGGTACTTGTGCCGGGCGTTGCATTTGACAGGAACGGCGGGCGGATCGGCTATGGAGGCGGATATTATGATGCATATCTGAGCGGACATGCCCAGTGCATTAAAGCTGCTCTTGCCTATTCTGCACAGATTACTGCCGAGGTTCCCGCTGAGCCGGAGGATGTGAATGTAGATATGATTATTACGGAAAAGGAGCTGATCGTATGCCATCAGGACTGCCGAGAGATCCGGTAATGCTTTTGAGTGTGATTAATACGAAACTGAGAGATTATTATCCGTCACTGGACGCACTTTGTGATGATATGCATATTGACAGGAAAGAACTTTCCGACAGGCTTGATCTCATAGATTATGCATATGACGCAGGAAGAAACCAGTTTGTATAAGAAGGGCAGCATCGCATAGACTGCTGTTTACATAAGAATGGAAGGTAGTATGGAAAAAGTATGGAACACTGCCGTTCAGGATGCCGATATTCCGGTAACCGAACCGCAGCGGCAGTATTATTTTATTGAAAGAGCTAAAAAGGATCTGACGGAGATGAGCAGGGCGGCAGGAAGGCCGCTGACTTTCTGTGTCACGACATTCGGATGTCAGATGAATGCAAGAGACTCTGAGAAGCTGACAGGTATTCTTGAACAGATCGGATATATCGAGGAGAGCGATGAGGAAAAAGCTGATTTTGTCATATATAATACATGTACGGTCCGGGAGAATGCTAATCAGAGAGTTTATGGCCGTCTCGGACAGCTCGGAAGAATTAAGAAGAAAAATCCGCATATGATGATTGCCTTGTGCGGATGCATGATGCAGGAACCCAAAGTCGTGGAAAAGCTGAAAAAAAGCTATCGTTTTGTAGATCTGATTTTCGGAACTCATAATATCTACAAATTTGCCGAACTTCTTGCGGCCCGTATGGAATCCGGGCGCACTGTGATCGATATATGGAAAGATACGGATAAGATAGTCGAAGATCTGCCTGTGGAGAGAAAATATCCGTTTAAATCCGGTGTAAATATCATGTTTGGATGTAATAACTTCTGCAGTTACTGCATCGTGCCGTATGTCAGAGGAAGGGAGAGAAGCCGTGATCCCGAGGCGATTATCAGAGAGATTGAACGCCTTACGGCAGACGGTGTGGTTGAAGTAATGCTGCTTGGCCAGAATGTGAATTCCTATGGGAAAACGCTTGAACATCCTATGACATTTGCACAGCTGCTAAAAGAAATCGAGAAGATTGACGGCCTTGAGCGGATACGGTTTATGACATCCCATCCGAAAGATCTTTCAGATGAACTGATCCGGACAATGGCGGAATCAAAGAAGATCTGCAGGCATCTGCATCTTCCGGTTCAGTCGGGAAGTACCAGAATTCTGGAAAAAATGAATCGAAGATACACGAAAGAAGGTTATCTTGATCTTGTGAGCCGTATTAAAAAGGCGATACCGGACATTTCACTTACTACAGATATTATCGTCGGCTTCCCCGGTGAGACGGAGGAAGATTTTCAAGAGACTCTGGATGTAGTGAGAAAAGTCCGTTACGACAGTGCGTTTACTTTTATCTATTCTAAGCGCACCGGCACTCCTGCTGCTGTAATGGAAGATCAGGTGCCGGAAGATGTCGTGAAAGACAGGTTTAACAGACTTTTAAAAGAAGTACAGGATATTTCGGCAGAAGTCTGTGCTGTCCATGAAGGAACCGTACAGACTGCGCTTGTCGAGTCCGTAAATGACCATGACAGCAGCCTTGTAACAGGGCGCCTGAGCAACAATCTGCTTGTACACTTCCCCGGAGACGCGGCCATGATAGGGAAATTTTATCAGGTGCGCTTAAACGAATGTAAAGGATTCTATTATATCGGAGAGAGGGTATGAAATGTATCCGCAGGCAGAAGAAAGGTTGATCCCGGCTCCGGTTACAGAGAATATTGAAATTAATATTCATAATTTGATGTCCGCCACATATATTGTGTAAAGAGGTGGACAAGATGGAAAGAAGTGATCGAAGAGAAAAAACCGGTAAATATGAACAGATACTTGGCATCCTTGCCAAAAGCATCAGAAAAGTGATAAGAGAAGAAACAGACAGTCTTGACGGGCTGCAGGAGATACGCCTTCGGACGGGACAGCCGGTAAGAATAATACGAGACAACAGGGAGAAGATTCTGCCGTCGGAGGCGGAACCCCATATTATTACGAAAGAGGAATTGAGGGAGACTATGGACTATATAAGCCATTTCTCCCTCTATGCATATGAGAACGAACTTCGACAGGGATTTTTGACCGTGGAGGGAGGGCACAGAGTAGGCGTGGCTGGAAAAGTAATCATGGAAAAAGACAGGATAAAGAATATCCAATACATATCATCAGTCAATATCAGAATTTCCCATGAAGTAATAGGGTGTGCCGACAGACTTCTTCCGTATATCACGAAGAATATGCAGGTGTGCCATACATTGATTATTTCACCACCGTGCTGCGGCAAGACGACATTGATCCGGGACCTGATCCGTCAGATATCCGACGGAAACCAATATGTAAAAGGATGTTCCGTAGGAGTTGTCGATGAACGTTCGGAACTGGGAGGATGTTATCTTGGCATTGCCCAGAACCATCTGGGTTCAAGAACAGACATACTGGACTGCTGTCCGAAGGCAGAGGGGATGATTATGCTGATCCGTTCTATGGCGCCGCAGGTCATTGCAGTCGATGAGATTGGTACAAGCGAAGATATTCATGCAATAGAGTATGCGATGCAGTGCGGCTGCAAGCTGATTGCCAGTGTACACGGGCTTGATATGGACGAGGCTAAGAAGAAACCTGTTCTCGGCGAAATGATACGCCGAAGGATGTTTGAGAGGTATGTGGTACTTGGAAACGGTACCCATCCCGGAGAAATCCGGGGAATCTATGATGAGCGGGGGAGTGTGCTGTGCAGAAAGTGATAGGTGCCATCCTGATTCTGACGGCAACGAGCGGAGCGGGATATGTCTACTGCCGGGAGCTGAAAACGTATCTGGAGAGAATGTTGTACCTGAGATATGTATTTAGTCTGATTAAAGGAGAGATTGCCTATACGCATGCACCTCTGCCCGATGTATTCAGGGAAGTGGCAGGACGTATAAAAAAACCGTACAGGACATGGCTTCTGGCGGTCTCTGATGCTCTCGAAACGAGAGAAGAGTCAGGATTTGCGAGAGTATGGAACCGCTGTGCAGACCGGTATCTGAAGCCGTTGGGTATGAAGCCGGAACATTCGATATTATTCAAAGAGCCCGGAACATTTCTGGGAAGTCTGGAGAGAACTACGCTGGATCATACTCTGCAGATGTACCTGAACCGGCTGGATCTGGAGATAGAAAAGATTCGGGAAGGAATTGCTGCCAAGACAAGGATAGGAAGATGTCTGGGGGTGATGAGCGGCATTTTTCTTATTGTGATCCTGATCTGAGATGGGAGGAAAAATGGACATTAATCTAATCTTTCGAATAGCAGCAGTCGGCATACTTGTATCCATCCTGAGTCAGGTCTTAAAACACAGTGGAAGAGAGGAACAGGCCTTTCTGGCAAGTCTAGCCGGACTTATACTGGTTCTTACATGGGTGCTGCCGTATATCTATGACCTGTTCCAGACAATAAGAAGGTTATTTGCACTGTAACCGGTTCTTGAAAAAATGCAGGACAGATGATCTGATCCGGAGCAGTTCCGAATGTATTCGGCAGAAATCTGTATATAAGAAGGAGGGATATTAGTGAGTATGATACAGGCCGGACTTATCGGGGTGATCGGGGCGGTCCTTGCCATACAGCTCAAGGCCGGACGGGCGGAGTACGGTATCTATGTCTGTGTTGCGGCAGGGATAATTCTTTTCTCTCTGATCGTGGACCGGCTGGGAATCTTCATACGGACAGTAGAGCGGATTACATCATATATTAATCTGAATACAGGATATCTGGGTACTTTATTCAAAATGATCGGAGTTACCTATATTGCGGAATTTTCATCCGGCATCTGCAGGGATGCAGGATACCAGACACTGGCCGGCCAGATAGAAATATTCGGAAAACTTACGATTCTTGTAATGGGGCTGCCTGTACTTCTGGCACTGCTTCAGACGATACAGGAGTTCCTGTCATGAGGGGAAAGACCGGAAGAATTCTGTTTACAATGCTGCTGGTACTTCTCGTATTCGGGCTGGGAACAAAAATAGTGGAAGCTTCGGAAAACGATGATGTGCAGCAAAGCGATGATGTTCAGAAAGAAGTTCAAGAGGCACTCCTCTCAGAATTTGATTTCAGCGGAATAGAGGAAAGTCTGGATCAGATGTTCCCAAGGGAGAAGATTAGTTTCAGTGATGCAGTATCTGCTCTTATGTCAGGAAATATGACTGAGACGATCCGGATGTTTCTGGGCTTTCTCGGGGATCAGGCCGCTTATGAATTTGACTATAACCGGCAGAATCTAGTGTACGTACTGCTGGTGGCGCTGACTGCAGCGGTTTTCAGCAATTTTGCCGGAGCTTTTAAAAGCAGACAGATATCTGACATAAGTTTTTACATTATGTATATGCTGCTGATCACATTATGCCTGACCTCTTTTCGGATATCAGCGGAAGGGCTGGAAGATAAATTATCCAAGCTTATAGAGTTTATGCGGGTGCTTTGCCCCAGTTATTTCCTTGCGGTGGCATTTGCTTCAGGAAGTGTGACCTCCCTTTTTTTCTATAATGTGATACTTTTCCTGATTTATGTGGTGGAATTGGTGATTGTACGTTTTTTACTTCCGGTTGTTAATATTTACATAATGGTCCTTGTGCTGGGCAATCTTACCGGAGAAGATTTTCTGTCAGAGTTTGCAGATCTGATCCGGAAGATTGTCACTTGGACTCTGAAAACGCTGCTGATCTGTGTGGTAAGCGTAAATGTTATGCAGGGACTGCTTGCTCCTGCGATTGACGCGGTTAAGAGGAGTGCACTCACCCGTACTGCCGAGGCACTGCCGTGGGTGGGAAATGCTGTCGGAGGTGCCGCTGAGATTGTTCTGGGCACGGCAGTCCTGATCAAGAACGGGATCGGAATGGCCGGAGCTGTAATCACGATCGCCATATGTGCAGTCCCGGTCCTGCAGATGCTGATTATGGCATTTATGTATAAACTTGCAGCGGCGCTTGTACAGCCGGTGTCCGACAAGAGAATTACGGCCTGTATCAGCGGGGTGAGCGAAGGATACGAGATCATGGTCAGGGTTATTTTCACGACAGGTATGCTTTTTATGCTTACCATTGCAATTGTGGCTGCGTCCACTTCCTGAGAAAAGGAGGTACTTATGTTTCAGCAGATTTACGGATGGATACAGAATATTACGGTATATCTGATCGTTACTGCGGCAGTATTATACGCAGTGCCGGGAAAAGACTACGGGAAGTACATAAAGTTTTTTTCTGGACTGATCCTGATCCTTCTCCTTGCATCACCGGTTCTGAGCTTGACCGGCATGAAGGGAACGTTTGAGGATATATACAGAAGCAGTGAGTATGAGCTTCAAAAACAAGAAATTGAAAATGCAGAGGAGATTTACAGAAATTCCGGACTGGAGGATTATATTTCCGGTATGGAGAATGAAAAAGCGTCAGACAGTCAAGATGAGACGGATGGAAATTACAGGACAGGACAGATCAATGTGGGGGAGATAGAGATTGGAGATGAATAAATGGCGGGAATGGGTATCAGATCTGCGGTCGGGGAAAAAGGTTCCGAAGAAAAATCATCTGCTTATCCTGTTCCTGACCGGGCTGCTTCTTTTTATCGCTGTAGTCCCGTTCCCCTCCTCGGAGAGGGCGGATGGTGAAAGTGATACTTCCGTACCGGCTGCAAATGTTTCGGGAACAGAGATGGAAGATTATGAGACGTATCTGGAGAAAAGAACAGAGGATATCCTGAGACAGGTAGACGGCGTCGGGGAAGTCTCTGTTATGATCACTTTGAAATCAGGGGGGCAGAAGATTATTGAAAAAGATCAGTCCAGCACTTCCCAGACTACGGAAGAAACAGACAGTTCCGGGGGAGAGCGCACGGTGGAGGATTCAGTTTCAGATAAAACAAGCATTTATGAACAGCAGTCGGATGGTTCGTCAGTTCCTTATGTGAGTAAAGAACTGTCACCGGAGGTGGAAGGCGTTGTTGTAATTGCAGACGGAGGGGACAACGCTGTAACAGCCAAAAGCATAACCGAGGCGGTTCAGGCATTATTCGGTGTAGAGGCGCATAAGATTAAAATAATGAAACGGGCCTGATACATAAAAGGAGGATGGAGAAAGTGAAACGGCTGTTGAAGAAAAATCAGATTATTATCGCGACACTGGCGGTGATGATCGCCATTGCCGGATATTTGAATTATTCCGGCATACTGTTCGGAGAAAACAAGGATAGTACTGCAGAGGCAAATGCGGATCTGGCGAATAAGGAACTCTTAGATATTTCGGAAGATGATATTGAAAGTTCTGCTGAAGACATTGAAAGCAATGATTCAGATGTGGAAGGGACGCCCGGCGAGGCGGTCCTGACAAGCGGCTCCGCTGAGACTACAGTGGCACAGGCAAAGGTCACGCGTGAACAGGTGAGAGCTGAGAATAAAGAAACTCTTCAGGGAATCATTGATAATACAAATCTGAGTGATGCAGAAAAACAAAGCGCGGTTGACCAGCTCGTCCAGATGACAGAGACAGCGGAACAGGAGGCTGCGATCGAAACACTGATGGCTTCAAAAGGGTTCTCGGAATCTGTTGTCAGTCTGGATGAAGATTCGGCGGATGTAGTAGTGAAAGCAGATGAGCTTACGGACGCAAATCGGGCTCAAATAGAAGATATTGTTACACGGAAGACGGAGATAGCTCCGGAAAATATTGTGATTACACCGATCCGCGAATGACATTGCAGTACGGGGCGGACTGGAAATTTTATATTGCACGTGATATAAAAAGCGAGTATAATAGCGTCGGTATATATCGACGGCGGAGAATCCTGCTGTGCGGGATTCTCTTTTATGCTGCTTATTAATGAAAACAGGGGTAAATTATGTCTGATATTAGAAACGAAATAAAGAAGAGAAGAACATTCGCTATTATATCCCACCCGGATGCAGGTAAGACTACTCTTACAGAAAAATTCCTTCTCTATGGAGGAGTTATTAATACGGCCGGTTCGGTAAAGGGAAAAGCAACGGCAAAACATGCAGTGTCTGACTGGATGGAAATCGAGAAGGAGAGAGGTATCTCGGTTACGTCCTCGGTACTGCAGTTTAATTATGACGGATACTGTATTAATATACTGGATACGCCCGGACATCAGGATTTCTCGGAAGACACTTACCGTACTCTTATGGCTGCAGATTCTGCAGTTATGGTAATTGATGCGTCCAAAGGTGTAGAGGCGCAGACGAGAAAACTTTTCAAGGTCTGCGCTATGAGACACATTCCTATTTTTACTTTTATCAATAAGATGGACAGAGATGCGAAAGACACCTTTGACCTTCTGGATGAAATAGAGAAAGAGCTGGGCATCCCCACCTGTCCTGTCAACTGGCCGATCGGATCGGGAAAGGCATTCAAAGGTGTCTATGACCGTCAGGAAAAGGAAGTGGATATTTTCTCGGATACAAGAAAAGGTACTTCTATGGGCGAGGTTAAAAAGGTGTCCATCAATAATCCGGAAGTGGACTGGCTGATCGGAACAGAGGCAAAGGTTACTCTGGAGGAGGAAATCGAGCTGCTGGACGGCGCATCGGCGGAATTTGACCAGAAACTCGTAGACGAGGGAAAGCTTTCACCGGTGTTCTTCGGATCCGCACTGACTAATTTCGGGGTTGAGACATTCCTTAAGCATTTTCTGAAGATGACCACGTCTCCACTGCCGCGCCGGTCAGATCACGGAGAGATCGATCCGATGACAGAGGAAAGCTTTTCGGCATTTGTATTCAAAATACAGGCAAATATGAACAAAGCCCACAGAGACAGGATTGCGTTTATGCGCATTTGCTCCGGCGAGTTTGACGCCGGAATGACGGTCTGCCATGTTCAAGGTGGAAAGGATGTCAGACTGTCCCAGCCGCAGCAGATGATGGCAAGTGAAAGAAAGATCATAGATAAGGCGTATGCCGGAGACGTGATCGGTGTCTTTGACCCCGGCATTTTTTCCATCGGTGATACACTGACAACATCAAAGGAAAAGTTTGCCTACGAAGGTATCCCTACTTTCGCGCCTGAGCATTTTGCCAGAGTACGGCAGGTAGATACGATGAAGCGCAAACAGTTCGTAAAGGGTATCAATCAGATTGCACAGGAAGGCGCGATCCAGATATTTCAGGAATACAATACCGGCATGGAGGAGATCATTGTGGGCGTTGTGGGCGTGCTGCAGTTTGATGTTCTGAAATACCGGCTTAAAAATGAGTACAATGTGGATATTATTCTTGAGAATCTTCCGTATGAGCATATCCGCTGGATTGAGAATGAAAATATTGATCTTGATCACGTCAGCGGCACATCTGATATGAAGAAGATCAAAGACTTAAAAGACCGGCCGCTGCTCCTGTTTGTCCATGAATGGAGTATCCGCATGACGCAGGAGAGAAACGATGGCCTGATCCTCTCTGAATTCGGCCGTTCATAAAAGGTTTCCCTTTGCAAACGGAGTGATCTTTGCTATAATGAGGGAAGAGATTAGACAAAACGGGAGGTTTTGAAGATGGCTAAGGACGAAAAGAACACT
>CAKNJS010000040.1 GCA_930986645.1 uncultured Lachnoclostridium sp.
TAATCACCCATGAAAAGAATACCATTATCAAATATCTTTCGCAAGCTGTTTATTCTCCCGCATCTTCGCAGCCTGCTCCTCTGACAAATTATCTTTGTCGGATACAGACTGTCCTTCAGACACGAGATCGTATTTCACCACATCCATATTTACCACTCCGTCAGCAAAGAAGGAAATCCCGTCTGCCGACTGGTCTGTATACATAGTTGCCGTCATGACCTGCTCTCCATCGTTTACGAAGACCTCCACACTGAACCGGTCGAGGATTACCCGCAGTTTCAGTTCTCCGTTTTTGCTGTTCACCAGACTTCGTCTCTGGTGGATGATTGCTCTTCTTGAACCGGAGAATTTCCGGTCTATTTTAAGAACTGATTCATGAGGCCGGAAGCTGACCGCTGTCTGATACTTTTCATCTTGGGCAAAACGCAGGGCAAACTTCTGATAAAGTTTCTCGCCCTCGCCCGGACGCAGTGTCAGTTCCATGTCTGCCTTTCTTCCCCGGATACCGTTCAGGCTGATTACATCAGAAAAAGTCACATTATGGTATTCCACCTTATTACTTCTCATTTCATCCAGTTCTTTTACCGGCCTTTGATAAAGCCGTCCATCCTTCAGGAACAATTCCCGTGGAAGACTCATCTGGCCGAACCATTTTTCTCCGGGTGAGCGCAGATTGCATGCATCCCAGTTCTGCATCCAGCCGATCATCACCCGGCGCCCGTCCGGCGTCAGGACTGTCTGGGGTGCATAGAAGTCGATTCCATAATCAATGGCTTGATCATGCTCCTCTGTAAAAGTCCCCGTCTCCTCGTCATACTCTCCGATCAGACAGAGGGTTCCGTTTCCGTTATGGTATTCAAATCCTTCCGGCAGCATATCCTGCGGACTTGTCAGGAGAACCCATTTGCCGTCCAGCTCGAAGAAATCGGGGCACTCCCACATCTTTCCGAAACGGTTATTGTTTGCAGCAAGAACACTTTTAAACTTCCACTGGAATCCGTCCGGGCTGGTATACAGCAGGATCTGCCCGCTTCCGTCTGCAGGACGATTCCCGACAACACAGCAGTAGGTGCCGTCTTCCTTCTGCCACATCTTCGGATCGCGGAAGTCATGGACACTGCTTCCTTCCGGGATATCTGTTTTATCCAATACCGGATTCATCTCATACTTCTCGTAATCTACTCCGTCACCCACGGCAAGGCACTGTGTCTGCATATCACAGTATTCTCCGTTTGCCTGACGCTCCCGAAGTACTCCGGTATACATCAACAGTTGTCTGCCGTCCGGGAGCGTTACCGCGCTCCCGGAAAAGCATCCGTCTCTGTCATAAGCCTCATCCGGCGCCAGAGCTGCCGGGAGGTACTCCCAGTGCAGAAGGTCTTTGCTCACCGCATGTCCCCAGTGCATGGATCCCCACCTCGGCTCATACGGATAATACTGATAAAACATGTGATACTGTCCGTTATGATAAGAGAATCCGTTTGGATCATTCATCCAGCCAGTACGTGTAGACAGGTGGAAATCCGGGCGTTCCTCTTTCTTTATCATTTTTTCAGAAGCTTCTTCGTATTTTCTTGCTTCACGCAGTGTCTGACTTGTCATATTGATTTGTTTCCTTTCCTTAATTTCCAGTTGCGGTATCTGCAGTCTCTGTTGTTTCCATTTCCGCCAGCGACTCCTGATACTGGTCAAAATATTTCTGCTTGATGGCAAGGTATTCGGAAAGTCCGTAATCCTCCATCTTCTGGAGATAGGAGTCCCACTCTTCCTCTATACCTCCGTTTAAGATCCAGTCCGCTTTCTTCTGCTCCGCATATTTCTTGATATCCGTGTCGAGCTGCGACACTCTGTTGGTATCATCGATACTCATAAATACATTCGGATACACATATTTGCTGTGCATATCTTTCAGATAAGTCTCGTGCATATTGTCGAGACGCCATTTTGCGTCGTCCGGCTGTGTCACGTAGACGTCATAATAATCGTTCAGTACAGCCAGCGGACCGTTTACGGACTGCGCCTGTCTTACCTCTACAGGCGATGCGTCTCCGAGATCCAGATGTTTCAGCATTTTTCCGCCTTCCGCGTTGGTGCTCATCTCGAAAATATTGTCGGCATCTTTTTCGCCGTATGTTCCCCAGTTATTCTGAACCGACTGGAGCGGAGCATACATCTGATCAATCCATGAGGCTGCAAGTGCAGTATCCCGGCAGCTTGTGGTCAGTACGCATCTTCCACGGTCAAATCCGCTGGTCTCGCTTCCGTTCTGCCTTGTAATATTAACAAGACCGTCCGGTCCCGCCAGAGCCGGCATCATCACATAATCCTCATAGTTGTCGATATTTGCGATATCCCATGTAAAACAGAGACCGTATCTGTGGTTCTTACCCTTTGCCACATAAGTGGACCATTCCTGAGTAAATGCCTCAGGGTCTACAAGATCCTGTTCTACAAGAGAATGGAGCCATTCGATTCCTTCTTTATAGCCTTCCTGTACCGTTGTATAGATCACTTCTCCGTCATCTGTCACCGCAAAATGATCTCCGGTATCTCCATAGCCTTCACCGAAGCCGTTGATCAGGATTGCAGGGTCCTGATCGCCGTTGTTGATGATAAATGACATCGGGATCACATCGCCCTCGATATCAAATTCCTGTTCAAGGGCATCCGCATTATCGCGGAATGCGATCAGCGCCTGCTCCAGTTCATCTGTGGTGTCGGGCACATCGAGTCCGAGGAAATCCAGCCATTTCTTATTAATGTACGGAATATCACCGATGGCCTGAATCGCTTCCTTGCCTTCGCCAAGCTGTTCGATCCACGGGAATGAGTAAATATGTCCGTCCGGCGCAGTCACCATGGTCCTGTACTCCGGATATTTCTCGAATACAGCCTGAAGATTGGGCATATATTTGTCGATCAGGTTTTCCAGCGGAATAATGATACCCTGTTTTGCATACCTGAGCAGATCGTAGTCATTCATGCCCGCCGTAAAAAGTCCGTCCGGCAGGTTTCCGAACTGTGCCAGAGCAAGGTTTTTCTTATCAGCAAACTGGTCGTCCACAAAACATGTCCAGTCAATATGTACATTGGTCTGCTTCTCCAGCCTCTTGAAAATCAGCTTGTCATTGGGCTCCTGTGTAGTCGTTGCCGGAGCGCTTGTAATAAACGAAAGCTCTTTCGTCTCTTTGAGCGGAAATGTAACTTCTTCGATCGGAGTATCCGGATCTGTATCTGCAACCTGCGCGGTTCCGCTGCTGCATCCGAACAGGGACAGTGTTAATATGAGGGACAGGCCCAGTCCTGTCAGTCTCTTGATTCTGCTTTTCATCGATTCTCAGCCTCCTAACCTTTTACAGAACCTACCATGATTCCTTTGTCAAAATACTTCTGGAAGAACGGATACATGATCAGAAGCGGCAGACTCGACACAACGATCGTCGCGTATTTCAGCAGCTCCGCCACCTTCGCCATCTCCGCCGTACTCTGTATATCTGCGATCATACCCGGCTGAGGAGTATTCTGTACAAGGATCGATCTCAGCACAAGCTGCAGTGGCTGCATATTGGCGTCATTCAGGTAGATCATGGCGTCGAAATAGCTGTTCCACATTCCTACAAAGGACCACAGCGCCAGCACCGCGATGATCGGCTTGCACACCGGCATCATGATCTTGAAGAAATGCTGGATCTCGCTTGCCCCGTCCAATGCGGACGCCTCTCTGAGTTCTCCCGGAATTGACTGGAAATAAGTTCTTGCGAGGATCATATTCCACACGTTGAACGCTCCCGGAAGGAGAATCGCCCAGATCGTATTTACCATGTGCAGGTTATTGATCAGGATGAACGTTGGTATCATACCGCCGCCGAAGAACATCGTGATCACAAATATAATGTTAAAAAACTTACGTCCTACAAATTCCTTCTTGGACATCGGGTAAGCGGCAAGCAGTGTAACAAATACAGATATCACCGTAAATGCCGCCGAATAGAAGAATGAGTTGGCAAAGCCCCGCCAGATCATATCATTCTCCAGCACACGCCTGTAGGCGTCCAGCGTCCAGTCCTTAAAGTTGAAGCTCAGCCCCTGATTGTTCAGCACGTTCGGGTCCATAAAGGAGGCGAGGACTACGTACACAAGCGGCACAAAGACTGCCAGCACGAACAGGCCGAGCAGTGTATATCCGACGCCGAGAATCATCTTGTCGGATGTTCCGAGTTTCATTTTTCTTCTCGTTTCCATCATCAAATCCCCCTTTTATAATCCTTCGCCGTCGTTCAACTTCTTCACTACCCAGTTCACAAAGATCAGAAGGATCACGTTGATCACTGAATTGAAGAGACCGACTGCCGTTGAATATCCGTAGTCTCCGTTGAGAAGACCGAGTCTGTATACATATGTAGAAAGAATCTCGGAAGCCGGAAGGTTCATGTCTGTCTGCAGCGCATAAGCCTTTTCAAAGCCGATGCTCATAATATTTCCTGCCTGCAGGATAAACTGGATCACGATGATATTTTTGATCGCAGGCAGCTGTACGTAACGGATCTGCTGCAGGATATTCGCTCCGTCCACGATCGCGGCTTCTTCCAGATCTTTGCTGGCATTGGACAGCGCTGCCGTATACATAATGGAAGACCATCCTGCTGTCTGCCAGATGCCGCTGGCAATGTAGATCGTCCGGAATGCTTCCGGCATTGTCATCCAGTTGGTGTCAATCCCGAACAGTGAATTGATCGGTCCAACCGGAGAAAGGAACATGCGAACCATACCACAGAGTACAATGACCGAGATAAAGTTCGGTGCATAGATCAGAAGCTGAATCTTCTTTCGGATCCCCGTCCTGCGGATCTGGTTGAGCAGAAGCGCAAGGATGATCGGGATCGGGAAGCCCCACAGCAGCCCGAATACACTTAACTTCAGCGTATTCATCAGATAGTTCATGAAATCCGGGGATGAAAGGAATCTCTGGAAATATTCCAGCCCCACCCACGGACTTCCGAGAACGCCTTCAATAACATTGTAATCCTCAAAGGCAATCAGGATACCGCCCATCGGACCATACTTGAAGATCAGCGTCAGCAGAAGTCCCGGCAACAGAAAGAATACATACAGTTGCCAGTTCTTTTTCACATACTTCAGTTTTTCCCGCGGCGTCTGCTTAGCGATAACTGCCGTATTTTTTTTACGGAAAACTCTCATTTTTAGCTCCTCCTGTGTTTACATTTGCACACCTTGCATTTTTTGATCGATCTTTTTATGCATAGATAATTTATAGGTTGTGGTAATAGTATCATTTATTGTGCATATTGTCAATCTTATTTTTACATTTGCATAATATTTTTATTTTACAAATGCACCATTTTAACAATTTATGTAAAACCAGCAATTCCAATTCCGATAATATCTATCTTTTAACATTTTTACATTTGACAAATTTGCACAATTCCATTACATTAAATGTAACAGTACAGCCATTTGACGGCGCGTGCTGAACTGTTACAATGCATCATCACTATTATTCGGGAGGTACTATAAATGGAAAAGAAAATCACGATTCAGGATATTGCAGACGCTTTAGGTCTTTCCAGAAATACGGTATCAAAAGCACTGAATAATACGGGCGTCCTTGCCGAGGACACCCGGCAGAAAATACTTGAGAAAGCTGCGGAAATGGGATACCGCCGGGTCATCTATATCTCAGAGCCTTCCCCGGCAGAAAAAGGAGAGGTAAAGGAACTTGCCCTGATCACACAGAATATGCCTTACGGATCCCATTTCGGCACCTATGCGCTGAACACTTTTCAGGAGCGGATGAGCAGAAATAACTACCGGCTGTCAATGTTTCCGGTAAGGGATACAGAGATTGCTTCATTAAGCCTTCCAATGGGTTTTAATAAGGAAAAGACTGCCGGAATCATATGCCTTGAGCTGTTTGACCCGGAATATATCGAGATGCTGAACACTCTTGATATCCCGCTTCTCTTTTTAGATACAGCTGCCGATACAGATATGACACGGATCAATGCAGACTTTCTGCTTATGGAAAATCATATGAGTATGTTTAATCTCACTGATACACTGATACAAAACGGATACCGGCGCTTTGCATTTGCCGGGAATCCGGAACACTGCCGTTCTTTCTCGGAGAGATATCAGGGCTTTAACCACGCCCTCAGCTCCAATCAGCTTGAACCCTGCAGCACACAGTTCACCGGCCGTTCAGTCTTCTCAGATTCCCAAACCCTTGAGGAAACAGTCAATCGGACGCTGCAGCTTCCTGAAGTATTTGTGTGCGCCAATGACGCCACTGCGGTCAACCTGATCCGCGCCCTCAAAAAGTGCGGAATAAATGTACCGGGCGATGTCCTGATTACAGGCTTTGACAACTCTGCAGAGTCAAGGATCGTCGAACCCCGCCTGACCACCGTTGACATTCCCAGTTCAAAGATGGGTTATATTGCGGCAGATATGCTGCTCTCCCGCATCAACGAACCGGATATGCCCTACCGGATCACACACGTCCGGACAACGCTGAAGTTCAGAGCTTCCACAGGGGATCTTAACTTCTGACGGATATAAAAAAGATCTCAGTGCTATTTCTAACACTGAGATCTTTTTTTCATAGACTTCCTGATAAGGCAGCAGCGGAAAACCATCAAATAACCCTGTGTTCCAGCCATCTGCGGCTTCTGAACCTTGCCGTATAGATAATGCACCTCACAGTCCAGTCCGTAAACATGCCGATCCACACTGCCATAGGACCCATGCCGAATACTCTCGCCAGAATGATCACAAATGTAACCCGGCAGACCCACATAGAGACTACAGAGACTATCATAGTAAATTTCACGTCTCCCGCCGCCCGGAATCCATACGCAGGTATAAAAGACATGACCCATACCACCGGTTTTACAACGGTGATCCATGTTACCATGCAGATGCACATTTTTGCACTCTCCGGTTCCATGCCGCCAAAATACGTGATCGGGCGGACAAATGCATACATGACAAGGCATGAGGCAAGAATAATAACCTCCGATATGATGCACAGTTTTTTCACATAATAGACTGCCTCTTCTTTTCTTCCGGCCCCCAATGTCTCCCCGACAATCGTCATCAGACCGACGCCAACGCCCAGAGCAAGGATTCCGTTCAGGTTCTCGATAATATTGGTCATTCCCTGAGCTGCGATGGCCGCCGTTCCCATTAGTGACACCGTAGACTGGATTGCAAGTTTCCCGAACTGGAACATTCCATTCTCCACACCGGAGGGAATACCGATATTCAGGATTCTGCGGATTACCCTCCAGTCCGGACGGATTGACAGATAATCTTTCAATACAATTTCCAGATCTTTTCTTCGCAGTCTGATCATAACAACGATCATGGAAAAGATCCTTGCCAGAAGGGTTGCGAAAGCAGAGCCCGGAACTCCCAGACGCAGGTTCCATACAAAGAGCAGATTCAACATCAGGTTTACCCCGTTTGCTGCCACAGAGATCATCATCGGGAAACGGCTGTTTTCCTGTGCTCTGAGGATCGATGCTCCGTCGTCATACAGAGCAATAAACGGGTATGAAACTGCGGAAATGAAGAAATACTGTCTCGCATTCTCCATAACCTCAGGCTCAACTTCTCCAAAGATTACTCTCAGAATCTGATGGTTAAAGATCAGGCAGAGCACCGTTATAACAACGGACATGAACAATGTAATAAATACCAGCTGCCTTGCAGCGCCATTCGCATGCTCCCTGTTCCGTAAACCAAGGTAATGGGAACATACCACCGTACCGCCGGAAGCAAGAGCGAAAAACGCCTGCACAATCAGCATATTGATGGAATCCACCAGAGATACCGCAGAAATCGCCGCAGATCCCAGATTGCTGACTACAAAGGTATCCACACTTCCCATAAAAGAATTAAGAAGCTGATCCAGAGCCAGAGGAATCAGAAGGGCGGCAAGTTTTCTATTATCAAACAAAAGCGTCTGTGTTCTATTCTTCATGATATTTCGTCCTCTATCGTTCAGCGGCAGTTCAGCCCGCTCCATTCGCAAAGCTGAGCTGCCACACTTATTCTAACACATTCAGGCATACCTTGACCAAGAATTAACGAAAATGCTACAATGCATTTATAGCGGGCGGCGATCAGACAAAAACTGACGCACTCGAATACTAACATTGGTACCAGCTAAGGAGCAGCATAATGGATATTAAAGTTTATCATACATTACACAAGGATGCCGTTAAGATCAGAAAAGAAGTGTTTATGGAAGAACAGGGATTTCACGATGAATTCGACGAAACAGACGAGAGCGCTGTTCATCTTGTCCTGTACATAGACCAGATTCCCGCCGCCACGTGCCGGTTTTTCCCCGGACAGACACAGGGAGAATATATCGTCGGGCGGATCGCCGTTGAAAAAGAATTCCGCGGAAAACATCTCGGTTCCCGGATCCTTTCCGCCTCTGAATCCGAGATCAGAAGCTCTGGCGGAATCACAGTCCGCCTGCACGCCCAGCAGCAGGCAAGACCATTTTATGAAAAACAGGGTTATTCTGCTTTCGGGGAGCCGGATTTTGATGAGGACTGCCCGCATATCTGGATGGAGAAGTCACTGATAAAAATCTATTGACTTATATACGAAATCGGATATAATAAAAATGTACGAAATCGGACATCTGATGAGGAGGAATAAATTTGCACTATTTAGAAACGGGGCAATATACCTATTTAGCAGGAGAAATCAATGCATTATACCACGAAGCAGCTGTTAAAATGGGTATTTCGGACAGTGTTCAAAATATTCTGTATGTACTTTGTGAGAAAGATGGGCAATGTCTGCAAAGCGAAATAAGCAAACTTACAGGGATCAGCCGCCAGACAATTAATTCTGCCATTCGCAAATTGGAAAAAGAAGGAATCGTATATCTGAAACAAGGGAAAGGCAGAAATACAATTCTCTGCCTGACTGAAAAGGGAAAGAAATTTTCATCAGAAAAAATACTGCCTCTGCACGAGATTGAAAATAAAATCTGGGACGAATGGACGGAGGAGGAACAGCAGCAATATCTGAGGCTCACAAAAAAATATCGTGACGGATTAAAAAAATATCTGGAAGCCATGTTATAAAAACAAAATCTTATGAAGGGAGGTGGCCTGATGTCGGCAGCAGTACAATAAGGGGATGATCACATTCGATATTGTCCCCTGTTTGAAAAACTATTTTGAGAATGAGAGGACAATTTGATATGGAAAAAACACAAAAATGGAAATCGCAGTTTACGATCGTTGCATTGGGACAGGCAGTTTCAATGTTAGGAAGTCACGGTGTTCAGTTTGCTCTTATCTGGTGGCTTGCTGAAAAAACATCTTCGCCGTTAATGTTGGGAATATCGGGGATTGCTGCCTATCTTCCAATGACCTTATTTAGTCCGCTGGCAGGCATTTCAGCTGACCGTTATAACCGAAAATTTATCTCTATTTTTTCGGATATGACAATGGGGACGGTTGCGCTGATTTACGCAGTATTACTATTCTTTTTTGACCTGCCGGTATGGACAGTATTTGTTATGCTGTGTGTCCGGGGGATCGGAAGTACATTCCAGCAGCCGGCAATACAGTCAATTATTCCGCAGCTTGTACCAAAAGATCAGTTAGTAAAAACAAATGGGTGGATGCAGCTTCTGAATTCAGGCTCATTTTTGCTGGGACCGGTGATCGGTGCATCTTTGTATGCGATTTTCCCGATGTCAATCGTTTTAATGAGTGATGTGGCCGGGGCAATTTTAGCAAGTATTGCGTTAGCAGTCGTTAAAATCCCAAAACTTGAAAAAGCAGAACGGAAAGAACAGCATTTCATAACAGAAATAAAAGAAGGATTGCAAGTATTCAAAGAAGATAAAAAATTATTTTACATCGTGATTGCAGAGGCGCTCTGTATGTTTTTTATGCGCCGTTATCCTCCTTTTATCCACTGATGACGAGCGATTATTTTAAGTTATCGGCAATGTATGGCAGTGCTGTGGAGTTATCTTTTGCAATCGGCATGATGGTCTCCTCCCTTTTATTTTCCAGTGTTCTAAAGATAAACCGGAAAATCCGAGTTTCTTTTATTGGTTTGTTTGCAATGGGAGTTATGTCGCTGATCTGCGGTATTATACCGCCTGCTTATGTTGGCTGGTTTTTCTTTGCAGGATGCTGTATCTGTTTAGGGGCTTCCGGAAATGTCCATACAATTCCGCTGACTGCGTATATGCAGGAAACCATATCCCCAGACAAGATGGGACGTGCATTTTCGGTTCTCACGCTGATTTCATCTGTTACAATGCCAATCGGCTTACTTTTCAGCAGTCCTATAGCAGAAAAAGTAGGTGTGAATGTGTGGTTCTTCATTTCCGGTCTGTGTATGATTATGCTTACTACTGGTGTTTCAATACGATATGCGGTAAAATGCAGGATATATTAGATAATTATCAGGAAAGGATCAGACAATTAAAATGAAAGCATTCGAGAGATTATTAAAATATGCAGTGATCAGAACTCCCAGCGACGAGGAGAGCGATACCGTGCCCTCCTCCGCCTGCCAGTTCGAACTGGCACAGCATCTGTACCGGGAGCTTTTTACAATGGGGATCACGGACGTGAAAGTGGATACCCAGTGTTACCTGTACGCCCACATTCCTGCCACGCCGGGCTATGAAGACCGGCCGAATCTTGGATTCATTGCACATCTGGACACAGTATCCGACTTCTGTGATCACCGGATCACCCCCGAGATCCACGAGGATTACAACGGGCGGGAACTTCCCCTCGGCACAAGTGGCCGCGTCCTGTCGCCGGATATGTTCCCACACTTAAAGGATCTGAAAGGACGCACCCTGATCACAAGCGACGGAACTACGATCCTCGGCGCAGACGATAAAGCGGGAATCGCCGAAATCATGACCATGGCAGAACGGATCCTGGATGAAAATATCCCTCACGGCCCTATTTCCATCGCCTTTACTCCGGACGAGGAGATCGGCATGGGAGCCGCTCATTTCGATGTGGAGGAATTCGGTGCGGACTTCGCCTACACACTGGACGGGGACACGGAAGGTGAGATCCAGTATGAGAACTTCAATGCCTCCAAAGCGGAATTCCAGATCAGCGGCGTAAATGTCCATCCGGGCTCTTCCAAAGATGTTATGGTAAATGCTTCTCTCGTGGCCATGGAGATCAACTCCATGCTGCCCGAGGGAGAAACACCGCGTGATACAGACGGATACGAGGGCTTCTATCATCTCATTGACATGAAAGGTGATGTGGGAAATGCAGTACTCCGGTATATCATCCGGGATCATGATGCAGCGAAATTTGAAGAGCGCAAAGAGACACTTCGGAATATAGAAAAAAAGATCAATCAGAAATGGGGACGCGGCACTGCTGCCCTCACCATAACAGACCAGTACCGCAACATGGCCGAAATCATCTCCGGCTGTATGCACTTGATCGAGAATGCAAAAAAAGCCTGCCGGAATGCAG
Source organism: uncultured Lachnoclostridium sp. (assembly GCA_930986645.1). Taxonomy (GTDB): domain Bacteria; phylum Bacillota; class Clostridia; order Lachnospirales; family Lachnospiraceae; genus Mediterraneibacter. Next base: position 11,526 of record CAKNJS010000040.1, read on the forward strand.
GCGTCACACCGCTGATCCTCCCAATCCGGGGCGGCACAGACGGCGCCCAGTTAAGCTTCAAAGGACTGCCCTGTCCCAACCTGGGAACCGGCGGTCACGGATATCACGGGCCATATGAGCATATCACAATCGAAGGTATGGACGCAGCGTGTGCGGTTGCACTGGAACTTGTGAAAATATATGCAGAACAGATATCCTTCTGACCAGGCAGTCCGATCTGACTGTTCTGTCTGCTCTTCAGTTCTGTCATTTCAGTACAAAGTGATTTCTGTCAAAGGACAGTATCCCCTCATCCCGCATCCTGCACAGCTCTGCGGACATGGCGCTCCGGTCCACGGAGAGAAAGTCCGCGAGCTGCTGCCGGTTAAAGGGGATATCAAATACCGGACTCCCTGCTCTCTGGGACTGTTCCGATAAATAAGATAACAATTTCTCTCTCGTCGTTCTCTTTGACATGTGTTCCAGCTTCTGAGTAAGCATTTTATTCTTCTGAGCGAGCACGGTGAGCAGGTTGCGGATCAATCGTCCGTGGAACTGACAGGCCGACGGGCACATGGTAAGGATCCGCTTCACATCCAGGAAGAGCACTTTGCTCGGCTTTACGGCGACTGCATTATTCAGTAATTCATCACTCCCGAGACATGCATACACTTCACCGAATATCTCTCCTTCTGAAATCTCGCTGAGGATACTCAGATTCCCCCAGTAATCTTCTTTCTGAATATGGATACATCCCTCCAGAAGCAACGCCACGCTGTCAATGCGCTCTCCCCTGCTGAAGATGTTCTCTCCCTTATGATAACTCCGCGTGACTGCGGATAAACAGTCCAACATAGATGTAAGTTCATCTTCACTGATTCCCTGAAACAGCTTTGAATTTTTTAATAGTGATAAATATTTTTTCATAATTCCCATTCTGTTGTATTTACAACTGTTATGTTTTAAACATCGTACTATACTCATGATACATCGTCAAGCGATGCAATACAGAAATCAATCACAGTGCCGGTAGATAAACAAAAACACGGCCGGCGCTGACAGGAGGTTATGAAAATGTCAGATAATATGTTTTGTTTTCAGTGTGAGCAGACTGCAGGATGTACCGGATGCACCGGCAAAGCCGGAGTCTGCGGAAAGAGCGCAGATGTGGCAGGACTTCAGGATAAACTTACAGGCGCCCTGATCGGCCTTGCACGGGCAGCCAGCGGAAATACGCCCTCTCCGTCCACTCACCAGGCAATGATCGAGGGGCTGTTCACAACGATCACCAATGTAAACTTTAACGAAGAGACGATCAGACAGCAGATTGAAAATGTAACAAGAGAGAAAAACTCCCTCATCCCCGGCTGTGGAGGCTGCGCGCAGCCGTGCGGCAGAACGGAAGATTACAATATGGGACTGCTGTGGAATGCAGACGAGGATATCCGCTCTCTGAAATCCCTGATTCTGTTCGGTCTCAGAGGAATGGCGGCATATGCGTATCACGCTATGGTTCTGGGATATTCTGATGAGGAAGTCAATACCTTCTTCTATGAAGGAATGTTCGCCATCGGCGAAGATCTGAACATGGAGCAGCTTCTTCCCATCGTAATGAAAGTGGGCGAGATCAATCTGAAATGTATGGCGCTTCTGGATCAGGCAAACACTGAAAGCTACGGGGATCCGGTGCCTGTCACTGTTCCGCTTACAGTTGAAAAAGGACCGTTTATCGTGATCAGCGGGCATGACCTGAAAGACCTGCAGCTTCTTCTGGAACAGACAGAAGGGAAAGGGATCAATATCTATACCAACGGCGAGATGCTTCCGGCACACGCATATCCGAAACTGAAAGCCTACCCGCATCTGAAGGGTAATTTTGGTACCGCATGGCACAATCAGCAGAAAGAATTCGCAGATATTCCTGCTCCGGTCCTGTTTACGACCAACTGTCTGATGCCGCCGAAAGCAAGTTATGCGGACCGTGTATTTACAACAGAAGTTGTCTCTTATCCGGGAGTTATCCACATTGGAGAAGATAAAGACTTCACTCCTGTCATCGAAAAAGCGCTGGAACTGGGCGGTTACCCGGAGGACCGCGAATTCACCGGGATCAACGGCGGAAAAACTGTCACCACAGGATTTGCGCGCAATACCGTATTATCCGCCGCAGGTACGATCGTAAATGCAGTAAAAGGCGGCGCCTTAAAGCACATCTTCCTTGTAGGCGGATGCGACGGAGCGAGAAAAGGCCGCAGCTATTATACAGATTTTGTAAAGCAGACACCGGCCGATACGGCAGTACTCACTCTCGCCTGCGGGAAATACCGGTTCAACGACCTTGATCTCGGTACCATCGGCGGTCTCCCGCGGATCATGGATATGGGACAGTGCAACGATGCCTACAGCGCGATCCGGGCTGCCCTTGCTCTGGCGGATGCGTTTGACTGCGGCGTCAACGACCTGCCACTGACACTTGTACTTTCATGGTATGAGCAGAAAGCTGTCTGCATCCTGCTGACACTCCTGCACCTGGGTATCCGGAATATTTATCTCGGACCCACCCTGCCGGCGTTCCTGTCACCCGGCGTGCTTGATTTTCTTGTGAAGAATTACGGAATCCGCCCGACCACAACACCGGAGCAGGATCTCAAGGAGATACTCGGATAATATCATTTTAAAAAGGGGCTTTGCGGCCCCTTTTTACTCTTCTTTCCACAAGCGCTGCATGATTCCCGGGAAGTCGATCTCAAGCTGTCCGTCATAAATCCTCACAGGCACTTTATCACGGAACGTATACATCGAGATTTCCGGAGCATCCTCACCCTCGAACCAATAGCATACAATCTTTTCCCTCTTTCGGTCCACGATCCAGTATTCCCGCACGCCGGCATTCATATACTTCTGCATCTTAATCCCGTAGTCTCTCTTCCGGCTGGAATCCGAGACGATCTCAATGCAGAAGTCCGGCGCCCCGTAGATTCCTTTCCGCGTGATCCTCTCCTCTTTGCAGATCAGCGCGATATCCGGCTGCACGATAGTTCTGTCATCGCAGTCAATCTGCACATCCAGAGGCGACGGGAGCACACGGCAGGGTCCCTTGTTTGCACGGATAAACAGCTTGATCTCAAACAGCAGTTCTGTCACCAGCTCCTGATGGGTAAATGTAGGAGCTTCGAGAAAAATAAGCACGCCGTCGATCAGCTCCGCCCGGACATCTTCCGGCAGCTTCCTGTAATCGTCTATCGTGTATTCCCCCTGCCGCTTTGTGAGGTACGGAGCGGCCGCTTCCCTGACGGCATCCGGCAGATTCCGATATGCCTCATCGCCGGCTTTTGCCCATAAACTGTCTGTCCTGTCATAAGCTGTATCATAGATGCTTCTGCCGGAATCAGATTCCGGGTTTCCGATGCCGGCAGAGCCATACAGGACATCCTCAAGAGCACGAAGCGTATCATATCGCGGAGAACGCGTCTCCCCGCTTAAGATCTTATTGATCGTTCCCACCGGCACTCCGGACAGTTGGGAAAGCTGTTCTGTAGTAAGTCCCAGTTCTTTCTTCCGCTGATTCAGGTTCTCATAGAGCATAAGGCATACCTCCTTCCTTATGCTCTATAATATATCCGTTTTTGATAATTGTCAACCGTTTTACCCGTTTTCGGTTTGTTATACAGCATATCTGAACTGTCATTTTCTACTCTGTAATTCTGCTATGATCTTATTATAAGTTGTTTTGTTCAGACGGTAGAACAGAAGTACAACAGCCGTTACACCCCACAGGATGCCCGGAACTGTGGTAAATGAATGGCGGATCACACTGAGTACCGCAGAGTTCTGCTGCTGATTCGCCACATAGCCGCACATTTCAAGTACTGCCGCAAGAAGAGAGGTTCCGATCGCCATACCCACTTTATTGCCCAGTGAAATGAATGCATACTGGAAACCGTCATTCCGGAGGCCTGTCTTCCACTCTCCGTATTCCACACAGTCCGGTATGACCGCATAGATCGCAGTATTGAAACCGGAGAAAAAAAACTGTGCCAGTGCAGAGAACAGGTAAAATGTAACCGGTGTATCTGTTGCCGTAAAGAAATACATTGCAAACATACTGATCCCGGTAAGCAGTGCGAATATAGACGCTGCCCTTCCTTTATTCCCTGTCAGACGAAACATCACCGGGAAGCAGGCCGCCCCAATAATCGATGGAATGATGATAAACAGGGAGTAGGTACTGAACAGAGCCGCATCTCCTTCAACATATGTAAAATAATATAACGCGTCCGCATTTCTGCCGTAGAGTGTCAGTCCGAACAAAAGCTGCCCTGCAACAGCGATCATATACGGTTTGTTCTTTGCCGCCGCGGCAAGCTGTGTCTTCAGAGACAGTTTCTGCTTTGCGGGCACTTCCACTACTTCCTTTGTCTTTGAAAAACAGAAGATGTGACAAGCTGCAAAAATGCATCCATAGATCACCGCAATGAGAAGATATCCTCTCTGATCGCTGCCTCCGCCCAGTGCTGAAATGAGCGGAACTGTGATAATATTGATCACTCCGATAGCAATCATGGCGCTCACGGAACGGAATGTATTGATCTTCGCACGCTCTTCAATATTTTGCGTCATAGCTCCGCAGAGGGTTCCGTAGGGAATGTTAACACACGTATATCCCAGTACGAGAATACAGTATGTAACAGCCATATAAATGATCTTTGAAGTGTCCGACCAGTCCGGATGAGCCCAGAATGTAAGGATCAGCACCAGAGCAGTCAGAGGCGCCGCGATGAGAAGCCACGGACGATATCTTCCCCACCGCGTATGCGTTTTGTCGCTCAGGGCCCCGATCACCGGGTCATTGATGGCATCCCAGAATCTGGAAAACAGCATCAGCGCCGCCACTGCTCCCATACCAATCCCGAATACATCCGTGTAAAATATCATCAGGAAATTTCCTACAAACATCCAGCTGAAATTGCAGCCCACATCTCCCATGCCGTATGCGATCTTGCTGATCAGCGGCACCTTTACATTTGTTGCTCCTTTTTCCATGCTCTTCCGACTCTCCTTCCTGTTTCCGATTTGTCTTATTTTCCGTCCTTTTCTCCGTTTTTACAAACACGGATGACTGCTTTTACAATGTCAGTCTTGTTGTTCACACTGTAGTCCATTGCTTTCTGTACGTCGTCAAGATCAAAAATATCTGTCACAATCCCTTTCAGGTTCACCTTTCCCTGTGCTACCGCTTCGATCGCCATAGGATAAATATGGCGGTAGCGGAATACGGTCTTGAACGTCAGCTCCTTATCAAGCACAAGACTCATTGGAAGTGTCATTTCTCCGGATTTGCTATATCCCACAAGGACGATATTGGAGCCTTTCTTCGCAATACTGATGGCCTGCCGGGTGGTAATCTCTGTACCCGCTGTCTCGATCACAAGATCGACGCCTCTTCCGTCTGTGATCTGACGGATCTTCTGCTCCACATTTTCCTCTGCGCCGTTGATCACCCCGTCTGCGCCAAGTTCAAGGGCTTTCTTAAGACGTTTTTCCATGATGTCCACGACATATACTTCAGATACGCCTCTTGCCTTCAATGCCATCATGGATACAAGTCCGATGCAGCCTGCTCCCATTACCACCGCTTTCTGCCCGAGATGTGCATCTCCCTGGATTGCTGCATGGAATCCGACAGCCAGAGGTTCGATCAGGGCGCCCTCCAGTGTGCTCACATTGTTCGGAAGTTTAAAGCAAAGATCAGCCTCGTGCGCCACATACTCCTGAAACACGCCGTCTACCGGAGGAGTTGCAAAGAACACCACGTCGGGACAGAGGTTGTATCTTCCTGTCTTACAGAATTCGCAGTGTCCACATGTCTTTCCGGGTTCCAGTGCCACACGGTCTCCTGCTTTCAGATGAGTAACATTCTTTCCTACTTCCACAACAGTGCCTCCCGGCTCATGGCCGAGCACGAAAGGCGGTTCGACTACATAGTCCCCGATCGCACCGGTCTCATAATAATGCAGGTCGCTTCCGCAGATTCCCACATATTCCAGCTTTACAAGCACCTCGTCGTCCTTTACCTGAGGAATATCGCGCTCCTCAAACCCCATTTCCCCGATTCCGAGCATAACCGCTGTTTTCATTTTTCCTTCCATTTCTTTTTCTCCTTTTGTTTTTACTTTTATTAATTGTTTTATTAAAGTAATTATATTATTATCTTATTATCCCTGTTTGTCAATTAGATTTTGCGGTTTCTCTCAAGTGCACAATTATGGTGTTCTCTTTTTGTGAAAAGCACACAAAAAAAGAACCCCAGCTGCTTTACTGCTGAAGTTCCTGTCTTCTATTTAGAGAGATGACGTCCCGCCTCCCGGGGCGCTTCCGTTCACTCTGTATTATATATTGTCAAATATGCTTTCTATAAATTTTAACGCCGCTCCATACGCCGCGGCATTCAACTTATACTTTCCTGTCCGGAGATAGGACGTGTCCACGTCGAAATTATTATACTGCATCACTTTTCTGGACAGCTCATGCATAAACTCTTCCAGATAACCTCCCACATATCCGCCCAGTACGATCCGGCAGTCGAATATCATCCGAAGGTTTGTCACTGCTGTCGCCAGATCATCCAGATATCTGTCCCATACTTTCAGGATTTCCGGTTCCTTTTTTCTCACCCCGTCGAAAAAGCATTCCAGACTTCTGTCTGTATTTTCCTGAAGGACCAGCGCTGAACAGTAGGCGTCCATACACCCCCGCTTTCCGCAGTAACACTGCCTGCCGTTCTTTTCGATCACCATATGGCCGAATTCGCCGCTCTTAAAATTATCTCCAGAATACAGCTGTCCGCCGAAACAGATCGAGCCACCTACCGTATTGCTTAAAGAGAGATATACTGCATTCGTTTCTTCATCTTCTGCTGCATCGCCGGATACTGCCGCTGTTCCCAGCTCGGCATAGGCTGCGCTGTTGGCATCATTCTCAATGTCACAGGGATACCCAAGAGCATTGCCGACAGACCGGAAGCTTACATTCTGTACTTTTAGTGTGTGGGAACGCAGGAGCAGGCTCTGCTCCTTATCAACAATACCGGGCAGTGAGAAGCCGATTCCGGCAATCTTTGTCAATTCCACACCTTGTTTCTCTATAAAGTCAGATACTGCGCGCACCAAAAAATCATAATACTGTGTACAGTTCTCATAGACACATCTGACTCGCTCAGAAGCCATTATCTCTTTCTTTGCATTTACTATCACCATGGTAATATGATTATTCGTAATATCAACCCCGACGGCATATCCTGCATCGCCGCAAATTGACAGCGCTTTTGCTTTTCGTCCTCCGGTGGATTCGTATTCTCCTGTCTCCTCAACGATCCCTTCCTCCACCAGCGCTTTTACGTTCTGCAGCGTAGTAGGCATACTCAACTTCAGGCTTACGGAAATCTCTGTCTTGGACGTGATTCCCCTGGCTGAGATGAATTTTGCTGTCCGGATCTTATTACTGCGTTTCGGTTCCAGTCCTCTGGCAGCATTCTGTCTCATTTGTTATCCCTCACTTTTATTATTACTTTAATAAAAATAATTATATATTTTTTTTTCAAAACTGTCACGCATTTTCTGGAATGCATTCTATCCTTCGGAAATATAGCGTGAATTCACATCAATTTCCCTTGAATTTCATAAAAGCATCATATCGCAGACACAGTTCTTCTGTATTTTCAATACAGTATTAAGGAAGGAAACGTAGAAAACAAAAATGAGTAAAGAAGCCTGTTATCTGGAAATCATGAACCGAATTGAAATCCTGTTTACTCCGACTAAAGAAGAACTGAATTTCTCAAATCTTCCCGGGGACATGCAATATGGATCATCACCTTGACCGAAAAAGGGACTATCTATTTCCCGACAGCCCCACTTTTTTTCGTTATGCATGCAGCCTGCGTATGATCTTGCAGATCACTTCATTCTCCGTCACAAGGGGTTTTTTATGTGTGAAAAATACAATTCCTTCTGTCGGGGAAAGCACTGTAGAGATTACATTTCCCTCATAAGGATGGACGATCTCGACAAGGGGTGTCCCCATCCGCACTTCGTCTCCGGGATGGCACAGTCTTCTGTATATGCCGCCTGAAGCTGTCCGGACAGACGCCAGTTCTTCCTCGCCGATCACCGTGGAAATGTAGCCGTTATGGCTGTTGTATTTGAGTATCCCCATTCTGGTCAGGAACCGCAGCACTGCGGATACCGCCTGCTGGGCAGACGCTTCATCGATAAAGTCTGTCTCCATCGTATACAGGGAGAATGCGCTGGTATCCCAGATCTGCCAGTTATAGTTCAGCGTGGTCGTATCTATAGGTTTCGGCTTTCTTACCACCACATAGGGGAGTCCGAACAGACCGGCGAGGCTTGTGTTCTGTCTGCCCGTGTCCATCATACGGACATGGGGGATAAAGTCTCCCGGCATGTAGAAGCTTGCAAACTGTATGCCGTAGTCATAATCTTTTACTGTCCGGAACACACCGTCCGCAATCCTCTGTGTCGTCTCTCCCTGATCGTATCCCGGGAACATCCGGTTGATATCCGTATTGTCCACCGGCCAGAATCTCTTGCCGATATTCATGGCGTGATGGTTGACAGAAGGCACCACAAGGATCTCCTTACCGGAGGCGATAGCGTGGGACGCCTCAAGCTCTTCCAGCTTCCTTACGATCTGGGAGCAGACGTAGAGCTGCTGTATTTCATTTCCCCGGATGCTTCCCACGATACACGCTGATTTACGCCCATGTCCGAAGGTATAGCCGCTGATCGTGAGATTCTCCCGGTACGGTGATCCCAGCTTATATATTTCCATCTTCCGCATTATCATCCGCCTCCTTTTCTTTGTCGCTGCTGCCAAGTATCCGTCCCAGCAGTGACCCGCTGTAAACGACCGGATACTCTCTTCTCGTAAATACCAGTCCTGAGATCGGCGCTATCACCGACTGCTCCACGTCCCCGGTCAGAGGATTTAAGATCTCGCCAAGAAGCGTTCCCTCTTCTACCTGTTCGCCGATCTTTACATGGGGCACATAGATCCCTGCACTGTCCGCGTTCAGGTATCCCACCTCCCGGTCCGTAGATACGATGGGAGTCCGTACTTCTCCCACATCGCCTTCCCAGACACCCAGTTCCTTCATCACATTCAGGATTCCTTCCACGAGCTGATATCCGTATTCTTTCGTGATCCGCATACCTACACCCATCTCAACGACCAGCGTGGGGGTTCCGATACTGTTCAGACTGTAAGCAAGAGTGGACTCAAGAACTGTGGCCGATGCATGAACCCAGACAAAGTCCACATTGATCTTCTTTGCAAGGGGGACAAGGGTTTCCGCCGTGAGCTCATTGATTCGCACCTGAGGCAGCTCCATCAGAAAAATATTGCTGGCATGGATATCCACGCACAGATCTGCGCCTTTCAGGTCTTCCATGAGCCCGTACACGACAGACTCCATCATAGGGCCTTCCTCATTGCCCGGGAAAATCCGGTTCATATCCAGATCAAACATGGGAATTCCTCTCGTGATCGAATCGATCCCCAGAGGATTAAGCGCCGGATAGACGTCCACAATTCCTTTCAGATATCCCGGCTCCGCCTTCAGCCTTCTGAGCAGCTCATAACACGCGAACTGGCCTTCCAGCTCATCTCCGTGAGTCCCCGTCACGATCGCGATCCTCTTTTCATCCCCCGTGGGATGTGCCGGCATGATCCGGTTTTTCCGGATCGTCAGCTTCTCGTCCACCGGCAGTTCCATTGACACTACTGTCTCTACCATCACTGAT
>CAKNJS010000041.1 GCA_930986645.1 uncultured Lachnoclostridium sp.
TGGCGTTGATCGGAAAAGTGGTGTAGTAGTGGTGTAGTAAAGGATGACCGTATCCGGGAAAGCCTTGATATATGTGGGGTCCAGGGCTTCAGCCTGAAGTTTTATATTTTTCAGGTGGTGGATGAAAAGTAAGGATATAAAATAAACGATAAAAAATTAATGATAAACGTTAAAAGTCTTGTTTACCTCTATCTAGACAGATGATATACTATATAAAAGAGAAATATGAAGAATGTCGATGATACTAAGAAAGAGAGGGCATATGCAATGAGTGATAATGTTTATATTACAAATGTAAAAACAAAATCTAAGAAATCTTTTTCCAGAAGTTTTAAGTTTTTGCTGGGACTTGGCATATTCCTTTCCGGTTTTGTGAGTGTTGGATGGGGATATTTTATTATAACGGGCATGGTTCAGCAAATATGGAAAGAAATTGGAGTGTGCCAATATGTGAGATGGGGAATTCATTTCATCTGTATTATATGTTGTTTTATTTTTATGATAAAAATTGCAATAAATGAAAGGTATTTTTCAAAACTTTTGGTGCAGTGTATTCGTATTATAGGCGGATTAATTACTGTATCGGCTTTTTTACTGCCTCGGTTATCAGGATATACCAGCTCGGGATTTGGTATTATGCAAAATGGATCTTTTACATTGATCGATGGAAACATATTAACTCAGGGAATTCTTTTACTTATATTTGCAGGGATTATCAAAGAAGGATTTTTTATGCAGAATGAATTAGACGAAGTATTATAGGTGACAAAATATGGCGATTATATTGAGACTGGATCGGGTAATGGCTGACCGAAAGATGACATTGAAAGAGCTTTCGGAGAGGGTTGGAGTCTCCAATGTAAATTTATCAAAGATCAAGACGGGAAAGGTCAGTGCAATTCGTTTCTCGACACTGGAAGCAATTTGTAAAACATTACAATGTCAACCGGGCGATATTTTAGAGTACCGGCCAGATGATAAAAAGTAGTAAGGCTGACTTAATTATACATAAAATGCATGGAAATAATAAGAAGAAACAGACATAGGAGGAGTTTACCATGTGCACCTGTATCACCTACACCAACAACGATTTTTACTTCGGCCGCAACCTTGACCTTGATTGTTCTTTTGGCGAAACCGTCACAATCACCCCGCGTAATTTTCCTCTTATTTTCCGGAAAGCCGGGCGGCAGGATCACCACTATGCCATGATCGGCATGGCGTCGGCAAACGACAGTTTCCCGCTTTATGCCGAAGCTGTCAACGAAAAGGGGCTGGCGATGGCGGGGCTGAATTTCCCGGGAAATGCATACTATCAGAAACCGGACGGCGAAGGGCTTGAGATTGCTTCGTTTGAAGTGATTGCGTGGATTTTGGGAAAATGTGCTTCTGTGGCGGAAGCGGAAGAGTTTCTGGGTGAAATGAAGATTGTTGATCTTGCGTTTACGGATCAGATGCCACCCGCACCGCTTCACTGGATGCTTGCAGACCGTGAGAGATGTCTTGTTCTTGAAGCGGTCAGAGATGGCCTGAAAGTATATGAAAATCTGTTTGGAGTGTTGACGAACAATCCGCCTTTTGAGTATCACAGAATGAATATGAACAATTATATGAACCTGACGGCGGAGAGTCCGCGAAACCGCTTTGCGGACAAGCTGAATCTCAGGCCTTATGCACAGGGGATGGGAGCCATCGGGCTTCCGGGCGACGCCTCATCGGCGTCCCGCTTTGTGCGCGCTGCATTTTTGAACTGGAATTCCGCGGCGCCGAAGGAGGAAAAGGCGAATGTCTCCCAGTTCTTCCACATTCTGGATAGTGTAGCCATGGTTCGCGGGGCTGTGATAACAGATCAGGGAACTTATGATATTACCACATATTCCTGCTGCGCCAATACGAGTACAGGCGTTTACTATTATAAGACGTATGACGACTGCCGGGTACGTGCAGTGGATATGTATGAGACAGATCTGGACGGGAAAGAACTAATTCAAAGATAACAGTTCAGCCATGGCACTGCCTGTTCGAAAAATCATGCGAGCATGATTTTTTCTCTCAGACAGCCCCATGGCTGAACTGTTATCTGAAAAACGTTGACATTTTAAGTTTAAAGTGATAAAGTGTTACCAGACCGATGAGGAAGAGCAAGTAACTTCAGTGGACGCTTCACAGAGAGCTGCGGGCGGTGGGATCGCGGTATGCCGGACTTGGAGTGAATGGGCTTCTGAGGGCGAGTTGAAATTTGGAGTAGGCGAGCCGGAGAACTGACTCCGTTATCAAAGAAAGCATATGTCAGTATGCATGAGTGGATGTAGTATATTACGTCAAGCCGGGTGGCACCGCAGGAGTATTTGTATGAATTACAGCTCTTGTCCCTGCAATTTTATTGTATGGGATAAGGGCTTTTTGTTTTGTGGAAAAACGCACTGCATTGAAAATGAATGATATCCCATATGCTATGCGATATATGGCAGCACAGAGGAAAGGAGATATTACCATGAAACTTGAAAATTACGAAGTACACCTTCCGAACTATTCCATCGGAGATAAAATTTACGACAAGATCGGACCTGTATGTGAATCATATGGAAAGAAAGTTCTTGTAATCGGAGGAAGAAAAGCACTTGCAGCCGCATACGATAAGATCAGGTCTTATGTGGATCAGACGAATCTTGAGATTATCGGAAAAGAGATTTACGGTGAGAATTGTACATATGCCACAGTGGAAAAGCTGCGCGCCATGCCTCTCTATCAGGAGGCTGACATGGTATTCGGCGTAGGCGGCGGCAAGGCGCTGGACACGGTGAAGTGTTTGTGCATTACAGATGATAAGCCGGTCTTTGCATTTCCGACGATCGCGTCCAACTGTTCCGCCTGTACATCGGTTTCCATTATGTACAATGAGGACGGCACATTTCTGAAACCGCATTTTTTCATCAGACCGGTCATGCACTCGTTTATTGATACGGAAATTATTGCCAAGGCGCCCAGCCAGTATATGTGGGCGGGAATCGGCGATACCTATGCGAAATATTATGAGGCCACGATCTCGTCAAGGGATGAACAGCTGGAACATTTTACAGCTCTTGGCGTGGCGGTCAGCCGGATGTGCTGTGACCCGCTGATCCAGTACGGACCGAAAGCACTGGAAGATCACAAGAAAGGGCTCTGTACATATGACGTGGAGCAGGTCGTGCTGGCAATTGTCGTGACCACGGGAATCGCGTCCATCTTCCTGACAAAAGATTACACGCCGGACTACAACAGCGGTCTCGCCCATGCCATATTCTATGCTATGACGTCTTATCCGGTCATCGAGGAGAGACATCTGCATGGCGAGGTAGTCGGATTCGGCATCTTGCTGGCGCTGCTCGTTGATCAGCAGTATGACGAGTTTGAGAAGATTTACAGGCTGAACCGGGCGGTTGATCTTCCGGTTTCACTGGAAGACATCGAGATTACGGATGAACAGTGGGATGAGTGTATGGACCGCATCCCGGAAATGTCGGATGTGGCTCATTATCCGTATAAAGTGACAAAGGAAATGCTGACAGAGGCAATGGACAGACTGAAAGAAAGAGTGAGAAGAGACAATGAAGAAGAATAAAACAGGAGCAGTCATTCTGGGAGTGGCATTTGTATGGTTTACGACACATTTCGGAGGCGGATTCGCATCAGGAGCGCAGATATACAGCTATTTCGTAAGGTACGGTATCTGGTGCCTGATCATGCCGGTGTTTGCAATGCTCTACAACACTGTTTTCTTTGCATACAGCCTGCGTTTTGCGAGAAAACATCAGGTTTACGACTACAGATCCTACAATAATGCGTTTTACGGAAGGTTTGCACCCATATTTTCGAACTTGTTTGAGATCCTTTATGTCTGCGTGATGTGCGTGGCTCCGGCAGTTGCATTTGCCACAGGCGGCGCTACGCTGAGCACACTGACAGGGCTTCCGTATCTGCTCTGCACTTTCCTGATCGGTGTGTTTATCTTTGTGGTTGCCATATTCGGGACAGATCTGGTGCGGAAAGTAGCATCCGTACTGTCCATCTGCATTATCGCGGGACTGCTGATCGTATATATTCCCAATATCATTTCCGGCTTATCGGGAATCTCGGCAGCTGCGGAGAGTATGACAAAGGCAGAGCTGCCGTTTGGAGATGCTCTCTACTCGGCGTTTCTCTACGGGACATTCCAGCTCTCCAACATTGCAGTGTTTGTACAGCATGCGAAATCATTTGACAGACCGGGCGACGCAGTGAAGAGCATGGGAGTGGGATTTGTGGTAAATGCGCTGATGATGGTCATGGTCGTGCTCGGACTTATGACAGTTTACACGAATCCGGATGCTGCCGGGCAGAGTGTGCCCACGCTCTTTATGGTACAGAACGGTGTGGGAGCTTCCTTTATGACTCCGCTTATTTCCATTCTGATCATTCTCGGCGCCGTGTCTACTGCTGTCAATATGGTAGCGGCAATGGTGAAGAGAATCTGCGGTGAGACGGAAGATAAAGCATCCGGCGAAGGAGAACGGGTATCGGGTGAAGCCGAAGCGGCAGAGGAGCCGGCGGGAAAGAGGAAATTTCAGGTTACGCGAAAAGAAATTGCTGCAGCGCTCATCTGCTGTATTGTGGATTTCGGGATCGCCCAGTTCGGGCTGCTTACCCTGATCCAGAAAGCATACAGTTTTCTTGCCTACCTGGCGATACCGGTTATCCTTATTCCGTATATTATTCATATGATAGCGACAAGATTTGACACAAAAAATTGACTTATGCAGTCTCACCATATATAATATCTGTTGAGAAATATTATCAATAAACGACATATAAAGGATGAGGCTGCTATGAGATTAAAAGAAGGCAAGAATAATCGTACCTATGTGGTCGAGAAAATCCAGATCGAGCTGAACCTTGAACGAAGGCTCGAAGCGCTCGGCCTTACAGAAGGATCTAAGATCACAATATTAAATAATGACAAAAAGGGAGCAATGACTGTAAAATTCCGTGGAACACGATTCGCACTTGGCAGGCGCATTGCCGATAATATCTTTGTAAAGGAGGAAGCGGCATGAGCGGGAAAGTGATAAATGTGGGATTTATCGGAAATCCGAACTGTGGTAAGACAACATTGTTCAACGCTTATACAGGGGCAAATCTGAAAGTGGCGAACTGGCCGGGCGTTACAGTGGAGAAGAAGGAAGGCTATACAACTTATAAAGAACAGGAGTTCAAGCTGATAGACCTGCCCGGCATTTACAGCCTGACTTCTTACACAATGGAAGAAAAGGTATCCCGTGAGTGTATTATGAGCGATGAGGTGGACGTGATCGTGGACGTGGTGGACGCGTCCTGTCTGGAACGGAATCTGTACCTGACACTGCAGCTCATTGAGCTTGGCAAGCCTGTTGTTCTGGCACTCAACATGATGGATATCGTGGAAGAGCGGGGAATGGAGATCGACCTTCATCGTCTGCCCGAGATGCTCGGCATCCCGGCAATCCCTGTATCTGCGAGAAAGCGCACCGGTCTTGAGATTCTGCTCCATGCGGTGGCACACCACAAAGAATATGCAAAACAGGGACCGTTTATCCACCATCATTCGGATAAGACGGGACATAAACATAACCACCACAGCGAATATGCCATGGTGTATGATGATGAGATAGAGGATAAGATCGATGCGATCAGCGAGCAGTTCCGGGTGAAATATCCGGATATGGAGAATATGCGCTGGCACGCCATCAAGACGCTTGAGCAGGATGATTCGGTGATGAAGAAATATCCTGTCGATATGACAGGGATTGCAGACCGGAGCTATGAGAAAGATATCATAAATGAAAAATATGACTTTATAGAAGAAGTGATTGATGAAACACTTGTCAACAAAAGTGCTAAGTCGGAACAGACAGACCGTATTGACCGTTTTATGACGAGCAGATGGCTGGGGCTTCCGATCTTTCTCGTGATCATGGCGCTGGTATTCTTCCTGACATTTACGGTAGGAGACTGGCTGAAGGGCTATTTCGAGACGGGGCTTGATCTTCTGACAGGTGCAGTGAGTGCAGGACTTGAGGCGGCGGGGACATCCCCGATGCTCAATTCACTGCTTGTGGACGGTATCATCTCTGGTGTGGGCGGCATCCTTACTTTCCTGCCGAATATCTTTATCCTGTTCCTCGCGCTCGCGTTCCTCGAGGACAGCGGCTATATGTCGCGTGTGGCGTATGTCATGGATGACATCATGAGCCATCTGGGACTCTCAGGAAGAGCGTTCCTTCCTATGCTGCTGGGATTCGGCTGTACCGTTCCCGCGGTCATGGCATCAAGGGCGCTGGAGCATAAGAAGGACAGGTTTAAGACGATTCTGGTAACGCCCTTTATGTCCTGCAGTGCAAGGCTGACTATATATGTTTTGTTTTCTTCTATGTTTTTTGGAAAATATGCAATGATTGCGTGCTATTCGATTTATCTGATCGGAATTGTGATTGCGATCCTGACGGCGTATATTTTATCGCGGATTGACGGAAGTAAGGCGGAACACGCGCTGTTGATCGAACTGCCGGAGTATAAATCTCCTAATGCGCGGACGATCGCATTATACGTATGGGAAAAAGTAAAGGATTATCTGACGAAAGCCGGAACGGTTATCTTCCTCGCTTCTGTTATCATGTGGGTTCTTCTGAATTTCGGACCTGCAGGATATGTGACAAATATCGGCGAGAGCTTCGGTTCGATTGTCGGAAAGGCAATCGTGCCGCTGTTTAAACCGATCGGTCTGGGATACTGGCAGATTGTAGTGGCCCTGATCGCGGGCATTGCGCAGAAAGAAGTCGTGGTATCGAGCTGCAGTGTGCTTTTCGGAATACAGAATATCACTACCGCTCATGGCATGAACAGTTTTGTATCTCTGCTCGGGGAAATGGGATTCGGAGCGGCAAATGCATATGCTCTTATGATCTTCTGTCTTCTCTATGTGCCGTGTACAGCTACGATCGCAACAATCCGAAGAGAAGTGGGAAGTACAAAGCTGACTGCAGGGATCGTCTTGTTCCAGCTGGCGGTCGCATGGGTGGCAAGTTTTATCGCGTTCCACATAGCAGGACTGATCTTGTGATGAAAAAGCAGCTTCCGGTACTGTGATTCTGATATGCGGAAAATACAGTTGCGGAAGTACGGTCTTGTTACAGTTAATAATTTAATATTGTACAGATTTGAGCAGGAGTCCTTTTGCTTCGCAGGGGGCGCCTGCTTTTTCTGTCCCCTCGAGAATATGCAATATACTCTCCGGAGTCCGTTTTCCCTGCCCGATCTCAAGAAGCGTCCCGACGATCAGGGAAGGCATCCGGTAGAGAAAATCATTTGCGGTAAGCGAAATGATAAGTGTATCCGTATCACTATCTGTATCTTCAGATTTCCGGAATGAAATTTCCATCAGTTCTTTCTCTGTGCCTTTTTTCTTCTTTGCACCTGAAAAGAAACGGAAATCATGCCGTCCTTTTAAATATCCTGCAGCGGTCTCCATGGAACTGACATCCGGTGAGGGGAAGATGTGAGCTGTATATGCGTTTGTAAAGATATTATAAACAGGCGACGTACAGATCCGGTATTCGTATGTGCGCGACCGTGCATTCAGATCGGCGCGGAAACGTTCCGGCGCGGTATTGCAGTGAAGAATGCGGATATCCATGGGAAGGTAATGATCCAGATCCCGATGCAGTATTTCCATATCGGGAAATGTATCAGAGACAAAGTTTACAGTCTGCTCCAGCGCGTGTACTCCGGGCTCTGTCTTGGCGCCTGCATAGAGCATGACCGGGCTGCCGTTCAGCTTTTCCAGAACAGAGGATAATCTGTATGAAATTGTTTTGTGATAACCGTCCTTTTCCGGGCGCTGCCAGCCCAGATAACGGGTTCCGTCGTATTGGAGGGTGAGTTTAATGTTTGACATGTCTGCCTCGCTTTCGTCTGTCTGCCATTTGATAATTACTGTTTATACATCAGGGAGTTATAAGCCGATAAGTAGTCGAGAATATTGTAAAGGAAGAAAAGAAACTTGACAAGAGCGGTGTGCGGACTTGTTTTCAAAAGCCGCTGTTGTTACAATAGAAAATAGTATGATATAAAATAAGCAGAATCGGAGATAAAATTATGACAGAAAAAAGAAAAGTATCAGATTCACAGGTAGAAATCGTCCGGCTTGTAAGGCCGAATCACCTGAACTCCGCGGGAAGACTCTTTGGCGGTATGCTCATGCAGTGGCTGGATGAGGCTGCCGGTATGGTGGCAATGCGCCATACGAGATCTAATGTGATAACTGCTTCGGTAGATAACCTGCGGTTTATCCATGGAGCATATAATGGAGAAATGGTTGTTATAGTCGGGAAGGTTACTTTTACAGGTCATACATCGCTGGAGGTCAGGCTTGATACTTATGTAGAACACCTCGAGAATGGAATGCGCCATCCAATCAATCGGGCATATTTTACAATGGTTGCTCTGGATGAAAACGATAAACCTGCACCTGTCCCCGGACTGATTCTTGAGACAGAGGCGGAAAAGGCAGAGTGGGAAGCAGCTCGGAAAAGACGGGAGATGAGGATGAAGAGAAAAGAAGAGGGGTTCTGAAAATGTGTACCGCCCAGATGAATCCGCAGAAAAAGAAGATGCTGCACAAGCTATGCATCGACATGGCTTCGAGGGGATGAGGTAAAGCGGGTCGGCATAGTGCTGCAGGATCTTCTTGTTCTGCATCTGCTGTTCGATTAGTATGACTTTGCTGTTACAGCGGCGTCTATTCAATAAATACGAATTTTAATCCTGATATTTTTTGAACATGGAACTGGTCATTTTCATAGTCCGGTCTATCTGTTCTTGTTCTTCTTTACTTTTTCCTTTTTTGAGAATTCCCAGAATGAGGCTTACTTCATCCGGAGAGAACCGGATTCCTTGTTTGCCGGCACTTGTGATCAGCGCCAGCATGACGGGAGCCAGATCGTGGCCGGATTTACCAGAGGTTCTTTCAGCTGCCATCCGGATCAGTTCCAGTTTCGCCGGGTCTATATTCTTCATCGCCGGATTGTTCATCCATTCGTTGTCCATTGTTTTCATCTCCTTTCTTTTCACTGTCCGTGGTCTGTGAAAATATATCGCTGTACATACGGAACATTTCCTGCTGTTCGGGAGGAAGCATTCCGGAGAGTAGTTCCATGGGATCCGGTCCAGTACCGGTGCTTTCAGGGGTGCTCTGTACAGCCTGCATCATTTCCATGACAGACATCATTTCCTTTACATTTATGATCGTATCAAGCATAGCGTTTTCCTTTGGCCCGAGATATGGCCGGAAGCTGTTGAGTATATCTGCGGGAGAAAGTGTACTGTCATGGGGAAGCATCTGTGCCTGAAGGCCGCCGTTTTGATTCCGGAAGAGACGGAGTGCTTCTCTTAATTCCATAAATTTGACCATTCCGGCCAGTGTCTGCCGCCCTGATGCAGGGACATAGGGAATGAGCAGTTTAATTATCTGAAGTTCCGGGGTGGTGACAAGTTCATCAAATGGCGTCATGAATCCGGGCAGATCTTTTTCCATTCCAGAAATACTCCTGCATACAGCGTTGTAAATATATATGTTGAGATGGATAGAAATATGAATTCTGGCAAGGCTTTATAGTTGAAATGGTTAAGGTTCTGTCCGGCCGTTTTGTCAAGATAGTACAGAATTCATAAAATAATATGGAAACAAAGAGAAAGGATGGAATAGAGTTGGCAAGAAAACTGATCATTGATGGAAATGCAGTCTATGAAATTGACGAGGAATGTATGTTGAAAAATCGTATAGACAATAATGAGCACAGCAGAGACTGCAGCAAAGAGAAAAGCGGGAATAACAGATACGGAGAGGAAAAGGGAACTGATCAGTCAGAAGAAGGGAGAGGAAGCAGAAGGAAAATGTAATAGAGAGGTACAGATGTAATGTAACACAATTGAACGCCAGCCCCGGTGCCGGGGCTGGCGCTGTGTGTTTAAGGGTCAATATTCAGCCGTGTTTCCTGATCAGCAGCCACAGCCATTTCCGCCAAATCCGCCGCAGCAGCAGAGAAGCAGGATGATCCACAGACAGCTGTCGTTTCCGCAGCCGTTTCCGCCAAAACCATTTCCGCCGCATCCGCCGCAGCAGCAGAGCAGAAGAATGATCCACAGGCAGGAAGACATTCCATTACCATTGTCGCATCCACATCCACAGTTTGTAGCAGTTAAATCACTCATGTTAAATCCTCCAGTTGGGTTATTATTTACAGTTCTATATTATGCAGATGCCGGGAAAGTGTGCTTCTGGTACGAAGGAGATGTTTTGTGAATATTCTGATTAAAAAGGAAACTATTCGCATAGTATTATGAAATGGGTAAAGCAATTAGTTGGATATTGGTGTGAAGATATACGGAAACAAAGGTATCTTGGAAAAGGAATCCGGGCTGCAATACTGGATACCGGCGTTTCCGGGCATCCTGATCTGAGAGGACGCGTTGTTGATTTTAGAGATTTTACGGGTGGAACGCAGACGTGCAGGGATGACAGCGGACATGGCACACATGTTGCCGGCATACTGGCCGGGGACGGAAGAGCATCAGGGGGTGTTTATGGAGGAATGGCTCCCGAGGCAGAACTTCTTATCGGGAAAGTGCTCGACCGTGAAGGAAACGGAAATGTTGATAATGTTCTGGAAGGGATAAGCTGGATACTTGATAACAGGGAAGAGTCGCTTGTGCGTATTGTAAATATTTCCGTGGGAACTCAGCCGGAACTTGCACAGGGACAGAAACAGCGTTTTCTGGAAGCAGTAGAGGAGTTATGGGACAAGGGACTTATCGTTGTTGTTTCTGCGGGAAATTACGGGCCGGGAGAGGGAACGGTTGCAGTACCGGGCAACAGCCGTAAAGTAATTACGGTGGGGGTGCCTGACACGGAAATGCGGACTGCATCCCGCGGAAGAAATAACGTAAACTATTCCGGGCGCGGACCTACAGGATCCTGTGTGGTAAAGCCGGACGTTTTTGCACCCGGCACAGGAATTATAAGCTGCAATGCAAGATATGGTTATCCGGGAGAACATCCTTATATAATGAAGACGGGAACATCGATGGCCGCGCCGGTTGTATCCGGGGCAATCGCCTGTCTTCTGTCTAAATATCCGGATATGTCGAACGTAGAAGTGAAACTGAAACTCAGAAATTCGTGCGTAAAGAGTCCGGGTACCCAAGCGGGCTGGGGGCTTCTGAATGTAGAAAAATTGCTGGAAGCGCGGGAATAAAATGATTTCTGAAAGACTGTCAAGAAAAAAGCCTTGACAGAGTTATGCCTTTCATGTATGATAGCAAAGGTGACTGTGATGAATAAGATTTTAGAGCAGGCTTTATTATATGATTTTTACGGTGAACTTCTAACTACACATCAGAAAGAAGTTTATGAGCAGTTCATTCTTGATGATCTTTCTCTCAGTGAGATAGCAGAGAGTGCAGGAATCAGCCGGCAGGGAGTACATGATCTGATCCGGCGGTGTCAGAAAGCACTGGAGGGATATGAGAATAAACTTCATCTGGTGGAAAGGTTCCTCTCGGTGAAAGAGAAGGTCGGACAGATTGACGGCATTCTGGATGAGTGGGAAAATGAGAAGAAGAATCCGGAAGAGATCGTAAACCGGATCCGGAAGATATCGGATACGATCATTGAAGAATTATAGAGGGATAATATAAATGGCATTTGACAGTTTAACTGAAAAACTACAGAATGTATTCAGAAATCTGCGCAGCAAAGGAAGATTGACGGAAGATGACGTGAAATCCGCGCTGAAAGAAGTCAAGATGGCTCTTCTTGAGGCAGACGTTAATTTCAAAGTTGTAAAAGGCTTTATTAAAGATGTGCAGGAACGGGCCATAGGGCAGGACGTGATGAACGGTCTGAATCCCGGTCAGATGGTAATTAAGATCGTAAATGAAGAACTGGTCAGACTGATGGGATCCGAGACAACGGAAATCAAGCTGCAGCCGGGAAGTGCCATGACGGTCATTATGATGGCCGGCCTTCAGGGTGCGGGTAAGACGACAACTACTGCCAAGCTTGCAGGAAAGTTTAAATTAAAAGGTAAGAAGCCCCTCCTTGCAGCGTGCGATGTCTATCGTCCGGCGGCGATTAAACAGCTGCAGATCAACGGGGAAAAACAGGGTGTGGAAGTATTTTCCATGGGCGATAAGAACCGCCCGGCTGATATTGCCAAAGCGGCGGTCGCTCATGCGCAGAAGAATGGAAATAACATTGTGATCCTCGATACCGCCGGACGTCTTCATATTGATGAGGATATGATGGCGGAGCTTCAGGAGATTAAAGAGACCGTTGAAGTACACCAGACCATCCTTGTTGTGGATGCCATGACAGGACAGGATGCGGTCAATGTAGCCGGTACTTTTAATGATAAGATCGGTATTGACGGTGTTATTGTTACCAAACTGGACGGTGACACCAGAGGCGGTGCCGCACTTTCTATCAAGGCGGTAACGGGATGCCCCATTCTCTATGTCGGAATGGGTGAGAAACTTTCCGATCTGGAACAGTTCTATCCGGACAGAATGGCGTCACGGATTCTCGGAATGGGAGACGTTCTCACACTGATCGAGAAAGCCGGCGCAGAGCTTGATGAAGAGAAAGCCATCAAGATGGCTGACAAGATGAAAAAAGCTCAGTTTGATTTTAATGACTATCTGGACAGCATGGAACAGATGCGTAAGATGGGCGGTCTGTCCAGCATTATGAGCATGATGCCGGGACTTGGAGCACTGGGCGGCAAAGGAAAGATGCCTGATCTCGATTCAGAGGAAAATGAAAAGAAGATGGCGAGGATGGAGGCAATGATCTATTCCATGACTCCGGAGGAACGCAGCAATCCCGACCTTCTGAATCCGTCGAGAAAACACCGTATTGCGCGGGGGGCGGGGGTTGACATTGCAGAGGTCAACCGTATGGTGAAACAGTTTAACGAATCCCGGAAAATGATGAAAAAACTTCCCGGAATGATGGGCGGCAAAGGTGGCAAAAGGGGCAGATTCAAACTTCCCTTTTAACACATAGATCATGCCGGAGGCGTCCGGCTGCACTTGCGGCGGGGCTGACGGCAGAAGCAACAAACAATAAGAAAAATAAATTAAGAGGTGAAAGAAATGGCAGTAAAGATCAGATTAAGAAGAATGGGACAGAAGAAGGCTCCTTTTTATAGAATCGTTGTAGCTGATTCAAGGTCCCCGAGAGACGGAAGATTTATCGAGGAGATCGGAACATACGATCCGAACTGCGACCCGAGCGCAATCAAAGTTGACGAGGAAGCAGCTAAGAAATGG
Organism: uncultured Lachnoclostridium sp.; assembly: GCA_930986645.1. Classification (GTDB taxonomy): domain Bacteria; phylum Bacillota; class Clostridia; order Lachnospirales; family Lachnospiraceae; genus Mediterraneibacter. The sequence goes on from CAKNJS010000041.1 coordinate 13,387, forward strand.
CTCAACAACGGTGCTCAGCCGACAGAAGTTGTAGGAAAAATCTTCAAGGCAGCAGGTATCGAGAAATAAGTTGACTTCGCGGAGGTGCGGGTACGATGAAAGAATTAGTTGAAGTTATCGCAAAAGCACTGGTAGACCATCCGGAAGAGGTCTCTGTAAATGAGAAGAAGGAAGGGCGCACCACAGTGCTTGAACTTCATGTCGCGGACGGCGATATGGGTAAAGTGATCGGCAAACAGGGCCGCATCGCAAAAGCAATCCGCTCCGTAGTAAAGGCGGCAGCGGCAAAGGAAGACAAGAGAGTCGTTGTTGATATTGTATAATAATATCGAAGCAAACAGGAAAGAGGGACAGTTTTCCGGTACGGAGAGCCTGCCCCTTTCTTTTTCCTGAATTATAGAAAGGAAGCAGAAGAAATGGAAGAATTTCTTCAGGTGGGGGTCATTTCTTCGACACACGGAATCCGCGGCGAAGTAAAAGTGTTCCCTACGACGGACGATCCGGCCCGTTTTAAGAAATTGAAAAAAGTACTTCTGGATACAGGAAGAGACAGGCTTGAACTGGAGGTTCAGTCTGTAAAGTTTTTTAAGCAGTTTGTCATTGTAAAATTCAGAGGTATTGATAATATAAATGACATTGAAAAATATAAAGGGAAAAGTCTTCTGGTACCGAGGGAAGATGCAGTGGAGCTCGGGGAAAATGAGTACTATATTGCTGATCTTATCGGCATGGAAGTGTTTACCGAAGAGGGAAGATTCGGAGTACTTAAAGATGTTATGGAGACAGGAGCAAACGAAGTCTATATCATAGATTCGGACGAACACGGAGAAGTGCTTGTACCTGCAATACATGACTGCATACTGGATGTGGATATTGCGGAGAAAGTCATGAAGATCCACCTTCTTGACGGATTGGTATAAGGAGAAGCAGACGATGAACTTTCATATACTTACATTATTTCCCGAAATGGTATCGAACGGGCTGAATACGAGCATTATCGGCAGGGCTGTCAATGCCGGACTCCTGTCTATAGAAGCGGTGAATATACGCGATTATGCTTTCAACAAGCATCAAAGTGTTGATGATTATCCGTACGGAGGAGGCGCGGGAATGCTGATGCAGGCAGAGCCTGTGTATCTGGCGCATGAAGCTGTCGCAAAAAAGATACTCGGCCGCACGGGCGGGACAGACAGCAGAAGGATCCGCACAGTCTATCTCTCTCCTCAGGGAAGTGTGTTTGATCAGAAGATGGCAGAAGATCTGGCGCAGGAGGAGGATCTGATCCTGCTCTGCGGACATTATGAGGGAATTGATGAGCGTGTTCTTGAAGAAGTTGTAACGGACTTTGTATCGATTGGCGACTATGTGCTTACGGGAGGAGAACTTCCGGCGATGGTAATGGTAGATGCAATCTCCAGACTTGTCCCCGGCGTGCTTCATAATGATGTGTCTGCGGAATTTGAGTCTTTTCAGGACAACCTGCTGGAGTATCCTCAGTATTCCCGGCCGGAAGAGTGGCATGGGAAGAAAGTACCTCCGGTGCTTCTGTCCGGACATCACGCAAACATTGAAAAATGGCGCAGGGAACAGTCGATTATCCGGACATATGAGAGACGGCCGGATCTGCTGGAACGGTGCGAACTCACGGATAAAGAAAAGAAATGGTTCCGAAAGTGGCTGGAAGAAAATATGAAATGTCAATAACGGTTCGGGCCATGTTGTTCCCGATCGGCGGACCGTTGCAAATTTCTGAGAAATGGTACTTGAAAATCATGTAGAAATATGGTAAACTACAACAGTTGTGAAAAGAAGAGCGATGGTCCTCTGGCACACAGGATGTGTTAAGAACGTCAAATATTAAGGAGGTCACACAAAATGAACGAGATCATTAAGAAGATTGAAGCAGAGCAGTTAAAAGAGAATGTACCGGAGTTTAATGTCGGCGATACAGTAAGAGTACACGCTAAGATTAAAGAGGGTAACCGCGAGAGAATTCAGGTGTTCGAGGGAACAGTCCTGAAGAAACAGGGCGGCGGTGCAAGAGCTACTTTTACAGTAAGAAAAACATCTAATGGAATTGGTGTTGAAAAGACATGGCCGATCCACTCACCGCACGTTGAAAAGGTAGAGGTTGTCCGCAGAGGTAAAGTAAGAAGAGCGAAACTGAACTACTTAAGAAAACGCGTTGGAAAAGCTGCAAAGGTAAAAGAATTAGTAAAATAGTAACCATGAGAGGGACAATTACAGAACTGTATATTGTCCCTTTTTATATCGGAAGCTGATCTGGAGGGTGTATGCAGGATTTAGATTTCCGCAGAAAAAGAAAAAACAGTAATAATAGAAAACCGGCCAGACCGCGCAGACCGAGACGAAGGACGATGCGCGGAGGCCTTCATTTTGAAAACGGGAAAGCACCGCTGCATTTTGCGCAGGAAAAATTCCGTCCCAACAGGGCGTGGACAAAATCTGTTGTTATATGGGCTGTGGAGCTCCTGCTTGTCTGCTTGCTGGCGGTTTTTCTTGTGGCGGCTTTCGGACAGAGGGTGAGTACTGCAGGAGATTCAATGGCACCCGCTCTCAGAAACGGGGATGTCCTTCTGATTAACCGGGCGGTCTATCATTTAAAAAGTCCCGCAAGAGGAGACATCGTTGCTTTCAGGCAGGAGGAAAACGGACATTTCTCTGTTAAAAGAATCGTCGGACTTCCCGGCGAGACGGTGCAGATTTCAGATGGCAGGATTCTCATTGACGGAAAAGAACTGACAGGGGATATTTATGCGTCTGATATAGAATATGCCGGAGCGGCAGAACAGCCGGTGAAGCTCGGGGACGACGAATATTTTGTGATTGGAGACAACCATACTGCAAGTGACGACAGCAGGCTTCCGAGCATCGGCGCCGTAAGCAGGGATGAAATATACGGAGAAGCATGGTTTGTTGTAAGTCCCGGCAATGATTTCGGGTTTATTTAAGGAGGGAAAAAATGCATTTTCAATGGTATCCGGGGCATATGACGAAAGCCCGGCGGATGATGCAGGAAAATATAAAGCTGATTGATCTGATTATTGAGCTGGTAGATGCGAGGATTCCGCTTTCCAGCAGAAATCCGGATATTGACGATCTGGGAAAAGGAAAGGCGCGGCTGATCCTTTTGAATAAAGCAGATCTGGCGGAGGATCGTTTAAATGACGCATGGATTGAATATTTTAAGTCAAAAGGATACTCTGCCGTTAAAGTGAATTCGAAAAAAGGCGGAGGAATCAAGTCCATTCAGTCTGTCATACAGGAGGCATGCAGGGAGAAGACAGAACGCGACCGCAAAAGAGGAATTTTGAACAGGCCTGTACGAGCCATGGTGGTCGGGATCCCGAATGTAGGAAAATCCACATTTATTAATGCCCTTGCAGGCAAGGCCTGCGCTAAAACGGGAAATAAGCCCGGGGTGACAAAAGGAAAACAGTGGATACGACTGAATAAAAGTGTAGAACTCCTTGATACACCGGGGATTCTGTGGCCGAAATTCGAGGATCAGGAAGTGGGACGTAAACTTGCATTTATCGGTTCGATCAAGGATGAAATACTCCAGACAGAAGAATTGGCTGCGGAATTGGTTAAGTTTATGGCAAAATTTTATCCCGGGGTACTGGAAGAAAAATACGATATTCCGGAACCGGCAGACGCATACAAGTGTCTGTCAGATATTGCGGAGAGCAGACATTGCCTTGTGAGGGGAAACGAATTCGATACAGAAAAAGCAGCCTCCATCCTTTTGGATGATTTCCGGGGAGGAAGACTGGGACGGATCACACTTGAGAGGCCTCAGGAATAAGGCAGAGGAAAGGCGGCATATATGAAAAGCATAATTAAAGAACTTTTGGGATGGATCGTATTTATATTCATAGTGATAGCGGCATCCTATCTTGTTGTTACTTATGTGGGGCAGAGAACGGAGGTGAGCGGTTCCTCCATGGAGACGACGCTTTCTGACGGAGACCAGCTTATTGTAGATAAGATATCCTACCGTTTCCGCGATCCGAGCCGTTATGATATTGTTGTATTCCCTTATCGTTATGAGGAAAATACATATTATATTAAGAGAATAATCGGACTGCCCGGCGAGACAGTGCAGATTGTGGACGGTGTCGTGTGGATCAACGGACAGCCCCTGCACGAGCATTACGGAAATGAAGTGATCGAAGATCCGGGTCTTGCGGCGGAACCGATCACTCTGGGTGATGATGAATATTTTGTCCTTGGCGATAACCGCAATAACAGTCAGGACAGCCGGGCGGCAAACGTAGGGCTGATACACAGAAATGAGCTGCTTGGACGTGCATGGGTCAGAATATGGCCGTTTAATGAGTTCGGAGTGATTAAACATGAGTAATAGTATTGCTCAGATCAAATCAGAGTTTGAACAGGCGCCGGAGGGTGAGTGGCATGCTCTGTATGAAAAATACGGTACAGATGAGCGGGCCGGAGTGAAAAATATAATTCACAAATTTCAGAAGAAAGAATTTGACTTGCAAAAGGAACGCGAACGACTGGCTTTGATGAAAAAATATGAAGAGCAGTATAAAGAGTACCATATGATCTGCGGAATTGACGAGGCCGGAAGAGGGCCGCTGGCCGGACCGGTCGTGGCCGGCGCGGTCATACTCCCGGCGGATTGTGAGATCCTGTACCTGAATGATTCAAAAAAACTTTCTGCTTCCAGAAGAGAGCAGCTCTATGAAGAGATCATGGAGAAGGCTTCAGCCGTCGGTGTAGGCATGGCTTCACCGGCCAGAATCGATGAGATTAATATCCTTCAGGCTACATATGAAGCGATGCGTGCAGCTGTGGAAGATCTGGGAGTCAAGCCGGATATTCTGTTAAATGATGCGGTAACCATACCGGAAATTACAATCCCGCAGGTGCCTGTCATAAAGGGAGATGCAAAGAGTGTGTCTATTGCGGCAGCAAGTATTATTGCAAAAGTAACAAGGGACCGGCTGATGATCCAATATGATGAGATCCTTCCGGAATACGGATTTGCCAGACATAAAGGATACGGATCGAAGGAGCACATCGAAGCAATCCGCAGACTGGGGGCGTCACCTATACACAGGCGTACATTTATAAAAAATTTTACAGATATCGATGAAAAATAATTCTTGATGCAGGCGCGCAGTTTAGCACGCCGGAGGATGAGTATGGCGGCAGACAGAATAAACCGGAGGAAGACAGGGGCTGCTTATGAGCGCGCAGCCGGCCGATATCTCGAGACGCTCGGATATGAGATACTGGAATATAATTACAGATGCAGACTGGGAGAGGTTGATATTGTCGCCAGAGATGGAGAGTATGTCGTCTTCTGCGAAGTGAAGTACCGTTCGGATAACCGGAAGGGGAATTCTCTGGAGGCGGTGGACAGAAGAAAACAGCAGACCATTTTTCGAAGTGCAATGTACTATCTGACGGAAAAACATTTAGCAGATGTGCCATGCCGTTTTGACGTGATCGGAATAGACGGCGTCAGCGGAATGAAAGAACCTGAGATTACATATATTAAAAATGCATTTACCGGATAGCAAGGGAAATGCGGAACGGGGGACGGACATGAGTCTGGGACTGGTTTATAAGAATAATAAACATATATTTGACGAGGTTGAAAAGGAGACTCCGTATCTGTCTTATCCTCTCTTTGAGAATACGGGACTGGTAAATCAGGGCTTCTCTACACGGCTGGGCGGAGTCAGTGAAGGCTGTTATTCGTCTCTGAACCTTAGTTTTGACCGTGGAGACAAAAAGGAAGCTGTGAAAGAAAATTTCCGGCGCATCGGGAAAGCAATAGGGGTGCGCTGTGAAGATATGGTGCTTTCCAAGCAGACGCATACAACAAATGTACGGATCGCGTCAGAGGAAGACCGGGGCAAAGGGATTATCAGAGACCGTGATTATACAGACGTGGACGGTCTTGTTACCAACGTGCCGGGACTTTGTCTTGTGACATCTTATGCAGATTGCGTCCCTCTCTATTTTGTAGATCCGGTTCGTAAAGTAATCGGTCTGAGCCATTCCGGATGGAGAGGAACGGTGGGAAAGATCGGAAAAAATACTGTTGAACTAATGCACAGCAGATTCGGATCTGATCCCAGAGATATTCTTGCAGCAATAGGTCCGTCTGTATGCATGGACTGTTACGAAGTCAGTGCCGATGTAATCGACAGGTTTAAAGAAAGTTTTGACAAAAAATACTGGGAACAGCTTTTCTATGAGAAACCGGACGGGAAATATCAGCTTGATCTATGGAAAGCTAATGAGCTGGTTTTTCTTGAAGCGGGAATTGCCGAAGAGCATATTGCTGTAACAAATGTGTGCACACACTGCAATAGCGAAATTCTCTATTCCCATCGTGCTTCAGGTGACAAAAGAGGCAATCTATGTGCATTTCTTGCGATAAAGAAATAAGAGATAATGAAAAAGCTGCAGGAAGGATACTAAGAGTTCGGATGGGAGGTATGATACTATGATCCGTAATTTAATACAGGCGGGAAGCAACGTTGCGGCCGGCGTATCAGGGCTAAATAATGTGACAGATGATTCGGTCAGCGACGTGATTGATTCGGCAGCCGAAGCAACGAATGAAGCGGCGCAGGAAGTAAATCAGTTTGTGCAGTTTATTCAGGATAATATACCGACTATGATCGGATTCGGAATCAAGGTTATACTGGCGCTTGTATTTTTCTTTCTGGGCGGGAAAGTGATCAAGTGGCTCAGAAAGCTTGTCCACAGATCCTTTGAACGCACGAATGTAGATGCAGGCGTGGTTCAGTTTGTTGATTCTATGATAAAATTCGGGCTCTATGCGCTCCTTATTTTCATGATCGCAACGAACTTTGGAATAGAATCTTCTTCCATTGCCGCTTTGATCGCATCTGCGGGCGTTGCAATCGGTCTTGCAGTACAGGGAAGCCTCTCCAATTTCGCCGGAGGTGTGCTTATTCTGCTGCTAAAGCCGTTTGCAGTGGGAGACTATATTGTTGTGACACAGGAAGGAATCGAGGGGACGGTAAAGGAAATTCAGATCTTTTACACTAAACTGGCAACTGTTGATAACCAGACTGTTGTTGTACCAAACAGTATACTGACGAGCAACAGCCTGACAAATGTAACGGCAAGACCCGAGCGTCAGCTTGATCTGAAAGTAGGAATTGGCTATGATTCAGACCTGAAGAAAGCCAAAAAACTGATTGAAGATATGCTGTTCAGTGATCCAAGCGTGATACAGGATGAGGAAATTAAAGTATTTGTAGATTCTCTGGGGGACAGTGCCGTGATGATCGGTTTAAGGGCATGGGTGAAGACGGAAGAATACTGGACGACCAGATGGCGCCTGACGGAACAGATCAAACTTACTTTTGATGTGGAAGGAATCGAAATCCCGTATAACCAGCTTACGGTAAATGTAAAATCAGAACAGTCTGTGCAAACAGTTGAAAAAAACAGTTGAAATTTCTGCAGAAAAGAGATATAATATCAAAGGCTCGTCAGTAAGGCGGGCGTTATGCCGGAATAGCTCAGTCGGTAGAGCACTTCACTCGTAATGAAGGGGTCGTCA
>CAKNJS010000042.1 GCA_930986645.1 uncultured Lachnoclostridium sp.
TAGCGCGTCGCCTTGGTAAGGCGGAGGTCGGGGGTTCAAGTCCCCTAGACAGCTTTCTCTTACAAAAAGTCCCTGAAACAGGGACTTTTTTATTATAACTTTTCTGAATCAAGAATGATCGTAAATGGTCCGTCATTAATAAGACTGACCTCCATTTCCGCTCCGAAACTTCCCGTCTGCACTTCAGGCACACTCTTTTTGCACTCACCTATCACATATTCGTAAAGTTCATTTGCCCTGTCCGGAGCCCCGGCCTCTATGAAACTTGGTCTGTTTCCTTTTTTACAGTTGGCATACAGCGTAAATTGAGATACAAGAAGCAGACCGCCGCCTACATCCGAAAGAGAAAGATTTGTTTTCCCATTCTCATCTTCAAAAATCCTAAGACCGATCATTTTCCTGATCATTTTATCCGCAGTCTGCTCCGTGTCACTGTCAGATACTCCGATCAAAACCAAGTACCCCTTTTGGATCCTGCCGATCTCCTGCCCCTCCACACGCACTGATGCTTCTTTTACTCTCTGAATTACAAAACGCATTCTACTTTCCTTTCTTTTTTTCGCCAATTCCGTAATGCATCATAACCAATACAATGATCAGCAGCGGAATGCTGGCTGTAATGATAAGCCCCAGAAGGAAATCTGGGAAAAAGGTGCTCTCAAAATCAATCACTACGGTTCCGAAAAAATTAAATAACGCGTGCATTGCCATAGGTACGAGCAGACTCTGATAGCGCCATGCAAGATATCCCAGAAGGAATCCGAATACAGATGTATAGATTCCCTGAACCAGATTCATATGAAAGATACCGAAAAGAACGGACTGAATCAGGTTTGCCGCAATAAAGCAGGCACCTGCCCTTTTTAAATACTGCAGGATAAGACCTCGGAATATTGTTTCCTCCACGAGAGGAGGCAGAACCAGTGTTGCAATTACCCAGACAGGGGAATATTCACTCAGCCCGGATGTCTCGACAAGTTCCGTATAATTTTCCATAGCTGATGGTGCTATTATTGCGATTACTCCCATGAGCAGGGAGGCGGCGTGCTGTACGGCAAACGTCAGCGGCACAAGCCATATAAAGCACACCGGAGAAAGTTTAGAAGTCTGTGCTTCAACATATCTTCCAAGCCCCTGCGGTTCAATATAAGCGAAATAATACCATAGAAGAAATACAGTTCCCGGTATTATATAGACCAGACACGAAAAAAGATTAAGATGATTCATCATAAAATCATACACCAGATCCACACCGTCATTTCCGCCCATTACAAGCCCCATAACCGAAGCACCGACAGCCAGCAGTATGCTGGATCCGTTTATCAGCACCATGGTTATGATAAACACAAGAGCCGCTATCCCGTAATTTGAAGCTTTTTTCATCCTTTTGTCTCCTTTTATCTTCTTAACTGTGTACCTTTGTCTTCTTAAACTGTACGAAAATGTACGCAGAAGAAATCTTCTTTCGAATTTCAGCTGCCTTTTAAACTCCCCGTCGAAGCATTTTTTCTGCTTTTCCCCTTATCCTCTGGATCGCATTATCAACAGATTTCGGGCTTTTCTCAAGAATTTCAGCTATTTTCTTATAATCCGTCCCCATCAGGTGGAGGTAAAGCACATGACTTTCAAATGGACTAAGCATGTCCTTAAGCTGTTCCACAAATGCTTCCGTATATTCCCTTCCGAAATAAAGTGCCTCAGGATCATTCTCCTGCTCCGGTTCGATCGTATCAATAAGCTGCATCTTTTTGCCGTCCTGACGGTGTTCGCTTTCCTCATAAAGCGAGATATACGAATTGAGGGGCAGATGTTTCTTACGTTTTGACGCCTCAATTGCACTGTACATCTGCCTCGATACACAGAGCTCTGCAAAGCTTGCGAACGAATTCCCCGTATCAGGATCATAATCCCTGACCGCTTTGATCAGTCCGATCATGCCCTCCTGAATAAGATCCTCATTTTCCCCTCCCAGAAGAAACATGGCACGCGCCTTTTTACGGACCATGGACTTATATTTGTCCATGATAAAATCCATAACTCCCCGCTCTCCGTTTCTGAGTTCAGCGATGAGCTGTTCGTCTGTCATTTTATCATATTTATTCATGATTCACCATCCCGGTACCGGTTCTATCCTTTATGCAGCCGCTGCCTCACAATTTCATAGGCAAGGATTCCTCCTGCCACAGAAGCATTCAGCGACGTGATCTCGCCTTTCATCGGAATGCCGGCGATAAAGTCGCATTTTTCTTTTACGAGGCGGCTTACCCCTTCCCCTTCATTTCCGATTACAAGTCCGATAGGACCTGTCAGGTTAAGATCATACATAATCTCTCCATCCATATCCGCGCAGACAAACCACAAGCCTTTCTCTTTCAGCTCCTCGATTGTTTTAACAAGGTTAGTCACCTTTGCAACAGGGGTATAATTCAGCGCACCGGCAGAAGTTTTCGCAACAGTTGCGGTAAGCCCCGCTGCCCGGCGTTTCGGAATAATGACTCCATGTGCCCCCGCTGTATTTGCGGTACGGATAACAGCTCCCAGATTATGAGGATCCTCAATCCCGTCCAGAAGGATCAGAAACGGATCTTCCCCTCTTTCTTCTGCAAGTTTCAGCATATCTTCTATCTCCGAATAATCATATGCAGCCGCATATGCGACCACGCCCTGATGTTTTCCTGTCTGGGACAGCTGATTGAGCCGTTCTCTGCTCACAAAATTCAGAAGTGCTCCGTGCTTTTTCCCTTCCCGGATAATCGTACGGATCGGACCGTCCTGACACCCGTCCAGTACAAACAGCTTGTCAATAGTCCTTCCCGAGCGGAACGCCTCCAGCACGGCATTGCGCCCCTCAATAACCAGTGTATGGCTGTTCTGGTTCTCTGTATTTTCTTTCTTCATATCCTGCATCATTTTTCCTCTTTCTGATTTCTTTCTTCCATACTCTGCAGACCGATCGTCACCAGCTCTGTCAGCCTTGCATACTCATGATTCAGATAGAGATAACCGATCAGAGCTTCGAACCCTGTCGCTCTGCGGTAATCGGTAATTGACTGATTTTTAGCCGGAGTTACGCTTCTTGAATTCCTGCCTCTGCGGTATACCGCATGTTCCTGCTCTGTCAGGTGCTCCTGCATGGAGCGCATCATGAACGACTGGGATGAAGCCTGCACATAGCGGCTCGTCTCTTCATGAAGTTTGTGCACCTGACGGTTTCCCTTCCCTGCCGCCATAAGTTTGATAATAAGATCAAATACACAGTCGCCGATATAGGCAAGCACAAGCGGCGATACACTGCGCGGATCTGTCTGTGCCATGCCGGGAATTTCAGCGATATAATGCTCCAGTCCGTATTCTACGCTTTTTTCCATTTTACCCCTTCTCTTGTATCCTCAAGAATGATGCCTTTTGCCAGAAGCTCATCCCTGATCTGATCAGCCAGTGCAAAGTTTTTCTCTTTTCTTGCCGCCTGTCTCTTCTCGATCATTGCCTCGATATCCTCATCCAGTATTTCTTCTTTTCTGTCAATGATGATGCCGAGAACATCTGTCAGTCTTGAAAGTGTTTCATACAGACTGTCAAGGTATTTCTTAGACCTGCTTCCGTCTGCAGTTGTATTAATAAATTTAACAAGATCAAATACTGACGCAATCGCATCTGCCGTATTAAAATCATCGTCCATGGCTTTCTCAAATCCCCGGACATACTCTAATGATTTGTCGAGCAGTTCATTTTCTTCATCTGTCAGCGTGTCGTTTGCGGCATTTTTCGAAAGGAATCTGAGATTCTCTGCTGCAGTAAGAATACGCTCAAGACTTGTTTTAGCCGATTCCATCAGATCAGCGCTGAAGTTAAGCGGACTCCGGTAATGCGCACTCAGCATGAAGAATCGCAGGATCTGAAGGTCATACTTTTCACTGATTTCACGAACAGTAAAGAAATTCCCCAGTGATTTTGACATTTTTCGATTATCAATATTGAGGAAACCGTTATGCATCCAGTATTTTGCAAATTCCTTTCCATTGGCAGCCTCGCTCTGCGCAATCTCATTTTCGTGATGCGGGAAGATAAGATCCTCTCCTCCTGCGTGGATATCGATCTGCTCTCCAAGATATTTCTTGGACATCTCGGAACACTCGATATGCCATCCCGGTCTTCCCTCGCTCCATGGAGATTTCCATGCCGGCTCTCCTTCTTTTTTCGGTTTCCAGAGAACGAAATCCAGCGGATCCTCCTTTTCGTCCTCTCCTGTTACGAGGAGCGTTCTCTCGCCTGATCTGAGATCATCCAGATTCTTATGGGAAAGTTTTCCATAATCCTTGAATTTCCTTGTACGATAATATACCGTTCCGTTTTTCTCGTACGCATACCCTTTATCGATCAGAGTCTGAATCATGTCCACCATACCGCAGATTTCCTCGGTCGCCAGCGGATTTTTAGTCGCCGGCTTGATATTCATGGCTTCCATGTCCTTTTTGCACTCTGCGATATAGCGTTTGGAAATTTCATCCGCTGTTACGCCCTCTTCAATTGCTTTCTTAATAATCTTATCATCTACATCAGTAAAATTGGAGACAAAGTTTACATCATATCCTTTGTATTCAAAATATCTCCTCACCGTATCAAAGACGATCATCGGACGTGCATTTCCGATGTGAATGAAATTGTACACAGTAGGACCGCATACATACATTTTCACCTTTCCTTCTTCAAGGGGTACAAATTCTTCCTTTCTCTTTGACAGCGTATTATAAATCTTCATCTTCTTCTCCTTTCTTCTCTATACATCGTAATTCTTTTATAAGACTTCTCAATTCATTATGCAGTCTGAGATTTTCATCTTGAAGTTTTCTGATATCATTAAGCACCGGATCAGGCAGATGGATCTGATCCATATCAAATCTGGGTACTTTCTTATTATCCATCCGCACAATACGGCCCGGCACACCGACAACCGTACAGTTTGGAGGGACCTCTTCCAGAACAACTGAACCGGCTCCAATCTTGGAATTCTCGCCTATTGTAAAGGAGCCGAGAATCTTGGCACCCGCGCTCACCATTACATTATCTTCCAGAGTAGGATGCCTCTTGCCTTTCTCCTTTCCGGTACCGCCGAGTGTCACTCCCTGATAAAGCGTAACATTATCTCCGATTACTGTAGTTTCTCCAATGATAACGCCGCTGCCGTGGTCGATAAAAAGACCTCTTCCGATTGTTGCTCCGGGGTGTATTTCAATCCCTGTCTTGCGTGCTCCTCGCTGCGAAATCCATCTGGCCCAGAAATAATGTCCTCTCAGATACAGCTTATGAGCCAGCCTGTATCTTAAAATCACCCGAAAACTTGGATAGAGAAACACTTCCATGTTAGATTTGATTGCTGGATCCCGCTCGCGGATCACCTGTATTTCTTCTTTTATATAAGATATTATGCCCATATTTATCTCCTTGCCAAAAATAAAACAACTCCGCCTCACACAAGAGGCGAAGTCATATCCGCGGTTCCACTCTATTTAAAAGAAACTTATTCTTTCACTCTAGATGCACGTAACGCGTGCAGTACGGACTCTGCTACTTTTCCGTTTCACAGAGTCAGCTCCCGGATGCACTTCACTCATTCTCCGTACGGGGATGCTTTCAGCCGGCGGCATCCCTTCTCTGTGAACTTCTGAATCAGTTACTCTTTCCGTTCTCCGCCTTTATCTATTATCCGACATATACCTTATATTATGAAAATTTTGAGTGTTTGTCAACACATTATATTCAGACGACCTCATTTAGAAATACCTTCGTAAGTTTCGTGATTTTGGCCAGCTCCTCTGCCAGATGTTCTGTCACAATAACCCCGTCCATCTGTGAAAGCTCTCTCTCAGATATTCTTCCGAACAGCAGCTCCGTCAAAACATCGATCGGAAGCACGCCCTCCGAATCCTCTGTTTCACCCGCCGTCAGGCCTGCTTCCCCCGGACAGCTTACGAGCTTCCACACACGGCTGTTCTGTCGGATAATCGGGTCTATCACAGCGAAAGAGCAGTCAACCGAAAGTTCTTCCTGTACGCGCAGCGCACTCAGAAATTCCTTCAGGCAGATGATCCTTGCCATAATCACGGGTTTTTCATCCTCCTTTATATCATCCGGGCAGCCATACACCTTGATTTTCCCGCTTTCCGGAGGATTCTGTAATGTTTTATATACCGAAGCTGCAAGTTCATTTACTGAAAACAGAAATGCGTCCCGGTACTTTGGAAGATACAGCGGTTCTCGAATCTCCAAACCGTCTTCCGCCGCATAAGCATACATTCCCACAAGCGCACCGCCATCACGGATCAGTCTTACTCCGCCTTTCTCACTTTGCTGTTCCAGAATCATGGTCTGGTAATAAGCCTCATCCCTTTCTGCATATACCTGCCAGCATCCTGCAAAACAGCGGTTAAAAAATTCAGCCATCTCTCCCGCATTCCACAGAGCAGCGTCTGCAGCCAGCTGTGTATTCACTCCATTGCCTTTCCATTCAGCCTCTCCGGAGAAAGAATACTCCAGCTGTCCTGTATTTTGGGAATAAATAAAACGGAAATCATACGGTGTGTAAATTGCTTCAGCAGCCGGCATAAGAAACGTGAACGGTACCTTTGCCTCATACATATCTTCAAGAGACTTTCTGAGAAGTGCTCCCATAAATCCGCGTCCGCGATATTCCTCTTTTGTCGCAACAGCAATAATATAGGCAGACGGGAAACATCCTTCCTCTATCTTCAGCCGGTATGGATTCAGCTGGAGCATGGAACAGATCCGATCGTCTTGCTCAACAACGTAAATCTGATTATCTTTTGTTTTGATATAGTAATAATAATCAAGAAAAGCTTTCGTGTCCTCTGTAAACACTTCCTCCCACAATGTCCGGGTCTTGCCACGCTCTTCCGGCCCCAGTCTGCGTACATTCATGTTGAATATCTCCTCTGTTTTCTCACGTCTGAATTATTTATAATCATGAAATGTTTACACTTCTTTTTCTCTGCGGGAACAACATCCGGCACAATCAGACCGGCCGGGCGTCATATCCACACTGGCATAATTTGTATACCTTTCTATTGCACACACCGCATGAGAAGAGATTCCTTCTCCGCTCCCGGTAAAACCAAGCCCTTCCTCCGTCGTTGCTTTTACATTCACCTGTTCAAGCTCTATATTGAGGGCGGATGCAATATTTTTACACATCTCTTCTATATACGGACGCATCTTCGGTCTCTGCGCAATAATCGTAGCATCTATGTTTTCGATCACATAACCGTTTTCGTCCAGAAGCCGTCCCACGTGTTCTAATAATGTAATGCTTGAAATGCCTTCATACGCCGGATCCGTATCCGGAAAATGCTTTCCTATATCTCCCAGTGCAGCCGCCCCGAGAAGCGCATCCATTACAGCATGTACCAGCACATCTGCATCAGAATGTCCCAGCAGTCCTTTTTCATATGGAATCTCTACACCGCCCATTATCAGTTTTCTGCCGGCAGACAGCCGATGTACATCATACCCCATACCTATACGCATAACTATTTCTCCTCATAATCATTTTCAAGTTCTTCTTTTTCCTCTGGATCAGCTGTATCTGCCTCCTCGGCTTCTGCTTTCCCTTCTCCCGGTTCGTCTGTCTTCAGATTCTGGTCAGCCTGCCGTATTTCCCAGACTTTTTTAATACAGTAGATCGCATATCCTGCCCCGATCACGAAGAAGGCAGCTCCGATTACAATCATAAAAACCATATTGCTCGGCTTCTCATTTACCATCTCCAAAATGATCTTTACTCCCAGATAAGCAAGATATCCGCTGAGTATAATACGAAATGCATATGCAGCTTTTTGGTTCATGTCTTTATCCTCCGTAATTATTCTGTGCATTATTTTATCATAACTTGCACGACAATTCCACTAATTCAACATACCGCATATCCTGCGGAGAAAATAAAAATGCAAAAGAAAAAAGCCCGTAAAACGGGCTTTCTAAGTAGCGGAAACTGGATTTGAACCAGCGACACCACGGGTATGAACCGTGTGCTCTAGCCAACTGAGCTATTCCGCCATATTCGGTATATATGGGGCCTATAGGGCTCGAACCTATGACCCTCTGCTTGTAAGGCAGATGCTCTCCCAGCTGAGCTAAGACCCCATATTTCTGCGGGCTTCGGAGTTCTTTTCCGCAACCCGCTTTGCTATTATACTATCAATATCCAACAAATGTCAACACTTTTTTTAACAAATTTAAAATATTTTTTCAGACGTGTTTTTCATGCAGAAATGTCTACTTAAAATACTTAACGCCGGACTCAAATATCTTCATATCCTGTTCACCGTAAATATTGATCGCTACAGAAGAATCACGACGTTCCGAATGCGCCATTTTGCCCAGCACTCGTCCGTCAGGACTTGTAATACCCTCAATCGCGCAGTATGAACCATTTACATTCCACTCTTCGTTCATAGAGATCCTGCCTTCCGGATCACAGTACTGTGTCGCCACCTGACCATTCTCAAACAAACGCTTGATCCACTCTTCGTTTGCGACAAAACGTCCTTCACCATGAGATGCCGGATTTGTATACACGCCGCCGAGTTCCGCTCCCATAAGCCATGGAGACTTATTTGTAACAACCTTAGTGTACACCATTTTTGAGATGTGGCGTCCGATCGTATTGTATGTCAGTGTCGGCGAATCTTCCGACTGTCCGGCAATTTTCCCGTACGGAACCAAACCGAGCTTAATCAGTGCCTGAAAACCGTTGCAGATACCCAGAGCCAGTCCGTCACGTTCATTAAGCAGTTTTTCTACCGCTTCTTTAATCTTGGCGTTCTGGAATGCCGTAGCGAAAAATTTTGCAGATCCATCCGGCTCGTCGCCCGCGCTGAAACCGCCCGGGAACATGATCATCTGTGCCTGTCCGATTGCTTTTTCGAACTCTTCCACAGAGGATCTGATATCCTCAGCATCCAGATTTCGGAACACTTTTGTAACTACTTTAGCACCTGCGCGTTCAAATGCACGCGTGCTGTCATACTCGCAGTTTGTTCCCGGGAATACAGGGATAAACACTGTCGGCTGTCCGATCTTATGGCTGCATATATGAATATCTGAAGTATTATATAACTTTTCTTCAACAGGCTGATCCGAGCTTTCTTCCGATTTTGTGGCAAATACTTTTTCAAGAGTACCTGTCCAAGCCTCAAGCGCTTCATCCATGCCGATGCGGGCATCTCCGTACTCGAAACAGTCTTTGTCCGTCACTTCACCAATGACCGTATAAGTAATCTGCAGATTTCCTGTCTGTCCGTCTTCTACTTCGGCAATAATATCTCCGAATGCAGGGGCAAACATATCTCTTGGATCCATGCTGTGCTCGATCTTCACTCCTTTTCGATTACCAAATGCCATCTTGCTGACTGCTGCAATTACTCCGTGACGGTCAAGCGCATACGCGGAAACAATTCTGCCTGCTTTTATATCCTCCTCAAATTTACCGTACTGCTCCATGATCTGTCCGTATACAGGAAGATCATACTCATCTTTTTCTATTCTGAGCCATACAAGTTTATTGCCGGCTTTCTTCAGTTCCGGAGTGATAATATCTTTGTCAAGAGCCATATCTACTGCAAAAGAAACAAGTGTCGGCGGAACATCGATATCCTGAAATGTTCCGGACATACTGTCTTTTCCTCCGATTGAAGGAAGTCCGAAGCCAATCTGAGCCGCATAGGCGCCGAGAAGAGCGGCAAAAGGCTGGCTCCAGCGTTTCGGATCCTCTGACATCCGGCGGAAGTACTCCTGAAATGTGAATCGGATTTTTCTGTAATCTCCGCCCGAAGCAACAATCTTTGCAATAGATTCCGTAACTGCATAGACTGCTCCGTGATACGGACTCCAGCTGGACAGATACGGGTCAAAGCCGTAGCTCATCATAGAAACGCTGTCTGTCTTGCCTGTCTGAACCGGGACTTTCGCCACCATTGTCTGTGTCTCCGTAAGCTGATATTTCCCTCCATGAGGCATAAACACAGAACCGGCGCCGATAGAACCGTCAAACATTTCGACGAGTCCTTTCTGTGAGCACACATTAAGATCTTTCAATGTATTCAGCCATGTATTTCTCACGTCAACAATCTCAGATCTGTTGAAAAGACTGTCCTTACGCTCCGGCATTTCCACCTCTACATCTGTTTCCTGATGTGCACCATTTGTATCAAGGAACGCACGGGACAGATTCACGATTTCCTTTCCTCTCCAGATCAGAACCAGTCTCGGTTCCTCAGTCACTACAGCCACCGCCGTAGCTTCAAGATTCTCTTCTTTTGCATAAGACATAAATTCATCAACGTCTTTCGGATCAACCACAACCGCCATACGTTCCTGAGATTCAGAGATTGCAATTTCTGTTCCGTCAAGTCCCGCATACTTCTTCGGCACTTTATCAAGTTCCACTCTGAGACCATCTGCCAGTTCTCCGATTGCAACGGATACTCCTCCCGCGCCGAAATCGTTGCACTTCTTAATCAGGCAGCTTACCTCCTCGCGGCGGAAAAGTCTCTGGATCTTGCGCTCTGTCGGCGGATTTCCTTTCTGGACTTCCGCTCCGCATGTCTCGATAGACTCTTCTGTATGCACCTTGGAAGACCCTGTAGCTCCGCCGCAGCCGTCACGTCCTGTCCGCCCGCCAAGCAGGATAATAATATCGCCCGGATCCGAATTTTCACGGATTACCGCACGGCGCGGAGCAGCTCCTAATACAGCACCGATTTCCATACGTTTTGCCACATAATCCGGATGGTATATTTCTTTTACAAGCCCCGTTGCCAGACCGATCTGGTTTCCGTAAGAGCTGTAGCCATGGGCAGCCTCCCGAACCAGTTTCTTCTGCGGCAGTTTTCCTTTCAGTGTATCCTTCACAGACACAGTCGGATCTGCCGCTCCGGTCACGCGCATTGCCTGATAAACATAAGTTCTTCCTGAAAGCGGATCGCGGATCGCTCCGCCAAGACATGTAGCGGCGCCTCCGAACGGCTCGATTTCCGTAGGATGATTGTGTGTCTCATTCTTAAAGTTAATCAGCCACTCTTCCTCTATGCCATCTACTTTGATAGGTACAACAATACTGCAGGCATTGATTTCATCGGACTCTTCCTGATCCGCAAGCTTTCCTTCTTTTTTCAGCCTTCTCATAGCCATAAGCGCAAGATCCATCAGACATACAAACTTATCCTCTCTGCCTGCGAAAATCTCACTATGGTCTTTCAGATATTCTTTGTAAGTATCTTCAATCGGTTTTCTGTAATATCCGTCGTCAAACTGTACATTTTTCAACTCTGTTGAAAACGTGGTGTGACGGCAGTGGTCAGACCAGTATGTGTCAAGCACGCGGATTTCCGTCATTGTGGGATCTCTGTGCTCTTCCTTGCAGTAATAATTCTGGATATGAAGAAAATCTTTAAATGTCATGGCAAGGCCTAGAGAATCATACAGTTTTCTCAGCTCATCCTCAGACATATCCTTAAACCCGTCAAAAACAAGGATATCCGCAGGCTCGTCAAACGTAGTTACAAGTGTCTCAGGCTTTGACTCGGAAGCTTCTCTTGAGTCAACCGGATTGATACAATGGCTGCGGATAGCTTCAAATTCCTCGTCAGATATATTTCCCTCTATTACATATGTTGTTGCAGTACGGATTACCGGATTTTCATCTTCTTTAATAAAACGGATACACTGCTCAGCAGAATCGGCTCTCTGGTCAAACTGTCCGGGAAGGAACTCAACCGAGAAACTTCTGTCTCCTTCTGACAGCGGATATGTCTCTCTGTAAAGAGTATCTACCGGCGGTTCTGCAAAAACACCGCTGCAAGCCTTCTCAAATGTGTCGTCGGAAATATTCTCCACATCATAACGGATCAGGACGCGGACTCCTGTTACATCCATAATTCCCAGATAACGCCTGATCTCGTGACGGAGTTCTTTTGCCGCAACGGCATAGTCTGGTTTCTTTTCTACAAATACACGTCTTACACTGCCCATATAAAATCTCCTTTGCATGATTGATTATTCGTGCCTCGTGCACCCAAAATAATATCTGTTAGTATCGTACCACACTTCACTTCATTAGTATAATTAATATAATTAAAATTAGTTATAAGCCATACTAATTTCTTTTTCGTACTTTCAATTTCGGTACCAGACTCAGGATCAAGAGAATCATCAGTGATGCTGTAAAAATAGTACCGATACGCATGAGCATGTCATAGAACAGTCCCTCCGGAAGCATTCGGATCATGTAATCTTCCGCCGGATCAAATATCCACAGATCATTATCAAAGAATATATGATGAAACTGCACAAAGACTGCATTAAAGTTTATAATAGCAGCTGTTCCGATCAACAGTACGGCCGTTCCGGTAATTCCCAGAGCAATCCAGTACCCCCGAGGAATCACCTTTTTAATGTCAGCGTGTGTAAAAATAAGAAAAGCAGCACAGATCAGGGCAGCAATGCATGCACCCGTCCGGATATTTAATCCGCCTATAAAAAGCCCTCTCACTTCCCCCATATGAAACCGGTCCTGTTCATTAAAGAAATCCTGTTCACGGCCTTCTACAGTTGTAATAACCGAAAGAGTATCCCCTTCTCCCCTCAGATAATCCATCATCTCATGTGTAACATACATAACGTCATCCATTGTCATATCCAGATCTGCAAGCACATCATATTTTTCATACTCTTTCTGATATACATCAAAATCAGAGTACATTGCAATTTCAAAACTTGTGATAAGCAGAGCCGCAATAATTGAAAACCCTAGTATAATTCCGGCGCACCAGTGCAGTTTTTTCATCTTATTCCAATCCTTTCTCCGGTATTATTGTATTTTTCTTCTCAATAGCTTATAATATAGTATCAGTATTTATTAGGAGGTCTTATAATGATCGATATTAATTATGAACTATATAAAGTATTTTATCATGTGGCGTCAACCTTGAATTTCTCCGAGGCCTCCAAACAGCTCTTTATTTCCCAGTCTGCAGTTAGTCAGTCTATCAAAACACTGGAACGTAAACTGGATCAGACTCTTTTTATCCGCAGCACAAAAAAGGTTCAGCTCACCCCCGAAGGGGAAATTCTTATGAGACACATAGAACCCGCCATGAATCTGATACAGAAAGGTGAGGCGCAGCTTATTGACGCCGCAACTACAGGCGGACAGATCCGTATCGGAGCCAGCGATACAATCTGCCGTTATTTTCTCATTCCATATCTGAAGCGTTTCCATAAGTCCTTTCCGGGAGCACACATTAAAGTTATTAACCAGACTTCCATGAAATGTGCGGAACTTCTTCGAAACGGTCAGGTGGATCTGATTGTAGTGAACTATCCGAATAATCATCTGGGAACCGCCGCTTCTGTTCTGAGAATAAAAAAATTCCGGGATGTGTTTATCGCCGGATCCCCGTTCCGCGAACTGAAAGACAGAACTGTATCTTTCTCTGAGCTTCTCCAGTATCCGATTCTGATGCTGGACAAAAACAGCACAACAAACGAATTTCTCCATCAGGTGTTCCAGCAGCATCAGCTTGATCTTGTTCCCGAGATAGAACTGACCAGCAATGACCTCCTGATTGATCTCGCACGCATCGGCCTTGGTATTGCTTTCGTCCCGGACTACTGCATAACAGAACCGTCAGATGACCTGTTTCTTTTAAAAACAAAAGAAGAACTGCCATGCCGCGAGCTTGCTGTTGCGTACAATGATCAGATCCCGCTCTCAAGAGCTTCCATGGAATTTCTAAGTTATTTCCAGAAAGACTCCATATAACCCTGCAGATCCGAGGCGGTACAGATCCTTAAGTTTCCCCATTCTCTTGGGAAACTGTCTCTGTACTGCCGCTGCGAGAATCTCTCGTCAAGCAGCAGGATAACCCCTCTGTCTGTCTCAGTACGGATAACCCGTCCTGCTGACTGAAGCACTTTATTGATCCCCGGATACATATATGCATAGTCAAAACCCGGCATTTTCCGTGCGTCAAAATAGTTTTTCACAATTTCTCTGTCATTGCATACCTGCGGCAGGCCTGTACCGACAATAGCCGCCCCGATCAGACGGTCTTGCGTAAGATCGATTCCCTCCGAAAAGATTCCTCCCATCACACAGAACCCGACAAGACTGTTTTCTCTCTCTTTCTCAAACTCTTTCAGAAAATCTTCTTTTTCCTTTTCCGTCATGTTCTGATACTGGACAAGTATATCTGCTTCAGCTGTCAGTTTCACAAATTGACCGTATACCTCTTCCATGAAACGATACGAAGGGAAAAACACCATGTAGTTTCCCTTTTTTGCTTCCGCCATCTTAAGTATATATCCGGCATATCTCCGGTACATATCTTCATTTCTAAGTGTGTACCGGGTACTCACATCCCTTGCCTGCAGCAAAAGCACATTTTCTCTTGGGAAAGGCGATTCCGCATAGATTGCATAATCATCTTTTTCTACAGACAGCAGGCTTTTATAGTAATGGATAGGAAGCAGTGTTGCTGAGAAAAACACCGTCCCGCTTCCATAATCCAGACAGGTGCTGAGATTTTCAGCAGGGTTCACGCAGAAAAGCTTTATCTTAAATCTTCCATCTGCCTCCAGTTCACTGTAAATCACATAATTTTCATCAAGAATATCATGAATGCTGACGAACGATCTTACCCGAAAGTAAAGATCGAGCACTCGTTCCCTGAGATCATCGTCTGCCGGATCATCCAGAAAATTTTCCATCTCCGTCATAAGATTCATCAATTTCAGCGCTATATGTGAGACACTGTTCAGAATCTGATAGTTTTCGCACTCCCGTTTCAATTCCAGAAACAGTTTATTGACATCTCCCAGCCTGCGGGCAAGTTTACCGCTTAGATGACGCACCTCTCGTTTTAATTCCATGAAATCCTCTTTGTAAAGTACCGCACTGTACATTTCCCTTCCCCTCTCAACAAGATTATGCGCCTCGTCAATCAGGAAAATATAATCTCCCGAGCTTCCCTCGGAGAAAAAACGCTTCAGGTGCGCATTAGGATCAAAGACATAATTATAGTCACAGATTACTGCATCTGCCCACGTAGAAACATCAAGGGAAAGTTCAAACGGACACACACTAAACTTTTCCGCCTGACGCTCAATTGCCGCACGGTCAATCTTATTCTTATTCATCAGGATATCATATACAGCATCATTTACACGGTCAAAATGTCCCTTTGCATACGGACATGCCTCCGGATTACAGACAGCCTCCCCGCAGAAACAGATTTTTTCCTTAGCTGTCAATGTAATCACTTTCATGCTCAGTCCCTGATCCTGCATTGACGCAAACGCCTGTTCCGCCACAGTGCGGGTTATCGTTTTAGCAGTCAGATAAAAAATCTTATCTCCCAGTCCTTCCCCCACCGCCTTAACTGCAGGAAAAACAGTAGAAATCGTCTTTCCCACACCTGTCGGAGCCTGAATAAACAGCTTCTTCTTTCTCAAGATGGTGCGGTAAACCGCCGCCGCCACATCTCTCTGTCCCGGACGGAAAGTAAATGGAAATTCAGTCTGTTTAATTGAGGCATTTCTTTTTCTTTCCCATTCAATCTGGAATTCAGCCCATTTTTCATATTGCTTGATCAGTTCAGTAAACCATACCGCCAGTTCATCTATCGTGTATTCTTTGTTAAATCGTTTTATCTCCTCTGTATCAAGATGACAGTATGTCATCTGCACGCCGATTCTCTTCAGATCATTCTGACTGGCATAAATATATGCGTAACACTTTGCCTGTGCCAGATGTACTTCCACAGGTTCGCTTATATGTTCCAGATCGCGGAGCACTCCTTTAATCTCATCAATTGTAACTGCAGGAGCTCCATTCTCCTCTCGAATAATAACGCCGTCAGCACGCCCCTCTACCTGAATCTGAAAGCCGGTGCACGGTATACTTATCTTCAGTCCGACTTCCGCATGATAATCTGCCCCCATGCTTCGCTGTATCTTTCGGTGCAGCCGTCCTCCCATCAGCATCGCTTCTTTTTCCATTGTGCCGGAAGTTCTGTTATCGATATCTCCGCTTCTCAGAATAAACTCCACAAGATTTCTGACTGATACACGGACATTCTTTTCCTCCTCTGTTCCCACTTGTGCACTGCCGCCTCTTTCATCGTATATATTTCATCCTGCCTGCAGCCGCGATGATGTAACTATCATAAGCTTATTTTCTTTCCAATACAATATCTTTCATCAGGTTTGATCTGAAAATTCGGTCATATCGTTTCGGTAACGAAGCGGAAGATGTGTTCTCTGATACACAGGATTTTCCCGTTCACTGATTGATATGGATTCAAAAAACTCTTTCCACAGCTCTGAATATGTTTTTTCTGACTCCGATATACGATCTGCAGTTCTCCTGTTGAGAGGAGTTCCCGTGACAAGCGCCCATTCTGCCTGTTTCCTATGTAAAAGAAACATTTTGTGAGTCTTATCATATATCACCCAGTTTTCCAGAGGGAAACGGTCTGCAAAGTGATCTGCTATACATACCAGCACCTGCGATTTCGGTGTTATCTCTGAAAACAGAATTCCGTCTGCAAGCTCACGGAACCGGATAAACTCCTCGTAAAGATGAGCTTCATTTGCCACACTTCTGCTCATGGCAAAGACTTCTGCCACATCGGGATTTCCAAGGTGATCCATAATTTTCCGGCTGTCCGGGATACGCCTTGCCTCCTGAATTGTCCGGAATACCGCCGTCCCTTTCTCCGGCTCATCGGACAGCAGCGCATAGAAGACAGCCCTGTATGCATGATTTCCCAAATATTTCTTTATCATCCTCTGAAGCCGTGCTGCTTTCCCTTCATTCTCATCTACAGTCTTATATTGACAGAAAAGCTGTTGCTGCAGCTTACCCTTCACGCCGATTCCTGCATCGCCGTTCCGGTTTTCCAGCCAAGCATCATGCAGAGCTGAACAAAGACCTGTAATCGTATCTGTACATATATAAATCTGTTTGATATTCCGTTCACCCCGCCGAAATTCACATCATCAAACAGTGAAAGCTGCCGGTAAGTCATACCGTCCGCCCCCTCCGGCAGACGTTCTTTCGTATTAAGGAGGCATCGCATGATATAATCTTCCTCTATACGTACCGGATACATCATCTTGCCGCCACATGTAATAAAGTACAGCGCACGTTTTAGTACGACGCCCATTTTCTTCAAATCTTCAAACTGAAGATTTCCCATTTTTCTGGCTTTTACAATACGTCCTGCTGACTTGCAGCCGATTCCCGGCACGCGAAGCAGAAGCATATAATCCGCACTGTTGACTTCTATCGGAAACAGATCCAGATGATTCAGTGCCCAGCAGCATTTCGGATCAAGCAGTACGTTAAAATTCGGATTATTCTCGTCAAGCAGCTCATCCGCCTCAAAATGATAAAATCTCAGCAGCCAGTCGGCCTGATACAACCTGTGTTCCCTCAACAGAGGCGGCTTATTATCCTTCAGAACAGGCAGGGCACAGTCCCGGTTGACAGGAACAAATGCAGAGTAAAAGACGCGTTTCAGATCAAACTTCTTATACAGTGATTCCGCTGTATGCAGAATCTGATAATCCGTCTCCGGCGTTGCTCCGATAATCATCTGTGTACTCTGTCCCGCCGGAACAAATCTTGGTGCATTGCGGTACAGACGGATCTCCTGCTTATTTTCATTTATCTGATTCTGGACAAGCCGCATTGGAGCCAGTATATTTTTTCTTGATTTATGGGGAGCAAGCAGTCTTAAGCTTTCCGCAGTGGGGAGCTCCACATTTACACTCATTCTGTCTGCAAGATATCCGGTCATTTGAATCAGCCTCGGATCTGCACCGGGAATTGCCTTCACATGGATATATCCTTGAAAATTACATACCTTTCTCAACCTGTAAAGAGCTGCATAAATCAACTCCATTGTATAGTCAGGACTGCGCAGGATCCCCGAACTCAGGAACAGACCTTCTATGTAATTCCTTCTGTAAAACTCCATTGTAAGAGTACAAACTTCCTCAGGTGTAAAAGAAGTCCGGACCACATCATTAGAAGAACGGTTAACACAATATTTACAGTCATATATACATTCATTGGTAAATAAAATCTTAAGCAGAGAAATACATCTTCCATCAGCAGAAAAACTATGACATATTCCGGCGGCACTGCAGTTTCCCATGCCTGTCCCGTCTCCTCTGCGGTCAACTCCGCTCGATGTACAGGCAGCATCGTATTTTGCTGCATCGGATAAGATATGCAGTTTTTCATTTAACGTCATTTTCTCCTGAATTGTTCCCTGCATTGCGGGCCCTTCCTTTCTCGAACATTTGTTCTTTTACATGCTAGCACATATGTTCGATTTTTTCAATAGGTTATGTAGTTTCTTTATTTACAGAGAACAAAAAGCGCTTTGGCATGCCGTCAATAAGGCTTGCCAAAGCGCCTGAATAGTTATTAAAATTATGTGATCAACGGATATATTCTATTCGCATTCTCTGATCCGCTTTCTGAGCGGCAGCACCATAGAAGGAGAGACAGACAGTTCATCCAGTCCCATTTTCAAGAACTCTTCCGTAAGTTCGAGATCTGCTCCCAACTCTCCGCATATACCGATCCATGCACCTTCCGCATGTGCACTCTCAGCCGCCATCCTGATCATAGCAAGCACCGCAGGATGATGCGGATCATAGAACTCATCAAGCTTTGAATTCTGACGGTCAATCGCCAGTGTATACTGTGTCAGGTCATTTGTTCCGACACTGAAGAAGTCAACCTCTTTTGCAAGATCGCGGCTGATCATAACCGAAGCCGGAGTCTCGATCATAATACCAAGCTCCACATCTTCTTTATAAGGTATTCCCTCTTTTTTCAGTTCTTCCTTTACCTCAGCAATAATCTCTTTGATCCTGCGCACTTCCTTCACAGAAATGATCATCGGGAACATGATGGAAATATTACCGAATACCGCCGCACGATAGAGCGCACGCAGCTGAGTCTTGAATATCTCCGGCCTTGTAAGGCAGATACGGATCGCCCTGTATCCCAAAGCCGGATTATCCTCTTTATCAAGTCCGAAATAATCCACCTGCTTGTCCGCACCGATATCCAGCGTACGGATGATCACTTTCTTACCGGCCATACTCTCAGCAACTTTTTTATACACTGCAAACTGCTGCTCTTCTGTCGGGAAATCTGTATTTTCCAGATAAAGGAATTCGCTTCTGAAAAGTCCGATTCCGCCGGCATCATTTTTGAGTACGGCACCAAGATCCGATACATTTCCGATATTGGCATATACATTGATCTTCTGACCGCTCTTCGTTACATTTTCTTTACCTTTAAGCTGTTCAAGAAGAGCTTTCTGTTCCAGATCTTTTTCACGCTTCTCCTTCATCTCTTCAACAGTTTTCTCATCGGGATCGATGTAAAGCGTGCCGGTAAATCCATCAATAATCGCATCTCTTCCGCTGTATTCCTGAAGAAGGTCTTCGCCGAGGCCGATCACAGCCGGGATATTCATTGTACGCGCAAGAATCGCCGTATGCGAATTAGATGAACCATACATTGTTGCAAATCCGAGCACTTTACTCTTATCAAGCTGGACAGTCTCGCTCGGTGCAAGATCATCTGCAGCAATAATGCACGGTTCTGTCATTTCTTTTATTCCTGTATCCGCACCGCTCAGAATATCGAGTACACGCTCCGAAACATCCTTTACATCAGCAGCACGCCCCTGCATATAGGCATCATCCATTGATGAAAACATCGTTGCAAAATTGTCCGCTGTTGTAGCAACTGCATATTCTGCGTTTACTTCCTGTGTACGGATAATATTCTCGATTGATTCAAGATAGTCAAGATCTTCAAGCATCATCTGATGAATCTCAAAGATCATTGCATTTGCCTCTCCGACATCCTCAAGTGCTTTGTCATACAGACCCTTCAGCTGCTGAACGGCTGTATCTTTTGCTTCCTGAAATCTCTTCCACTCAGCATCAACATCATCGACGTGTGTTCTCTTGATCACTTTGTCACTTCTCTGATAGAATAAAAGCTTTCCGATCGCCACACCGCCAAATACACTTTTACCGCTAATCGTAATCATAATTTATAAAATCTCCTTACCTGACTTATAAATTCTCCTTGAAGAATGTCTCCAGTTCTGCAGCTGCTGTATCTTCATCAGCGCCTTCAACAGTAATCGTTACCTCTTCACCAGTCTTAACTCCAAGTCCCATGACCCCGAAGATTCTCTTGGCATCAGCACTTTTTTCACCTTTTGCGATTTTAACTGTTGACTGATATCCAGCAGCCTGCTTTACAAGGATTCCTGCCGGTCTTGCATGGATTCCTTCCGGATCTGTGATCACATATTTAAATTCTTTCATTTTTATATGTCCTCCTTTGACTTTTCATTCTTGTACTAGTATATAACAGATTAAATAAATTTTCAATTACTGATTCCCTTTGGATTCGTGTTTCTGCACAAGTTTCTGTCTGTAAAATCTACTGCTCGGGAGTTTGACAGTTGAATAGATGGAAAACCCTTACGGTGCCTATAAAAAGGC
>CAKNJS010000043.1 GCA_930986645.1 uncultured Lachnoclostridium sp.
ATATGATGGGAACAATGTCCAATACACTGATACTGGCTTTTACGGGAAGTTCTATCAACACGCTTGTGTTTATGTATGTCTACGGGTATGGTATTGTCCAGATCACCAATATGTACTCAATCGGAATTGAGATCATACAGGGAATTGCCTCCACAATGGGAGTGATACTTACAGTACCTATTGTATCTGCAATCAGTGCATGGCATCTCAAATGGAAAAAAGAAGCGAAAGAAAGAAAATAATGTTTTAAAGGGCGCGGCTGTACATTTGTACAGCCGCCGGTTTGTATTATACTTCCTGTTTAGTACTGCCTTCGATCAGGTCGTTATATGTAATTTCCAGTACTTCGCAGAGAGCTTTTAATTCGATATCTGTCACATACCGTTTATTTGTCTCAATGCGTGTGATGACATTTTTATCAATATCATATCCGTTCAACTGAAGTTTGTACGCAAGCATCCGCTGAGAATACTTGCGCTGTCTGCGGTATTCGATCAGGTTTTTACTGATCAGGTTCTTTTCTCCTGTATTTTTCTTTGGTTTCGGCATAATTTTGCTCCTTTTCTCTTATGAGTGTCTCAATTTCTGCACCGTTTTCCTTGATTTTATATAAAATGAACAGTATAATCGGTTGTAAAAGTGAGACAAAAAGGAGCAGATATGGCAAAAAGCAACAAACTGAAGAAATGTCTTATGTTTATTGGGGCTGCTGCTGTATGTTTTTTGTTTTTCGCAGTTGTTCCGGTATTATATAAATGTTATAAATATAACTATTCCGGTATACCGGACGCAGTAAGCAGTACGACTGTCGGTTTGGAATGCAGACTGACTGTTACAGCTAATGCTTCACGTATTGAAGACAGGAAGGCATTTGCCGATGAGATATTCGGGATGTGCCGCTCAAATTCGTTCCGGACCGTCAAGCTCTCGACAGATGTGACAGGCTGGCCGTCCATGCTGGATGTGACTGTCTATCTGCACCGATATGATATCGGACGCAGTGAGCCTGAAATGAGGATACGTTATATTCCGCCGGATAACAGAGGGGAATATAATATCAGGGACGATGCGGATAAATACCGGATAATTATTGAATGACACGGTTCGGTCATTCCGGTGATTTCTGCCGGCTAAAATGTTTTGGCCAAAATCACATTTTTTTATTATCTTCTTCATAATTCCGTCACAAATATCTTTTATCTTATGTAGTGTAAAAAGAAAAAGATCCAATAAGGACACAGGAGGAAAAGAGGAATAGTATTATGAGTGAACAATTTTATGATGATAATAATAAAGAGAATAAGAACAATGAGTATCATTTTACCGGCGAACAGCTGAATCAGGTTTCACAGGATGCTGCATCACAGAACAGCACATATTACGGAACATACCAGAATGCAGGAGGTCAGAATCCGGGCGGCCAGAATCCGGGCAGCCAGAATAACGGCATTCACAACGGCGGTCCTCATGGCGGAGCATCAGGCCATGCAAAGAAGACTAAGAAGCCGATGACAACCGGAAAGAAATGGGCAGCTGTTGTATCGATGGCATTGGTATTCGGACTGATAGCAGGCGGCACAATGTTCGGAGTAAATTCACTGGGCAGCTACATTACAGGAAACGGCAGAGGCAGCAATACACAGCTGGCGCAGACACAGACGACAGGCAGCAGCGGTTCAGAGTCGGATTCTTCATCCGAGAGCGGAACCGGAACAGTTGCTTCTGTTGCTGAAAATGCAATGCCGTCATTGGTTACTATTTCCACTATGTCAGTTGAAGAAATGCGAAACTTCTTCGGAGGGACACAGCAGTATGAGGTACAGGGCGCCGGAACAGGCGTTATTGTCGGACAGAATGACAAAGAACTTCTGATCGCTACCAACAATCATGTGGTCGAGGGAGCGACAAGCCTTTCTGTAGGTTTTATTGATGAACAGAGTGTAGAAGGACAGGTAAAAGGAACAGATGTTGACAATGACCTTGCAGTTGTAGCTGTAAAGCTTTCCGATATACCGGATGATACAATGAATCAGATCAAGGTTGCTACAGTAGGTGATTCTGATGATCTGAAGCTGGGCGATCAGGTTGTTGCGATCGGTAATGCACTCGGTTACGGGCAGTCTGTAACAAGCGGATATGTAAGTGCGCTTGACCGTGACCTGACTCTGACAGATGAGAGCGGAAACACAATTACTTCTACAGGATTGATCCAGACAGATGCAGCGATCAATTCAGGAAACAGCGGCGGTGCTCTTCTGAATATGAAAGGCGAGCTGATCGGTATTAATGAAGCAAAAAGTTCAAGTACATCCACAGGGGCTTCTGTAGATAATATCGGATTTGCAATCCCGATCGATAAGGCTCAGAGCAGTCTTCAGGAGATGATGAATCTTGAGACAAGAGAGAAAGTAGATGCAAGCAAGGCTTCCTATATTGGAATCCAAGGGCAGGATGTGTCCACTGAGGCAAGCGAGCTTTACGGTGTTCCGGAAGGGGCTGTAGTTGTAAAAGTTGTAGACGGAAGCCCGGCAGATAAAGCCGGAATCAAGCAGGGCGACATCATTACCGAACTGGACGGACGTACAGTAAGCAGCATGTCACAGCTGCAGGATACACTTCAGTATTATGCAGCAGGCGAGAAAGTCGATGTAGTAGTACAGCGTTCCGGAGATAACGGTTATGAAGCACAGACACTGAGTATTACTCTCGGATCTGCGGCAGATGCTCAGAAGTAAATAAAATAAAAGACTCAGAGGCAGCGGAATCATTTCCGCTGCTTTTGTTATGTCCGGAATCTTTTAGAATTTTAGGAATCAGCTCTTGACAGAGAAACGGTATTTCCTGCATGATGGAGAAAGATACATACAGGACAGGAGCAGATACAGATGAATGCTTTACAGCAGACAAAAGTACAGATGACAGAAAAAAACGGACGCGAAAGGATGAAATACCGGCTTGCGGATGCGATGAAGCAGTGCATGGCAAAGCTTCCGGTTGAAAAGATCACAGTGAAGGAGATTGTTGAAGAATGCGGAACTACGCGGCAGACATTTTACCGTAATTTCAAAGACAAATATGATCTGATCAACTGGTATTTCGACAAGATCCTGCTGGAATCTTTTGAACATATGGGAGAAGGCAGGACAGTTTATGAGGGGCTGGCAAACAAGTTTTATTACATTGAGGATGAAAAGCTGTTTTTTAAGGCAGCGTTTAAAAACGACGCACAGAATAACCTGCGCGAGCATGATTTTCATTTGATCTTAAGGTTCTATACGGAACGGATCGAGGGAAAGACCGGGAAAAAGATAACAGAGCATATGCGTTTCCTTCTGGAAATGTACTGTCAGGGTTCTATTTACATGACAGTACAGTGGGTTCTGGGGAGGATCAAAGCCACACCGGAACAGATGGCAGGAGCACTGGTGGATGCAATGCCTGCAGAGCTTGACAAATTGTTCCGGCCCAAATTGTTCCGGCAGCTTGAACTTCTTTAGAGACAGGATGCAAAACAGACGGGAAGAGTGACAGATATGCCTTTTTGTAACTTTCTATTTTCTTTCAGGATTGTTAAACTATAGACATAAGAAGCCGGACAGATCCGGAAAAGAAAAGGAGATTGATAATAATGGCAAACAGAATTATGCTCAATGAGACATCCTATCACGGAGCGGGGGCAATACAGGAGATTGCCGCTGAGGCAAAGGCGAGAGCGTATAAAAAAGCTTTCGTATGCTCTGATCCCGATCTGATTAAATTTGGAGTTACTAAGAAAGTGACAGATGTCCTTGACAATGCGGGACTTGCTTATGAAATTTATTCAGATATCAAGGCAAATCCTACGATCGAGAATGTACAGCACGGAGTACAGGCGTTCAAAGACGCGGGAGCAGATTACATTGTAGCGATCGGCGGAGGATCCTCCATGGATACGGCTAAAGCCATCGGAATCATTATCGCTAATCCTGAATTTGAAGATGTGAGAAGCCTTGAGGGAACAGCGCCGACAAAGAAACCGTGCGTGCCGATCATCGCAGTGCCGACCACGGCAGGTACAGCAGCTGAGGTTACGATCAACTATGTGATCACAGATGTGGAGAAGAAGAGAAAATTCGTGTGCGTGGATCCTCATGATATGCCGGTCATTGCAGTAGTAGATTCGGATATGATGTCCTCGATGCCGAAAGGACTTACGGCATCGACAGGAATGGATGCCCTGACTCACGCGATCGAGGGATATACAACCAAAGCTGCATGGGAGATGACAGATATGTTCCATCTCAAAGCCATCGAAATCATCAGCAGATCCTTGAGAAGCGCAGTTGCCAATGAAAAAGAAGGACGCGACGGCATGGCACTCGGACAGTATATTGCCGGTATGGGATTGTCAAACGTGGGTCTCGGAATCGCACACTCCATGGCTCATACTCTGGGTGCTGTATACGACACACCGCACGGCGTTGCCTGCGCGATGATGCTTCCGATCGTTATGGAATATAATGCGGACTGCACAGGAGAAAAATACCGTGAGATCGCAAGAGCGATGGGAGTAAAAGGCGTAGATGATATGTCAGTGGAAGAATACAGAAAAGCCGCCATCGATGCAGTGCGCCAGCTCTCTGTTGATGTGGGAATTCCGACCAAACTGGAGGCAGTCAAAGAGGACGACCTGCAGTTTCTTGCGGAGTCCGCATACGCTGATGCGTGCGCGCCGGGCAACCCGAAAGACGCAAGTGTAGAAGACCTGAAAGAACTCTTCCGCAAAATCATGTAATATGTGCGTCTGTCTGAGAATGTATTGAACGCATATATGTAAAAAATACGGGGTGAGGAACAGAAAATTTATACAATAATTTCTGTTCTTCATCCCGTAATATTTGTGTACTATTTGTCTTATAGAAATCGCTGGTTTTCTACAGCGGCTCTACAGCTGTATTTTCAGAGAATATCCATTTAGATTCCCGTTTTTAAACTGTATTTCCATATAATCCGGGTATACGCTTCCATCATCAAGGATGCCTCCGGCATAATGATCCAGATATGAAAGGAGGATCTTGATATCGTTCTGCGCCGTTACAGAGATAGTCATTTCAGAAGATAATTCGTCATAGTAGACTACCGCAGTATCGGAGAGACGGGGAATCAGCTCATCACAGCGGCTAACCTCCTCTGTACTTCCAGCCGGATAGAGTGTGATCGACGATACGTCTTCGGGATTAATTTCAGTGTGCAGGGTATACCCGTATTCTTCAAGCAGAGCAAGCGTGTTTGTATATTCCGGATAGATATAAAGCTGAGGAACAAAAGAATTTCCATCGCCATAGTAAGAAAAACCGGTGGTATCATACGTGATCATGCCGTCATCTGTAACAGTTCCGTACTCTGCCAGGAGTGGATTCAGGAAACTTACTTCAAGTTCGCCCAGAGGATTGCTGTCTATAAACGTATCTGCACTGGCGTTGAGTACGTCCGTCTCATAGGCATCCAAAAGAGCTTTTTTCTGTTCTTTGTCAAGCTTCAACTCCTCTGCTGTTTTGTAAATATCAGACAGAGCGATTGTGGAAACCGTATCTTTATCTATCTCAAAGATCGGGAAGATTCGCTCTCTGTACTCTCTGCTTTCCAGCAGTTCTCTTAATACATCGACTGTATCACTGTATCTGAGGGCATACTGCCTGTTAATAATGCGTCCGTTCGAAAGCTTGTAGCGGAATAGAGCTGAGAAGCATGGTTCGTCAGTGCTTTTGCCACCGGAATCGTCACTTTCAGCTTCAGGGTACGAAGACAGAAGTGCCTGCGGAATGTCTTCCGTATCATAAACATTTTTCGGAGTCAATCCATTTTCAAGGTTATCGATTCCAGACTGGGCAAGTGTATAAAGTGCGGCAGTCATATCCTCCGGAGCAAAGTATCCGGAAGAGGGATCTGTTCCGTGTTCTGATTCCGGATAAGTAAAATAGTTCAGGAATGTATCCGGACAGAAGCTGATGCTCTCAATGTCTTCCTCATCAGGAATGTATGTATCATAGCCGATCACGTCGAACTGGAAAAAACAGAGTACGGCCAGGACTCCTATAATTGATAAGAGCGATGATTTCCAGCTTTTTATCAATAGCCTCAGATCCATTGTATATATGAAATCAATTACGGCACAGATGATCACTGCAGCCAGCAGGCTCAGCAGAGGAAGCCATTTGTTGCCCTCCAGCATCATCAGATCCTGTATTACCAGACTGACAAACAGTGCCGAAGGAATGCAGATAAGGACTTTGATCACCGGGGCAATGACGGGGAAAGCTATGGCTGTCCCGGAAGCTTCTGACGGATAAATCCGATAGATCAGCACTGCGGCGGCGATGAGCAGAACCGACATAAGGATAGCGGCAGCAGGAAAAGCGAATCCGAGCATTCCGGAACTGCTCTGATCGATCAGCGCTGAAAACAACCCAAGAGGGGACAGATATCTCGCCAGTTTCTCCGGGAGAGGAGTGCTCTCGTTGTATAATGTGCTGTAAAATGCATTTTCCATTGCGGAGATCAGCATAAGCATAAGGAACGGATATACGATCACAGCCATTGATGCCAGCAGACCGGTTACAGTACGTCCGGTCAGCATGACAGCTAAGACACTGGCATTATACAGCACAAGAAACGCCAATAAGCCGCCGATCGCGGCTTCTGTGGAGCGTCCGATAAGAGCCACGGTCATGCCTTTGCTTACAGCTCCTGTTGCAATGGTCAGGATGCAGCAGACCACATATGGGATGAGTACGATCAGCAGGCCGGACAGGTAGGTTGTTCCAAACCACACTGTGCGTTTTACAGGCAGAGAGTGAAAGAAATCTGTCTTTTCTTTTGAATGGATGTAGCTGAAACCGCTCAGGGCAGAAAGGACTGCCAGTACTGCGATCGCGGCTGCAAGATAGCTCTGTGTGCCGCCGTTGAGCAGTCCGGGAAAATAAAGGATCAGGTCTGATGTGCGGTCTGTGTAGGTGCTCAGGTAGAGTATCGTATATACGGGCATCAGGAGAAAGAAGAGAATGCATGAAAGTGCAGCAAGCCATCCTCTGTGCCTGATGTCCGAGCGGATCAGTTTAATGTAAGAAGAAATCTTTGATGTCATAACCAGCCACCTCCGTTTCGCTGATAAATATTTCTTCGAGAGTAAGAGGCAGAACCTCGATAAAGAGCGGATCCTGCGCTTCTGCAATACGCATAACTTCCGCACGTTCCCCGCGTACGGTAAGTGTGAGGAGCGATCCTGTGCGCTCCGATTTTATTACAGGAAGACTGCGCAGGAGCTCCTGCTCCCGGAGCGGATCCTGAATAACGCACTGCAGTTTGCAGATCTTGCTGCGGACCTGATCTATGTCTTCCGTGAGAAGGAGCTTTCCCTGATGGAGCAGGCCGATGCTGTCGCAGAAATCTTCCAGCTCCCGCAGATTATGGGAAGCAATGACAGGGGTAAAGTCCCTGTTGACCATCTCTGCGGCAATAAGACTTTTTACCGCCTGACGGACAACGGGATCAAGCCCGTCAAATGTCTCGTCACAGAGCAGATATTTTGCCCCGGTACACAGCCCGAGAAGGATAGAAACCTGCTTTTTCATGCCTTTTGAAAATGAGTTTATCTTGCGTTTCATATCCAGATGAAAGATGCCGGTCAGAGAATCAAATTGCTTTCTGTTAAAGGCCGGGTATACTGCTGCATAGTAGTCGCGCATTTCCCTGAGATCTGCGTTCTGGAAATAGTACGGCGTGTCGGAGAGAAAGCAGATCTGCGATTTGATCTCCGGGTTTTCATATACGTGCTTTCCGTCTGCCAGAAGCTCCCCGCCATCCGGCCGGATGACGCCGCTGATCATGCGCAGAAGCGTGCTTTTTCCGGCTCCATTAGAGCCGATCAGGCCGAATACCATACCGTCGCGTATTGTACCGGTTATGTGGTCAACAGCGTGAATATCGTTGAACGTTTTGTTAAGATTTTTCAGTTCGATCATTTTGTTTCCCCCTCTCGGTACAGACGGTCAAGGACAGCGTTGTATTCCGGACGCGTGATTCCCAGTTCCCTGCCCCGTCTGATCAGTTCTTCTGTCTCTTCCAGCAGGAGCTGTTTCTCTTTTTCAGCCAATGCTGCAGTATCTGCAACATAATTTCCCCGTCCCTTTACCGGATAGATGTAGCCCTGCGCTTCCAGCAGCGAGAATGCTTTCTGTATGGTGTTTGGATTAATAGAAAGCTCCATGGCGAGCGAACGGACGGAGGGCATCCGGCTCCCGGGCGGAAGCGCGCCCTTTAGGATCAGCGCCTGAAAACGCCCGGCAATCTGTTCGTAAAGGGGAAGTTTGCTCTGATAATCAATGGTGATCATAGTTTCCCTCTTCTCTTTGTGCGTGCAAAACTGTTTGAAGTGTACTAGTATTAATAGTACACTAAATATAACATAGGCATTGGATAATGTCAATCTGTGTTAAACGAAGAGACAGAAAGACTTGTACATCCGGAAAATAAGTGCTATTATAACCGTGTTCTGTTTTTCGGAAGCCTGAAAAGGCAGAATATATATAAGAAACAGACAGAATAAGCGGAAAGAATTAAATACGGAAAGGAAACGAAAGAACGTGACCTATAGAGAAGCAAGGGTATATTTGGACGAAATGTCGAAATACGGAAGTGTACTTGGCTTGGATACGATTCGAGGTCTGTTGCGTGAACTTGGGAATCCCCAGGATGACTTGAAGTTCATACATATTGCAGGAACGAATGGCAAGGGATCTGTGCTTGCATACACTTCGATGATATTGAGTGAGGCAGGATACAGGATCGGGCGGTATGTTTCACCGACAGTGGTTTCCTATCTGGAGCGGATACAGGTTGACGCGGAATGGATATCAGAAGAGGATTTCGCCGAACTGACAGAGAAAGTGAGAAACGCTATTGCCCGGCTTGAGGCTGCGGGGGAGACTCTCCCTACGGTCTTTGAGATAGAGACGGCAATAGCGTTTTTATATTTTAAGAAAGTGAAATGTGATCTGGTGGTGCTGGAGGCAGGTCTTGGAGGCGAACTGGATGCAACCAATATCATCCGGAATACAGTCTGCGCGGTATTTGCCAGCATCAGCCGGGATCATCTGGGCATACTGGGGAACACTCTGGAGGAAATCGCAGAAAACAAAGCCGGAATTATAAAGCCCGGCTGCACAGTGATTTCGGCGCAGCAGAAAGACAGCGTGTCCTGTATTTTAAGAAGCAGGGCGGAGAAATATGGATGCAGTTATGTTCAGGCAGAACCGGAGCTGGCAAATGTGGAAAAGGAAGATTATCATGGCATTTACTTTTCCTATAAAGAATTTCAGGCACTGCATACGGTCATGGCAGGAAAGAACCAGATTGGAAATGCGGTAACAGCGCTGGAAGTGATCCGTACGCTCCGACAGATCGGATATAAGATTTCGGGTGATGCCGTAAAGAGAGGAATGGAGCGGACGCAGTGGCCGGGGAGATTCAGCTGTATCGGGGAATCCCCTGTATTTATCATGGACGGAGCTCATAATGAGGATGCGGCGCTCAAACTAAGGGAATCTGTTGAGGCATATTTCCCCGGCCGCAGGCTGATCGGCATTATGGGAGTGTTCAGGGATAAAGAATATGAGAAGATTGCACAGACAATGGGGCCGCTTATGTCGGTGGTCTACGCGGTGGATCTTCCGGATGAAAAGAGAGGGCTCCCGGCGGAAGAGCTTGCGGAGGTGCTTGGCAAATACTGCTCCTGTGTGAAACGTCCGGATGTATCCGGCCGGCATCAGGCGGTGGACTGTGCGGTACAGGCGGCGCTTTTAGAGGCGGGGAAGGAAGATGTGATACTGGCATTCGGATCCCTGTCCTATCTTCACTGGGTGAAGGATGCATATGATAAAGCTGTCTGGTAAACCGTACATAATATAGATATCGGCAGTGAAACAGGAAACAGGTCAGAAAACCGGCAGCGCAGCGCCGGCAGAGAAAAGAGGAGTAAGAGATGATCGATCATGAGAAGATAGAACAGGCAGTGAGACTTTTCCTTGAGGGAATCGGGGAGGATGTCTCGCGGGAGGGCTTGATAGATACACCGGACCGTATCGCGAGGATGTGCGAGGAACTGTATGGCGGCATGGAAGAAGACGCTGAGGTACATCTGTCAAAGACATTTTCCGTTGACAGCAGTGAGATGGTGATAGAAAGAGACATTACATTCTATTCTACATGCGAACATCATATCCTGCCGTTTTACGGGAAAGCGCATATCGCCTATATTCCGGACGGAAAGGTTGTGGGGCTGAGCAAACTTGCAAGGACAGTGGAAGTGTTCGCCAGAAGACTGCAGCTGCAAGAGCAGCTTACCGGCCAGATCGCGGACGCACTGATGGAATATATGCAGCCGAAAGGCGCGCTTGTGATGGTGGAAGCAGAGCATATGTGCATGACTATGCGCGGAATCAAGAAACCGGGCAGCAGGACAGTGACGATGGCGAAGCGGGGCGTGTTCGAGAGTGATCCGGCTTTGGAGGAGCGGTTTTTCCGTCTGCTGAATGCAGCGGCACTTCGCTAGTTACAGCCGGTTAAACTGCTGAGAGGAACAGATTATGGAGAAAATGAAACGGGTGAACGCGATCCTGAAAGCTCCGCTGTACCGCAGATGCTGTGCACGTCTGGAAGAGCTGGAAAAAGAAAGGATATTCTGCTGTCACCAGATGCCTCATCTGCTGGATGCGGCAAGGATCGCATATATTTTAAATATGGAACAGAATCTCGGGTTTGAGAAGGAAGTGATCTATGCGGCAGCCGTCCTGCACGATATCGGGAAATATGTCCAGTATGAGGACGGGACGCCCCATGAACAGTCGGGAGAGAAAATTGCCTCGGAGATACTGGATTCGCTTCCCGATGATGCAGCGTTTTCCGAGGAGGAGAAACGCATGATCCTGACAGCCATCCGAGGACATCGGAAACTGAGAGCGGACGCAGAACCGCTGGAAAGGCTGCTCTATACAAGCGACAAGGCTTCGCGGATGTGTTTTGCATGCCCGGCAGAGAGCGAATGTGACTGGAGCGTGGACAAGAAAAATATGGAATTGGAAATATAGATTAGAAAATGAGAAACAGGGAGATAACACAATGAGAATCGGCAGCAGGGAATTTGACACAGAACATCAGACATACATTATGGGAATCCTGAATGTGACGCCGGATTCATTTTCTGATGGGGGAAAGTACAGCCGGATTGATGCGGCGCTTGCCCACGCGGAGGAGATGATCCGGGACGGCGCGGATATTATCGATGTGGGCGGAGAGTCCACACGCCCGGGACATATACAGATCACGGACGAAGAAGAGATCGCAAGAGTTGTGCCGGTCATAGAAGCTATAAAGGCGCGGTTTGATACACCGGTTTCTGTGGACACATACAAGAGCGCGGCAGCGCGGGAAGCACTGAAAGCAGGGGCGGATCTGGTCAACGATATCTGGGGACTCAAATACGATCCCGAGATGGCACATGTTATCGCGGCGGGCGGCGCGGCATGCTGTCTGATGCACAACCGGGACAACACAGATTACGGACAGTTTATCCCGGAGTTTCTGGACGATATGAGAGAGTGCGTCAGACTGGCAGATGCGGCAGGCATTGCGCGGGATAAGATCATCCTCGATCCGGGGGTGGGATTCGGCAAAACATATGAGATGAATCTGGAGATCATCAGCCGGCTTGAAGTGATGCGTGAACTGGGATTTCCGATCCTGCTCGGCACCTCGAGAAAATCCGTGATCGGGCTGACGCTTGACCTGCCGCCGGCAGAGCGGGAAGAAGGAACGCTGGTGACTACGGTCTGCGGGGTACAGAAAGGATGCGCCTTTGTGCGGGTGCACGATGTGGAGAAAAACAAGAGAGCGGTCAGGATGACCCGGGCACTGATGGAGCATCGCTCAGTATAATCCGGTCAGCCAGATAAAACAACACAGACAGCAGGAGCGGGAAGGGGTAGAAGAATGGATAAAATAAAGATCAAGGATCTGGAAGTATTTGCAAATCACGGCGTATTCCCCGAGGAGAACACGCTGGGGCAGAAGTTTATCGTGTCTGCCGATCTATACACGGATACAAGAAAAGCGGGAAAGACAGACGATCTGACCGCTTCCATCCATTATGGAGAAGTAAGCGCATTCATTGAAATGTGGCTGAAAAAGCATACATACAAGCTTCTGGAAAGTGCGGCGGAGAATCTGGCGGAAGAGCTCCTTCTGAAATATCCGGGAATGCGGGCAATACGGCTGGAGATCAAGAAACCGTGGGCGCCCATCCGTCTTCCGCTCAAGACCGTGAGCGTGGAAATCGAGCGGGCGAAGCATACTGCATACATTGCCATGGGCTCCAATATGGGAGACCGGGAGAAGTATATCAAAGACGCAGTGAAGATGCTGGATTCCGTCAGGGGATGCACAGTAAAGAGAGTATCGGAGCTGATCGAGACGCCGCCCTATGGCGTGACGGATCAGGATGATTTCCTTAACGGATGTCTGGAGCTTGAGACGCTCCTGACGCCCCGGGAACTTTTGGCTGAGCTGAACCGGATCGAGGCGGAAGCTGGCCGTGAGCGCATCGTTCACTGGGGGCCTCGGACGCTGGATCTGGATATCATTTTCTATGACGATATAACCGTTCAGGAAAAAGACTTGTGCATCCCCCATGTGGAGATGCACAAGAGAAAATTTGTGCTGGAGCCCCTGGCTCAGATCGCTCCGTACAAACGGCATCCGGTGTACGGAAAGACCGTGACAGAGATGCTGGGAGAGCTTACTCTGTAACTTTCACATATAATGCCGGTGAGCCTGCGGCTGCTTCACCGAAGCCAAAATACTGCATATACGCACTGCCCAGACAGTCATTGTCTGCAACATAGACGGAGGTGCATTCAATCTCCTCTCCGGGATGAATGGTGGTGAACAGCTCGTCTGTCCCTCCATTATTCGGGGCACTCTGATAGAACGGTAAGCCGTCGGTTGTAAGTCTTTTCCAGCTTTCCTGCGCCGGAGACGATTTGTCCCGGGGCTGGGAAAGTCTGTAAGTCCCATTGTCATTTTCATCAAGATGCCGGAGAGAAGGCGAGAGAAGGACGTCCTGTGCCGTGTCTCCGGTATTGCGGATCTTTGTCGTTACGATGATGAAAGAAGCTTCCGCGCTTTCCGTTTCCCGACTGCCTGCGTCCGTAAAACGTTCGTGGGGCTTTAAAGAACCGTCCTCATTCACGTATTCCGTCAGTGACGAATAGGTGTCCCGTATAAAATTCTCTTTCGGGAATTCATCTGGGGACAGGGTATCGGTGACATGGATATCAACAGCCTCATATTCAATCCCCTGATATAATTCGTATATGCTGTCATCGATTTTCATTACGTCATTCAGCCCGCGGATGGAATCATCGGTGATACCGGAGGATGCTTTTTTAATTTCATTCTCAATCCGCTGATTTTTCTCGTTTATTGCTGCAATCTCTTCTTCTGTCGGATAGGGGACCGTAGTATCGAGGACTTCGATGTCCAGCCCTTCCGCAACTCTTACCGCTTCGTCATCTGCAAGGCCGGGACCGTTCAGCCATACATGTACAGCATAGCCCCATTCCTCATTGAATACAAAGATGTTCTGTGTGTTTTCTTCACTGTCGATATAGTATCCATCATCGGAAAAAATATCTACGTTCATCCCCCGGATATCGACTGACTTAATAAGAATGTCTTCGTTAAATACGGGGAGCGGATCCTCCTGTGTCTGAGACATCTCGTAGAGCTCGGATGCATTGTACGGGGTGACCGACATGGCGCCTTCTGTCTCCTCATTGTACCACTGGCCCTCATACGGGCCGTTTTCCTGATAGACATAACCCTCCGGAACATAACCCGGCGTAATCCGGATCTCATGTGCTTCTTTTTCTGAAGGGTCAATGTTGAGAGAATATGTGAGTTTATCATCTTTCTGTGTGAGCTGCGCACTGAAGAACTGTCCCGCCGCGTAGACTGTCACTCCGAGCCCTGCGATCAGGGCAGCTGCTGCGGCGATTGTCACCCATGCTTTTTTCTTCCTTTTATGAACTCTGAGGGAATTGCTCCCGCCTGTAAGTCCGAGATTCCGATATGTGTCGTTGATCTTCTGTTCGACAGAATCAGGTATTTCTACATTGCTCTTTAAGATCCGTTCCATGTCTTCCTGTGAATAGATCCGTTTCATAATTCGTCCTCCTTTCTAATTCTGATGAATGGCTTCCTGTCCGGTCCAGATTTCCTTGAATTTACTGCGCCCTCTGGAAAGCCGTGTTTTTACTGTGTTTTCCTCCATATCAAGGAGCTGGGCGATCTCACTGATCTTAAACCCTTCTCCATAGTATAGAAGGAGTATTGTCCGGTATTTTTCATCGAGGGAATTCATAAGCTCATTGAATTCAGAAGTGTCCAGCTCGCTGCTTACTTCTCCGTATTCCGGGAATTCACTGACTGGATGTTCCCGTTTGTTCTTCCGGATGATATCGATGCATTTATTGATCAGGATACGGGTCATCCATGTGCGGAAATATTCAGCCTCTGCCAGCTGACCGATCGACTTCCAGCAGGTTTCGATTGTATCCTGGATGGCGTCCGCAATATCCTCATCGCTGGTGAAATAGGACCGGGCGATTTTGTACATGCTCTGTTTATGCATGTCCATCAGCCTGACAAATGCCTGAGCATCACCCTGCTGTGCTTTTATGACAAGATATTTCAGAGAGATCCCCTCCTTTCTTTCTGCCGGGTACATTGAAGATGCTTCCTCCTCTCCGGTATCGGTTGTAAAACTGCGGCACCGCATTTGTTATCTGTAACTGTTACATACATTAGACGAAGTAAGAGGCTGAAAAGTTTCATGCTGAACTGTTATATTTTATCATTGTTTGTAAATGAATTGTGTGGATATTCAGGTGCTCCTCTGGTAAAATATTGACAATAGAGAAAAATACTTAATTATGAGAGATATGTACGGAAAAAGAAAATGACAGGAGGGTAACAGAATGCAGGTCATTGATTTTAAAGACGCCAGATGCCGCCACTGTTACAAATGTGTCCGCCACTGCGCAGTGAAAGCCATATCGGTCCGGGATGAGCAGGCACGTATCATGGTGGATCACTGCATCAACTGCGGGCGCTGCCTTGAAGTCTGTCCCCAGAATGCAAAGACATTCGCAAGTGATATGGAGCGGGTGAAAGGATATCTGGGACAGGGTGATAAGACGATCATATCCATTGCCCCGTCTTATGCCGGGGTGCTGGATTTCGGCCGGCCGGGGCAGATCGTGGATGCGTTGCAGAAGCTTGGATTTTATGAGGTGCGGGAGACGGCGGAAGGAGCGGCTCTTGTGACCAATGAATATAAGAAATTGGTACGGGAGCAGAAGATGCCGAATATCATCACCACCTGCTGCCCCAGCGTAAATGACCTGATCGAGAAATACTATCCGGACTGCGCGAAACTGATGGCGCCGGTAGTCTCCCCTATGATCGCTCACGGGCGTTACATTAAAAAGCTGTACGGCCCGGATGTGAAAGTCGTCTTTCTCGGGCCCTGCATCGCGAAGAAGCAGGAGGCCATCGGAGACGAGAGAGTGAGGGGAGCCATTGATGCGATCCTGACCTTTGAGGAGCTGGCCTTGTGGCTGAAAGAGTCGGGGATCGACCTTCATTCCTGCGAGGATAAGCCGATGGGCAATCCGGACCCGAAGATCAACCGTCTGTACCCTGTGAGCGGCGGCGTGATCCAGTCGGTGATCACCGAGGAGGAAGCGGACGGATATCATAAGGTATTTGTGGACGGTCTGGAAAACTGCATGGAGATGCTGGAATGTCTGAGAAAAGGGGAGCTGGACCACTGTTTCATCGAGGCAAACGTGTGTGAGGGCGGATGCGCCAAGGGGCCTGCATCCGCGCACTGGAACACATCGTATGTGAAGACAAAAGTAAAGATCGAAAATGCAGTCTCCTGCAAGGCAGCCCGGGAACTGCCGGAGATGAGCGCGGAAGAGATGTATAAGAAGTTCGGTGACCGCAGTATTTCCGACCTGCAGCCGTCCGAGGAGCAGATTACAAGGATTCTGCGCTCCACCGGAAAATATACACCGGAAGATGAATTAAACTGCGGTGCCTGCGGGTATTCTACCTGCAGGGAGAAGGCTGCGGCTGTATTTCAGGGAAAAGCGGAGCTGTCTATGTGTATGCCTTATGCTCTGGCGCAGGCGGAGTCCATGTCCAATGTGGTCATGGATGTAACGCCGAATATGATCTTTGTCATCGGAAATGACATGAAGATCATGGACTGTAACGGGAAGGGGCAGGAGCTTCTCGGAGCAGGACACGAGGAAGCGGTCCAGAGATATATTTTTGAATTTATCGAGACAGAGGATATTGAGAATGTTCTGCTGACAAA
The DNA here is from genome assembly GCA_930986645.1 of uncultured Lachnoclostridium sp. GTDB lineage: Bacteria > Bacillota > Clostridia > Lachnospirales > Lachnospiraceae > Mediterraneibacter. Next base: position 16,481 of record CAKNJS010000043.1, read on the forward strand.
GGAACCAGTCCTGCGTAAAAAAGTGAAGCTGGATAAAGGAAAGATCACCGCGGAAGAGACCATCGTTTACATAGAAAAACTGGATGCAGTCCTTGTAATGTTCCGTGATATTACGCGGGAGGAAAAAGTGAAAGAACAGCGTTACAACCTGAAAGTTGAGACCGTGGAGATGGCACAGAAAGTTATCGAGAAGCAGATGATGGTGGCACAGGAAATCGCGGGACTTCTGGGAGAGACGACCGCGGAGACAAAAGTGACCCTCACCAGACTGCGGGATTCGATCCTGAATGATGAAGAATAGCGCCGCAGAGATACGGCAGATATGGCAGATGGAGCAGACGGTCTGACGCGGAAGAGAGGTGGAAGCATATGGCAGGTGTGAGCATTGACGCGGCGTGGAAGAGCCTGAATAAGTATAAGGAGGAACTGTGCGGGGACAAGGTGGAAATCCTGAAGACAGAGGATTCGGATATCCTGATTCTTGCCGACGGCATGGGAAGCGGTGTAAAGGCTAATATACTGGCAACACTGACGTCCAAGATCCTTGGCACGATGCTTCAGGAGGGCGCACAGATTGAATCCTGCGTGGAGACGATCGCTAAGACGCTTCCTGTCTGCAAGGTGAGAAATGCGGCCTATGCTACATTCTCTGTTCTGCAGATCTTCCATAATGGAAATGCCTATCTTGCGGAATTTGATAATCCGTCCTGTGTATTCATCCGCGACGGAAAAATCGTCAGCTATCCCTATGAAATACGCGAGATTGACGGCAAGAAAATTCATGAATACCGATTCGCAGTAAAGAAGAATGACTGCTTTGTGCTGATGAGTGACGGCGTCATCTATGCAGGCGCAGGTTCCATCTTGAACCTGCAGGGCTGGACGCGGGACGCTATGGCGGAGTATACGCTGAAATGTACGAAAAAGACTCTCTCAGCATCGCGGCTGACAGTGATGCTGAGTCAGGCATGTGATGAGCTTTATGAGGAGAAGCCGGGAGACGATACGACGGTAGCGGTGGCAAGAGTCATCGAGCGCCGGGTGGTCAATATATTTACCGGGCCGCCGAAAAACAAGGAGGACGATGAACGTCTGATGCATGACTTTATGCACTCGGAAGGAAAGAAAGTAGTGGCAGGCGGGACAAGTGCAAATATTGCCGCGCGGGTGCTCGGCAGAGAGGTTGCGACAAAAGTCGACAGCCGGGATCCTGATGTGCCGCCTATGGCGGTGATCGAAGGGATCGACCTTGTGACAGAGGGAGTGCTGACTCTGGGAAAGAGCCTGAAACTTCTGAAAAAATACGCAAGAGATGAGTTTGATGAAGAATTTTTCGATGAGCTGGATGCAGATAACGGCGCGTCCCGTCTGGCAAAACTTCTCATCGAAGAGTGTACGGAACTGAATCTCTTCGTCGGAACAGCCATAAATGAAGCACATAAAGAATCCGAGCTGAACTTTGATCTGAGCATGAGACAGAATCTTGTGGACCAGCTCATAAGGACAGCAGAAGAACTGGGAAAACACGTAAAAGTGAGGTACTATTGAAATTTATTTTTCGGAAATCAATTAATCATCCAGTCTCCCCGGAAAACACGAAGATTACACTGGACGTAGCCTTCTATTCGGTGTAGAATTATAGCATATTCAAAGAAAGGAGATAACATTATGCAATCGATTTCTTATGTTATCACCGACAGGGCGGGGATCCATGCAAGACCTGCCGGAATCGTCGTGAAAGCGGCGCAGAAATACCAGTCGGAGATCCTTGTTCACAGGGGAGAAAAACAGGCTGACGCGAAGAAACTGATGCAGCTTATGTCGCTGGGCGTAAAGGGCGGCGAAGAGATCAGTGTGACAGTAGAGGGGCCGGATGAAGAAGAGGCCTGCGCCGCGATGGAAAAAGTATTAAAAGAAAATCTGTAAGGAGTTACAGAAAATACAGGAGGATGTTATGGGGAATATTTGGCATGATATCAGTGAGGATCGTATTTTCCCGACGGACTTTATCTCTGTGATCGAGATTTCCAAGGGAAGCAAGAAAAAATATGAGCTGGATAAGGAGACAGGGCTTATTATTCTGGACAGGGTTCTGTACACATCTACACATTATCCTATGAATTATGGTTTTATTCCGCGTACACTGGGCGATGACGGTGATCCGCTGGATGTGCTGGTTATGTGTTCGGAGCCGCTGGAGCCATTGACTCTTGTCAGATGTTATCCGATCGGCGTCATGAAGATGACGGACGGCGGAGCAGGGGACGAAAAGGTGATCGCGATTCCGTGGGCGGATCCGACTTATGAGGCTTATACGGACATTTCAGAACTGCCGAAACATATTTTTGACGAGATCCGGCATTTCTTCAGTGTATATAAAGATCTGGAGGGTAAAAAGACGGCGGTAAACGAGTTTGAGGGCGCGCTTGGAGCTGTACAGGTTATCGAAGAGTGCATTGACAGATATAAGAAGAAATACGGGACATCCGATGCACCGGCGGAGGAGAGAGGCGAAGAAAATTAGCCGCTGGCATCAGCAGACATCGGATATTACATATGAAATGAAAGGAGAGACATCATTATGGAAAAATTCAGCGATAATATCAAAAAGGTAATACTGGCAGGGATCGGGGCTGTGGCTGTCACAGCAGAGAAGTCAAAGGATCTCCTTGATGAAATGGTAGAGAAAGGCGAACTGACGGTAGAGCAGGGCAAGGTACTCAACGAGGAACTGAAGCACAACATCAAGCAGAAGGTACAGGAGACGACAGAAAATAAAGAGGAGGATAAGTCTTCTGTATCTGACAGCGATATCTCGAATCTGCTCAGCAGAATGACCCCGGAGCAGATCGAGGCACTCAAAGAACAGCTGGCAGAGAAAGAAGCAGCAGGAGAAGATAAAGACGAATGAGTAAGATAGAGCCGATCGAATACAATTCGAGACTGCGGGAGATCACGGCTGTACTGAGAAAGCATAATATTACGCGGGGAGTCACTCCGAAGAAGCTGCGGGCCATCCTTGAGGATCTGGGGCCGACGTTTATCAAACTGGGGCAGATTATGTCCATGCATTCGGACATCCTGCCGAAACGGTACTGTGATGAATTGATGCGGCTGCGCTCGGAAGTGACTCCGATGCCGTTTGAAGAAGTGATCTCTGT
>CAKNJS010000044.1 GCA_930986645.1 uncultured Lachnoclostridium sp.
ATATCTCCGGTACGGATACATTTCTGACAGGTTGTAACTCTTCTCCTCGGCGGGATTTCCTGTCCTGTAAAATATGGTTTTAACGGTGCCATTCCTGAATTGATGAGCAGCAAGCTCTTATCATTATGCGGCACCAGAGAAAAGCTCTTCATTGCAAGGTGTCCTTTGCTCTCGAAGAACTCCAGAAACATTTTTCTAAGCTGGTTAACTCCATATGGCTGCATGTTAAAAATCCTCCTCTTTCGCTCAAAAAGCCTGTTTTATAATATATCACAGCCTTATACATTTGTAAAGCGGACGCATAAAATGCGCCCGCCCTGTATAATTTGTATATGCGCCCTTTCAATCCGGCAGGACCATTATTCCAGATCGATCTCGATGAGTTCTTCCGGAGGTACCGCACGGCTTGATTTGTTTACAAAGTTCTGCAGGTTTTTCTTTGCTTTTGCTACCGGTATGTTAGTTCCGGCGCCTGCGATACAGCCGCCCGGGCATCCCATTCCTTCTATCAGGCATCCATTCAGTTTGCCTGCCTTTGCAAGCGTCAGTATCTTCTTGCAGTCTGCAAGGCCTTCCGCGTGCTCAATATTGACCTGCACGTCCGGATAGTATTTATTAATACATTTCTCAATAGCAGCAGCCACTCCTCCTGCGCATGCATAGCCTCGTCCGGCTCCTGTCGCGTCATGGAAAGAAGACTCTGCTTCGTATGTAGTAAGATCGATTCCCTTTGCATCGAACATTGCCTGCAGTTCCTCAAAAGTAACAACAAAGTCGACATCGCTTCGAACACTTCGGCGTGAAGCTTCCAGCTTTTTGGAGGCACAGGGGCCGATGAACACTACTTTGGCATCTGGGTGTTTCTGTTTGATCGTTCTCGCAGTCGCTACCATAGGGGTGAGCTCCTGTGAGATCTCATCGATCACGTCCGGGAAAAATTTCTTTGCAAGCATTGCCCATGAGGGACAGCATGATGTAAGAAGGAAAGGAAGCTCTCCCGTAACAACCTTGTCCACATAGTGATGTGCCTCGGCGATTGCGCCGATGTCAGCGCCCAGAGCTACTTCAAAGACTTCTGAAAATCCCAGTTCCCGAAGCGCCGCCTTGATATTTCTCGGCGTGATATTGTCCCCGAACTGCCCCACAAATGCAGGTGCGATCTCGGCGATGATCTCCTCTCCTTCCGAGAGAGCTCTTGCCAGCTGGAAGATCTGTGATTTGTCTGAAATTGCTCCGAACGGGCAGCTTACCATACACATACCGCAGGAAACACATTTATCATTATCAATGAATGCACGTCCGTATTTATCCGAAACGATCGCATTCACGCCGCAGGCCTTTTTGCACGGGCGTTCTTTTTTGGCAATAGCGTCGTAAGGACATACAGATTTACATTTCCCGCATTTGATGCATTTCTCCTGATCGATGTGTGAGCGTCCGTCTACCATGGAAATCGCTCCTCTCGGACAGACCTCCTGGCATGGATGTGCAAGACATCCCCTGCACATATTGCTCACTTCATACATATTCTCCTCACAGCTGTCGCAGGCAGACGGGATTACCTGCATAAGCGGGGGCTCATAATACTTTTCAGAAATATTACTTGCCTCCACGCCGGCTGTCAGATGTACCGGCTTGTTCTCCGGACGGAGAGAAAGCCCCATCGCCAGACGCAGCCGTTCTCTTACAATTGCACGGGAACGATACGTACTCTCACGGTATTTTTCAGTGTCGTCATTGACGATCATATAAGGGATTGCCTCCATATCGTCAAGAAGCGTATCTGCATCTGCCTTAAAGCCAAGTTTTGCGACTTCAGTAAATACGCGTCTGCGGATATTTCTTACTGGAGTCTGCAGGCCTCTCATGTTCATTTCCATTCGCAAAATCCTCCTCTGTTTTTATCTGTGCATGGAGAAAGAATCTTCGTCATAATTGCTCAGATTCTTGTAAATTCCTCTGTTGTCTGCCTCTTTGATCAGAGCGTCTCTTGATTTCTTGGCAAGCATCTGATCTTTGAATGAGCTCGGTCCGCCGACACAGCCTCCGTCGCATGCCATACCCTCGATAAAGTCTTCCGGAAGTCTTCCGACTTTCATGAGAAGCAACGCCTTCTTACATTCAGCCGCTCCGTTTGCTTTGTATACCTTTACATCGATATTCTCCCCGGATTCTTTTAAGCTCTCCTGTACGGCGGCGGCAACTCCTCCGGAATTACCGAATCTCTTCCCGAATACGGATGCTTCCTGATATGTATTTTCCACCGGCTCTAAAGCTACGCCTTTTGCACGCATCATAGCGCGGATCTCGCTGTATGTCATTGCATAGTCTGCATTGCCTTCGATCTTCTGATCTGCGACCTCCGACTTCTTTGCAATGCAGGGACCTATAAATACAGTCACAGCTTCAGGATCTTTTGCCTTGATCATACGCGAAACAGCGCACATCGGAGATACTGTCGTAGAAACTGCATCACTCAGTTCCGGATAATGTTTACGCACCATATTTACAAATCCCGGACAGCATGAAGTCACTTTCTTCTTTCCTTCCTGATATGCCTCGCGCCATTCTTCCGCCTCGTATTTTGCAGTCAGGTCTCCGCCTAAGCCCACCTCTACAAACTCTGTGAAGCCAAGTTCTTTCATAGCCTTTCTCCAGCTGGCCATTGTAATGTCCGGTCCGAACTGTCCTTCCGTCGCCGGTGCAAGCATTGCATACACATGCTTTCCGGACTTGATCGCATTGATCACGTCAACGATCCATGTCTTGGAACCGATCGCACCGAATGGACAGCTGTGGATACATTTTCCGCAGCGGATACATTTTTCATCATCTATCACGGAAATGCCATACTCGTCGTATGAAATAGCGTCTACAGGACAGCTGAATTTACACGGCCTCTGAAGATGGGCGATAGCATTATACGGACAGGCATCGGCACATTTGCCGCACTCTTTACATTTGGAAGGATCAATGTGTGAACGGTGGCGCCCCGCCTCGATCGCGCCGAACTTACAGGCATTGATACATGCTTTTCCCAGACAGTTCTGACAGTTCTCTGTTACTGTATAACTGGAGATCGGGCAGTCCTCGCAGGCGGAATTAATAACCTGTATAATGTTTCCGTCATCCTTAACACCGGGCGTTTTGCCTTCGGCAAGGCGTACGCGCTGCCGGATAATTTCTCTCTCTTTATAAATACAGCAGCGGAACTGCGGTGTCGGTCCCGGGATCAGTTTATACGGGATATCATCTTTGCGTTCCTCCAATTCACCGGCAAAAGCCAGCCTCGCTACTTCTTCCAGCACTGCATGTTTGATTTTGATTACATTTGCATCTGCGTACCTCAAAACTCTTTTCCTCCACAACTATAAATTTTAGCGTTACAAAGTACGGTTGCACATACTTTCCTTTCATTAATATACCATGTAAAGGACATTTTTCCCAGTGATTTTTTAACAGACGCTGTATTAATTGACGTACAAAATACAGGGGGTATCCCGGTTTATTTCCCGTTCTCAAAAAGCTCCTGTGCATACCGTACGGACTGCATTGCATCTTTGCCGTAAAAATCGGCACCGATCATATCCGCATAATCCTGATTGAGCACAGCACCGCCTACCATTACTTTACACCATGGAGCTTTTTCCCTGAGCATGCGTATCGTATCTTCCATACTGACAACCGTTGTTGTCATCAGGGCACTCAGGCCTGCAAGCCGGATTTTCTTTTTTACAACAATGTCGGCAATCTGTTCCGCCGGAACATCTTTGCCAAGATCGATCACATCAAAACTGTAATTCTCAAGCAGCACCTTGACAATATTCTTGCCGATATCGTGGATATCACCTTTCACCGTAGCAAGTACGACTGTACCGATTTTTTCTTGTACTTCACCACTCTTGTCCATTCTGTCTTTCAGTATTGCAAATGCGCTCTTAGCCGCCTCTGCGCTCATAAGAAGCTGGGGCAGAAAGACAGTTCCTTTTTCAAATCCGTCTCCAACACAGTTAAGAGCAGGAATAAGCTCCGTATTGATAATATCCAGCGGATCCTGTACCTCAGAGAGTTCTGCCGTAATCGCGGCCGCATCCTCTTTCAGCCCTTTTTCTATAGATTCTTTCAGGCTGATCATCCCTCTGTGTTCTGCCGCCGGAGCAGTTCCTGAAGCGGAAGTCTGCATACTGCTGTAATGTCCGATATAACGCTCACAGTTTGCATCCAGTCCCATAAGCGCATGATACGCATACCATGCTTTCATCATATCCTCCGATAAGGGATTGATAATCCCTGCACTGAGACCGTTCATCATCGCCATTGTATAGAACGCTGCATTGATTACGGGACGCGACGGAAGCCCAAATGATATATTAGATACGCCGAGAACGGTTTTCACACCGACTTCATCCCTCAGACGGCGGAGCGTTTCCAGTGTAACCTTTGCTCCATCCGGTTCTGAACTGATCGTCATTGCAAGTGCATCGATAACGATATCCTTCTTCCGGATTCCGTACTTTGCCGCCTCTTCAATGATCCTGCACGCAATCTGCACCCTTCCTTCCGCATCGTCTGGAATCCCGTTCTCATCAAGTGTAAGTCCGATGACCACACCGCCGTAATGGCGGATCAGAGGAAAGACTTTGTCCATGGATTCCTGCTTGCCGCTGACCGAATTGACCATAGCTTTTCCGTTATAAATACGCAGCGCCTGTTCCATTGCTTCTGAATCTACGGTATCAATCTGAAGAGGAATATTTACTACGCTCTGCAGCTCCTGCACAGTTTCCTTCATCATGGCCGGCTCGTCAATATCCGGAAGGCCTACATTTACATCGAGAATATGGGCGCCATTATCCTGCTGTGCAATCCCCTCGCGCAGAATATAATCCAGATCATGTTCTTTTAACGCTTGTTTAAACTTTTTCTTTCCGGTAGGATTAATCCGCTCGCCGATGATCTTGGAACCATCTCCCAGCATAACCCCCTGTCCGTAGGAAGAAACGATCGTATAATCTTTTTCTGCTGGTCTGCTGATTTTCATATTCCTGCATCTTTGAACAGCAGCTCTGATATGTTCCGGTGTTGTGCCGCAGCATCCGCCGATCAAACAAGCTCCCATCGAAACAATCTGTTCCATATATCCGGCAAATTCTTCCGGGGATACATCATAAAAGGTCTTTCCATCTTTCTGTTTTGGGAGTCCCGCATTTGGTTTGACGATAATAGGAAGAGATGAATATTTTACATACTCTTCCAGCACAGGCATCATCTGTTCCGGTCCCATGCCGCAGTTAATGCCCAGAGCGTCCACCCGCAGGCCTTCAAGGAGTGCGATGACAGAAGGCACGTCGGCCCCGGTAAGCAGTTTCCTGCGTTCATCATAGATAGCAGTTGCAAAAACAGGCAGGGATGTATTTTCTTTTGCCGCAAGGACCGCTGCCTTCAGCTCATACGTGTCGCTCATTGTCTCGATATGAATCAGATCTGCGCCCGCTTCTTCTCCCCACACCATAACCTCTTTAAAAGCTTCATATGCGTCCTCAAAATCAAGATCCCCCATTGGTTTGAGCAGTTTACCGGTAGGACCTATATCAAGGGCAGTGTAAATTCTGCGCTTCCCTGTGCTTTCTTTCTCTTCCCCGGTTCCTGCTCCCGCTTCCGACGCAGCCTCCTTGACAAGCTGTACCGCTCTTTTGACAGTCTCTTCCAGAGAATATCCGTCGGCATGAAATTTCAGTGCATTTGCACCGAATGTATTTGTCAGCACAATATCGCTCCCCGCCTCGATATAAGCTCTGTGAATCCCCCTGATTTCCTCCGGATGGAGCAGATTCCACGTCTCCGGAAGTTCTCCCGGAGCAAGTCCTCTTTCCTGAAGAAGTGTGCCCATCCCGCCGTCGAAGAAAAACAGCTTATTTCCCAATTGTTCTCTGATCATATTCTGGTCCTTTCTCATCTCGTTCTTATCATTATCATCTTACTAATGTCATATGCTTTGACATGCAAAGCAGTCTGCTCATCTGCGGTACTCGCAGTCTGTTTTGCTGCACGCCTCACAGCCGGCGATCGGGCACCGTTCTTTGACAGGACTTGCTCCGATCACGGCAGTCACAGATTTTGTCGGGGTCATCATATAACTGTCCGTCATTGTCAGACCTATGTTCTTGGCACAGTCGAGCATTCTCATGATCGGCTCCTGATAATGGATATCAAAATCTCCATATCCGGGACTGAATCTCGGTCTGAGATAAAGCCCCTCCTCTTCGAGCTTCCGTCCGATTTCCTGCTGCTTCTCGTCACAGTATTCTTCCAGCATCGCAGCTGCGCACGCCTGCTGGATCACTGCCCGGCTCATATCCGTCAGTGAAGTACGTCTGATCAGCTGATCAACGCCGGGGCCCAGTGTAGCTCCGAACAGCACAGCTTTTGTACAGCCTTTCAGATTTCTGGAAAGGCTCCTGCTGGTAATTTCCATGTTTCCTATTTTTATTATCTCATCCTCCATCTGCTTAACAGCAAAAACGCGGCAGATGTATTTGGGCCCGGACACTTTATCCATCTCGGTAAAAGTGTTCTCTATCATTATACGGGTCCTCTCATCTGCCGTATTTCTTCCATATCCCAGATAGCGGATGGCTTCTTTCATCCGTTTCTCCATTTAATAATTCCTTACACTTTATGACTTTATAATTTCCGTCAGATTCTCCATAATCGCTGCCGCTGTATCAGGTCTGTTCATCGAATAAATATGTATATTCTTTATTCCATTGGCGAGAAGATCGATGATCTGATCCGTTGCATAGGCAATTCCAGCCTGTCTCATTGCCGCCGGAGAACTGCCGAACCGATCCAGTATTGCCAGAAATCTGCGCGGGAATACCGTGCCTGACAGCTGCTGGCTCTTCTTCATCTGAGCTGCGCTTGTGATCGGCATTATTCCCGGCAGTACAGGAACCGTGATTCCGGCTTCCCGAATCCGGTACAGGAAGTTATAGTGGATGTCATTGTCAAAAAACATCTGTGTAGTCAGAAAATCAACTCCGCTGTCCACTTTCTGTTTCAGATAACGGATATCGTCCGACTTATGTTCATTTTCCACATGTCCCTCCGGATAGCACGCAGCGCCGATACAGAAGTTTCCGTGTTTTTTGATTTCCTCGACAAGTTCATACGCATACCTGAACCGGTTTGTGTCAGGGAATTTCATTCCTTCGGGAATATCTCCGCGAAGCGCCAGTATATTCTCAATTCCGAGTTTTTTCAGATTCCCGATGACATTCCTTACCTCGTCTTTCGTAGAAGAGGCACAGGTCAGATGAGCAAGGCTTAAAACGTGAAGATCATTCTTTATGTGTGATGCGATTTTTGCCGTATTTTTGCTTGTTCCGCCGCCCGCCCCGTATGTGACGCTGATGAATGCAGGATTTAACTGCGCGATTTCATCCACCGCATGAATAACTTTATCTAAGCCTTCATCAGTCTTAGGCGGGAACACTTCAAAAGAAATATGGATTTTATCTTCTCTTAATCTGTCAATTATCTTCATTCAGTATGATTACTCCTGTCCTGTATGTTGCAGCTACTCTCCGATCAGACTCCTGTAAAGATCCTCATACTGTTTTGCAGAGTTCTTCCAAGAGAAATCCTGACTCATGGCACGTTCTACAATCTTATTCCAGTCACGTTTCTTGTCATAGTAGATTCTCTCCGCATAACGTATTGTATTCAGCATCTCATGTGCATTGTAGTTGCAGAAACTGAATCCGGTGCCTGTCTTCTCGTATTCATTATACGGTTCAACAGTATCCTTCAGGCCGCCTGTCTCCCGGACGATCGGAAGTGTACCATATCTCAGGCTCATCAGCTGGCTTAACCCGCATGGCTCAAAAAGTGACGGCATCAGAAATGCATCACAGGATGCATAAATTCTGTGGGACAGATCATCAGAGTAATAGATATTTGCCGATACGCGGCCCGAATATTTCCATGCGAAATGACGGAACATATTCTCATATTTCACATCACCTGTTCCGAGTACTACGATCTGTACAGCATCCTGACACAGCTCGTCCATAATATAGTCTACCAGATCAAATCCTTTCTGGTCTGTCAGACGTGACACCATACCGATCAGCATTACTTTCGGATCTTTTTCAAGGCCGAGTTCATCCTGAAGTGATGTCTTATTGACCGGTTTATTCTTTCTGAAATCATCGATCGTAAAATTCTTGGCAATCCTGTTGTCGGTTGCCGGATTCCAGTCATCATAGTCCAGACCGTTTACAATACCGCACAGATCACCGGATCTTGCAGACATAAGTCCGTCGAGTCCTTCTCCGTAGAACGGAGTCTTTATCTCTTCCGCATAGCTTCCGCTGACAGTCGTCACCTTATCAGCATAAACAATGCCTCCCTTGAGCAGGTTTGCATCTTTATATGCCTCCATTTTATCCGGCACGAAGTAATACTCCGGAAGTCCGGTGATGCCCCTTACAGTCTTTGTATCCCACACACCCTGAAATTTCAGGTTATGTATTGTCATAATTGTCTTAATTCCACGATAATACTCGCCCAGATATCTGAAGTTGTCCAGATATACCGGAATCAATCCCGTCTGCCAGTCATGACAGTGAATCAGATCCGGCCTGAAACCGATCACCGGAAGGATACTCAGGACAGCTTTTGAGAAAAATGCAAATTTTTCGATTCCCCATTTCGGATCACCGTCATAAGGTGCAAAGCCGCTAAAGTAATGCTCGTTGTCGATGAAATAAAAAGTTATGTCATTAAGAACTGTTTTCAGTACGCCGACATACTGATTCTGTCCCGCAATATCCATATAAAAATGCGTGACATATTCCATTCTGTCTTTCCATTCCTGCCTCATGCAGGTGTATTTTGGAATTACTACACGGACATCATACTTCGTTTTGTCAAAATCTTTCGGAAGTGAACCGACAACATCGGCAAGACCTCCCGTCTTGATAAACGGAACACACTCTGATGCAGCAAACAAAATGTTTTTCATATTTACGATCCTCCATTTTCTGCCTTTCCACACCGCTAAAGGCATTTATCACTTGCTATTATACCCCATTCCCTGCATCTTGCAAAGGATTTTATCGCATTGCAGTGATATTTAACCAGAATTTACCGGCTTTTCCAGCCTCAGTTCTTATGGCGGTATTCAAGCTGGATCGTGTCAGCAATGAGTGCAATAAATTCAGAGTTTGTAGGTTTTCCCTTTCCCGTGCTCACGGTATAACCGAAGAGTTCATCGAGCGTATCGAGTTTTCCCCTGCTCCATGCCACCTCGATGGCATGCCGTATGGCCCGCTCCACACGGCTTGAAGTTGTCTGATACTTCTTTGCCACCGTAGGATAAAGTATCTTTGTTATGGCATTTAACACATCCATATCGTTTACGGCCATTATAATTGCGTCTCTCAGGTAGTGATAGCCTTTAATGTGCGCGGGTATTCCTATTTCATGGAGCATATTAGTCACACGGTTCTCCAGATTCTCTGTCCGCTGATTATTATCTGCAGTATTCTCGTCATTCTTCTTTTCTGGGGTTCTTGACACATTTCTTACGGACTTTATCCGTTCCAGCAGCGTACTGTTATTAAACGGTTTCATTACATAGTAATTTGCGCCTTTATTAAAAGCATCTTCCGTAATCTTTTCCTGGCCTACCGCCGTGATCACGATAAAATACGGGCGCTTTCCGACAGTTTTGTCCTGTCCGACTTTTTCCATCACTGTCAGCCCGTCCATTTTCGGCATGATCAGATCGAGAAGAACAACATCCGGCTTCCTGTCCTTGATGATCTGACACATTTCCTCGCCATTTTTAGCCTTACCTACCAGATCCAGCTCCTTATCTGTACTGATGATCTCGTCGAGAACATCCAGAATCTTCTGATTATCGTCGGCAACAGCCACGCGCAAATGCTCCATTTTCTCCTCTCCTTTAGATTTGAAATCCTTTCTTAAAACGCCACCTGCTTATTATATCCGTGCGAATTTGCAGAATCAAGGAGATTTTGTAGCTCTAATTCGACACAATATTCGACGTTTCAGACGATTCGACCTGATTCAGCATATTATCTATAAAAATACCATAACCCTTTGTCGAATCCTGTACGAACACATGTGTGACCGCTCCGATCAGTTTCCCGTTCTGAATAATAGGACTTCCACTCATTCCCTGAATGATACCGCCTGTTTTTTCCAGCAGTTCCGGATCTGTCACCTGAATTACAAGCCCCTTATTGATCTCGGCGGAATCGACGTCGATATCTGTCACCTGAATATCATACTCTTTTATTTCATTGTCGATATAGCACCTTATCGCGGCATCCCCCGTCTCTATTTCATCTCTCGAAGCAGTTTCTATGGGGATCTGTTCCTCAAAAAGTTCATCAATCCTGTCAACTGTTCCGTATATGCCTGCCTCAGTATTCTTGTCGATAGTTCCGAGAATATTATATTTATTATATACAATAATGCCCTCCATCGTACCCGGCGAACCACTGTAACCTTTCGTAATGTCCTGTATACTTGTGCGGTAAATTCTTCCTCCTCCTATGGACATGAGCATATTAGTATCCGTGTCACTGATCCCGTGTCCCAGTGCACCGAATCTGCTCTGTTCTGTAAGAAAAGTAATCGTGCCAAGTCCCTGTACATTGTCCCTTACCCAGATTCCCAGCCTGTACTGCCCCGGTTCGTATTCTACGGGACTTACTTTCGTATCCATGGTCTCATTTCCTCTTCGAAGTGTCAGAATTACATCCTTCCCATCTATCTGCTCCACTTCATCCAGAAGATCCGCTTTGCCTTCTACAGCATGATGGTTTACCGCCGTAATGTAGTCGCCTGTTTCTACCGCATATACAGCCGGCTCGTATTCATTTCCGTCTGTCCCTTTAATTTTTTCCGTGCTCAGAACCATCACACCATCTGTTTCCATATAGATTCCTACCGGCATACCGCCCAGCAGCACGGTGTTATTATCATCTGACGATGTGCTTGCCTCTGTCTGCCATAGATTCTTTTCTTCCTGCCATGTCTGTGCCTGATCCCATACAACTACGCCGGAAAGAAAAAGAAAAAGCATAAATAATACTTGTCCCGCCCTTTTTTTCCGGCCTATTGACATACTTCCACATCCTTTCCTCATTATTTTCTGCTCTGCTGTCTGAACAGAGCATACGGCAGGAAAGCCCGCTGGACTTTCCTGTAACACCAAAAGAAACGGATACCTCTTGCCGTATCCGTTTCTAGTATATGTCCTTTTTTCTTATTTCACACTGGTATTATCTATCACTCTTTGCCAGTTCTTTCATCTCTCTGGCACTTTGCATAATGTTCTCTGTGATCTTTGAACCGCCGAGAATTCTCGCAAGTTCTTTCACGGACGCTTCATAATCCAGCCGTTCAATTCCGGTAGAGACAGAATTTCCTTTTGCGTTTTTTTCAATCAGGAAATGAACATCTGCGGCCGCAGCGATCTGCGGCAGATGCGTGATGCATATGACCTGTCTGCTCTTTCCGATAAGATGGAGTTTTTCCCCCACCTTGTCAGCCGTTATTCCTGAGATTCCGGCATCAATTTCATCGAAAATTAATGTCGGCGTATCCTCCTCATCAGCAAGTACAGTCTTAACTGCAAGCATAATTCTCGAAAGCTCGCCGCCTGAAGCAATATTCGCCAGAGGACGGAGTGGTTCGCCCGGATTGAGCGCAATATAAAACTCTGCTTGATCCTTTCCGGCTGCACTGTATCTTCCTGTATCTGTAATTTGGATTTCCAGCCTTGTATCAAGAAAATTAAGTTCTTTGAGCTGTGCTGCGATCTCGTTTGCAAAGTCCGCAGCATATTTGGTACGCAAACTGTGAAGTTCCTCTGCCGCAGCATCTGTTTCAGCCTGCGCCCTTGCTTTCTTCTCTTCCAATTCCTTTATGAAAGCATCATAATCGTTCAGTTCTTCTATTCTCTGTTTTTTTTCCGCAGAGTATGCGAGAATGTCATTTACAGTTTTGCCATATTTTGCCTTAAGATGATTTATCAGATTGAGTCTTTCTTCTGTCTCTTTAAATTCGTCTTCCGAGAATTCAAAACTCTTTGCATATTCAGAAAGCTCCCTGTTGAAATCATTGAGAAGACTGTCTGCATCCAGCAGCTGGCTGTAAAGCTGGGAGGCATTCTCGTCAAAATCGGAAATTTCCTGAAGTGCACGTATTGCCCGGCTCAGGCAGTCACTGGCATTTGCAGCGGAATCTTCCGCAGTATAGCGGTATGTCTCAGCCACAGCTTCTGTTACTTTCCTGCTCTCCGTCATTCTGCGGTAGAGGCGCTCGAGTTCCTCATCCTCCCCCTCTGCAAGAGCAGCGTCCTCAATTTCATTTACTTCATATTCAGCGAGCGACAGCTCCCTTCTACGGCTCTCGTCGTCAAGGGAAGATTCTTCAAGGCGGCGGCTGATCTCCTGATATGTGCCGTATGCTTCTGCCATGCGCTCTTTGAGGGGGAGAATTTCCGCCCCTGCAAACAGATCGAGAAGCGCGAGATGATTCCGCCTGTTAAGCAGAGTCTGGTTGTCGTGCTGTCCGTGAATGTCAATCAGCAGTGAGGCTGCATTCCTCAGCGTTGACATGCTGACAGTCTCTCCATTGATCCTGCTGACACTCCTGCCCTCCATAAGGCGCCGGCTCAGCGTTATCATATCGTTTTCCGGAAAAACGTCCATCTTCTCAAGCTTTTTCCTGATTCTGTCATCCTCTACCGTAAAGGTAAGTTCGACAAGTCCGCTGGCAGCACCGCTTCGAAGCATATCTGCACTGTATTTTCCCCCAAGAGCCAGACCGACCAACCCCATGAGAATCGACTTGCCGGCACCGGTTTCTCCGGTCAAAATGTTAAGACCCGGGCCGAAATCAACCTCTGTCTCATCAATAAGAGCGAGATTTTTAACATGAAGATTTTGTAACATAGTTTATTCCTGCACTCCTTTTGAAACAATCCTGCGGATCTTCTCCATGACTACTGACGTATCTTCTGCTGTGCGTATTGCACACATAATTGTATCGTCCCCGGCAATACATCCGACTACTTCATGCCATTTCATCGCATCAACCGCCGCGGCGACAGCCATTGCCATGCCGGATACAGTCTTGATCACAAGAATATTCTGTGCTTTATCCATAGATACATATCCGTCACGCAGGACGCGGATATACTTTTCATTCATTTCCGGCTCTTCCTGTCTGTGAATGACATACTTCTGCCTGCCTCCGCTCACTGAGACTTTTGTAAGCTTCAGGTCACGGATATCTCTGGAGACAGTAGCCTGTGTCACCTTAAATCCTGCATTGTTCAGATATTCCGCCAGTTCTTCCTGCGTTTCGATATCATACTGGCTGATCAGTTCAATGATTTTTGCATGTCGGCTGACTTTCATCTTCTTCTAATTTCCTTTCATCTTTCTGCGCATTGTTATCATAAAACTCTCACGGTTCAGTTTAATGAGCCGCGCTGTCTTATCTGCTTTTCTTATGCAGACTCTCTCTCCCGTTACCAGTGTTGTCTGTTCGGCTCCGTCAAAGCAGAGGGAAACCTGTTCCTGTCTTCCATAGCGCCCTTCGCAGATTTCTACTTCAATGGTATCATCAGCAGAAAGAACAACACTGCTTGTATTAAGCGCATGGGAACAGATCGGCGTGATTACGATCATCCGGGCAGTCGGTTCCACTACAGGTCCGCCTGCCGAGAGATTATACCCTGTACTCCCGGTTGGAGTTGACAGGACCACCCCATCCGCATGATAAGTATTGAGCAGAGTCCCGTTAACATAGATATTAAAGCTTACGATTCTGACTTTGCCTTCTCTTGCCAGAACAATGTCGTTCATGGCAATATCCGTCCGAGAGTTCCTGAATGACCCTTCAAGCATCATGCGCTCTTCTATTGCCGGATTTCCCTCGAAAAGACGGTCGAGCGCTCCTTGGAAGTCCTTGAGCTCCACATCTGTCAAATAACCGAGAGTTCCCAGATTGATCCCTAAAAGAGGCAGACTATTGTCTCCGAGATCTCGGACTGCACGGATCAGTGTGCCGTCTCC
This sequence comes from uncultured Lachnoclostridium sp., assembly GCA_930986645.1. Classification (GTDB taxonomy): domain Bacteria; phylum Bacillota; class Clostridia; order Lachnospirales; family Lachnospiraceae; genus Mediterraneibacter. Next base: position 14,127 of record CAKNJS010000044.1, read on the forward strand.
TCCAAGTACAAGACCGCACTGCGCTTCCTCGGGAACCGTTCCCGGAATGATATGTCCTTCACTGTCCTTTTCCGAAATATAACAGACCTTTCCTTTACTTTCTATATATTGTTTAATCTTATTTGTGATCGCAAAATCAGGATCCTTCAATTTATTCGTAATGATATAAAAGCAGTCCATCCTGTACCTCGTGTAATTTATTTTGCAAGTGTCTCGAATGCCCGGGCAGTGACTGCGTCCGGATCAATTCCGTGATTTACACCTGTTTCTCCGCAGATCTTTCTGAGGTGAATCAGATATTCTATATTTCCTTCAGGGCCTTTAATCGGAGAAAAGTCCAGCGCGCACAGATCAAACCCGATAGACATTGCATAGTCCATTATCTTGTGTATCACTTCAATATGAGTGCTTCTCTCCCGCACGACACCTTTCTTTCCCACTTTTTCTCTGCCGGCTTCAAACTGCGGCTTGATCAGAGCAACGATCTCCCCGTCTTCCTTCAGATAATTTCGTATTGGAACAAGCACCTTAGTCAGAGAAATAAATGATACGTCGATCGAAGAGAAATCAACAGGCTCTCCAATATCCTCCGGGGTAACATAACGAATATTCGTCTTCTCCATACAGATAACCCTCGGATCATTACGCAGTTTCCAGTCAAGCTGTCCGCGCCCCACATCGATCGCATACACTTTCCTTGCCCCGTTCTGCAGCATACAGTCTGTAAATCCTCCGGTAGACGAGCCCACATCCGTACAGACTTTTCCGTTCACATCTACGTCAAAGCCTGCCAGTGCTTTCTCAAGCTTAAGTCCGCCGCGGCTCACATATGGAAGAGTATGTCCCCTCACTTCGATATTAACATCCGGCGGAAAAGTACTTCCAGCCTTATCTTCCCTCTGCCCGTCTACGAAAACATTTCCTGACATAATAACTGCTTTCGCTTTTTCCCGGGATTCTGCCAGATTTCTCTTTACAAGCATTACATCCAAACGTTCTTTCATAATTATCTGTCCTTTATCATCAAATAATCGGAAATCGTCTGCTTTACGATAGTGTCGCAGTCGAGTCCGACTTCTTTTCTCAGAATCTCCACATTCCCATGTTCAACGTAATCATCAGAAATGCCGATATTACGTACATGTACATCCAGTTTTGCGGAAAATACATAATCCATGATCTGTTCGCCGAATCCTCCAGTCAGCACATTCTCCTCAATTGTAACAAACAGACAGTGGTCTTTCGCCAGATATTCCAGCATTTCTCTGTCGAAAGGTTTTACAAATCTGGCATTAACCAGACTGCAGCTGTAACCGGTATCTTTCAGTTTACGTCTGACACGGTCAGCCAGCTCTGCCATATGCCCCACGAAAATTACCGCTATATCTTCTTCTTCATAGAGAATCTCACTTTTGCCGTACTCTATCGGCGCGCGGAACTCTCTCATCCCCTCATATGCACTGCCTCTCGGATAACGGAGTGCGATCGGGTAAGGAAAGTCCACGGCAAAACGAAGCATATCTGCCATCTCCCATCGGTTTTTAGGCGAAATCACTGTCATATTCGGAATTGTGGAGAGAAAAGACAGATCGAAAACTCCCTGATGAGTCTCCCCGTCACTTCCCACCAGACCGGCCCGGTCGACCGCGATCACGACCGGCAGATTTTGAAGACAGACGTCATGAAGAGTCTGATCATATGCACGTTGAAGGAAAGAGGAATAGACGGCAAATACAGGTTTCATCCCTCCGGCGGCAAGCCCCGCCGCAAAAGTCATAGCATGCTCTTCCGCAATTCCCACATCGTAAAAACGGTTCGGAAAGCGTTTCGCAAAAGTCGAAAGACCGGTTCCATCAGCCATGGCTGCGGTTATTGCCACGACTTTATCATCTTTCTTAGCTATATCCGTAAGTACTTTTGAGAACACCTGAGTGTAACTGTCTGTCGTACTGATTTCTTCCTCTTCACCTGTTTCGATATTAAAAGGCCCGGTTCCGTGAAATTTTGCAGGATTTTCTTCCGCCGGCGGGTATCCTTTTCCTTTTTTTGTAATTACGTGGACAAGTACAGCATGATCCACCCTTTTCGCCTCATTTAATACCTTCACAAGCTTACGGATATCATGTCCGTCCACCGGACCGAGATAGGTAATGTCCATATCCTCAAAAAACATTCCCGGAACAAGGAGCTGTTTGATCCCGCTCTTCGTCTTCCTGATCTGACTGACGATCTGCTCGCCTCTTCGCGGGATCTTTTTCAGTGTATCCTCCACGCCGCGTTTTATATCCGTGTATGCCTGTGCGGTCCGGATCCCGTTCAGGTATCTGGACATACCGCCCACATTCTCCGATATGGACATATTATTATCATTCAGAACGATAATAAAATTTCTTTTTAACCGGGAAGCGTTATTTAGAGCTTCGTACGCCATACCTCCGGTCATTGCTCCGTCTCCGATTACAGATACTACCGTATGCTTTTCGTTGAGCAGCTCGCTGGCTGCGACATAGCCAAGTCCAGCAGAGATCGAAGTAGAACTATGTCCGGTATCAAAAGCGTCACAGTCACTCTCTTTTCTCTTCGGGAATCCGCTCATGCCGCCATATTTGCGCAGCCTGTCAAACCCGTCTCTGCGTCCCGTCAGAAGCTTATGCGTATAGGACTGATGTCCCACGTCCCAGATCAGCTTATCCTCAGGGAAATCAAGCGTAAGATGAAGGGCCATAGTAAGCTCCACAACTCCAAGATTAGAAGCAAGATGTCCGCCTGTTCTGCTGATCTTCTCGATAAGGAACTGACGGATCTCATCCGCAAGGATTTTGAGCTGTTCGCCATTTAATTTTTTTATATCATTTGCCTGATGTATCATTTCAAGTATCATGATAATTCCCCTTATCTCTCCCGATTATTTCTCTCTGTATACAAGCCAGTCCAGCAGAGCTTCCAGAAACTTATTTTCATGGCCGAGCCCTCTGAGACCGCAGAGAGCTTCTGAAGTCAGACGCTCTGCTTCCTTTCCCGCCTTGTCTAAACCTATTAATGTCACATAAGTAGTCTTTTCATTCTTCTCATCGCTGTGCACCGGTTTCCCGAGCATTTCCGTTGTACTTGTAACATCAAGAATGTCATCCTGAATCTGAAAAGCCATACCGACTTTTGCGGCAATATTTTCCATCTGTGCTGTCTCATCGTCCGATGCGCCCGCAAGGACAGCACCAACCATAACGGAGGCTTCAATAAGAGCGCCTGTTTTTAACCGGTAGATAAAATCAAGCACGTCTTCGGATATTCTGTGCCCTGATTCTTTGACATCCACGGTCTGGCCGCCGATCATTCCGAAAATTCCCGCTTTTCCGGCAAGAATCTGCAGTGCTTTTCCGATCTGAAGACTGTGTTCAGGCTCAAGGTCAAAGGCTGTGCAGGCTGTCTCAAACGCATAATTAAGAAGTGCGTCTCCGGCAAGGATCCCAATATCCTCCCCGTAAACTACATGGGTGGTCTTTCTTCCCCGGCGGTAATCATCATTGTCCATTGCCGGCAGATCGTCATGTACAAGAGAATAGGTATGGATCATCTCGATTGCCGCCATGAACGGCTCGATCAGCTTTCCTTTTCCTCCGAAAAGTTCATACGATTCACGCATCAGCATGGGACGGATACGCTTACCGCCTGCCATCAGACTGTACTCCATGGCCTCTGTGATAATTTTCTGATATCCTTCCTTTTCAGGAAGATAACGTTTAAGTACTTCTTCGATCAATTCGACTCTTTTTTGATATTCTTCATTAAAATTCATGCGTATCTCCATCTTCATCCAGAACAAGGACTTTCTTTTCAACTTCATCAATTGTCCGGTTACATTTTTTCAGGAGTTCCATCCCTCTGTTGTACAGATCAAAAGATTTTTCCAGCGTCACGCCGGTATCCTCCATTGCACTGATTACTTTCTCGAGATCCTGAAACATTTCCTCAAGATTTTCCTGCTGCTCTGCATTCTCTGCTGTTTCTTCCGATGCAGTGCCTTTTTTTATCTCTTCCAATTCGCGCCTCCCTGAACGTTACATATTGATTTCTTCAGTTCCGGTGACATCCGCAGTGATTTTTCCGTCCCGGACATAAATTTCGATTTGTGATCCCTCCGCTGCCTGTCGGATACTCCGTATATTTTCTCCGTTTACACTGCTCACATAAGAATATCCGCTGCTCAGCTTGTCAAGAGGTGAAAGTCCTCTCATCTTCTCCACATATATTTCAAGTCTGTGCCTGTTCACATCCAGCTTCTCTTTCATAATCTGCCTGAGACGGTTCTCAAGCTCAACCGCATACTGTCTGCTTTCATTTAACTTCTGCCTCGGATGTGCATAATTCAGCCGCATATTCAGCCTTTCCAGAACTGAACGCTTTTCTGAAATTTTCAATGACATCTGCCGGTATATGGACTCCCGGTATCCCTGCATTCTCTCTCTGGCTTCACGATAATCATATACCGCCAGCTCTGCAGCAGCGGATGGAGTCGGGGCACGCAGATCAGCAGCGAAATCCGCAATTGTCGTATCTGTTTCATGTCCGACCGCAGAAATAACTGGAATACTGCACTCAAAGATAGCTCTGGCCACCTTTTCCTCATTGAACGCCCAAAGATCTTCGATGCTTCCTCCGCCTCGTCCGACGATCATAACATCTACTTTCTTCTTTTCCAATGCATGGATTCCCCGCACGATACTGTCCGCCGCACCGGCTCCTTGAACCTGTGCAGGATACAGTATAAGCTGCACATACGGGTTCCTTCTCCCGGAAATATTTATGATATCCCGGACGGCAGCCCCTGCAGGCGCAGTAACAATTCCAAGGGTATGGATATACTTCGGGATCGGGCGCTTATATTCCTGAGCAAACATCCCCATTTCGGACAGTTCCTTTTTCAGTGCTTCAAACTTTTCATAGAGCGCACCGGCGCCGTCCAGAATGATTTCTCTGGCATACAGCTGGTACTGTCCGCTCCGTTCATATACGCTGACCGAACCGAGGACAATCACCTGCTGTCCTTCCTGCAGCCGAAAAGAAAGTCCTGACCTTTGTCCTGCAAACATAACACAGGCAATCGTGCCGGACTCATCTTTCAGCGAAAAATATATATGACCCGATGTATGATATTTGCAGTTGGATATCTCGCCTTTTACATAGATTCGGCTCAGCATGAAATCCTGTGCAAACATATTTTTGATATAAGAATTAACTTGTCTCACAGTGTAGACATTTTTCATTTTCAGGGCTCCTGTTTCGCCAGGGTACTGTAAAGTTTTACAGTCCTATTTTTCTTTAAAACCTTATATTTCCAAG
>CAKNJS010000045.1 GCA_930986645.1 uncultured Lachnoclostridium sp.
TCCTGAATCCGGAGCGTGTGTCCATGCCCGATATCGACGTGGATTTCTGCTTTGAACGACGGCAGGAAGTGATCGATTATGTTGTGCGCAAATACGGAAAGGACAGAGTTGTCCAGATTGTTACATTCGGTACACTGGCAGCCCGTGGCGTTCTGCGCGATGTGGGACGTGTCATGGATCTCCCCTATGCGTTTGTTGATTCGATCGCGAAAATGATTCCGCAGGAGCTCAACATCACCATTGATAAGGCGCTCAAGGAGAACCCTGAGCTGCGCCGGCTGTATGAGACGGACGAGCAGGTAAAGACGCTGATCGACATGGGAAAACGTCTTGAGGGGCTTCCCCGGCACAGTTCCATGCATGCGGCGGGTGTGGTGATCAGCCAGAAGTCAGTGGACGAATATGTGCCGCTCTCGAGGGCAGCGGACGGAACGATCACTACACAGTTTACCATGACCACTCTTGAGGAACTGGGACTTCTGAAAATGGATTTCCTGGGGCTTCGTACTTTGACGGTTATCCAGAACGCGGTGAATATGGTGCGGCGCAAGCGACCGGATCTGGATATGGAGAAGATCGATTACAATGACCAGAAGGTGATGGAATATATCGGGACCGGAAAGACGGACGGCATCTTCCAGCTTGAGAGTGCAGGGATGAAAAGCTTCATGAAGGAGCTGAAACCCCATAGTCTGGAGGATATTATCGCCGGTATCTCTCTGTACCGTCCGGGTCCTATGGATTTTATCCCCCAGTATATCAAGGGAAAAAATGACGCATCGTCGATCACATATGACTGCCCGCAGTTAAAGCCGATTCTGGAGCCCACATACGGATGTATTGTCTATCAGGAGCAGGTTATGCAGATCGTGCGCGACCTTGCCGGATATACGCTGGGACGAAGCGACCTTCTGCGCCGTGCCATGTCCAAGAAAAAAGGCGATGTAATGCGGAAAGAGCGCCAGATCTTCGTCTACGGAGACGAAGAGAACAATGTGCCGGGCTGCATTAAAAACGGAATTGATGAGAAGACGGCAAATAAGATTTATGATGAAATGATCGATTTCGCCAAGTATGCTTTTAACAAGTCCCATGCCGCCGCATACGCGGTAGTAGCCTACCAGACTGCGTGGCTGAAATACTACTATCCGGTGGAATTTATGGCGGCGCTTATGACGTCCGTGATCGAGAATCCGTCAAAAGTTGCAGAGTACATTTATGCCTGCAGACAGATGGGAATTCAGATCCTGCCTCCGGATATCAACAAAGGAGAGGCAGATTTCTCTGTTGACGGAGGAAATATCCGTTACGGTCTGGCTGCGATCAAGAGCATCGGGAGGCCGGTGGTAAAGGCTGTTATAGAGGAGCGGGAAGCATTCGGACCGTTTAAGACTCTGGAAGACTTTATTACCCGTATGTCTGCGAAAGATGTGCTTAACAAAAGAACGATTGAAAATCTGATCAAGGCGGGAGCACTGGATACACTGGGCGGCACCCGCAAGCAGTTTATGAGTATTTATATTCAGATCGTGGAGCATGTGAATCAGGAGAAGAAGTACTCCATGTCCGGTCAGATGAGTCTGTTTGATCTGGTGGGCGAAGAACAGAAAAGTGAATTTCAGATCAGGATGCCCGACGTAGGCGAATATACGAAAGAGAATCTGCTGGCGTTCGAGAAAGAAGTACTCGGCATTTATATCAGCGGTCATCCGCTGGAGGAGTATGAGGATAAATGGCGAAAAATGATTTCGGCAACGACACTTGATTTCCAGCCCGACGAAGAGAATGGACGGTCAAAAGTTCATGACGGAGCGCGGGAGATCATCGGCGGCATGATCATAGACAAGACGGTTAAACACACAAAGACAAATCAAATGATGGCGTTTGTCACTGTGGAAGACCTGCTTGGTACGGTGGAAGTAGTTGTGTTCCCCAGAGATTATGAGAAAAACCGTGAGTATCTTGAGGTGGACAATAAAGTATTTATCCGGGGGCGCGTGTCTGAGGAGGATGAGAAAGCGAGCAAATTGATCTGCGAGAAAGTGATCCCGTTTGAAAAGACGAAGAGGGAACTGTGGATACAGTTTCCTGATAAAAGCGATTTTCTGGAAAACGAACAGATTGTCTACGGATATCTGGCGGACTCTGAAGGGGAGGACGAAGTGGTGATCTACTGCTCGAAAGAGAGGGCGGTCAAAAGGCTGCCCCGGAACAGAAATATAAGAATCAATCAGCAGATTTTGAGCAGGCTGATGAATCATTTTGGGGAAAGCCGTGTAAAAGTGGTCGAAAAAGCTATTGAAAACCACTTCTAAATACGGTAAAATATTTTCGAAATTGTTAAAAATTATTCAATTAGAGATTTTTGCAGTTATCTGACTTTATGGAAAGGTGGAGAAAACATGGCAGAGAATAATGAAATGGAAATGTACGCGGAAGATTTTGAAGACCGTATACGTACGATCGGAGTTCTTACAAGCGGCGGTGATGCGCCGGGAATGAACGCGGCAATTCGTGCGGTTGTACGAAGAGCTCTTTCCAAAGGGCTGAAAGTACGCGGTATCCGCAGAGGATATCACGGACTGCTTAAAGAGGAGATCATTGATCTTTCCGCACGTGATGTATCTGATACAATCCAGCGCGGCGGTACAATCCTGCAGACAGCGCGCTGTAAAGCAATGCGCACAGAGGAAGGACAGCAGAAAGCCGCTGCAATCTGTAAGAAATACGGCATCGACGGACTGGTAGTAATCGGCGGTGACGGTTCTTTCGCGGGAGCACAGAAACTTGCAAACCTCGGAGTGAATACAATCGGAATTCCGGGAACGATCGATTTGGATATCGCCTGTACAGATTATACGATCGGATTTGACACAGCAGTCAATACAGCTATGGAAGCGATCGATAAAGTGCGTGATACTTCTACCTCCCATGAGCGCTGCAGTATCATAGAGGTTATGGGACGTGACGCAGGTTACCTTGCTCTCTGGTGCGGTATTGCCAACGGAGCTGAGCGTATCCTGATGCCTGAAGAGCATGATTATGATGAGCAGGCAATCATCGAAGATATCAAAGAATGCCAGAAGAGAGGAAAGAAAAACTATATTATCATCAATGCCGAGGGTATCGGAGATTCCATCAACATGGCGAAGAGAATTGAAGAAGCTACAGGCATGGAGACAAGAGCAACGATCCTCGGACACATGCAGCGCGGAGGAAGCCCGACATGTAAAGACAGAGTATACGCTTCTATCATGGGAGCTATGGCTGTTGATCTTCTTGTTGCGGGAAAGACAAACCGTGTGGTTGGTTACAAGGACGGCAAGTATGTCGACTTTGATATTGAAGAGGCGCTGGCTATGAAGAAAACAATCTCCGATTACCAGTATGAAGTAGCAAAAACACTGGCACTGTAATATAAACAGAAGTCCGGCCGCGGCAGGCACGTATGTGCGGTCCCGCGGGCTGAACAGATATATATCAGAGTAACAGGGGAGAGCAGGTTATTATGGAGAACAGGAATACAGCACCGGTAGGTGTGTTTGATTCCGGCGTAGGCGGGCTGACGGTTGCAAGAGAGATTTCCCGTCAGCTCCCGAATGAAAATATCGTATATTTCGGGGATACAGCGAGAGTTCCATACGGAAGTAAATCGCAGAATACGATCATCCGCTTCTCGGAACAGATCATCCGTTTCCTGAAAACAAAGGACGTCAAGGCAATCGTGATCGCGTGTAATACTGCGAGTGCGCTTGCACTTGACGCTGTGAGGGATGAATTTGACGTCCCGGTAATGGGGGTTGTTATACCGGGCGCACGAGCTGCTGTCGAAGCGACCAGAAACCGGAAGGTCGGGGTTGTCGGAACAGACGCAACTGTCCAGAGCGGAATGTATACTAAGGTCATTCATTCAATGGCGCCGGATGTCACTGTGATCGAGAAAGCCTGCCCTCTTTTTGTACCTCTTGTAGAAGAGGGGTTTAAAGACCATGTGGTGACGCAGGAGATCATAGAGTATTATCTGGAATCTATGAGGAATTCGGATATTGACGCTATGATTCTCGGGTGCACACATTATCCGCTTCTCAGATCAAAGATCAGAGAATATATGGGAGAGAAGATACAGATCGTCAACCCTGCGTATGAAACCGCGATGGATCTGAAGAAACTTCTCCATGAACAGAAAATGGAAAATAACGGAGAGCCGGGAGAACACAGCAGGTATTCATTTTATGTAAGCGACGCGGCGGAAAAATTCCGCAGATTTGCAAACACAGTGATGCCCTTTGATGTGCCGACGACAAACGTTGTAAATATAGAAGAGTATTAAGAACAGTATTAAGAACAGAGAGATGACAAAGGAAGTATTAGTCAGTATATCGGGAAAACATATTGATATCATGAATGATCCGACGGCAGGATACGAGACGGGGGACGATAATATCGAAGTTGTAACTCCGGCAAATTATTACTGCAAAAACGGAAAGCATTATATTATCTATGATGAGGTGCTTGAGGGAATGGCCGGGACGATCCGAAACAGGATCAAGATCACCGGAACCGACAGTATAGAGATTATGAAGAGCGGCGCTTCCAGTTCTCATATGATCTTCGAGAGAAACAGGAAGAATCAGACCTATTACCGCACACCGTACGGACAGATGCTGATCGGTGTAAATACAAAAAACATGGAAGTCAGCGTCGATGACGACAAGATCAAAGTCAATCTTGACTATGAACTCGACGTCAACCATGAACCTCTGGCGGACTGTAAGATCAAAATGAATATCATGTCCAAAAACGATCCGGATTTTACGGTGCTCAGCAGTTAAAAAGGGGCGTTTTCGCAGTATATATCATAATGCAAAACCGTTTCGCTTTACCTCAAAGATTGTATAGATGTAACAGCGGCAGGAGATGGAGTCCATTTGGACTCCATCTCCTGCCGCTGTTACATCTATGACCAATGCTTTTTGGAACGCTCTCCGGCCCGTAAACGATAAAACCATATGATCACGATTTATTCCGGCGGAAGAAACCTTTCTTCTTCTGCGGCTGTTCGATAGAACCGCCTCTTACACTCTTGATCCCTGTTATGTAAAGTCCGCTGACTACGGCTTTGATTTCTTTCTTTACAGGAATAACTTCAAATACTTTGCCGTCACACATCAGAGTCATGATCCTCGGGCCGACTTTTGCCTTAACGACCGGTACTTTTGTACGCCTCAGATATTTCGGCGTGTTTTCAAGGACAACTGCAGGGAGACCTGCCTCTTTTAGTTTCATCTTCTTTTTATCGATTACGAGCATGCTGACTGTCTGAGCTGCCGCTTCCATCTGCTCTTGCTGTTCAGCCTGTCTCTTTTCAGCTTTTTTCCCGAAAAAATACAGAGCAATACAGGCGGCGATCAGTACAACGAGAACAACAATCAGTACAATAGTGACTGGATTCACGATAGACCCTCCTAAACCTTAGATTTTCCGCATTTGCGCACCTAGTATTTTAACATTGTTTCAGGACAAGTGCAAGATAATAAGTGTATTTTAGCGGTTTAGGGTTTACTTTTCGAGGGAGAACCGAGTATACTGTTATAGTAGTGCCTCCGCGGGAAAAATCTGCCTTTTCGGGAAGAGGGACAGACCGGATGCGGACGCACTGAGATATAAAAGGAGTTTGATTTAATGGCAGAAATGATTTGGAACGGAGTGGTGACAGTCTATGATTTTATCATGGACAATATCGTCATCATTAACATCATCTTTGCACTGATCATAGTGTTCTTCCAGAGGAGATCTCCGCAGACGGTATGGACATGGCTTCTTCTGCTTTATTTTATACCGATACTTGGATTTATTCTTTATCTGGTCATCGGGCAGGATTTTCATAAGAGCCGGATGTTTAAGGCCAAGGAGATAGAAGGGGAACTGAAATATGCGGTGCGGCGGCAGGAAGAGACAATCTACCATAAACGGCTGAGGCTGGCCAATCCCGAGATGGAGCGGTTCAAGGATCTGATCCTGTATAATCTGGAGGCGGGGGAAGCTGTCCTGACAGACAATAACGACATCCGCATCTATACGGACGGAAAAGCCAAATTCCGGGCGCTGATCGAGGAGATGCGTCAGGCAAAGAGATATATCCATCTGCAGTATTATATTATCAGAAATGATGAGCTGTGGCAGGAGATTGAAAAAGTTCTCATAGAGAAGGCGAGAGAAGGAGTGGAAGTCCGGGTGCTTTTCGACAGTATGGGCTGCCGGACAATGAAAAATAAAGACTGGGAGCGTCTGGAAAATGAGGGCATCCAGGTCGCAGAGTTCTTCCCCGCTCTGCTGGGAAAACTGCAGCTGCGTGTAAACTACCGCAATCACAGGAAGATTGTCGTTATAGATGGAAGAATCGGTTTTGTGGGCGGCTTTAATGTGGGCAGGGAATATCTCGGCCGGGACGAGAAGTTCGGTTACTGGCGTGATACGCATCTGTGCATTGAGGGGGCGGCTGTGACTTCGCTCGCTGTACGTTTTGTTCTCGACTGGAATTACGCGGCGAAGGAGAATCTCTTTCTGGAAGATACTCTGTTTGAGATCCCCCAGTATGTAAGACACGGCAGGGATCCGGTGCAGATCATATCGAGCGGTCCGGATTCACAGATTAAGACGATCCATGATAATTACCTGCGTCTGATCCACAGTGCAAAAGATCATGTGTATATTCAGACACCGTATTTCATACCTGATGATTCGATACTGGACGCGCTTAAGATTGCGAGCCGGTCGGGAATAGACGTACGGATAATGGTGCCCTGCAAGCCGGACCATCCGTTTGTCTACTGGGCTACATATTCCTATGTGGGGGATATGGTGGCAGCCGGGGCTAAATGTTATGTGTATAACAATGGTTTCCTCCATGCAAAGACCGTGTGTGTGGACGGTATGGTCGCATGCGTGGGAACGGCTAATATGGATATCCGCAGCTTCGGACTTAACTTTGAGGTGAATGCGGTCATCTACAGTGAAAGAACTGTGCAGAAACTGGAGCGTGCTTTTGAAAACGACATGACTCAGTGTACTCATGTGACCAGAAAGGTTTATGATGAGAGAAGCCTGATCATCAAAGGAAAAGAGCAGTTTTCACGGCTGTTGTCCCCGCTTCTGTAAGAAGCAGGGTGCAAATGTATTAATATAAAATCTGATAATGACAGAAGAAAAGGAGAAAGAAAATGAAAAAGAAACTTATTGCCGTAATACTTGCCGCAACACTGGCGGGGACACTTGCCGGATGCAGCGGGGAGCTGTCCAATGACTATGTGACGGTAAAGCAGTATAAAGGACTCGAGGTTCCCCAGCCTGCACCGGCCGAGGAGGTTACGGACGATCAGGTGGAGCAGGTGATCCAGAGCAATCTTGCCGCGTATACGCAGACGGAGGAAGTGACAGACCGGGCGGCGGAAATGGGTGATGTTGTCAATATTGATTATACAGGTTATATTGACGGAACAGCTTTTGACGGCGGTTCCGCAGAAGGCGCGGATCTGGAGCTGGGAAGCAACTCCTTTATCGGAGCGACGGACGACTATAAAGGATTTGAAGAACAGATTGTTGGACATCAGACCGGAGATGAATTTGATATAACGGTACAGTTCCCGGATCCGTATGACAGGAATCCGGATATGGCAGGCGCAGTAGCGGATTTCCATATTGTGCTCAATTCGATTTCTCAGAAAACTACACCGGAACTGACGGACGAGTGGGTGAAAGAGAACAGCGACAAGTCCGAGACAGTGGACGAGTACAGGGAGGAGATCCGTTCCCAGATCGAGGAAAATACAGAGGCGTCTGTTGAGGCTGAGCTGGAATCCTCTGTGCAGAGCGCCCTGATGGATAACGTAGAGGTGAAAAAATATCCGGAGGACCGGGTAGAGGAACTCACACAGCAGATGACGGACTATTATACTCAGCTTGCAGGTATGTATGGAGTGGAGCTTGGCGAATTTGTGGAGACTTATATGCAGATGTCGGAAGACGATTTTAACGCGAAGATTGACGAGTCTGTCCGTCAGGGCGTGGCTCTTGAAGAGGCTCTTAAACTGATCGCCGAGAAGAAGCACCTCGAACCGACGGAGAAGGAATATGAAGAAGGCATGGCAGAGTATGCGGAACAGGCAGGATATGACGATGTGGATGAATATACCGAACAGGTGGGGAAGGACGAGCTCAAAGCGGCTGTTCTCCGCGACAAAGTGACGGATTATCTGGTGGACAACTGCATTCAGGTGGAGCAGACAGATACTGACGAATAAAATAAGAAGCCGGCATGGCGCAAGGAGTATGGGCGGAAAAGGAGGAAAGAGAATGAAACTGGAAAATGAGAGATTATGTGTGGAAATCTCGGAATTAGGTGCGGAAGTGACGAGAATTTATGACAAGAAGAATGACACGGAACTTCTGTGGGAGGCTGATCCTGTGTACTGGAAGAGACACTCTCCGGTACTGTTCCCGAATGTGGGAAAGACGTATCATAACACGGTACTGATTAATGGGACGCATTACCCTGCATCCCAGCACGGATTCGCGAGGGACAGCAGATTCAAGTGCATCTGCGAAAAAGCAGATTCGGTTTCTTTCCTTCTTGCATCCAGCGAAGAGACAAAGGAAGTATATCCGTTTGAATTCGAGCTCGTTATCACCTATACGCTGAAGGGGAAGAGCCTGTCTGTAAAGTGGGAGGTCCGCAATCCGGGAGAAGAGGATATGTACTTTACGATCGGCGGACATCCTGCGTTCAGGTTCGCGGGAAAGGATGAGAAGAAAACAGATTACAGCCTGAAATTCCCGGGAAAAGATTCCCTTAGATATATCCTTATCGATCCGGCGGAGGCGGCAGCTGATCCCGGAAAAGTATATACGCTTGATCTGAACGGGGAGTACTGTCCGGTTACGGAAGAAATGTTTGAAAATGACGCGCTGATTTTTGACGACGGGCAGATCGAAGAAGTATGGCTGTGCCATAAAGACGGAACACCCTATGTGGGAATAAAGTGCGAAGGTTTCCCGAATTTCGGTATCTGGTCAGTAAAAGACGCTCCGTTTGTGTGCCTCGAACCGTGGATGGGGAGATGCGATAACATTGGTTTTGATCAGGAACTTTCAAGGAAGCAGAATGTAAATATGGCAGCTCCGGGCGAAAGCTTCAGTAAAGAGTATGAAATTATTGCAGGCGACTGATGCTGCTGAAATCCTTTCGGCTGCTGAATGAAGTGTGTGAAGGATAAAATGATAACAAATAAGATCTCCGGCGGCGGAATGTATCTGCTCAGGGAGATCTTATTTTTTATGCAAGAAGAAAGTTAAGCGATCCGGACGGGTTGTCCGTTCCCTTTTCGAGGAGAGCGACAAGCCCTTCGATAGTCTCTTCAATATTCTCCCGGGGTGAGGGGACGATGGTATTGTCCATTTTGACAGTGAGGACGATCAGTACAATCTCTGCCAATACTTCGGGTCTGTCAAAATGAATCTCTCCCGCTTCAATCCCCTGACGGATGATCTCCGCCAGCACCGGTTTGAATTCGGAGATCAGGTGGTTCATATATTTTTGGTGGAGCAGTGCTTTTTCGGGAGCGCTTACTCCGCTTTCTTTTCCTGATTTCATGTATTCCGCAGATGAGTTGCGGCACGCCTGAAAAATCATGGCCATACGTGTGAACGGAGGAATGCCGGTCTGGCAGGCAAGATTTTTGGCTGTGCTGAGCGGCTTTTCGTAGTTCCGTTCCACGAGGGCTTCGAGAATAGCGTCTTTCGACGGAAAATAATAATAAATACTTCCCTTGCCGATACCGGCTGTCTGGGCAATCTCGCTGACGGAAATTGTCTGCAGATTTTTATTTTCCAGAAGTTTCTGCAGAGAATCAAGTATCAGATCATATTTCTCTTTTCTGCCTGACATAATCTCCTCCTTTCTTAATTAATCATTTCATCAGTAAGCACATCAAGTATAGCACATCACCTGTAAAAGAGCCAGAAAGAAAAACGCACAAAAAAGAGAATAAAAAATCTTCTCATTTTGACAGAGACGACGATTGACCGACAGTCGAAAAAATGATAATCTAACAGAGAAGAGAACATGACCGATGGTCGAAAAATGACTTTTACGGTCGAAAAGGAGGATACTATGACCTACGCAGATATGTTTTCAAAAGTAAAAGGGATGCTGATGGAAGCGGATGTAAGCGACATCCACGAACATCTGGCATATCAGTTCAACATCACCGGTGAAGCGGAAGGCATTTTTTATGCCGAGGTGAAAGACGGACAGCTCTATGTGGAGCCTTACGAGTATTTTGACCGCGATGCAATGTTTACCTGTACAGCGGAGACATTATTTAAGATTGCTGATGGGAAGACAGATCCGATCCTTGCGGTGACACTGGGCAAACTCAAAGTCGAAGGCAATATCGACAAGGCCCTGAAACTGAAAGATTTGATCAACAGCAAAAAAGCAGCCAAGAAGGCGGCAAAGAAAGCGGAAAAGAAACAGAACAAATAAGAAACAGTAAAAGCACGATGAATAAAAGCAGGTGATATAAATGGGCAAATTGTTAAAAGGAGCAGCGGCTGTTCTGGGACTGCTGACCGCGGCGGAAGCCGGAGGAACGGCGTATTTCTACAGAAGGACCATGAAACGTTACAATGCAAAGACTGAGCGGACTATGAAGATGTCAGGCGTAGACTGGGAAAAATATTTCCCGCTCATGCATGAGCGTCATGACTGGATGATGGAACAGCCCCATGAGGATGTGTGGATCACTTCCCACGACGGTCTGAAACTGCACGGTACATATTTTGAGGGCGATGGCGGGAATAAGGCGGTGATCTGTTTCCACGGGTATACGAGCCGGGGAATAGACGATTATGGAAGCCTTTCTTATTACTATCTTAACCACGGCTTCCGGATGCTGCTCATAGATGAGCGCGCCCATGGCGAGAGCGAGGGAACCTATATCGGTTTCGGCACCATGGACCGTCTGGACGGAATGGAATGGGTCAAATGGATGATCGATAAGATCGGCGATGACGCACAGATCCTGCTCCACGGTAATTCCATGGGCGGAGCTGCAGTATGTATGATGAGCGGACTGAAACTTCCGCCCCAGGTGAAAGGAATCGTTTCAGACTGTGCATTTACATCAGCAAAGGATGTGTTTACACATGTACTGCACAGCATGTATCATCTGCCGGCATTCCCGATGATCCAGATCGCGGACAAACTGAACAAGAGAAATGCCGGATACGGACTGGACGAGTGCAATGCAGCAAGGGAAGTGAGAAAGTCAGAAGTACCGTTCCTGTTTATCCACGGAGAAAAAGATGTCTTCGTACCCTGCTGGATGTGTGAAGAGATTTACAAGAACTGCGCTTCACCGAAAACGAAACTGATTGTCAAAGATGCGGGCCACGGCGAGAGCTATTATAAAGATACAGAAGCCTATGAGGGAGCCCTTGATTCATTTATCGGAGGAATAATGAAATGATGAAGACAAGAAAAGGACATAAAGTGTATCCGCTTACTGTAGCACAGAAATTTCATCTTTACTATGCACCGCACTGCCCGAGCATGGCGGTTCTGAATATCGGTACAAGCCTGACCATCGAAGTGGAGCTGGACTGGGATCAGCTGAAAAAATCGATCAATGAGGCATATGCCAGAAGCGAGGGAATGCGCATCCGTTTTGCGAAAGATAAAGAGGGAACATGGTATCAGTATGTGGCAGATCCGGAGGAACAGGATATTGAGTTTGTCGATTTCTCCGGCAAGACAATGGAAGAGGCAGAAGCTGAAATGCAGAAGTGGACGACTGTTCCATTTAAAATGGAAGATTCACAGATGTCCCGCGTGGTCATGATCAAGATGCCTGACGGATTTAACGGAGTATACTTCCTCGGACAGCATATGACTGTAGACGCACAGTCGCTGATCTGCTTCTTGAAAGATATTATCGAGCTCTACTGTAATGCTAAATATGAAGGGGTTCCGTACCCGAAAGATATGTGTTCCTATATCGAACAGCTGGAAAAAGATCTTGCCTATGAGGCGGGAAGTAAAGCACAGCAGAGAGATATCGCTTTCTTCCAGAAAGAGATTGAAAAAGGGGAGCCGATCTATAACGGTATCCACGGTACGGATAAGCTGGAAGCTGCAAGGAAAATGTTCAAGAATCCGAAGCTGCGCACTGCGTTTAATGCGTCGGATGATACAAAATCTGCACTCGACATCTTCCATCTGGAGGAGGAGCCTACAAAGCGTCTGATGGATTTCTGCGAGAAATATCACGTGTCGCTTGCATGTCTGATCCTCATGGGACTCCGCACTTACTATCAGAAGATGAATGGTTTTGAAGATGTATCTATCAATAATGCCATTGCGAGACGTGCGACACTGAAAGAGAAGAAATCCGGCGGTACAAGAATTCATTCCTTCCCGATCCGGACGATCTTCTCCGAGGATATGAAGTTTATCGACGGCGTCTATGCGATCCGTGACAAACAGAACGAGATATTCCGTCATGCAAACTATGATCCTACGGCATATTTTGCATACCGCTCCAAGCTGTATCCGCAGCCGAACCCGGGACTTACCTATGAACCGATCTCACTGACCTATCAGCCGCTCACTCTCAAAGAGAAAGGACTGGATCAGCTGGGAGACATCCGATATAAGACGAAGTGGTATCCGAACGGGACATGCCCGCAGGGCGTTTACCTGACTGTTATGCACCGCCCGGAGGACAACGGTCTGGACTTTAACTTCGAGCATCAGGTAAAGGCATATTCGAGAGAAGAACTGGAGTACCTGTACTACTATCTGTGCAAGATCATGTTCAAAGGCGCGGAGAATCCGGATCTGACGATTGGAGAGATCATCAAATTAGTATGATGCCATGCGGGATTGCGGGAATGCACAGCACAGTCCGCAGGCATTATGGCTGGGGGCTTCTGCCCCGACATCATTAATTTGGAAAAGGAGAATAATCATGTTTGAAAGATTAGTTAAAATCATCTGCAATTATGTTGAAGTAGAGCCGGAAAACATTCATCCGGAGTCACGCTTTATGGAGGATCTCGGATTTACCTCCTTCGACTTTATGAGCATGCTGGGCGAGATCGAAGACGAGTTCGACGTGGAAGTCGAGCAGTCAGAAGTGGTAAATATCCGCACAGTACAGGAGGCTGTCGATTACCTTGAAACATTAGTAAAATAGTTGGGAAAGGAATGTGAGTTATGCTTTGCAGCACAGTGCGTCAGATCCTTGTAAATACAGAAAAAAAATACGGACCGGAGGATGCGGTACGCTATAAGATCAGTAAAAACGAGATTGAATCAAAGTCATATACACAGCTGAAAAATGACAGTGAGAGCTTTTCCAATGTACTGAAAAGTCTGGGGGAGCTGGGAAAGCATATTTCTGTGATCGGCATGACGTCCTATGAATGGCTGGTGACCTATTTCGGAACAGTGAACAGCGGCAGTGTGGTCGTGCCGCTGGATGTTAATCTCCCGGCGGAGGATGTATGCGACCTGATCGCCAGATCAGATTCCACGGTACTTGTATATGATGAAGTGAGAAAAGATGTGGCGGCTATCGCGAAAGAACGCTGCCCGCAGCTTAAGACGATGATTTCCATGCAGCAGAAAGAAAATGACGATCATGCACTTTCGTTCTGGAAACTGCTGGAGGAGAACAGGGGAAGCTTCGATTATGACCCGGATCCGGATCAGCTCTGTACGATCATGTTTACGTCCGGTACGACGGGAAAGAGCAAGGGCGTTATGCTGACGCACAGAAATGCAGCCGAAAACGCCACCTGTCTGGAAATGAAGATCCCGGAGCGCACTGTGATCATGACGGTGCTGCCGATCCATCACGCATACTGTCTGAGCATGGATATTCTGAAAGGAACATCTCTGGGTGCGGTGATCTGTATCAATGACTCCCTGATGCGCGTGGCAAAGAATATCAAACTGTTCAAGCCGGAGATGATCCTGATGGTACCGCTGATGATAGAGACAATGGCGAAGAAGCTGGAGGATGCATCTCTCCTCCCGGCCAAGATCGTAAAGAGTCAGGTGTTCGGAAAGCAGTTCCACACGATCTGCAGCGGCGGTGCATATCTTGACCCGAAATATATCGACCTGTTTAAAAAATATGACATTGTCATCCAGCAGGGGTATGGCATGACCGAGTGCTCTCCTGTCATCAGCGTCAACCAGAGCTGGAATATCCGCTCTGATTCTGTGGGCCAGCTCCTGCCCAACTGTGAGGCCAAGACCGTGGACGGCGAACTCTGGGTGAAGGGCAGCAGTGTTATGCAGGGATACTATAAGATGCCGGAAGAGACGGCCGAGACTCTGGAAGACGGATGGCTGAAGACGGGAGATCTGGGCTATGTGGATGAGGACGGATTTGTCTACCTGACCGGACGCAAGAAGAATCTGATTATCACAAAGAATGGCGAGAATGTATCTCCGGAGGAACTGGAGAATGTTCTGAGCACCAACCGTCTTGTGGGCGAAATACTTGTCCGTGAGAAGGACGGCGTGATCGAAGCGGAGATCTATCCGGATCAGGATTATGTAAAGAAGAAACGAATCAAAGACGTGCGGGCAAAACTTCAGGAGATCATCGATGAGTATAATAAGACAGCGGCTCCGCAGAAGAGAATCTACAGCCTGATCGTCAGAGATAAAGAATTCGAGAAGACAACTACGAGAAAGATCAAGCGGTTTTAAAATAAGCCCCTGCCGGGAGAAAGAAGCTCTGCCGGCAGGGGCATTTTGGCATCGGTTAGATGAATCGGAAAGGTGCACTTGACGGCGGCAAGCGATGCTTGGTAAGATATGAGTTAAAGTTCACTTGTAATCTGCAAATATGCGTGGAGGAATACATATGCTGCTTACGATCGATGTGGGAAACACAAATATTACAATGGGTGTGTTCAGGGAGGAAACTCTGCTGGGAATGTTCCGTATGACGACAAATCGTCCGAGAACATCGGATGAATACGGCATGACCATCTGCGGCATACTGGAACACAGGGCCATTGACCCGAAGAAGATTAAAGCGGTTATCATTGCATCGGTCGTACCGGATATCATGCATTCCCTGACAAGCGGGATCATCAAATATCTGCAGACTACTCCGCTGATCGTATCCGCAGATTCGGATACCGGTGTCCGCGTGAATACGGACAATCCTTCAAGGACAGGCCCTGACCGTATCGTCAATGCGGCCGCTGGCTTTGCGATTGCAAAAGGTCCGGCCATCGTCATTGATTTCGGGACGGCGACCACTTATGACCTGATCGGCCCTGACAGTACGCTTGAGGCGTGCATCATTGCTCCCGGTATCGAGACGGCGGGGCGCTCCTTATGGGGCGGGGCCGCCATGCTGCCTGCCATCCAGATCCAGAAGCCGGACTCCGTGCTTGCGCGGGACACGGTATCGGGTATGCAGGGAGGTCTTGTGTTCGGCGCTGTCGGCCAGACGGAATATATTGTGAGAAAGATGAAAGAGGAATCCGGATATGCGGATGCATATGTGATCGCTACAGGCGGTTTGGGAAAGATCATCGCCAAAGAGACGGAATGTATCGATCTGTATGATCCGCAGCTGACGCTGAACGGGCTGAGGCTGATCTATGAGAGGATGAAGGGAACTGAGAAATAAGAGCTATGAAACACTTAAAAATAGGAAATGTAGAACTTGAAAACCGTTATATATTAGGACCCATGGCAGGTGTTACCGACCTGCCATTTCGTCTGCTCTGCCGGGAGCAGGGGGCGGGGCTTCTCTGCATGGAGATGGTGAGCGCAAAGGCAATCTACTATAATAATAGAAATACAGAGAGCCTGCTGGAGATCCATCCGGATGAGCGCCCGGTGTCCCTGCAGCTGTTTGGCTCTGATCCGAAGATCATGAGCGAGATGGCGAAACGGATCGAGGAGAGACCATTTGCCATCCTTGATGTCAACATGGGATGCCCGGTGCCGAAGGTTGTCAAAAACGGCGAAGGTTCCGCACTTATGAAGAATCCGAAGCTGGTCTATGAGATCGTCAGTGCGCTGGTAAAAGCCATCGATAAGCCGGTAACGGTGAAGATCAGAAAAGGCTTTGACGATGACCACGTAAATGCGGTGGAAATCGCCAAGATCATTGAGGAGGCCGGAGCAGCTGCTGTGGCGGTGCACGGGCGCACGAGAGAGCAGTATTACAGCGGCAAGGCAGACTGGGATATTATCCGTCAGGTAAAGGAGGCGGTGTCCATTCCCGTTATAGGAAACGGAGACGTGACGACGCCTCAGAAGGCGGACGAGCTGGTGCGTCAGACGGGATGCGACGGGATCATGATCGCAAGAGGCGCCCAAGGCAATCCGTGGATCTTCTCTGAGATGATACACTGGGAGGAGACTGGGGAACTTCCGCCCAGACCGGACAAGGATGAGATCAGAAAAATGATGCTCAGACACGCCCGTCTGCAGCTTGAATATAAAGGCGAATTTTCGGGTATCCGGGAGATGAGAAAACACGTTGCATGGTACACGAAAGGACTCAAAGGGGCGGCTCGTCTGAGGGAAAAAGTGAATGCGGTGGAGAGTCTTGAAGAACTGGAAAATCTCTTGACATCATTATAGAGTTTGGTTATAATATTGAAATTGCGAAATAGACTTAAATGACAGCATTACAGGACATACTGTCCCGTGTGATGAACATCAAAAAATAGAAAGAAAACCAGAGAAACAGAAAGGAAGCGTAACCAATGGCAGAGGCAAAGAAAAAATTACTTACTTATGCCGGATTAAAGGCACTTGAGGACGAACTTGAAGATCTTAAAGTGGTAAAACGTAAGGAAGTTGCCGCTAAGATCAAAGAGGCAAGAGAGCAGGGAGATCTCTCTGAGAATGCAGAGTATGATGCTGCAAAGGATGAGCAGAGAGACATCGAAGCCCGTATCGAAGAACTTGAGGGCATTCTGAAAAATGCAGAGGTAGTCGTTGAGGATGAAGTTGACTTTGACAAGATCAATGTAGGATGTACGGTAAAAGTATACGACATCACATATGATGAGGAGATGGAGTTTAAGATTGTGGGATCTACAGAGGCGAACAGCCTTGAGGGCAAGATTTCCAATGAGTCTCCGGTCGGACAGGCACTGATGGGAAAGAAAGCCGGCGAGACAGTTACCGTAGAGACACAGGCAGGCGACATCGAGTACAAAGTACTTGAGATCAGCCGTTCAAAGTAAAGATATGACACGACACAGACCTCTTAATTATTAAGGGGTCTGAATTCGCGTGTATGGGAATATAAGAAACACCGCGAAGGTGTACCACTAGGCCGTGAAATGTACGGCGGTAGCAATGAAAGGAGAAAATACAGTGGCACAGCAGCAGAAAAACGGACAGGAACAGGATCTGAATCAGTTGAGAAAAGTGCGCCGCGAGAAACTTGCGGAGCTGCAGCAGAACGGTAAAGACCCGTTTGTGATTACAAAATATGACCAGACACATCACAGTCAGGAGATCAAGGACAACTTTGACGAGCTGGAAGGAAAACAGGTATCCATTGCAGGACGTATGATGTCCAAGCGTGTGATGGGAAAAGCGTCTTTCTGCAATGTGCAGGATCTGAAAGGCAATATCCAGTCTTATGTAGCAAGGGACAGCGTAGGCGAGGAGAACTACAAGGAGTTCAAAAAGCTGGACGTAGGCGATGTGATCGGCATTGAGGGAGAAGTGTTCAAGACAAAGACAGGAGAGATTTCTATCCATGCATCTCATGTGACACTGCTCTCCAAGAGTCTCCAGATCCTTCCGGAGAAGTTCCATGGACTGACTAATACAGATACACGTTACCGTCAGAGATACGTGGATCTGATCATGAACCCGGAAGTAAAGGATACATTTATCAAACGTTCCAGAATCATCAGTTCAATCCGTAAATATCTGGACGGACAGGGCTTCATGGAAGTTGAGACACCGATGCTTGTTGCAAATGCCGGAGGAGCTGCCGCAAGACCGTTCGAGACTCACTTCAATGCTCTGAATGAAGACCTGAAGCTTCGCATTTCTCTGGAGCTCTACCTGAAGAGACTGATTGTAGGAGGACTTGAGAAGGTATACGAGATCGGCCGAGTATTCAGAAATGAAGGCCTTGATACAAGACACAATCCGGAGTTCACACTGATGGAGCTCTATCAGGCATACACAGATTACAACGGAATGATGGATCTGACAGAGAACCTGTACCGTCATGTGGCACAGGAAGTGCTCGGAACGACAAAGATTGTCTACAATGATATCGAGATGGATCTCGGAAAACCGTTCGAGCGTATTACTATGGTTGACGCTGTAAAGAAATATGCAGGCGTGGACTGGAATGAAGTAGAGACACTGGAGCAGGCAAGAGAGCTTGCGAAAGAGCATAACATAGAGTTTGAGGAGAGACATAAGAAGGGAGATATCCTGAACCTGTTCTTCGAGGAATATGTAGAAGAGCATCTGGTGCAGCCGACATTTGTTATGGATCACCCCATCGAGATTTCACCGCTGACCAAGAAGAAACCGGAGAATCCGGACTATGTGGAGCGTTTCGAGTTCTTCATGAACGGCTGGGAGATGGCTAACGCTTACTCCGAGCTGAATGACCCGATCGACCAGAGAGAGCGTTTTGCACAGCAGGATGCCAATGCGGCAGCCGGAGATGATGAGGCGGAGCATACAGATGAGGACTTCCTCAACGCACTGGAAATCGGTATGCCGCCGACAGGAGGTATCGGTTTCGGTATCGACAGAATGTGTATGCTGCTCACGAACAGCGCTGCCATCCGTGATGTGCTGCTCTTCCCGACAATGAAGAGCATCGGCGGAGCCGAAGGTAAGAAAACGGACAAGAAAGAAGAGTCCGAACCGGCTGTGAAGATCGATCTTTCCAAGGTGAAAGTTGAGCCGCTGTTCGAGGATGCCGTTGATTTTGACACCTTCAGCAAATCCGATTTCCGGGTTGTAAAGGTAGAGGCATGCGAGGCAGTTCCGAAGAGTAAGAAGCTCCTGAAGTTCACAC
>CAKNJS010000046.1 GCA_930986645.1 uncultured Lachnoclostridium sp.
TAAGGTCAACCCCTTGTGGGCGGTTGCTCCTTTTTCATTTACAATATATCATATTCGATAAACAGTTTCAAGATTTCATTTCATTATGCGTTTTCCGTATCAGCATTACCCCGATCATCAGCAGCAACGGGAAGATCACAGCCCATTGGATTCCTGTTTTCAGACTGTTTCCCGCGTATTCCGAGATGAAGCCCACATAGGTGGGACCGCCCGAACATCCCAGATCTCCTGCCAGAGCGAAGAAGGCAAACATTACCGTGTCGCCGCCTCTTAATACGGACGCGCCGATGCTGAATGCGCCCGGCCACATGATTCCTACGGAGAAACCGCAGATTCCGCAGCCGATCAGGCTGAGCGCGGGAATCGGCGAGAGTGAGATCATGCAGTAGGAGAGGACGCATAATAATCCGCTTAGGATCATTGCCCGTTTCAGGTTCAGCTTTTCTCCGTACAGTCCATAGAGCAGCCGGGAACTGCCCATGCAGATGGCGAAGAACATAGGACCTGCCAGATCACCGATCGTCTTGCTGACGCCCAGTCCCTGCTCCGCGAAGGTGGAGGCCCACTGGCTGACGGACTGTTCGCTGGCGCCTGCACAGACCATGATTACCATAAGAATCCAGAATGCAGGCTTTCGGACAAGGTCAGTGAAGGACAGTCCTTTTTCACCTTCTTCTGTGAGTGTGCATATGGGTACTTTGCAAAAGACAAAGAAGTTGTACATCGGGACAAGAGCCCATATAACAGCCATGATCCGCCAGTTTTCCACGCCGAACAGTGTAAAAAATATTGTTGAGACAAGAACTACCGCCACGTGTCCCCAGCAGTAGAAGGAGTGGAGCATACTCATGGTCTTTTCCTTATTATCTGTGGGAAGGGCTTCTACGACAGGGCTGACCATAACTTCCAGCAGTCCGCCGCCGACCGCGTATATCACGACAGCAATGAGCAGACCGGCAAAGGGATCGTGCAGAAGTTCCGGCAGAAGGGGCAGACAGAACAGTCCTGCCGCTGATGCCGCGTGTGCGATCAGCATGGATGCCCGATAGCCGATGCGGTCAATAAATCCTGCGGAAAGAAAATCGGTCATAAGCTGTACGATAAAGTTTATTGTGATGAGCAGTGTGATCCTGCCCATAGAGATATCATATGTACTCTGAAAAGTCAGAAAAAGAAGCGGTGCAAAATTATTTACAATTGCCTGCACCACATAGCCTGTGTAACATGCGGTCAGCGTGCGGGTATATGTCTGTTTCACTGAAGAAATCCTCCGTTATTTAAAATGTCTGTAGTACCGGCGTGCACAGCCGGCCGGATGCCGTGACCACATTATTATAGAAGAATGAACATTGTTTGTACAGATGTTTTTCGTATGTATGGAAAGGAAACGGTCTGATCTTTATCCGGAAATGAATCAGCCGGCTTCGGAGATTCAGACATAAAGATAAACTGTAATTTGACAGATGCCCGGGCGGAAGATATAATAACTATTACGAGTGTAGGAAAAGAGAGGGAAAAACATGAAGAAACTTCCACAGATATCAGAAGCTGAATTTGAAGTTATGAGGATCGTGTGGGATCAGGGAACTGTGAGCACAAACGAGATCACGGATCAGCTGGTGCAGTCCACAGACTGGAGTCCGAAGACGATTCAGACACTTATCCGGAGACTTGTCACAAAAGGAGCCCTTACTTACAAGAAGAAGGGCAGGATGTTCGTCTATACAGCGGCGGTGGAAGAAGATGAGTATCTTAGGTCGAAGACGTCATCCTTTGTGGAACACTATTTTAGCGGGAATATTTCTGCGCTGGTATCGTCCTATCTTGAAAGTACTGCTCTGAGTGCGGAAGATATAGAGTCTCTGCGCAGCCTGCTGTCGGAGGCGGGGAAAAACCTGACAGGAACGCAGAAATAAAAAAATGAAAAAAAGTGAAAAAAGTTGTTGACATTTATAAAGGGCTGTAGTATAGTACTTATTGTTCCGGTCAGGAAAACGAACGGAACACAGAAAATGCGACAGTGGCTCAGTTGGTAGAGTACGACCTTGCCAAGGTCGGGGTCGCGGGTTCGAACCCCGTCTGTCGCTCTGAATTAAGCACTTGAGATTCCGGAATGGGGTTCAGGTGCTTTTTCTTTTATCCGGCCGACATCCAGAGTATAGGAGAGCGAGTTTTATGAAAAAATTGTCACTGAAAGAAATTATCGTAGTTGCCAGTATGCTGTTTGGTATGTTTTTCGGAGCGGGTAATCTGATCTTTCCGGCTTCCATGGGACAGCTTTCCGGAAGCAATATGTGGCAGGCGGCAGCAGGATTCCTGATCACCGGGGTCGGACTGCCGCTGCTTGGCGTTGCGGCGCTGGGGGTCAGCCGGAAGGACGGCCTTCTTGAGCTGAGCAGCCGGGTGGGAAGAAGATACGGACTTTTCTTTACCTGCGCCCTGTATCTGACAATAGGTCCTTTTTTTGCCATACCGAGATGCGCCACCGTATCATATACAGTAGGCGTGGAAGGAATTACGTCAGGCGTCTCTCATACAGCCGGGCTGGCAGTTTTCTCGCTGCTCTTTTTTGCCCTTGTCCTGTTTTTCTCTCTGCGCCCGGGAGAAATCATGACATGGATCGGAAAAGTGCTCAATCCTCTGTTCCTTCTCTTTCTGGGAATCCTCCTTGTGAGGGCTCTCGTATCCCCGGCAGGGGCAATCAGCGATGCGGCGCCTCAGGGCGGATATGCACAGGGTGCTTTCTTTACCGGGCTGCTTGAGGGATACAACACAATGGATGTCCTTGCAGGACTCGCGTTCGGGATCGTGGTTGTGGAAGCCATACGCGGACTGGGGGCGGAAGAACCGGGAGAGATTGCGAAGAGTACGGTTAAGGCAGGCATTTTCAGTTCTCTTCTGATGGCGCTGATCTATGTGCTGGTTACTGTGATGGGAGCTCAGAGCAGAGGTGTATTCCCGGCCTCTGAGAACGGAGGGGAAGCTCTTGCAAGGATCGCCGGTTATTATTTCGGTACAGCCGGGGCGCTGATCCTTGCCGCGACTGTCACAGCAGCCTGTCTGAAGACAGCGGCAGGACTGATCACAAGCTGCGGGAGAACGTTCGTAAAACTGTTCCCCGGCGGCCCTTCTTACCGGATCTGGGCATCAGTATTCTGCGTGCTGTCATTTCTGATCGCGAATCTGGGACTGAATTCGATTATCGCTTATTCCATGCCGGTGTTAATGTTCCTGTATCCGTTGTCGATCGTGCTTATCGCGCTTACGTTTTCTCATCGTATTTTCGGCGGGAACAGGCTCGTGTATCAGTGCACGATGGCTTTTACGGCTTTCGGCGCCATATTTGATTTCCTGCGCGCGCTGCCTGAAGCGATCAGTGCATCTCCGGTAATCGGGAGAATCACGGATACTGCCGGCGCTCTCCTGCCGTTTTCGGAACAGGGATTCGGCTGGGTGTGTCCTGCGCTTGCCGGATTTGTGATCGGACTTCTTACCTGCCGGATTCACAGAGGAACGGCTGAAAGAGAATAGACAGGAGGAAAACGTTGAAAGCTCAGCCCGTGTTATCTGCAAAGGCACATGGCCGTGCTTGCTGATGCCGCGGTGCTATGCTATACTGTGAATACTGAACAGAAACAGGATGTTTTAAAACGCAGCCGTGTGTATCCTGTATGGTATTACGGCGTGCGGACAGCAGAAAAGAGGAGATTGAATGAAGAAAATCAAGATCGGCCTGCTCGGCCTTGGAACAGTCGGAACCGGTGTATATAAACTGATCCGGAAGCGTGCGGATGTGATGGAGCAGACTGCCGGCGCGCAGCTGGAGATCAAGAAGATACTTGTTCATAATAAAAATAAGAAAAGAGAAGGTGTGGATGAGAGCCTTCTGACTGATAACTGGAGAGAGATCCTTGAGGATGAAGAAATCCAGATCGTTATTGAAGTGATCGGCGGTATGGAACCAGCGAAGACAATGATCATGGAGGCTTTGAGAGCCGGGAAAAATGTGGTTTCAGCTAATAAGGACCTGATCGCCGAAGAAGGAAGAGAACTGTTCGACGCTGCCCGCGAGAATGGAAAAGATTTCCTTTTTGAGGCGGCTGTGGCAGGCGGAATTCCGATCATCCGTCCGCTGAAACAGTGTCTGGCGGCAAATGAGATTTCGGATGTGCTGGGCATTGTAAACGGCACGACCAACTATATCCTGACCAAGATGTTTGAAGACGGGATGGAATTTGACGATGCGCTGAAACAGGCACAGGAGCTGGGATATGCCGAGGCTGATCCCACTGCAGATGTGGAAGGACTTGACGCAGGGCGCAAGGTGGCGATCATGGCGTCTATTGCGTTCCATTCAAGAGTCGTTTTTTCAGATGTTTATACGGAGGGAATCACGAAGATCACGGCGGCGGATATCGCCTATGCGAAAGAATTTGACAGTGTGATCAAACTGCTCGGCATCGCGCGGAATACCGGGGGTGGAATTGAAGTAGGAGTGTATCCTGTGATGCTGCCGAAAGATCATCCGCTTGCGTCTGTAAGGGAATCGTTCAATGCAGTGTTTATTCATGGCGACGCGGTGGATGATGCAATGTTTTACGGCAGAGGGGCGGGCGAGATGCCCACAGCCAGCGCGGTGGTCGGAGATGTGATCGATGTGGCGCGGAATCTGGCATACAACTGTACAGGCAGAATCAGCTGTACCTGTTACCGGCAGATTCCGGTGAAAGATTTCGGAGAGGCCGCGAACAAATTCTTCCTGCGTATGCAGGTAAAGAACCTCCCGGGTGTACTGGCACAGATCGCGCAGGTGTTCGGCGGACATAAGGTGAGTATTGCGAGAGTTGTCCAGAAGAGTTCGCATTCAGACCGGGCGGAACTGGTCATCGTGACGGAAAAGGTAAAAGAACGGCATATGAAAGATGCCATAGGAGAACTGAAACAGATGGAGAGCATCTACGAGATCAGCAGCGTGATCCGGGAGTATTAAGCGTCAGCGGGGCCTTCGGAGATCATGTATGCAAAACGGCAGATATAATGCTGCGAATGGAAGACGGATAAGGTGAGGGATACAGATGGAGAAAAGAAGCCAGCCAATCGGATTTCTGATTAAACAGATCAACAATGTGTACGAAAAAGATCTGAATGAACGGTTAAAGAAGATCGGTATCACATCATCACAGTGTGCAGTGCTGGACTACCTCTTCCGCACGAGCAAGGAAGAGGTAAGCCAGCGGGATGTAGAGAAGAACTTAAATCTTAAAAATCCGACCGTGACAGGGATCTTGAAACGTCTGGACGAAAAAGGCTACATCCTCTGTGTGCCGAATGCGCATGATAAGAGAAAAAAGAATATCTATCTCACGGAAAAAGCATATGACATCCAGAGGAGGATGGATATTGACCGGAGAAAGCTTGACAGGGAGCTGACACGCGGGATGACAAGGCGTGAGATCGATGCATTGAGGAGAAATCTGGAAAAGCTGCTGTATAATATCGCTGATCCGTGATAAAGGAGGAAATTATGAGTTACGCAGATAAAGTGTTTATCGATATGTGCCGGGATATTATTGAAAACGGCACGAGTACAGAAGGGGAGAAGGTGCGCCCGGTGTGGGAGGACGGCACTTCCGCTTACACGATCAAGAAATTCGGAGTCGTGAACCGTTACGATCTTTCAAAAGAGTTCCCGGCTCTCACGCTCCGGCGCACGGCGATCAAAAGCTGTGTGGACGAGATGCTGTGGATCTGGCAGAAAAAGTCCAACAATGTACATGATCTTAAAAGCCATATCTGGGACAGCTGGGCGGATGAGAACGGATCTATCGGAAAGGCATACGGATATCAGATGGGCGTAAAGCATCAGTACAAAGAAGGAATGATGGACCAGACGGATCGTGTGATCTATGATCTGAAGAACAATCCGTACAGCCGTCGTATTATGACAAATATCTATGTGCATCAGGATCTCCACGAGATGAACCTGTATCCGTGCGCATACAGCATGACATTTAATGTGACGAAAGAGAAAGACAGTGATGTGCTGACTCTGAACGGTATTCTCAACCAGCGGTCTCAGGATGTACTGGCTGCAAACAACTGGAATGTGTGCCAGTATGCGGTCCTGATCTACATGCTGGCTCAGGTGTGCGGTATGAAGGCGGGCGAACTGGTCCACGTGATCGCAGACGCCCATATCTATGACAGGCATATTCCGATGATCGAGGAACTGATCTCAAGAGAACCGTATCCGGCGCCTGAATTTTGGCTGAATCCGGAGGTTAAGGATTTTTATGACTTTACACCGGATGATGTAAGACTGGATAATTATCAGACGCATCCGCAGATCAAAAATATTCCGATCGCGGTATGACCGGACAGGTCATTTATTCTCTTTAAAAGCCGAACGGATACAGAGAGAAATATAAGAAGAAAGGCAAAAATATATGAAAGCAATATTAGCAGCAGACAAAAACTGGGGGATCGGTTACAATAACCATCTGCTTGTGAGCATCCCCTCGGATATGAAGTTTTTCCGTCAGACAACGACCGGAAAGGTTGTAGTTATGGGGCGAAAGACATTAGAAAGTTTCCCGAATGGAATGCCGCTTAAGAACCGTACCAATATCGTCCTGACCGGCAATCAGAATTATCAGGTAAAAGACGCCGTCATCGTCCACTCTGAAGACGAGCTGATGGAGGAATTGAAAAAATACAATACGGATGACATTTACGTGATCGGCGGGGAAAGCGTCTATCGTATGATGCTTCCTTACTGCGATACGGTTTATGTGACGAAGATAGACCGCGCATTTCAGGCGGATACATTCTTCCCGAATCTGGATGAGATGGATGAGTGGGAGATGACAGAAGAAAGCGAGGAGCAGACCTGTTTTGATCTGGAATTCTGTTTTACAAAATATGAACGCAGATAAAAATAGAATTATGGACAGGAGCGGAAATGTGTCTGCAAGATTGCGGCGCAGTGCAGTCTGCGGCTTAGTGCTCTCCGGATGTATAGCGCTTGCGGCATCGGGATGCGCGGGGACAGGCAGCAGTACAATGCCGCCGGGCAGTGCCGGCGATACTGCAGACGGCGCCGGTGACGGGAAGATCAGTGTCGTGACAACGATCTTTCCGCCCTATGATTTTGTCCGGGAGATCGCCGGAGATGAGGCTGACATTAAAATGCTCTTGAAACCCGGTGAGGAGACCCATTCCTACGAGCCGACCCCGCAGGATATCATTGCCATACAGAACAGCGACGTCTTTATCTATACGGGCGGAGAAAACGATGTGTGGGTGGAAGACATCCTGAGTTCTATGCCGGACTCGGACATGGTGACACTGCGCCTTACAGACTGTGTCGATACAGTGGAAGAGGAGCAGGTAGAGGGGATGAAGGGAAGTGCCGGACACGATCATGATGAAGAGGATTATGACGATGTGCACGGCGGTCATGCGGATGAGGCAGGAGACGGGGGAGTTGAGGAAGAGTCCCCTCATGAGGTGGACGAGCATGTCTGGACCTCTCCGGTCAATGCATCCCTGATCGTGGAACAGATTAAAAACGTTCTCTCGCAGGCAGATCCGGACAACAGTGAGCTGTATGAAGAAAATACGCTGGCTTATCAGGAACAGCTCTCAGAGCTGGATCAGGAGTTCCGGGAGATTGTGGACAACGCAAAGCGGGATGTCATGATCTTCGGCGACCGCTTTCCGTTCCGATATTTTGCCGATGAGTACGGGCTGGAATATTATGCCGCATTTCCGGGATGCGCGGGGGATACGGAGCCCAGCGCGGCGACTATGGCGTTTCTCATCGAGAAGGTGAAAGAAGAGAAGGTGCCTGCGGTCCTGAAGATGGAACTGAGCAGCGCCGACATCGCGAATGCAATCGCAGAGGCGACGGGAACCGAGGTGAAAGTGCTCTACAGCTGTCATAATCTTTCCGCGGATGATTTTGAAAACGGGGAGACCTATCTCTCCATGATGCAGAAAAACGCAGAGACTCTGAAGGAGGTACTGAACTGATGCCCCTGATAAAATGTGAAAATGTCTCCATCGGCTACGAAGGCCAGACGGTGGTAAAAGATTTGAATTTTGCAATAGAAAAAGGCGACTATCTGTGTATTGTCGGAGAGAACGGCTCCGGCAAGAGTACGCTTGTCAAAAGCCTTCTCGGGCTTAAAAATGTAGAAAAAGGCCGGATCACTTACGGGGACGGGCTGAAGCAGAACGAGATCGGTTATCTGCCCCAGCAGACAGACGCGCAGAAAGATTTCCCTGCCAGCGTCTACGAGGTGGTTCTCTCCGGACGGCTCAACAGCCGGGGATTTCATCCTTTTTATACTGCGGCGGACAGGAAACAGGCTCTGGAAAAGATGGATCTTCTGGGGATACGGGATCTGGAGCGCCAGTGTTTCCGGGACCTTTCAGGCGGACAGAAGCAGAGAGTGCTTCTTGCGAGGGCACTGTGCGCGACAGGGAGTCTGCTTTTGCTCGATGAGCCGGTGACCGGACTGGATCCCATAGTGACCGGCGAATTCTATGATCTGATCCGCAGGATCAACCGCGAGTCGGGCATTGCAGTGGTGATGGTCTCCCACGACATCGAGAGCGCAGTGAAAGATGCGACACATATCCTCCATCTTCAGGAGACCGCGCTCTTCTTCGGAACAACGGAAGATTACAGGAAAAGCCGGATCGGCAAAGCATTTCTGGGAGGTGTGCAAGATGGAAATGATCATTGAGATGTTCTCGTATCCTTTCATGGTGCGCGCTTTTACCGTGGGCACACTGGTGGCGCTGTGCTCCGCGCTTCTCGGCGTCAGCCTTGTGCTGAAACGGTATTCTATGATCGGAGACGGACTCTCCCATGTGGGGTTTGGCGCACTTGCCATTGCGGCGTCCCTCAATGCGGCTCCTCTGGCTGTGGCGATCCCTGTGGTTATTGTGGCAGCCGTGCTGCTTCTCCGGATCCGGGGAAACAGCCGGATTAAAGGAGACGCGGCGATCGCCCTGATCTCCACCAGTTCACTCGCTGTGGGCGTGATGGTGATCTCCATGACGACAGGGATGAATACGGATGTGTATAACTATATGTTCGGAAGCATTCTCGCCATGAGCGGCGAGGATGTGCGCCTGAGCGTGATCATGGCAGTGATCGTGCTTGTATTGTTTGTGTTTTTCTATCACAAGATCTTTGCCATTACATTTGATGAGACATTTGCTCAGGCAACTGGAGTAAAGGCAGATCTGTACAACACGCTGATCGCCATATTGACAGCGGTGACGATCGTGCTCGGCATGCGCATGATGGGGGCGCTCCTCATTTCCAGCCTGATCATATTCCCTGCCCTTACATCCATGCGTGTGTGCAAGACGTTTAAGAGCGTGATCATCAATTCGGCGGTGATTTCCGTGGTCTGCCTTGTGCTTGGAATTACGGTCTCCTATGTGTGGGGCACGCCGGCGGGGGCCAGTGTGGTTATGGTAAATATCGCGGCGCTGCTGATTTACTCTCTGATCGGACTGATCCGGAATAAAGGAAAATGAGGATGACAGCGGGAGTTTTCGGTGCCGTTGTGATGGCGGCTTTCGGAACGTATTATTTTCGAAATAAAAAAAGAAACAGAAAGCAGGCACTTCTCTGTAAGGCGCTGGCTTCAGCTGTCCCGGGAATTCTGCTGCTGGGATATCTGTGCGGAATGCGTACCGGAGAGTCTGCCGGCAGCATTGTGTCCGGATGGGAGCACAGCATGACTTCGCGGGCAGCGTTTGCGGGCACCCTTGCGGCAATTGTATTTTATATGGCGGCGGATGTACTGCTGGAGTGCAGATTCGTATGGGGAGCGGTCAGCTTTGGCGTCGGACATATATGCATGGCGGCAGGTTTCCTTTTGAGCGGGGAGACGGTACTGGTTTGGAAGAAAAGCGGGGGCTGTATCATTGATGCCGGTCTGCTCTGCCTGACGCTGGCCGTCTGCGTGCTTTTTGCGGCAGCTGCCTGCGCTTCGCTTCACAGATATTTTCATTCCCTGAAGAAAAAGAAACTTTTGTATCCTCTGTTTGCTTATGTGCTGGTGCTGAGTATGATGGCTTCCCTTGCCGTGACGGCAGGCGTCCGCATATGCTGCGGATATTTCGGGGGCGTCAGTTCGGTTGGAGTGATGATTTCAACGGCAGGCGGAGTGGTCCCGGCGGCGGGCGGACTTTGCTTTGCTGTCTCAGATGTGCTCCTTGGCAGAAACCGGCTGGGAAAGCACAGAAGCAAGGTGTGCGGCGCGCTGGTACTGATCCTGTATTATGCTGCAGTGTATCTCTTAGCGATGCGGCTGTGGATGTGAATGTTAGAATGGAAAGGATAAAACTATGGCATTATTTCATGCGATTTATAATATACTCTGGGGAGATCTGATCACGATACCTCTTCCGGGCGGCAGTACACTGGGGCTCTCGCTTCTTGTGCTGATCCTTGTCCCGGCGGGGATTTATTTTACAATACGGACAAGATTTCTTCCATTCCGGCTCTTCCCTGAGATGCTGAAAGTGACTTTGGAGAACAACAGGAAGATTGAAGAGGAGGAGCGGGAGGGAATCTCCGGCGTACAGGCTCTGATCGTCTCGACAGCATGCCGTGTGGGCATGGGCAATCTGGTCGGTGTGGTTGCGGCAATCTCCGCCGGCGGCGCGGGAGCCGTATTCTGGATGTGGATAATTGCCCTTGTAGGCTCTTCCACTGCATTTATCGAGGCCACGCTTGCGCAGCTCTATAAGGAGAAAGATCCGCTCTACGGAGGATACCGGGGAGGCCCGGCTTATTATATCCATGCGCTCTTTATAAAGAAGGGGAGCAAACGGAAAAAGTCCATACTGGCCGTACTGTTCGCCATATCCGGACTGATCTGCTGGTGCGGCATCAGTCAGGTGATCAGCAACTCCATTTCCTCATCTTTTGAAAATGCATTTCATGTTCCGCCGATCTACTCCACTGTTATCCTTGTGGTGATCGCGGCGGTCATCGTTCTGAGGAAGAACGCGACAGTGAAGGTGCTGGACATCATGGTTCCCATCATGGCGGCGTGCTATTTCTTTATCACGATCTTTATTATTGTGACGAATGCAGGCCAGCTTCCGTCAGTGTTTGGAAGAATCTTTTCAGAGGCGTTCGGTATCCGTCAGGTTGTCGGCGGAGGAATCGGCGCTGTGATCATGAACGGAGCCAAGAGGGGGCTTTTCTCCAATGAGGCAGGATCCGGCTCAGCTCCCTGTGCGGCTGCTGCGGCTGACATCAGCCATCCGGCGAAAGAGGGGCTTCTGCAGGCGCTGGGTGTCTTTATCGACACTCTCCTGATCTGTACCTGTTCCGCTATGATCATGCTGCTCACCCCGGAGTCCATGACAAAAGGACTTGAGGGAATGGATCTGCTCCAGACGGCGATGAACTATCATCTCGGAGAGTTCGGCGTTATCTTCATCGCGGTGATCCTGTGGCTGTTCAGTTTCTCCACGTTTCTGGGCATCCTGTTCTATGCCAGATCGAATGTGGCGTATCTTTTCGGCGATAACTGGATCTCCCAGACGCTGTATAAGGTGCTGGCGCTTGTCATGCTCTTTATCGGCGGACTGGCAGCATACCAGTTTGTGTGGGATCTGGGAGACCTCGGAGTAGGGCTTATGACCGTGTTCAATATGATCGCGCTCATCCCGCTGGCACCGAAAGCATTGGCGTCGCTTAAGGATTATGAGCAGAATGTGATGAAGAAAAAATAACCCGTTCTATATCGTGCCGGTTCTGCGGAATTGCCGGGGCGTGTATCCGGTAAGTTTTTTGAAATGATTATTGAAATTGTTCAGATCGGAAAAGCCGGTCTGAGCAGCAATCCGCCCGATCGAAAGATCAGTGTGCTTCAGCAGAAATTTTGCATTTTCGATCCGGGTGTAGATTACGAACTGGATGGGAGTCATGCCGGTATATTTTTTGAATTCTCTGCACAGATGATATTTGCTCATGGAAGCGAAATCGGCCAGATAGTCCAGAGTAAGATCCAGAGAAAAATTGTGTTCAATATATTTAATCAGGTAGGTGAATGTGTCGGGCATTGTGCCGCCTGATTTTTTTATGTCTTTATCAATAAGCAGATGCGCTATGATCTCACCGATATAGTTGGAAAACTGCAGCTGCTTATAGGATTGAAAAGTATCCCAGATCCTGACCAGCGTCTCGAGGAGCGTCTGGTATTTTTCATCCTGTTCGTGAAATGCCACATCGTTATCAGCTGCATATTCCTGACAGAGTTCAGACGCAATGGAACCGTTAAAGTGCAGATCGCTGTGCAGCCAGCGGGCGCCGTCCGTGTAATAGTAGTGTGGTTTCCTGCAGTCCAGAAAGAAACCGTCACCTTTGCGGAGATAATATTTTTTTCCCTCATATTCCAGTATGCCGCTGCCCTCATAAGTAAAGAGGATCTCATAAGAATCATAATCTTTTCTCCGGGTGTAATAGGAAGCCCCGCTGTGACAGACGCAGAATATCTGGGGATAAAAATAATGCTTTTTATCTTTTTCACTCACGGGAAACGGGAATAGAAGCTGCATTCTGCCATCGATCACAAAGTGATTCTTTATCTGCTCTCTGGCTTCGGCAAACAGAGCATTCCTCATATCTTCTGTAATATTTTTCTGGGATGCAACTTCTTTTGAAAGATTATTATTTGTAAGGAAGATCCCGTCATATTCAAAAAAGTGGATTCCGTCAAACATATTTTCCTCCTTCTTCAATTTAAGATAGCAATATAATATGATTATATAGCAATTTATCATGTTTATAAGCTGATTATACGAAAATATAATGAAATTAACAAGAGCAAAATCATATGATACTATCTTGAAAATGAGAGAATAGAAGGAGGTACTTTATGGAAACAGGAAAGATTAAAGGCATATCGAAATTCAGCATTGCTCTGGGCTTTTTCGGGCAGGCGCTGCTGACCGGACTTGTAGCCGGATATGTCACTTATTTTGGAACGGATATCGTGGGGATATCCGCACTGGCAATGGGAAATATCCTTTTGGTATCAAGAGTTTTTGATGGGGTTACAGACATCCTTATGGGGGTTGTGATCGACCGGAACAAGAGTAAACAGGGAAAAGCAAGACCGTGGATTATCCGGTCTATCATTCCGTTTATATTATTTACGATTCTTCTGTATTCTACACCGGGCGCAATTTCGGGAACGGCAAAAATCGTATTTGTATTTGTGATGTATAATTTATATGCCCTTGCTTATACAGCGCTTGGATGTGCGATGAATACACTGAATGTCCGTCTGACCAGAGATGAAAAAGAGATCAATACGATCAGTACGCTGATGATGTTCGGAAACATTCTTGGAAACACTCTGATCAATGCGGCAGCAGTTGCAGTGCTTACAGCGCTGAGCGGCGGAAGCAGCAATTATACAAGAGGAGCATTTATTAAATTTGCAGTGATTCTCGGTGTTATCTGTCTTGCGGGCACACTGCTTACATATTTTACAACATCAGAGCTCAAGGACACTGACAATACTCAGGATAGGCAGAGTAAAGAAAAAACTGATACAAAGGCGAGTATCCTGTCGCTTCTGAAAAATAAGTACTGGATGATGTAGCTGCTCAACACGGTTTTTGTATATCTGGGCTTGTATACAAGACTTGCGGTTATGATCTATTATGGTTTGTATGTGCTGGAAAATCCGGGACTGGTCGCCGTCCTTGTTATTGCAGATAATGTGCCGGGATTGATCGCCATGCCGTTTGCCCTTGCAGTCAGCAATAAGATTGGAAAGAGAAAAGCTGCTCTGGGCGGGCTTCTGCTCACTATGATCGGTTTTGTGATCATGCTTTTGAATATACACAATATTCCGGTATTTGTGGCGGGTCTTGTGATCAAAGGAATTTTCTTTGCACCGGTACAGGGATCAACGAACGCATTTGTTGCAGACAGTGCTCTGTATGGCGAGTGGAAAACGGGAGTTAAATCGGAAGGCATGGCATACAGTGCGATCAGCTTTGCAAACAAGGCGAGCAGCGGTCTGTCAGGTGTTGTTGTAGGCTGGGTGCTGGCACTGACCGGATATGTCGGAGGCGCTGCTGTCCAGACTCCTTCCGCTGTAAACGGAATTATCTTCCTTTACATTGGAGTGACATTGATCTGTACGATCGGTCAGATTATTGTATTCGCATTTTATAACCTTGACAGTAAGATGCCTCAGATCAGAAAAGAACTGAATGAAAGATCTGGAAGATAATCTTTTAAAAAGCTAGACAGCGTCGGGGCATGGGACCGGCGCTGTCTGCGTAAATAAGCAGGAAGAGGTTGACAGATGAAGATAACAGAAATGAAAATCAATGGAATTTACTGCCCCGCGGGCTATGAGATGTCTGAGTGCACGGTTACGTGGTGTGTGGAGGATGCGGCAGGTGTCCGCTCTGAGCAGTATATTGTTCAGGCGGCAGAAGGCAGTGACTTTGCAAATATTCTATATGAAACACAGGGAGTGCGTATGCCTGCCGGAGGAGTACACTTACAGATGACATTGGCTCCACTGACAAGATATTTCGTAAGAGTCAAAGTGACAGATGACAAAGAGGACAGTGCTGAAGGCATTACTTGGTTTGAAACCGGAAAGATGGACACGCAGTGGAACGCCGGCTGGATTACTTATGCAGACGGCGAAGAGATATGTCCCGTATTCAGCAAGGATTTTGCGGTAAAAGATAAGATTGCAAAAGCAAGATTATATATAACGGCTGCTGGTGTGTTCGAGGCTTACTTGAATGGAAAGAAAATAGGAAATGAATACCTGACTCCTTATCTGACAGATTATGAGAAGCGGATTCAGGTGATCACATTTCCTGTGGAAAAATATCTCGGTACAGAGAACCATCTGGAGATCCTGACAGGAAAAGGATGGTATATGGGGCGGTTTGGCATGCCGGCTCGTGAGAAAACCTACGGGGATAAAATGGCAGTGATCGCCGAACTGCATCTGTACTATGAGGATGGATCAGAGGAGACGATATGCACGGATGATACGTGGAAATACCGCGCATCTGATATAGAGAAGACAGGAATCTATGATGGAGAACGGATAAACCGGCTGCTGTGGAAAGACAGAGAAAATGAGGACAGACCAGTCAAATTATTGAATGATGCCTCTGATATGCGGGGATGTATCAGCAAGAAGAATTTGCGGGACAGGATGAGTCTGCCCGTCAGACATAAGGAAAGTATCCCGGTCAGAGAAGTAATCTATACTCCGGCGGGGGAAACTGTACTGGATATGGGACAGAATTTTGCGGGGATTATAGAATTTGCGGCTGATTTCCCGGCGGGAACGGAAGTGACACTGGAATTCGGGGAAATCCTTCAGAATGGTAATTTTTATAACGAAAATTACCGTTCGGCAGCCATGCCGTTTGTTTATATATCTGACGGAAGGAAAGAGACTGTCCGTCCGCATTTTACATATTTCGGGTTCCGGTATGTGCGTGTGACCGGCTGGCCGGCTGAAGTCAGAAAAGAGGATTTTACCGGTATCGTTCTTTATTCTGATATGGAGAGAACCGGATATATCCGCACTTCCAGCGATAAAGTGAATCGGTTATATGAGAATACCCTGTGGGGAATGAAGTCCAATTTCATAGATATCCCTACAGACTGCCCTCAGAGAGATGAACGTCTTGGATGGACCGGAGATGCGCAGGTATTTGCATCCACGGCATGTTACCATATGGATACACGTGCATTTTATCGGAAATTTATCGAAGATCTGAAGACGGAACAAAGTTATCTCCATGGCGGGATTCCTAATTATCTTCCTAATCCGGAGCATGTCCCGAATGTCGGAAGCATCTGGGGAGATATCGCGGCGATCCTTCCGGATACGGTTTTTAAATTTTATGGAGATAAGGCAGCGTTGGCGGATGCATATCCGATGATGCGTGACTGGATTCTGTTTATCGACCGTCAGGATGAAGAGAGAGGGCGCAGTTATCTGTATGATTTCGGATTTACGTTCGGTGACTGGCTGGCGCTTGACGGCACCACGCCGAGCAGTTTTAAAGGAAATACAGACGACGTGTATCTTGCTTCTGTGTACTACTGCCATTCTGTTGAACTGACAGAAAAAGCGGCAGGAGTGCTCGGATACTCAGAAGATGAAAAAAAATTCGGAGAGTTATATACAAATATAAAAGATGCGGTTTTTCGGGAGTTTTACACTCCCAGCGGACGCCTTGCCATTGATACGCAGGCCGCATATGTGGCTGCACTCCGGTTTGATATCTGCCCGGACAGGCGGAAAGTGATCGATCAGTTCCGTGTCCGTCTGAAGAAAGACGGATATCAGATCCGCTGCGGATTTGCAGGGGCGCCGCTTCTCTGTTCTGTGCTGGCAGATAACGGAATGCAGGATTTGGCGTGGGATATACTGCTTAATGAAGAGTTTCCGGGCTGGCTGTACGAAGTGAATCTGGGGGCGACGACAATCTGGGAGCGGTGGAATTCTGTCCTGCCGGACGGCAGCATGAATCCGGCAGGGATGAATTCACTGAACCACTTTTCTTATGGATCCGTATCGGAATTCCTGTATGAATATGTATGCGGTATCCGGAGCATCGAACCGGGATTTAAGAAGGTGCGGATCGCTCCGATGCCTGACGTGCGGGTGCCAGACGTTTCCTGTGATTATCATTCTGCAGCAGGAGTCTATCATGTATCCTGCCGGATTGAGCCTGACGGTATGATGAAGGTCAGCGTAGAAATACCATTTGACTGTGAAGCGGTTATCGAACTGCCCGGATATAGTGGAGAAGCTTTAGTAGCCGGTGCGGGAAAATATGAATATACATACCGTCCGGTTGTTGATTTCAGAAGACCGTATCACAGAGGAGTCACATTGAAACGATTATCTAAGGATCCGCAGGCAATGGAAATCCTCGGAAAATACGCACCTGCATATGCTGGGATCGCTGCTTCCGGAGATATCGAAATGTGTGCGAATACACTGACAGAGATGTCTTTTAATGATTTTATCCCGGTGGACAGAGAACAGCTTGAAAAAGCGATGGAAGAACTGGAAAATCTGGAAGTGTAAGGAAAACATTATCTTCTTACTTCAGGAACCACGGGATATTTTCAAAATCCTTCAGAGGCCGCTTTTGCTGTCTGTAAATTGAATGCATGATATATTCTCCTTGGATATGTTTCAATATGAAAATATAAATATGTTGCATATAGAAACAATACATGCTATAATACAGAAAAATCACAGAAGGGCGGTGCGGATTTGAAAACAAAGTTTCCAGAGTATCTCGCAATGTTTCGCAGTCAAAGAGGGTATACACAGGCCCAGATTGCAGAAAAACTGAAGATCTCCCGATCCACCTATGCAAATTATGAGAGCGGCAACCGTTCCCCGGATCTTGAGATGCTGGAGCGGATCGGAGATGTGCTGAACTGTTCTCTGGACGAATTGTTCGGAAGATCTGGCAGCGGTTATGACGGCCCGTACAGCAACAGCAGTATGGCTGCTGCATCCGTAAATGCAGTCTGCGAAGAAAAACACCCATATCATGTGAATATGGAGCGGAAGAAAGAGGCATTGCCCGGCAGAAGAAAGAGAAAGCTTGCGATCGGCGTGCAGGATTTTCGCTTTTTACGGGAACGGAATGCTTATTATGTGGATAAAACTCAGATGGCAGCGGAATTTCTTGACTCATGGTATCAGGTTACACTGATCACGAGGCCGAGGCGTTTCGGCAAGACGATGAATATGTCCATGCTGGCGGAGTTTCTCGACTGTACAAAAGATTCTGCTGAGATTTTTGCCGGGACAAAGATCAGCAGGAGTGAATGGATGCCGGAGATGAATCAGCATCCAGTCGTATTTCTCTCATTTCTGAATGTAAAGGCGGACAGCGCATCGATGATGGCAGCGCAGCTGGGCGGAGCGCTATGGGGCGAGTATGAACGTTACTCAGCAGTCATTAATAGCAGTGATCTTCCTG
This sequence comes from uncultured Lachnoclostridium sp., assembly GCA_930986645.1. GTDB lineage: Bacteria > Bacillota > Clostridia > Lachnospirales > Lachnospiraceae > Mediterraneibacter. Next base: position 18,055 of record CAKNJS010000046.1, read on the forward strand.
AATCGCAGAAAGATTCTTTTAATCATATTTATAATTCTTTACGATCGCCGGATGATGATGTGGAGAGCAGAAAGAGTATTGTTGATTCCATTGCTGTGCTGTGTCAGGTTTTGGAAATGTATTACGGTAAGAAAGTCTACCTTCTGCTGGACGAATATGACACTCCTTTCATTTCTGCCAATTCCGGCGGCTATTACGATGAGGTCAGGGAGATGCTGGCCGGAATGATGCGGTCCGCGCTGAAGGGAAATCCGTCCATAGAGAAAGCATTGCTCACAGGGATCCAGCGTGTGGCAAAGGAAAACATTTTTTCCGGA
>CAKNJS010000047.1 GCA_930986645.1 uncultured Lachnoclostridium sp.
GAAGATCAACGGTGAAGCGGTTACAATGGGTGTTGAAAAGGAAGGAAAATAAAACTATGTTCAGCAAAAGATTTGAGAAAGAAACATTTAAAGAGACGGTAAAAAACAATGTCAGGAAATTGTACAGAAAAACGATAGAGGAAGCGACTCCGCAGCAGCTTTTCCAGGGGGTATCTTATGCGATCAAAGATGTTATCTTCGATGACTGGTTCGCAACACAGAAGGCATATGATGAGGCGGATGCAAAGACAGTGTACTACATGTCCATGGAATTCCTGATGGGGCGTGCCCTGGGCAATAACCTGATCAACATGACAGTCTACAAAGAAGTGAAAGAGGCGCTCGATGAAATGGGACTCGACCTGAATGTGATCGAGGACCAGGAGCCGGACGCAGCGCTTGGAAACGGAGGTCTCGGAAGACTTGCGGCGTGCTTCCTTGATTCCCTTGCTACACTCAATTACCCGGCATACGGCTGCGGTATCCGCTACCGCTATGGTATGTTCAAGCAGAAGATCGAGAACGGCTACCAGGTAGAGGTTCCGGATAACTGGCTGAAGGAAGGCAATCCGTTTGAGCTCCGCAGAGAAGAGTATGCAAAGGAAGTCCGCTTCGGAGGAAATATCCGCTTTGAGAAAGATCCGGAGACAGGAAAAGATAAATTTATTCAGGAAAACTATGAGTCAGTCCTGGCGATCCCGTACGATATGCCGATCGTAGGATATGGCAATCACGTAGTAAACACACTGCGTGTGTGGGATGCAAAGGCGATCACAGACTTTAAGCTTGATGAGTTTGACAGAGGAAATTATCACAAGGCAGTAGAGCAGGAGAACCTTGCAAAGCTGATCGTAGACGTTCTTTATCCGAACGACAATCATTATTCGGGAAAAGAGCTCCGTCTGAAACAGCAGTATTTCTTTGTGTCAGCCAGCCTGCAGGCGCTGATCGCAAAATATAAGAAAAAGCACAGCGATATCCGCAAACTGTACGAGAAAGTCGTTATCCAGATGAATGATACCCATCCGACAGTGGCTGTTCCGGAGCTGATGCGTCTTCTGATCGACCAGGAAGGCTTAAGCTGGGAAGAGGCATGGGATGTTACGACAAAGACATGTGCTTACACGAACCACACGATCATGGCAGAAGCTCTTGAGAAATGGCCGATCGACCTGTTCTCCAAGCTTCTCCCGCGTATCTACCAGATCGTGCAGGAGATCGACCGCCGCTTCCTCATTAAAGTACGCGAGATGTATCCGGGCAATGAGGAGAAAGTCAAGAAGATGGCGATCCTCATGGACGGCCAGGTGCGCATGGCGAATATGGCGATCATCGCAGGCTTCTCTGTAAACGGTGTTGCCAAGCTCCACACAGAGATCCTGAAGCACCAGGAGCTGAAAGACTTTTATGAGATGATGCCGGAGAAGTTCAATAACAAGACGAACGGTATCACACAGAGACGTTTCCTGGCTCACGGCAACCCGCTGCTGGCGGACTGGATCACAGACAAGATCGGCGACGGCTGGATCACGGATCTGTCCCAGATCGCGAAGCTGAAACCGTATGTCGACGATGAAAACGCGAGACGTGAATTCATGGACATCAAGTACAAGAACAAAGTGCGTCTTGCAAAATATATCAAAGAGCATAACGGTATCGACGTGGATCCGAGATCGATCTTTGATGTACAGGTAAAACGTCTGCATGAATATAAGCGTCAGCTGCTGAATATCCTGCATATCATGTATCTGTACAATCAGATCAAAGAACATCCGGAGATGTCCTTCTATCCGCGGACATTTATCTTCGGAGCAAAGGCGGCAGCAGGATACCTGAGAGCGAAAGAGACGATCAAGCTGATCAACTCTGTTGCGGAAGTGGTGAACAATGACAGAAGCATCAATGGAAAACTGAAGGTTGTCTTTATCGAGGACTATCGTGTATCCAACGGAGAGATCATCTTTGCGGCTGCTGATGTCAGCGAGCAGATTTCCACTGCATCCAAGGAGGCCTCAGGTACAGGAAACATGAAGTTCATGCTCAATGGCGCGCCGACACTGGGAACCATGGACGGTGCAAATGTGGAGATCGTTCAGGAAGTCGGCGAGGAGAATGCATTTATCTTCGGACTGAGTTCAGAGGAAGTCATCAACTACGAGAACAACGGCGGATACAATCCGCAGGATATCTACTTTAACGACTGGGAGCTCAAGAGAGTTGTGGATCAGCTTATGGACGGAACATATTCTCACGGCGATCACAATATGTACAAGAACCTGTACAACTCTCTGCTCAATACGCAGAGCACAGACAGAGCGGATATGTATTTCATCCTGAAAGATTTCCGCTCCTACGCTGACGCTCAGAAGAGAGTGGAGGAAGCATACAGAGACCAGAACAGATGGTCAAGGATGGCGATGATGCAGACTGCATGCAGCGGCAAATTCTCATCAGACAGAACGATCGAGGAGTATGTAAGAGATATCTGGCATCTGAAAAAGGTGACAGTTCATTCATACGAGGAAGAATAGGAGGATATTATGAGATACGGTTATGATTATGGTTACAGCTACGGTATTTCAGATTCCGTTTTTACGGCTCTTATGTCCATCTACCTGATCATATTCATGGTGGCTCTGATCTTCTGGATCGTTGAATATGTATTCTACGGGATCGGTTTATATACGATCGCCAGAAGAATGGGGAAAAATTATCCGTGGCTGGCATTTATCCCGTTTGCAAGAAAATATCTTCACGGCGAGCTTGCGGAGACGATCGAGTTAAAGACAAGAAAGATCAAAAATCCGGGAATATGGAAACTGGTGCTCCCGATCATAGCAGGAGTTGTGGCTTCGATTTTTATGATCATTTTTATGCTGCTCCTCGGTGTTGGCACGTTTATGGGAATCAGCGCCTACGGATATGGAATCAGCGGAGGCGTGATCCTCTCTGCGGTAGTGCTTATCATTATCCTGGCCGTTGCAGTGATGCTGTATGAAGCGGTTTACAGAGCGCTGTGTGTATTGATCAATGTCAGGATCTATGAAAGATTCACCGCTCATAATATGGGAATCGCACATGCAGTACTTTCTGCACTTGTTCCGCTTTACGAAGCGTTCTGCCTGTTCCTGATGAGGAATAAGGAGTTCAATCCGGGAATGGGGCCGAAGCTGACGCCTCCGCCGGCACCGATGCCGCCTGTCTATCCGACAGCTCCGGTTCAGCCTGCAGGAGAACAGAAGGATCCTCTGGTACAGCCTGCGGATCCAGGTACAGCCTCGGAGGAATCATGGAGCCCGGAGGCAGATACCGCCGGGACGCCGGTTCAGACGGAGCCGGCAGCAGCCGGGGCGGAGCGCCCTGAGCCTTCAGCCTCTCCGGAGAGCAGTATGGCGGCGGAAGGATCTTCCGAACCCGAAGCAGGATCTGTTCAGCTGGAGACAGCAGTTCCGGATCAGGAGAAGAATGACAATATGTTCTAGAATACAGCAGCCCTTCATACAATAGAGTATGGAGGGCTGTTTTCATGAGACGGTATTATATCAGGCAGAAAATGAAGTCACTCGGTGCCTTTCTCATCATACTGATCCTGTTTCCGTACATAGTCTCTGTGTTTGTAAACGGAACGGATATCAGAGCCGGAAGCGACGGCTCCCCGCATGTGAAGGTCAGGACGGCCGGGGCGGGGGGAGAAGAAACTGTCGTGGAACTCGGATGGAACGAATACCTGGCGGGGATACTTGCGCGGGAGATGCCGGAGGACTATGAGACAGAAGCCATGAAGGCGCAGTCGGTCCTTATAAGGACCAGTCTTTATCAGTCTTTGGAGAATTCGGAGGACAAGATATTGTCCGAGGAATATATGCCGAGAAGCGCAATGGAGAAGAAATGGAATCTCTTGGAATATAAAAAATATTACCGGAAATATCTCAGCGCCGTGGAAGAGACGGACGATATGGTGCTCTTCTACGGAGATACCTATGCCTGGGCACCGTTCCATCAGTCCAGCAGCGGTATGACCCGCAGCGCGGAGGAAGTCACAGGAAGCAGTGATTATCCGTATCTTGCGGTCAGAGAATGCCCGCTGGACAAGGAGGCTGACAATGAGATCCAGGTGTTTGAATTTGAGTACAGGGAGATACAGAATCTTTGCCGGGAGTTTCTTGTGGCGGAGGAGGGAAAAGAGGCGGCAGAGACAGGATATTCTTTTTCGGACTTTGAGATCCAGAGCTATGATTCGGCGGGATATGTAAAGAGTATGAGGATCGGTGAAACTGTATGCACGGGAGATCGGTTCCGCGATGCCCTTTCCCTTCCGTCAAGCTGCTTTTCTTTCAGTGAGAGTGAAAAAGGGCTGGTGGTCACTGTCACGGGAAACGGCCATGGTCTGGGAATGAGCCAGTGGACTGCCAATGAAATGGCAAAAGAGGGAAATACCTGCGAAGAGATCCTTCAGTTCTTCTTTGAGGGAACAACGGTGAACCGGGAAATTCAGGAGACAGACCTTCTCTGAACAGCTGCAGAGAAAGAATTGTTATATTTTTTGAAAACAGAATAAGCTGTCTGCTTTCTGGCAAAAATATAGCCAGAGGTGATGATTATGAATAAAAACGAAAGGCCGTCCTTCCTGAGAGGGAGAGGCGCTGCGGTCGGTCTCGTAATCTGCTTTGTCGCAGTCATTGCAATAGCTGGGGCGTATACATTTAACAATTATAAGAAACAGATGAATGAGCAGGTGGCGAAAGCGGAGGACCAGGCAGAAGAGCTTACAGAAGACAAGAGCAAGGAGGCGGCAACGGACGATATCGTCCTGCCTGAAGAAGATGATAAGGAGGAAGACGGCGCTCAGGAAGAGCAGACAGAGACTCCACAGGAAACTCCGGCGCAGGATGGCGCGGCAGGAGGGGAGGCTCCAGCGTCCGGAGCCGCGGCGGACGTATGGTTCAGCGAGGACAGTACACTCACCTGGCCGGCAAGCGGTGCGGTCCTGATCGGCTACAGCATGGATCAGACTGTTTTCTTCTCGACGCTGGAGCAGTATAAGTATAATCCCGCGCTTATCATCGGTGGAGAAGTGGGAGAGACTATCTCTGCTTCTGCGGCCGGGATCGTGACCAATATTGAAGATACGGCGCAGACAGGAACTACCGTGACCCTTGATATGGGCAACGGCTACAGCGCAGTCTACGGCCAGCTTACAGACGTTCCGCTCTCAGTCGGAGATTACGTGGCGTCCGGTGAGACAGTGGGAATCCTGAACGAGCCCACAAAATATTACAGTGTAGAAGGACCCAATCTCTATTTCGAAATATTAAAAGACGGCACCCCCGTCGACCCGATGAACTTTATGGAGTAGCATCGAGCCGTGCGGAGATATAAATATGGGGCCGGAGGAAAATTTATTTTTCTCCGGCCCCATATTTATATCTCCATAGGGCGACAGCCCGCAGCGAGATGGAGCAAAGCGGAATCGAGCTGGCACGGCGTGAAGCGGACGATGGGAGGGCGACAGCCCGCAGCGAGATGGAGCAAAGCGGAATCGAGCTGGCACGGCGTGAAGCGGACGATGGGAGGGCGACAGCCCGCAGCGAGATGGAGCAAAGCGGAATCGAGCTGGCACGGCGTGAAGCGGACGATGGGAAGGCGACAGCCCGCAGCGAGAAATTGTCTCTTTCTGAAAAACCTCTGATATGGTATTCTATATCCAGTGAGGTTTACCATGAATTATACCTATATTGTCACCTGCCGCGACGGCAGTCTCTATACCGGCTGGACAAATGATCTCGAAAAGCGCATCAAAGCCCACAATGAAGGAAAAGGGGCAAAATATACAAAATCCCGGCGCCCCGTAGTCCTCACTTACTATGAGGAATACGAGACCCGGGAGATGGCCATGAAAAGGGAGTATGAGATCAAGCATCTTTCACGGCAGAAAAAAATGGAATTGATCAACTTAAAAAAGGAGTCAGGAAAGGATCAGTAATTCTCGGCCTTTCTCTCAAAGTATGCCTTCGGATGAGCGCATACCGGGCAGATTTCCGGTGCTTCCGGTCCGTCGTAGATATATCCGCAGTTTCCGCATTTCCATCCCAGCGGAGCGTCATCCTTGAAGGTCTTACCTTCGCGGTAGTGATCCAGCAGTCTCTGATAGCGCTTCTCGTGAGCTGCCTCTACCTGGGCTACGCCGCGGAATTTTGCAGCAAGCTCAGTGAATCCTTCCTCCTCGGCTTCCTCAGCCATTCTCTTGTACATATCTGTCCATTCGTAGTTCTCTCCTGCGGCGGCATCCGCGAGATTTTCCTCTACATTTCCGATGCCGTGGAACTCTTTGAACCACATCTTCGCATGTTCTTTCTCCTGATTCGCAGTTTCCTCAAAGATATTTGCCATCTGTACAAAACCGGCTTTTCTTGCGGCGGATGCATAATAAGTATACTTATTGCGCGCCTGGGATTCTCCGGAAAATGCCTCCATAAGATTCTTTTCTGTTTTTGTTCCTGCGTATTTGGACATATCAGTACCTCCTTTGAATTTAGAAAAGATTAAAAAAAAGACTGCCTTCGGGAAAAGTTATTTAATTCTCAAAGACAGTCCTCATTGTTATATTATGAAATGATCAATATTACTTTTTAAATTGCCGAGATTAGCCGAAGTATCTCTTCAGAAGACCCTCGAATGCTTTGCCGTGACGAGCCTCATCTCTTGCCATCTCGTGTACTGTATCGTGGATTGCGTCAAGGTTGGCAGCTTTCGCACGCTTTGCAAGATCAAACTTTCCTGCTGTAGCGCCGTTCTCAGCGTCAACACGCATCTCAAGGTTCTTCTTTGTGCTGTCTGTTACGACTTCGCCAAGGAGCTCTGCGAATTTAGCAGCGTGCTCAGCTTCCTCGTAAGCAGCTTTCTCGTAGTACAGACCGATCTCCGGATATCCTTCTCTGTGGGCAACTCTTGCCATTGCAAGATACATACCAACCTCAGAGCACTCGCCCTCGAAGTTTGCTCTCAGATCTGCAAGGATGTCCTCGCTTACGCCCTGTGCAACACCTACAACGTGCTCAGCAGCCCATTCTCTTTCTCCTGTCTGCTCTTTGAATTTGTCAGCCGGAGCGTGGCATACCGGACATTCAGCCGGAGCAGCTTCTCCTTCATAAACATAACCACATACTGTACATACCCATTTTTTCATAGTTCTTGATCTCCTTTTCTTTTTGAATTTTATTACTAAGACTTTTTAATGCAGTCACTGCATTCACCATAAAACAGTGTAGAGCTGGATCTGATGATTCCGTCAAAATTCTCAGCTGCAAGCCGGTTGACTTCTTCAATGCTGTTCATATCGAGCTCCAGGTCCAGTAACCGTCCGCACTTGGTACATAGGAAATGATTGTGCGGCTCAACTCTTCCATCAAATCTGTCGCCGCCGTCGGGAGTAGCAATCTTGACTGCCTCCCCGATATCGGTGAGAAGATTGAGATTCCTGTATACAGTGCCAAGACTGATATTCGGAAAATCTTTCTTCACATGCATATAAACCATGTCCGCAGTAGGATGCTCATCGGTTGTCATAAGGTAATGTTTGATGGATTCTCGCTGTTTACTGTATTTTAAAGTGCCCAATGGGAATCCCCCTTTCATTTCTAAATGATAACCATTATTAAACAATAATGATAACGATTACTGTAATTAGAATATAATATAAAATTTCCTGTATGTCAATACTTTTTGAGAAAAAATATGAATATCGTATTTAGCGGAATAAATCAGGCATAATATTACAAAATAATTAACAAATATATAATGAAAGGATTTCAACTGTAATATGAAATCACAATATGTCGAGATTAATCGGCGGAAAACTTGATAAACCGGTTGACAGTTGTTATATATATTGATAAAATATTAGCGTAACAAAATTAACAATTGTGTAACATTTAGAACTTCCTACAAAAGATAAAGGCAGTAATATCAAGGAGGTTTTATATGGCAGACACACACATGAGGCAAAAAATGATCATATCCGTTCTGGCGGGAATGATCCTGATTCCGGGGAGTGCGACCGTGGTCTCGGCTGCAGAAGAATCCGAAGAGGGGCAGACGCTGATGCCGGTTGCAGGAATCGAAGCGGTACTGGAAGAATGTTATGAGAAAGAGGTAAAGGATAATATCAATCTCTATCTGGTACCAACAGATGAGGGCGAGTATTTGAATATGGCATTTTCTGATACAGGTGATTTTACTTATATCAGAAGTGCACCGGATGAGGACAGCGCCTGGGTAGGAAAGCTTTACAGTGATTCTGCTGCTGTGGTGCTGGAATATCTGGATGGCTGGACGAGGATCAAGTCCGGGGCGGCGGAAGGATATGTCCCGTCGGATACACTGATCACAGGCGAGGAAGCGCGTGCGTGCGCAGAAGATTATCAGAACAGAACAGTCAGGGTAACGGCATATGCGCTGAATGTCAGGGACGGACAGGGAACGGATGCGCAGATCCTGACAACGATCGGTATGGACGAGGAGTATACGGTTACAGGGGAGCCTGTTGACGGATGGTATCCGGTCAGAGTGGGAACGATTGACGGCTGGGTCAGCGGAAGTTATGTAGAACCTGAAACTTCCTATTCTTATGGAGAGACGAAAGAAGAGGAAGAAGCCAGACTTGCGGCTGATCAGTCATCTGAGACGGCTGAAGTACAGGAGACCGCGGCACAGACAGTTCCGCTGGGGCAGGCTGTGATCGATTATGCATGTCAGTTTATTGGAAATCCCTATGTGTGGGGCGGGACCAGCCTGACAGAAGGCGCTGACTGCTCCGGGTTTGTCCAGTCTGTTTACGCACATTTCGGAGTCAGCCTTCCCAGAACGTCGTATGAGATGCGTTCGGCGGGATATGAGGTGAGTTATGCCGAAGCCCGGCCGGGAGATCTTATTTTGTATGAAGGACACGTAGGGTTGTATATGGGGGACGGCAATATCGTCAATGCCATGAATGAAGAGGACGGGATCGGAGTGTGCAGTGCGGCCTATACGGACATTGTGGCGGTGCGCAGAGTTATTTGACATTTTATATCAGAGAGAAAAGAGAGCTGTACTTCAGATAAAGAAGTACAGTTTTTTTACGTACAATTCTCTCCGCCTGCATTAAGGCGGGGTTCGACAGATTATTATATGCGAATATGCAAAATGCACAAAAATGTTTTAAAATGTAAAAATCCGTCGAAAGTGAAAAAAAAGAAGTTTTCAACTTATCCACATTGGAAATCCGAAAAAACGTGGAAAAATAGTACTTTTCTAAAAAGTTATTCACATTATCCACATAAAAACATGTGTTTTTGGTGGATTACTTTTGGGAAAGAAAAGAACGAGTGTTTTGGTGAGTTGTCATGAAATTAAGCTTTTGTCGAAAAAACAGAGTAAAAATCTTGACTTTTGAGTAGTCAAAAAAACCAAAAAAGTGCGTATGACATTTCAGAAAATTCAAAAAATATGGTTGCTAAAATAAAAGTCAGGGATTATAATATAATCCACTGAAGAATAAGAAGGAGGAAATAGAAATGGCTCAGGTTTCTAAAGATACAAAAATTGGAGAATTAATGATGATGTTCCCGGAGGCAGCTCCGATCCTTATGGAGATCGGAATGCACTGTCTGGGATGCCCGGCATCTCAGATGGAGACTCTGGAGGAGGCTGCTATGGTTCACGGAATCGACAGCGCACTCCTGGTGGAGAAGATTAATGCAGCTATGCAGGCAGCAGGGAAATAATTCTGTTAATAAACAGCCGCCTGTGCTGACAGGATCAGAACAGGAATAAAGCACAGACAGCCCGCACTCAGAAGAGTGCGGGCTGTCTGTGTGTAAAACAAATTATCCTCAAAGGGCGGATAACTTCTGTACTGCATCTGACGACACAATGATCTCGCAGTGTTCCTCAAGAAAGGCAAGCACTGCAGAGCTGGCTTTTTCGGGTGTGCCGTATTCGGAAAGCATGTTGCAAATCTTGTTGAATTCGTTTGCGGGGTGGTCTGTCGGAGCTATTGCCAGGATGAACATCCCGTTTTCTCTGTCTTTGTACAGCGTATTTGCGCCGTGATACATGGGTGACATCAGGCGTGCAGCCCGGATCACCGAGTCCAGATCCTCGAACGAGAACAGGCGGACAGAAAACGGGGCGGCAGGCGCCTCTTCAGACGGTGTTTTTACTTCCGCCGCGGCCTCCTTTACCTTGTTCAGCAGATTAAGGAACTCATCTGCGCCCTGCAGCTTTTCAAGCGTTTCCGTATTTAATGTATCTGTCTCACCGAGAGGGGTGAACTTTGAAAACCGTGTATCAAGTTCTTCCGGATCTTCCACTTTCGTTATAATAAGAACAATGGAATCAGCAGAAGCCGGGATCGCCTCGATCATCAGTGGAATATCTTCAGCTTCAAAACCAAAGTCAAAAGATGCCTGCTGCATCATATCACGAAATAAAGATTTTGCTTTCTCTGTACCATAAGCCAGCTCGCTAAGTTTTAAATGGCGGGCAGCCAGATCGGCATGTGTCAGCGTACAACGAATCTGATTTTCATTGAGCTTTTCAATTTTCATATGATCACATCCTTATGATATAGATATATGAGATAATATGCATATTGAACGCTCTTTTTTCAATAAGATATATCATCTCACTGTTAGTATAAACAAAAAATAAAAAGATGTAAAGAAAAACGGACAGACTTTACAATACTTTTATGTTATCAACAAATCCCACCCAGTTATGAACAAAAAACACATTGCAAACGGAGAGTGCGGCTCCTATAATGGCATTTACAGAAGATAGTATTCCTTGGTAAATATAAGTTATGCGAAAGGAGGAGTACGGAATCATTTCTATTTTTTCAGAATGAAAGGGAGCAGTCCCTTTCTGTCAAAGTAGAGCATGTTATTCAAAGTCCCATGATCGGGAAGTTATCAATGAAGAAAAAGTAAAGATCCGCTGCGGATGCATACTGTCTTCTATCCCGCCGCCGATCGGGCAGTATGTCACGAATACTTCCATATGGTAAGAGGACGGGAGTGTATTTACCAGCATTTGCAGGGAAAGGAGTATGCACGAATGAGAAGCGAAGAATCAGTTTACAGAGAGTTATATGCGGAACTGGAGAAATATGAAAGAAAAGGAGTTGATATGCTGCTGGACGGATATCAGGCGAGTCCCCTGCAGATCGTGACAGCATGCATGGCGAAAGAAGAAGGCACATATATGCGGGATTATGTGATGAATCCGGAAGGAAACATTGAATCGCTGGCTTTTACGAATGTTAAGCAATACGGACAGGCGGAGATTACCCCTTGATCTGCCGGACGGAAAATGCTGTATTTCATCAGAATGTTTAAAATATTCTAAAACAGGCAAATTAATAATGACGTATATTGAAAATATGTTATAATGGTTGCTGATAGGAGGTGCGGCATGGACGAAAGAGGAAGAAAGGGTGCGAGACGCCGGCGCACAGGAGCGAAAGACGTGCGCGGGAAGCGCCCGGACAGAAACGCCCAGGATACCGGGGGACGGAACCCCGGTGTGAACGGACCGCGGAAAAAGAAGAGCAGCAGGGCAAAGAGACAGAGAAGAAATATGTTCCTGCGGTTTTTGATCGCCGCGGTGCTGATCATAGCTGCAGCCGGAATTGTTGTGGCCTGGTATAAGTACGGTTCATCGAATGAGAAGGCCGATTTAGAGAGATATTATGGACTGGACTCAGAAGACGGACTTGCAGTTGTTATAAATGATCAGGTCATAAGGGCGGAAGAGGATGCCGGGGATGGTCAGGAAGCACCGGTACCGGGGAAGATTTTCGACGGAGAATATTACCTGGAATATTCGGTGGTGAGGGATTATATCAATAAAAGATTTTACTGGGATCCCAATGAAAGCGTCATGCTGTACACGCTGCCTGGCGGAAGTGTTACGGTTCAGGCGGACAGCAGCGATTATACGGTTATTGGTGAAAGCAGGAGCGAGGAGTATGTTATCCTGAGAACGGAAGGAACGGCTGCATATATTGCGCTTCCATTCATTCAAGCATACACGAACATGGAATATTCGGTGTATGATACGCCGAACAGAGTTGTTGTAACATCAAAGTGGGGCGAGATCGAGACTGCTCAGATCCGACATGACACACAGGTGCGCTATCAGGGCGGAGTGAAGAGCCCGATCCTTACTGAGGTGTCAAAATCAGATAAAGTCACCGTGCTGGAAGATGAAGATGACTGGATGAAGGTGGCTACGGAGGACGGATTTGTCGGATATGTGAAGACGAATGCTCTGAAGAACATAAAGACAGAGACTGTTTCCAGAGACTTTGTAGAGCCGGAATATACGAATATTTCAAAAGATTATACGATCAATATGGCATGGCATAACGTTTCGAATGCTGATGCCAACAACTATTTATCGGAGATGCTCGCGGATACGGAAGGGCTGACGACGATCGCACCTACCTGGTTCAGCATTGCGGATACAGAAGGAAATATGACTTCGCTTGGCAGTGCGGATTATGTCAATTATGCACATCAGTCCGGACTGGAGGTCTGGGCAGTGCTGAGAGATTTCCACGGAGGGATCAATTCCTATGATGAGACTTACCAGGTGCTCAGTTACACTTCGAAAAGGACGAGGCTGATCGATCAGACTGTGGCCGCTGCGCTGGAACTCGGAGTTGACGGAATCAATCTGGACTTTGAGCTTATATCAACGCAGTGCGGAGAACATTATGTACAGTTTGTACGGGAACTGTCTGTCAGATGCCGTCAGAACGGCCTGGTCTTTTCGGTGGATGATTATGTGCCGCAGCCTTATAATGAACATTACGATCTTGAAGAACAGGGCGCGGTTGCAGATTATGTGATCCTTATGGGATATGATGAACACACAGACAGTTCTTATGAAGCTGGCTCTGTGGCATCTCTCGGATATCTTGAGGATGGCATCACTGATGCACTCGAGAAGGTCCCGGAGACCAAGTTTATCGCAGCAGTTCCATTCTACACAAGGCTGTGGTTTGAAACACCGAAGACGGAGGATGAACTGGCCGCGGAGGCTGGAACAGAAGCGGCTTCATATCCGGATAAGATATCCAGCGAAGCGCTGGGGATGGATGAGGCTCAGGAGGCTGTGGCGAATGCCGGTGCTCAGGTGCAGTGGGATGACCGGACGAAGCAGAACTATGCCGAGTGGGAAGCAGACGGCGGCACTTATAAGATCTGGCTTGAGGATAATCAGTCACTGGAGGAAAAGCTGAAAGTGATCAGGGATAATCAGCTTGCAGGTGTCGCGGAGTGGAGGCTTGGCTGGGAGAATCCGAGCGTGTGGAGTCTTATACTTCAATATATAAGCTGACGGGCAGAATCACCGAAAATGAAAGAGACATCCTTCTTTTGCATATAATTATACATATGCGAAAGGAGGATGTTTTCTATTGAAAAAAAGAATCATGCTGACAATGTTGATCGGTGTTCTGCTGTGTCTGATCTTTGTGTGCCAGAAAGCGGGAGAATACCTCGGGCAGGGAATCAGGGCGGGCAGGGAGGCGTCGGGAACAGTAAAGCGGGAGGACAATCTTGTTGTCCTGGATCCGGGACACGGAGGAAAAGATCCAGGAAAAGTCGCGGTCAATGGCGTGGAGGAAAAGGACATTAATTTAAAGATCGCTCTTTTTACAAAAGAGTATCTTGAAGCTGAGGGAGTAGATGTGGTGATGACCAGGGCTGAGGATGAGAGGCTGGCGGACACCCAGGTGGGAGATCTGAAGCAGAGGGTCAGCCTCATGAATTCACAGAATCCTGTCCTTGCGGTGAGCATCCATCAGAACAGTTATCATGAAGAGTCGGTGCGTGGCGCTCAGGTATTCTATTATGCGGATTCCGAGGAGGGGAAGGCAGCGGCGGAATGCCTGCAGAAAGCGCTGGCAGAGCTTGATCCGGATAATACGAAACAGATAAAGGCGAATAATACATACTATCTGCTGAAAAAGACGGAGGTGCCGGTGGTGATCGCAGAATGCGGATTCCTGAGCAATTCGGAGGAAGCCCGAAAGCTTGTTACGGAGGAATATCAGAGGGCGACAGCGGGTGCTGTGGCGGAGGGGGTGCTGCAGTATATCCGGAGTGTGGGCGCAGGCGCGCAAGGGCATCGAAAATAGTTTGTTTTTGTTATAAATAATGGTATAATATACGTTATGAAAACAATAGTAAAAAAGATAGACAAAAATCAAATAGACGATGAGGTCATTCGTGAGGCCGGAGACGTGCTGAAAAGAGGAGGGCTTGTTGCTTTTCCTACAGAGACGGTATACGGTCTGGGGGCCGATGCTCTGAAAGAGGAGGCGGCGAAGAAAACATACGAAGCAAAAGGCAGGCCCTCGGACAATCCGCTTATCGTGCATATCTCAGATTATGAGGATCTGAAAAAAATAGCGGTCAATATCCCGCCGGAGACGGACGCGCTTGCCGCCCATTTCTGGCCGGGACCGCTCACCATGATCTTTGAAAAGAGTGAGGCCGTTCCTTACGGCACGACGGGAGGTCTGGATACAGTTGCAGTCCGCATGCCCAGCGATCCGGTGGCGGCGGCGCTGATCAGGGCGGCGGGAGGATTTGTATCTGCGCCCAGCGCGAATACGTCCGGAAGACCGAGCCCGACTACGGCAGAGCATGTTCTGGAAGACCTGGACGGAAAAATCGATATGGTGATTGACGGGGGGAGTGTGGATATCGGCCTGGAGTCAACGATCCTTGATATGACGGTGGACCCGCCCATGATCCTGCGCCCGGGAGCGATCACTGCGGATATGTTTGAAGAAGTGATCGGACCGGTGAGCGTAGATGAGACGATCCTGGGAAGCGAGAGCAAAAAGGCTCCGAAAGCTCCGGGGATGAAATACCGGCATTATGCCCCAAAGGCGAAGCTGATCATTGTGGAAGGCGATCTGCGGGAAGAGATCCTGGCGATCCGCCAGCTTGCGTATGCAGCCCATCGGGATGGAAAAGACGTGGGTATAATAGCTACCGGTGAGACCATTCCCTTCTATAAATACGGGATCGTGAAAAATATCGGGACTCGGGAGAATGAAAGATCGATCGCAAGGAATCTCTACAGTGTGCTCAGAGAATTCGACGAGGAAGATGTAGATACGATATACAGTGAATCCTTTGCCATGCAGGGGATCGGGAAAGCGATCATGAACCGGCTGGAAAAAGCGGCAGGGCATATGCGGATCCCGGCAGCGGCTATCACAAAGCGGCAGAAATACCGCAGAGTGATCTTTGTAAGCAGTGCTGATTCGGTGAGAGGACCGATGGCGGCAGAGCTTTTGAGAAATCAGGAACTTGAGCAGGAATATGTGATTGATTCCATGGGAATGGTGGTGCTGTTCCCGGAACCGGCAAATCAGAAGGCCGAGGCTATCATGAAGAGTGCCCAGATGACTCTGGAGGGACATGTTTCCAGACAGTTTGACGGAGAGGGACTTCAGGATGACACGCTGATATTGACGGTGGACGGAAATCAGAAGGAGAAGATCCTGGCAGAATATGATAACCTGAAGAATGTATACACGCTGAACGAATTTGTGGGAGATGATACGGAAATACCGGATCCCTATGGAAAACCGCTGACGGCATACGGAGAATGCTATGAAGTGCTTGCCCGGCTTGTAGGACAGCTTGCGGCCAGACTGAATCTTCTGGCAGAAGGAGAGGAATGATGGGAGAAGTACATGTGATGGACCATCCGCTGATCGAACATAAGATCAGCTATATTCGAAGAAAAGACGTGGGAACGAAAGAGTTCAGGGAAGTTGTTGGGGAGATCGCGCAGCTGATGTGCTATGAGGCTACGAGGGATCTTGAGATGCGGGAAGTGGAGATTGAGACGCCTGTTGCACATACGGTCGGAAGAGAACTGGATGGCAAGAAGCTGGCGATCGTTCCGATCCTCAGAGCAGGTATTGGAATGGTAGACGGCATGCTGGCGCTGATCCCTGCGGCGAAAGTAGGGCATATAGGGCTCTACCGCGACCCGGAAACACTTGAACCGGTGGAATATTACTGCAAGCTTCCGGCAGACTGTGAAGAGCGCAGGGTATTTGTTGTGGATCCGATGCTCGCCACGGGTGGCTCCAGTACGGCGGCGATCAGAATGCTGAAAGAAAAAGGTGTGAAAAATATACGGTTTCTCTGTATTATAGCAGCTCCGGAAGGAGTAAAGCGTATGAGAGAGGAGCATCCTGATGTGGATCTGTATATTGGCGCTCTCGATGAAAGACTGAACGACCACGGGTATATCGTGCCGGGACTGGGCGATGCGGGAGACCGTATTTTTGGTACAAAATAGAAGTGGATCTTGAGTAAAGATCTGTCTAAGCGGATAGACAGGAAAATGATAAAGGAGATGTCGTATGATGTCAGACAAGAGAACAGATTATCTGTCATGGGATGAATATTTTATGGGAGTTGCCATGCTTTCCGGCATGCGCTCCAAAGATCCGAATACACAGGTCGGGTGCTGTATCGTGAGCCAGGATAATAAGATCCTGTCCATGGGGTATAATGGATTCCCGATCGGATGCTCGGACGATGAATTCCCGTGGGCAAGAGAAGGGGATGACCCTCTGGAGACAAAGTATGTATATTCTACGCACAGTGAGCTGAATGCCATTCTGAATTATAATGGAGGAAGTCTTGCGGGAGCGAAACTGTATGTTTCTCTTTTTCCGTGCAACGAGTGCGCAAAAGCGATCATTCAATCGGGGATCAAAGAAGTGATCTACGACAGTGACAAATATGCGGATACATCCGGCGTGATCGCTTCCAAACGGATGATGGATGCGGCGGGAGTCAGATATCATCAGTATCACCGGACCGGAAGAAAGGTCGAGATTGAATTATAACTGCCGCAAAAAATGATCAGGGGAAGAGAGAAAATGAAGCGAATACTTTTAATGGTGATCAGAAATATCTTTATGGTGCCATATGCGTGGGTCAAACTATGCTACCGTGCAGCTCACGTGGATAAATACACGGAGGAGGATCTGTACCGCTTCCTGAGATGGATCGATCTCCATGCCAATAAGGGAGGGAATGTGACGATTGATGTGCATGGCCTGGAAAATCTTCCGGAAAAGAACGGATTTATGTTTTTTCCGAACCATCAGGGTCTTTATGATGTTCTGGCTGTGATCGAAGCCTGCCCGCGCCCTTTTTCTGTTGTTGCTAAAAAGGAGATTAAAGATATTCCGTTTCTGAAGCAGGTGTTTGCCTGTATGCGGGCCTATATGATCGACAGAGAAGATGTCCGTCAAGCGATGCAGGTGATCATTGATGTTACAAAAGAGGTAAAAAAAGGAAGAAATTATCTTATATTTGCGGAGGGAACGCGGTCAAAACAGGGAAATCATCTTGGAACATTCAAGGGAGGAAGCTTTAAGTCGGCAACAAAAGCGCAGTGTCCGATCGTTCCGGTTGCATTGATCGATTCATTTAAACCGTTCGATACAAATTCGGCAAAGCCGGTTACAGTACAGGTGCATTTTTTGAAGCCGATGATGTATGAAGACTATAAAGATATGAAGACAACGGAAATAGCTGCTCTTGTGCAGAAAAGGATCCAGGAAACGATTGACAAAAATGTTTCCCGGACAATGTGAGCACAAGTGAAAGAAGACAGGAGTGCGGGGAATTATTTAAGGACAGGGAAATTTGAAAAAATGTAAAAATACCGTTGACATCAAGGACGCTGTTTAGTATAATAATCTCTGCACTGTTGGTGCTAAAATTGAATATCAGCTGCAGTACACAGACCGCAGTCGAATTCAGAATCGGGAGAAATACTCAAGAGGCTGAAGAGGCGCCCCTGCTAAGGGTGTAGGTCGGGAAACCGGCGCGAGGGTTCAAATCCCTCTTTCTCCGTTTGATGTTATCCGGAAACTACTGGAGAGAGCCAGTAGTTTTTCCATGTTCAACGTAAAGTTGTGGGTAATGTCAGGTGAAAATACCATATATAGTGATCGCAAATAAATTTGAAAAACTTGTAAAAAATAGTTGACAAATGATATGCGAAAGTGGTATTATACTTGAGCTGGCTCGTGAGAGACAGACAAGAAAAAAAGAAAAATAAAAAAGTTCTTGACAAAGCGAAAGAGATTTGATAAAATATCAA
>CAKNJS010000048.1 GCA_930986645.1 uncultured Lachnoclostridium sp.
TGTTTCTTATCAAAGAAGAATTTTTCCCATAGACACAGAAAATTTTACGCCCTCAATAAACCATTTAGCCTGTGGTTCTGTTTATCCTATTTCACCTCAACAAGTTCAATTCTAAAGTTCAGTTCTTTTCCCGCCATCTCGTGGTTGGCGTCAAATGTGATCATCTTCTCGTCTTTCTCCACAACTTTAACCGGGAATGGCTGTCCAAACTGATTTGACAAATACACCTGCTGTCCTGCCTCCAGCTCCTCTGAACCTGGCAGCTGCGCAATTTCAAGGGTAAAGACCGCGTTCGGATCCGGCATGCCGTAAGCTTCTTCCGGCATCAAGTGCACATCCACTACCTGTCCCACTTCCATATCAGCCACAGCTGCATCGAATCCTTTGATCATCTGGCCGGCACCGCATACGAACTCAAGAGGTTCTCCGCGGTCATAGGAGGAATCAAACTGTGTTCCATCGTTAAATGTTCCTCTGTAATGTGTGCGGCAGGTTTTTCCTACATTGCGTCCGGTCAGCGTTGTGTGAGTGCCGCATCCGCCTCCGCATCCGGAACCGCAGGAACGTCCTTCCTCATGGCCACCGCAGGTGTGCCCTTCGCCGTGATGGTCACAGTTAGCGCCTGTAGATACCAGCTCTCCTTTCAGATATGCTTCTACAGCCTGATCTGCATCTCCCTCAGCTCCTGCGCACAATTCCACGCCTGCCTCGGCGAGGGCTGCCTGAGCGCCTCCTCCGATACCGCCGCAGATCAGTACGTCTACGGAACGGTCAGACAGAAGTCCTGCCAGTGCGCCGTGTCCGACTCCGTTGGAACCGATCACTTCGCTGGAAATCACTTTATTGTCTTCGACTTCGTACACTTTAAACTGTTCTGTCCTTCCGAAATGCTGAAAAATCTTTCCGTTATCATATGTTACAGCTATTTTCATCTCTCTAACTCTCCTGTTTTTGTATATTTCTTCCTTTATCCATTATCACTATTCTGCTGACAATGTCAATACTGGATTTATTGACAAATAAAATTGCAACTGCTAATATTTTTCAGGAAATATATAATATAAGAAGCGCTTTAACTGCGCCGGAAAGGATCTGTTATCATGAACCCTCTCAAAAAAATCTACTGCAGGGCCTTTCAGACAGGACTAAAAATTGCCCTGCCGTTCCTGCCCTATCGAAAGCCCAAAATCGTCGGCAGCGTAAAAGCTCTGCCGGAAATCATCCAGAAGAAAAAATGCGGCAAAGTCCTGATCATCACGGATGCAGGTATCCGGAAACTGGGACTGACGCTCCGTCTGGAAAAGGCGCTTGAGAATGCAGATATTCCTTACTGTATCTATGACAGGACAACAGCTAACCCGACTACTGATAATGTTGCAGAGGCAGTGGAGATATATCTGAATGAAGGCTGCAACTGTATCATCGGTTTTGGCGGCGGATCCAGTATGGACTGCGCAAAAGCTGCCGGCGCCCGCATCGCAAAACCGAAGCAGTCTCTGGCGAAAATGAAGGGAATTCTAAAAGTGCATAAAAAGCTTCCGCTTCTGATGGCAGTACCCACTACTGCAGGTACCGGAAGTGAGACGACGCTGGCAGCAGTCATCACGGATGCGCAGACACGCTATAAATATGCCATCAATGATTTCCCGCTGATCCCGCGTTATGCAGTCCTCGATCCTAAAGTAACACTGAGCCTGCCTCCGTTTATCACAGCAACGACAGGTATGGATGCCCTGACACATGCAGTCGAGGCGTATATTGGTAATTCCACTACATACGGTACACGACAGGATGCACTTCTGGCTGTGCGGCTGATCTTTGAAAATATCGATACTGCCTGCAATGACGGCAGTAATGTTGAAGCACGCCGAAATATGCTCCACGCTTCGTTCTATGCCGGATGTGCATTTACCAAGTCTTATGTAGGATATGTACATGCCATCGCACACTCTCTCGGCGGAGAATATAATGTTCCCCACGGACTCGCCAATGCAGTGATCCTTCCCATGATACTGGAATCTTACGGTGAGAAAATCCATAAGAAACTCTCACGTCTGGCCATTGCTGCCGGGCTTGCAGATGAGGACACTCCATGCGGCGAGGCTGCCGGCAGATTTATACAGGCTATTAAGGATATGAAGAAGCGGTTCGGCATCGGTGACAAAATCCCTGAGATACAGGAGACAGATATTCCAAAGCTTGCTCATTACGCGGACAAAGAGGCCAATCCGCTCTACCCTGTCCCGGTTCTTTTGGATGCATCGGAACTGGAGCAGTTCTATCATATGCTGATGACAGATACCGGGAAAGATAAGGAAAAAAGACCGGATGCAGAAAACAATATTTCGGGAAAAGGAGCAGATGAAAATGACGGAACAGGAAATTAGAGAGATCGTTACAAAACAGAGAAAATATTTTCAGACCGGTGTCACACTTCCGGTCAATACCCGTCTTGCGGCACTTCAAAAACTTTATAATGCCATCCGCGGACATGAGACAGAGATCCACGACGCTCTGAAAAAAGATCTTGGGAAAAGCGGATTTGAAAGTTATATGTGCGAAACCGGCATGGTGCTGGAAGAGATCAGCTATATGCTGAAGCATACCAAACGTTTTGCCGGAGAGAAAACAGTCCGGACACCGCTTGCTCAGTTCCATTCCCGGAGTTATAAGAAGCCGTCGCCATATGGTGTAACATTGATCATGAGTCCGTGGAATTATCCATTTATGCTGACGCTCTCCCCTCTTGTGGACGCTTTGGCGGCGGGAAATACGGCGGTCTTAAAGCCCAGCGCCTATTCTCCGCACACCAGTGAAGTGATACTTAACATCATTTCCGAGTGTTTTGAGCCACAGTATGCAGCTGTGGTAACCGGCGGACGGGCGGAAAACACCTGTCTTTTGCATGAACATTTTGACTATATCTTTTTCACCGGCAGTCAGGCCGTTGGCAAAGAAGTGATGCGAAACGCTGCAGAATATCTGACTCCTGTAACGCTGGAACTGGGCGGAAAGAGTCCGTGTATCGTAGATCAGACGGCAGATATCAAACTTGCGGCAAGAAGGATTGTCTTCGGGAAATATCTGAACTGCGGACAAACCTGTGTTGCACCGGACTATGTTTACTGCCACCGGTCTATAAAAGACAAGCTGATAAAAGAAGTAAAGAAACAAATCCAGAAACAGTACGGCAAACAGCCGCTTCAAAATCCAAATTACGGGAAGATCATCAATGAAAAGCATTTTGACCGTATTTTAGGCTTGATCGATGAAAAGGAAGTTGTACACGGTGGAAATTCTGACCGCAAAACGCTCCGTATTGAACCTACGGTTATGGATCACGTAACATTTTCCGATGCGGTCATGCAGGAAGAAATTTTCGGCCCTGTTATGCCGATTCTGGTATATGATAATCTGGATGAGGTGATCCGCCGTATCAACATCATGCCCCATCCTCTGGCACTTTACTTCTTTACATCCGACAAGGCAGCTGCAAAGAAAGTAACTTCACGCTGCGGATTCGGCGGAGGATGCATCAACGATACTATTATCCATCTGGCAACCACTGAGATGGGCTTCGGCGGATTCGGTGAAAGCGGAATGGGCGCATATCACGGAAAGACCGGTTTCGATACATTCTCACATTATAAGAGCATTGTAGATAAGAAAACATGGATCGATCTTCCGATGAGGTATCAGCCATATCGGAAACGCTATGAAGAAATGGTGAGGTTTTTCCTGAAATAATAAAACATTAAAAGAGCGCTGTAAGGCAATAGGCTGGACAGCGCTTTTATCTTATTCAGACTCATAGTTTTCTTCCTGTTTCAGGATTTTTAACGTTTTAACATCCCGGAATCCCTTATAATATTTCTCAATCACCTGCGTAAATACTACACCTTTGTAAACCGTTGTAATCCATTCATTTCTATCCTCTCCCAGCAATCTCATAATTTTATATACCTAACCCAGCTATTTATCCTGTGTCTATAGACCGTTGTTATAAATATCATTGAGCACAGCCTGCGCCTGTTCCATTTCTTTTTTCTGTATGACCGCATCCCGGTCACTTAGGATTGCCAGCATTTCATCCACCAGATCTTCTATTCTGGGATTTGTCACCCGGTACAGATATCCCAGCATTCTGGTGGCGGTGTAGTCCGTATTCATATTTTTATATGCAATCTCTGCGCAGAATTCTTTCGGGTATCCCTTACTCAACAGAAGGCTGTACAGTTCATCTGTTCTCTCTGATGCCATAAGATTTACACCTGCACTTTCTCAAACCGGTACTGCTGCTTGATATCCGGGTATTTTTCTCTGTCAACTTCGCTCATAAACATGGCGTATGGTCTGGCGCACACTTTAAAAGGTGAATACAGTGCCTGATAGATGACCAGTTTTTCACCGGTTTCCGTGTGCTGTGCGAAAGCGAGTACCTTATACAGATATTCTGATGTCTCAGCGGAAACCCATTCTCTCTTGAAATGCTGTACGATATCACCGACACATATGTCTCTCTCTATTTCCGGTTCTTCTGCGGGCGGTTCTGGCTCCGTATCAAGCTCGACATACTCGTCTTTGTCCAGCGAGACCGGTACTCCGGATTTTCCTTCGACATGCACGCCGCCATACCATGTGCCTGTGACCTCAAAGATATCTCCGATATCATAATCACTGTTAAATTCATCATTTTTCTTTATGATTCTGATCCTTGACATATTTTTTCCTCCTTAGTTATTTCAGAGCCTGCCGGTAGTAATCATTTTCAATGATCAGCTGTCCCAGCTTCAATCGGCTGCTTACAATGTCTGTATTTCTTTACATTTCCGGGCTGCTATCCTGATACATAAAATATAGCAGAAAACAGGGATAACAAGAAGGAGCAGTATCCCGCCCGCGTTATCAATGACCGACTGTATTAAGGATAAAACCTGCAATTTTTGCGTCGCGGTCAGAGAGAAAAAACAGAAGTCCGGTGCAGAATACGCCTGAAACAAAAGCAAAGAGCAGAAATATTGGGGCGTATTTCATGCTGAGTTTCATATATAAATGAAAGGCAGTCTCAAGATAGAGAAACACAAACGGTATACATATTCTCCAGTCCTTCAATATTTTTTCGCTTTTTTCATCTTTCGTCATCTCGAATCTTTATTTCATTAATCGGATCATTCCCAGTACCAGCAGATGCGCCGGGTAAAACCAGTAAAAGAACCATTTGGAAAATGTCTTTCCGTGTTCCGTCCGCTTTCCGTTATACAGACACACGATTACGAATCCGGCAGCCATGATGCCGGCAGCAGACATCAGAGCATATACGAATCCGAATAATATTCCCGGAAGATCAGGTCCTGGGCTGAAATTCATCAGTGCAAACAGCCCTGCACCGATCAGATATGCATTTCTTATACGCTGTTTATCTCCTCCGGCACGTGCGAATAGTACTGTAAAAAGCGGAGCGACAAGTGCCCAGTCAGATAATAATGACAGAATAAACAGGCCGGCAATAACAAAAATCTGCAGAAGATAATTTTTAATATGATCCATGGCAAGCAAAATACAAAAGCACAGAAACAGTGTGAAGATCATATTAAAACCACAGAATGATATAATTTTCTCCCCTGTATACACTTCTGAAAACGCAAGGCAGAAAGGAATCTCAGATATCAGTGCAAAGACAGACAGCCGCCGGGCATACTTTTTCTTTGAACGGGTATAATGGTATCCCTCTGCCAGAAAATAGCACATGACCGGTGCGGTAAAATATCCGATATCAACAAGCACCGTAAAAACCAGTGTTCCCGGATCCAGAAAAATATTGGCAATATGATTCAGGAGCATGGTGAACATAGCAATGTATTTGATCACATCACGATTCATGTATCTTATCTCCTTTGGTGACTTCCCTGATCTTGGGGGCATTTGAACAGGACTAGTATATCACTTCTATCTGTCATTCTTCAACCGTATTAATCTCTTTCCTGCTGTTAAATACACAACCCCTGCCAGAGGCATCGTCACCAACAGCACCGGATAGAACAGACGGATGTCCAATCCACCGTACAGTGCTCCCCCGATCATCGGACCTAGAGTCATCCCCAGATCTAATCCGATATAATACGTACTGTTTGCAAGTCCTCTCTTTTCTTTGCCTGCCAGCAGCATTGCCGCAGACTGACACACTGAGCTCATGATGCCGTATCCGCCGGCCAGAAAGACGGATGCCAGCATCATCATGAAATTATTACGCATTACCGCAAGGAGAAGTATGGCAAGAAATTCACAGATGCAGCTCGAAAGCAGAAACACGCGAAACGGCAGTTTATCGAACAGATTGCGCAGCGTCAGTCTCAGCACGATCAGAACAATGGCATAAGTTGGGAAAAACATACTTACTGTAACAGGCAGATTCTGGACTTCCGCATATGTCACGAGAAAGGACTGTGTCGCACAGTACGGAATCGCGAAGAGCATAATGATGAATGCAATTGGAAGTACTTTTACGTCTGCGAGCTGCAGCTTGCCGGTATTCTCTTTTACAGGCTCTGCATTCTTTACAAGCTCTGTATTCCCGGGATTCTCTGTCTGCACGGGATCGCCCTTATCTTTTACAAACTGTATGACGATAATGATCGCGATTGAAAAAACGAGAGCGATGCAGAAAGCGGTCCGGTATCCGAACCGCTGATACACACTGACGCCGATTGCCGGAGCCGCTGCCATCCCCAACGCATTCATAGTCCCATAAACGCCCATGCCGGAGCCGATTTTCTCTTTCGGCAGCATATTCGACATCCATGCAGCCATACATACCGAGCAGCAGGCAAAGCCGACGCCGTTGATTATCCTTGCAGCCGCCACCACTGCTTCATTCGGCGCCATGATATATCCGATACAAGCCAATGACATGAATATTGCTCCGATAAGGGACACTCTGTATTTGCTGAGCCTGTCCGCCAGATTTCCGGCCAAAGGCCTGCAGAACAATGAGCACAGATTCATCAGACCTCCCACAAAACCCATCACTGCGGCGGATGCCCCGATACTTTCTGTAAAGCCTGTGATAAGCGGTGTCACAAGCATCGGGCTAGACATATAAAAAAATGCAGCCGTGAGTACGAGTATGATATCTTTTGAGTACATATTTCGTTTCATTAATCATCATCCTGTCCGTTATTTGTTCCTGTATTAATATACGCTCAAAGTGCCGGAAACGACACCATAGACACAGGACACTGTCTGTTTTATAATATCCATTATACACACAATAAAGCAGATTAACACGAAAAGGGGATTACATATATGCAGTACACAGCACCACATTACTATAAAGAATTTCATTGTATAGGCGGAGAATGTCCGGACACCTGCTGTGCCGGATGGCAGATTCAGATCGACCAGTTTTCGCTGAAAAAATATAAAAAGGTAAAAGGGGTACTCGGCAATCGCCTGAAAAATGAGATTAATTGGAAGGAATCCTGCTTTCGGCAATACAACGGACGATGTGCTTTTCTGAACGATGATAATCTTTGCGACCTGTATCTGGAGGGAGGAGGTGCAAGGGCATTCTGCCGGACCTGCCGCACATATCCGCGTCACATTGAAGAGTTTGAAGGTCTGCGTGAGATTTCCCTCTCCCTCTCCTGTCCCGCAGCTGCGGAACTTATACTGGGCTGTCGGGAACCCGTCCGTTTTATTCATGATGAAAATCCGGACAGAGAAGAAGTTTATGATGAATTCGATTTTTTTCTGTTTACAAAGCTGATGGATGCAAGGGAGCTTATCTTCAGAATCCTGCAGAACAGGAGCCATTCGATCAGGCTTCGCGTTTCCATTATTCTGGCTCTTGCCCACGATCTGCAGGAGCGGATTGACAAGAATGCTCTATATGATGTTGACACTCTGCTGGAAAGATATTCAACTGAAAATGTATGGAGCTGGTTTGAAAACCGTCTTCTGCAATTAAAACAGACAGACAGCTGGAATAATAAAAGAAAAAAGACCTTCCGGAGTCTTTTTTCCCTTTTAGATCATCAGGAAGAACTTCGTGAGGACTGGAAGCCATATTTGAACAATGCACGTAAAAAGCTGGAAAACGCCCCGTTTCCTGCTGAGAAAACGGAGCGTTATTTTCATAATGTGTTTCCGGATACTGTTGCGGAACAGCTTCTTGTCTACTTTGTGTTTACATATTTCTGTGGTGCTGTCTATAACGGTAATGCTTACAGCAAGATAAAATTCTCTGTCGCAGGCATGATACTGATCCGGGAGCTCATTAGAGCCGAATGGCTGGCATCCGAAAATATACTGGACGCTGCATCAGAAAAAAACGGATGTGGCATTAATAGTTCTGCTGTTATCAAAACTGTATGCCGCTATGCCCGGGAAGTAGAACATTCAGACTATAACAAAACCACAATGGAGCGTCTGCTCAGTGACAATATTTTATTTGGGTTAGAAGAACTTTTTTCAGCTCTTTAAAAGATTACTGAATCCAGAATTTAATGTCTGCTAAGCTGCCAGAATGCAACCGCGCTTGCAGCGGCCACATTCAGTGAGTCTACTCCATGATACATAGGGATCTTTACTGTATAATCGCATATGCTGATAGTTTCGGGCGAGAGCCCTTCTCCTTCGGTTCCCAATATGACCGCCAGCTTTTTCTGCGCACAGACATCCGGATTATCGATACTGACAGAACGGTCGCTCAGCGCCATAGCGGCTGTGCGAAAACCATGTTTATGCAGAAACTCGATTCCTTCGTTTGGCCAAGCTCCCGTCTCTTCCAAGCTAAGGAAAGTCCACGGAATCTGAAACACTGTTCCCATGCTCACACGGATCGCACGGCGGTAAAGAGGGTTGCTGCACCCCGGCGTCAACAATACCGCATCCATATTAAGGGCTGCGGCAGAGCGTATGACCGCGCCTGCATTAGTCGGATTCATGACATTTTCAAGAACCGCAATCCTTGATGCCCTTTTGCAGATTTCCTCAGCTGACGGAAGCGGTTTTCTGCGCATGACGCAAAGCATTCCCCGTGTCAGCTTAAATCCGGTAAGCTTTGTCAGCACGTCAAATTCGGCAGTATACACCGGAATATCCTGACAGCGCTGTATGATTTTCCTTCCTTCCCCTTCTTTAACATGTCTTTTTTCTGTTAAGATGGAGACCGGTTCATACCCCGCATCAAGTGCACGTTCTATTACTTTCGGACTTTCAGCGATAAAGAGACCGTCCTGCGGCCGGTCTCTATTCAGCAGCTGAGCTTCAGTAAGTCTGGCGTATACGTCAAGCGCAGATGAGTCAAAATCTGTAATTTCAACAATATGATTCATTTGTCGACTACATCAGATGTGAAGCAATGGCCCACACAATTGCTATAACAAGAATAACGGTAATAACAATACCCCAGAATTTGGCACTGTTTTTCTGTAGTTTTTCTTTTTCTCTCAGTTCTTCAAGTTCGTTTTTTGGATCTTTCATTTTTTCTCCTTTCGTTTTCCAACTTATTTACGGTATTCTTATTTTTCTTTTTCAGGATCTCTTCCTCTAAGCCTCAGATAATAAAATCTGAGTTTTTCCACAAGAATCGTCAGATATCTCAGTACAGGTTCTGTTGCTATGGCAAATACTGCGAACAGCATAATGCATTCCTTTGTCATGCCTGTGATGGCAAACAGATTGTTTAAGAAGATACTGCAGAACAACAGACCTGCAATACATCCTCCAAGTATACCGATACGAATCTTGTTCATCGGTGCGCTGATCTTAAACAGGATCATAAAGCCGACAATTGCCAGCAGCATAGTGGCTGCAGTGGAAATATCTGTCGAATCAACTCCAAATGTACGTCCGAAAATGACCAGAGCCCCCACTGCAAGCGCATCTGTGATCGCTGCCGGAAGTGCTTTCAGGAACACATTTGTAAGAAAATGCCCTTTTATCCTGTTCTTATTCGGCTCAAGCGCAAGGAAGAATGCAGGAACACCGATAGTAAACATACTGATCAGTGATATTTGCGACGGTTCCAGCGGATAAGTAAACATAAACACAACCGAAATCAGGCTCAGCAGGAAAGAGAATATATTCTTCACAAGGAACAGACTCGCCGAACGCTGGATATTATTAACTACTCTCCTGCCTTCTAATACGACTTCGGGCATACAGGAAAAGTCTGATTCCAGAAGAACGAGCTGCGATGCCTGCGCCGCCGCATCGCTTCCTGACGCCATGGCGATACTGCAGTCCGCATCTTTCAGTGCAAGGACATCATTGACTCCGTCTCCGGTCATAGCAACCGTATGTCCGGCTTCTTTCAATATGCGGACAAACTTGCGTTTCTGATCCGGGGTGACGCGCCCGAATACGGTATTTTTAAGTACAGCTTTACGGAGGGCATGTTCATCATCCAGCTCAGAAGCATCTACATATTTATCTGCATTTTTAATTCCTGCCTGTCTGGCAACCTTCGATACTGTAACAGGATTATCTCCTGAGATAACCTTAACTTCTACTCCCTGCTCGGCAAAATATTCAAATGTCTCTTTTGCCGCTTCACGGATCGGATTTGCAAGAAGGACGAATCCGAGCGGAGTGATACCGTGATCCAGAGGCTTGCCGTCCACTTCCTCATCATAGGATCCGAACACAAGGACACGGGCTCCAGTGGAGGCATGCTCCGTGATTTCTTCCGCGTATTCTCCGTATTTTTCTTTTAGGACGAACTCTGGAGCTCCAAGTACGTAGACGCCGTCCTCGAAAGTAACGCTGCTGTATTTTGCAGTGGAAGAAAAACCAGTCTTTGAAACAGCCTTCTTTCCGGAACCTTTTGCAAAGTATTCTTTTATAGCAGCCATGGTGATATTATCTTTAGTCATGGCAGCGGCAAAATCTCCGATCAAAGTGCTGAGCGGGTCCATTGTGTCTGAATCGTATTCATCTGTCTCGATCACGCCCTGCACTTTCATGGTATTCTCCGTGATCGTTCCGGTCTTATCAACGCAGAGCACATCCACACGTGCCAGCGTCTCGATGCATTTCATATCATGGAGCAGGACCTTCTTCTGCGCAAGCCTTACAGAGCTGACTGCAAGCGCTACACTTGCCAGCAGATACAAACCTTCCGGGATCATACCGATTACGGCAGCGATCATTGAAGTCACACTTTCGCGGAATCCGTCATGCTGGAAAAAGAATGCCTGAGCAAAAAGAACAAGCCCGATCGGAATGATTGCAACGCCGACCCATTTTACCAGCTTGTCAAGAGACCGGATCATCTCGGACTGCTCGCCTGACTGCATCTGTTTTGCCTGAAGCGTAAGCTTGGAAATGTAGGAATCCTCTCCTACACGGTCCAGCCTTGCATGACATTGTCCGGATACGATAAAACTTCCGGACATGAGCTTGTCGCCTCTGCGTTTTGTGATCTCATCGGCTTCTCCGGTCAGGAGCGATTCGTTTACCTGAACTTCGCCTGCACTTACAACAGCATCTGCACAGACCTGATTGCCTGCTTTGAAAATAACAATATCATCAATTACCAGTTCTTCTGCATCGATGACCGATTTCTTACCATCGCGTACAACAACAGCATGCGGTGCGTTCAGCATAGTAAGTTTATCCAGAACCTGCTTTGCGCGTATTTCCTGCACAATACCGATCAGCGTATTGGCTATAATAACCGGCAGAAAAGTCAGATCACGGAATGAACCGACCAGAATCAGTAAGATTGCTAAAATAATAAAGATCAGGTTGAAATATGTAAAAACATTTTCATGTATGATCTCTTTCGTTGTTTTGGATGGAGGTTCTACGGAACGGTTGACCCAGCCATGCAGACGGTGTTCCTGTACCTGCTGGCTGGTAAGCCCTTTTTTGTATTCGGGGTCATAGCGCGTAGTAGGTATCCTTCTGTCCTTTTTTTCTTCTGTCTGTACTGGTCTTCTCCTTGGCATATTCTTAGGCATTATTCTTCCTTCTTGTATAAATGCCGGATTATCACAGCATCAATATGCGGACAATCCGCGCATTTTAATCTACATTTGTGTGTTATCTGGTATTTCATCCGGCTTCTGTTCTTCATCCGGAAGCCCTTTCTGATTCAGGATCCTCATGAATTCTTCACCGGTGATTGTTTCTTTTTCATACAGATATTTTGCAAGCTCATGAAGTTTACCCTGATTTCCTTTTAAAAGCGTCATAGCTTTATCATACGCTTCTTTTACCGTATTGACAACCATATCATCGATTGTTGCGGCAGTCTCCGGCGAACAGCTTAAGCTGCTGTCACCGCCCAGATACGGATTCACCTGAGTTTCAAGCGCCACCATTCCGAACTTATCGCTCATACCGTAGCGTGTGATCATGGCTCGTGCCAGCTTAGTCGCCTGTTCGATATCATTGGAAGCTCCTGTAGTTATGGAATCAAATACCAGTTCCTCTGCGCAGCGTCCTCCGGTCAGAGTGGCGATCTTGTTTGCCAGCTCTTCTCTTGACATCAGGTTTCTCTCTTCCTCATCTACCTGCATAGTATAGCCGAGCGCTCCAGATGTCCTTGGTATGATCGTGATCTTAGTGACAGGTGCGGAATTTGTCTGAAGGGCAGCCACAAGCGCATGACCGATCTCGTGATATGCCACGATCAGTTTTTCTTTTGTAGACAGCACCTTGTTCTTCTTCTGATAGCCTGCAATCACTACCTCGATACTCTCTTCGAGATCAGACTGAGTTACAAACTTACGATTCTCCCGTACAGCTCTAAGCGCTGCCTCATTTACCATGTTGGCCAGTTCTGCCCCCGAAGCTCCCGATGCCGCTCTCGCGATAGTGCCGAAATCAACGTCATCTCCCACTTTAATTTTCTTAGCATGGACTTTCAGAATTTCTTCTCTGCCTTTCAGATCCGGCAGTTCCACCGGAATTCTCCGGTCAAATCTTCCCGGACGAAGCAGAGCCGGATCCAGTGTATCCGGCCGGTTGGTAGCCGCAAGAATTACGACTCCTTTCGACGCGTCGAAACCGTCCATCTCGGTCAGAAGCTGATTCAAAGTCTGTTCGCGCTCGTCATTTCCGGCAAACCCCTGACTGTCACGTTTCTTTCCGATCGTATCTATCTCGTCGATAAATACGATACACGGGGCCTTTTCATTTGCCTGTTTAAAGAGGTCGCGGACTTTTGATGCTCCCATGCCGACAAACATTTCTACAAATTCAGATCCGGAAATTGAGAAGAACGGAACTCCCGCCTCTCCGGCAACAGCCTTTGCAAGCAGTGTCTTACCGGTGCCCGGAGGTCCTACGAGGAGCGCCCCTTTCGGACAGATTGCACCGATCTCTTGATATTTCTGGGGATTGTGCAGGAAATCAACAATCTCCGTCAGGAGCTCTTTTGCCTCATCCTCTCCAGCCACATCATTAAATGTGATGCCGGTCTGTGACTGAACATACATCTTAGCATTACTCTTTCCGAACTGCATAAACGGACTGCCGTCAGAACCGCCGCCCATTTTCTTCATGAGCTGTCTTGACAAGATCTGTCCGATAATGATAAACACGACAATCGGAATCACGAGCGAGAGCAGCATGCTTAAAAACGGATTCATCTGCTTCTCTGCCACCCTGCCGAATTCACAGCCGGATGCCTGCAGTCTGTTGACAAGATCCGGGTCTTCAAATCTTGTTGTCTCGTACTGCACCGGAGTCTCACTTTTATCAGTAAAGTAAATTGTCTCCCCCTCCAGCTGTACTTTCGATACTTGTTTTTCTTCAACCATATTGAGGAATGTACCATAATCTACTTCCTCAATATGGCTTCTTGTCATCATTGGAAAAATGAAAAAGTTAAATACGAGCAGCACAGCCAGCACGATCAGATAATAAACGATCAATGGTTTTTTTGGCTTCTGTACCTGTTTCATTCAATAATCTCCTTATTTTTTCCTTCTGAACAGAAGGCGGATTCCTTTCATTGCCTGAATGATCGGAATGTTTGCTGCAGCCAATCCATATACGATAAGAAGCTGCGTCAGTGTAAGTGTCTGTACTTTAAACATATTGTGAAGTCCCGGTATCATGACAACTGCTGTTATCAGTATAATTCCGAGAACAAAAGCGCCGATCAGGAACTTATTGTTCACTACTTTGCGTGTAAATACAACCGGTCTGTCAGACTTACAGTTAAATCCATGGAACAGTCGTGCGGAACATAATGTTGCAAATGCCATTGTGCTGCCCAGCAGTTCATTACTGCCATGGTATCCGATCATAAATGCGATCATTGTTGTCACGGCAATTGACAGTCCCTCTGTTCCAATTTTGATCAGAAAGTCTTTCGTCAGGATCGATTCGTTCATCGGCCTCGGTTTTTCATTCATAACATCTTCAGAACCCGGCTCTAATCCCAGAGCGATAGCAGGCAGGCTGTCTGTCAGCAGGTTGATAAACAGCAGATGCACCGGCGCAAACGGTACCGGCAGAGCCATGATCGATGCATAGAGCACTGCAAGGATCGCGCCGAAGTTACCGGAAAGCAGGAACTGAATGGCTGCTTTGATATTACGGTATATATTTCGTCCGTTTTCAACCGCTTTTACAATTGTAGCAAAGTTGTCGTCTGTCAGCACCATTGCCGCCGCATCTTTGGACACTTCGCTTCCGGTGATGCCCATAGCCACTCCAATATCTGCCTGTTTCAGTGCCGGAGCATCGTTAACACCGTCACCGGTCATTGATACAATATTTCCCTTATCCTGCCATGCACGGACGATACGGATCTTGTGCTCCGGCGATACACGTGCATAGACAGAGATGCCTTCCACAAAATCTTTCAGTTCTTCGTCGGACATTTTATCAATCTCCGCACCTTCGCACGCCTCGGATTCATTTTCAAGGATACCGATACGTTTTGCAATTGCAGCTGCAGTTACTTTATGATCACCTGTGATCATGATCGGACGAATGCCCGCTTTCTTACATTCTGCTACAGCGGCTTTGGATTCTTCACGCGGCGGATCCATCATAGCGATCAAACCGATAAATGTGAGATCATATTCGTCATCAAGGGTCAGCTCTTCTTCATCTGATACAACCTTATATCCAAATGCCAGTACACGGAGGCCTTCCCTTGAGAACTTCTGGTTCTGGTCTTCGATATTTTTACGGTCAGTATCCGTCAACGGACGTATTTCGTCTCCGATCTGTATCTGTGTCATACGATCGAGAAGTACATCTACCGCACCTTTGATCACCATAGTCGGCACACCCTCCATGGTGTGCTTTGTGGACATAAGTTTTCTGTCACTGTCAAACGGATTTTCGCTCTCACGGGGATACTTCGCGCGGACTGACTCCGGATCAAGCCCCAGCTTGCTGCCCAGATTGATCAGAGCTGTCTCAGTCGGGTCACCGATCTCTACACCATCCGTGTTTTTTGAATCATTACAGAGCATACTGCTGATGAGCAGGCGGCTCTGTGAAGGATCATTAATGTCTACATTCTCAGCTTTGATACACTTCTCGTCTACATAGTAGTCTTCCACCGTCATCTTGTTCTGTGTCAGTGTACCTGTCTTATCAGAACAGATAACAGATACGCTTCCAAGTCCTTCCACAGCCTGAAGCTTCCGCATAATGGCATGTTCTTTTGCCATCTTCTGTGTGCCGAATGAAAGCACAATAGTTACGATAGAACTTAATGCTTCGGGGATTGCTGCAACAGCAAGCGCAACTGCAAACAGAAAGGCGTCTCCAATGTTATCTCCTCTGAAAATACTGATGCCGAACAGGATTGCACAGAATACGAGGATCAGTATAGAAAGTTTCTGTCCGAACTGATCCAGATTGACCTGCAGCGGTGTCCTCTTCTCAGAAGTTGTTTTTAACAGACTTGCAATCTTGCCGACTTCTGTTTCCATGCCAATGCCGGTTACAACAAAAGCACCTCGTCCGTATGTTACGAAGCTTCCGGAATATACCATATTAATGCGGTCGCCAAGGGGAACTTCTTCCTCTTTAATAATATCCGTAGTCTTCTCAACACCAAGGCTTTCTCCTGTCAGTGCGCTCTCGTCTACCTTCAGACTTGCGCATTCTGTCAGACGTCCGTCAGCCGGAATATAATCGCCTGCATCCAGCATCACGATATCTCCCACCGTCACTTCGGATGATGGTATCTGTACTACATTGCCGCACCGAAGAACTTTTGCTTCCGGTCCGGAAAGTTTCTTCAGACTGGCAAGTGACTGTTCTGCCTTGATCGTCTGGACAGTTCCGAGGATCGCATTCATGGTGATTACGATCAAAATAACGATTGCACTTTCTACATCGCCCATAAACCCGGACGCGATAGCTGCAATGATCAGGATAATGACAAGGAAATCCTTGTACTGCTCAAGAAAGATCTGCAGGGTTGTCTTCTTCTTTCCTTCTACCAGCTCGTTCGGGCCATATTTTTCCTGATGTTCCAATACTTGTTCTTCAGTGAGAGGCTCCAGAGATCCGTTGACCTGCATGATCGTCTCTTCACCGGATAATTGATAATACTGCTTCATCTTTGTCTCTCCTCCTGTAACTATGCGGTGCAATAAAAAATGAGACTTCTATTGCACGACGTTGTTATGTAATGCAATAAAAGTCTCACCATTTAATCGCGATACGGATGACACTGCCATCGTACTGACGATATCGCAAACGCTTAATGTAAGCGCCAGTTACTCCCTTTTACCAAAGTTTACTATAAAGGAATTTTTAGAATGTGTCAACAAGTTTCACATTTTTTTCATTGTTTACTGTCAAACACATTCCTATACGATACCCTGTGCCTCCATAGCGTCAACAACTTTCTCAAAACCTGCGATATTGGCACCAACTACATAGTTGCCTTTGAAGCCGTACTTCTCAGCAGCATTTGCAGCATTGTGGCAGATATTCACCATGATATCTTTCAGTTTTGCGTCAACTTCCTCGAATGTCCAGCTCAGACGCTCGCTGTTCTGTGACATCTCAAGTGCAGATGTAGCAACACCGCCTGCATTAGCAGCTTTTCCAGGAGCGAAGAGAACACCGTGCTGCTGTAAGTACTCTGTAGCCTCGATCGTAGTCGGCATGTTCGCCCCCTCTGCTACTACCTGGCAGCCGTTCTCAACGAGCATCTTCGCATCGTCAAGAAGCAGTTCGTTCTGAGTTGCACACGGAAGAGCAACATCAACTTTAACAGACCATACGCCTCTTCCCTCGTGATACTCTGAATTTGGACGATATTTCTTGTACTCTGTAAGTCTCGCACGATTTACTTCTTTGATTTCTTTGAGTGCTGCAACATCGATTCCTTCCGGATCATATACCCATCCGTTAGAGTCGCTTACTGTAACAACCTTAGCTCCCAGCTGCTGAGCTTTCTCTGTCGCATAAATTGCAACGTTTCCGGAACCGGATACTGCAACAGTCTTTCCAGCAAGCTCCATACCGTTGAGCTTCATCATTTCATCTGTAAAATACAGAAGACCATATCCTGTAGCCTCTGTACGTGCAAGGGATCCGCCATAGGAAAGCCCTTTTCCTGTGAGAACACCCTCATATACGCCGCGGATTCTCTTATACTGACCGAACATATATCCGATCTCTCTTGCGCCTGTTCCGATATCTCCAGCCGGAACATCTGTGTCTGCGCCGATATGTTTGCAGAGTTCTGTCATAAAGCTCTGGCAGAATGCCATGATCTCTCTGTCGGATTTGCCCTTCGGATCGAAATCAGAACCACCTTTACCTCCGCCGATCGGAAGTCCTGTCAGTGAGTTCTTGAATACCTGCTCAAATCCAAGGAATTTGATAATACCAAGGTTTACAGACGGGTGAAGACGAAGTCCTCCCTTGTAAGGTCCGATCGCACTGTTGAACTGTACGCGGTATCCTGTGTTTACATGAGCCTGTCCGTTGTCGTCAACCCACGGCACACGGAACTTAATCTGTCTCTCAGGCTCTGTCAGTCTCTC
>CAKNJS010000049.1 GCA_930986645.1 uncultured Lachnoclostridium sp.
GCATCCATATCTATGATATCCGCCTCGATGCCTTTCTCCCAGAACGCACGGTAATGTGAAATCACACAGGCAGGATAGTCAAAGTCCAGTCTCGGTCCTGTGATATCTTCAACGGCCCACCAGTTTGCCCAGTCAAAAAGGATAGCTGCCTTCGGATGGTTTACAGTTCCGTCGAGGATGTGATCCAGACCCGGCAGCCGCTTTCCGACTTCCGCCACTTCACGGAATGTACGTGTATTGCTTCCATTCTTGTGATCCAGCACGGCGCCGTGGAATTTCTCATAGGAACCGCGGCCTTTTCTCCACTGGAAATACTGGACAGAATCCGACCCGTGGGCAACCGCCTGCAGGGAGGAAAGCATATGCATTCCCGGACGTTTCACCGGATTATTATTTCTCCAGTTGATCACAGACGGCACACTCTCCATCAGGAGGAACGGTTTCTTCTTCATAGTGCGCATCATACTGTGGTTAAATGCCGCCTGAACCGCTGCGGGGACTTCATCTTTCTGCTTGTGCCAGAACGGATAATTATCCCATGACACAATATCCAGCTCCTTCTGCAGCCTGTTGTAGTCGATATTTTTAAATGTATCCATAAAGTTTGTGGTCGCCGGAAGATCCGAGTGCTTCGCTGCTGCACGTCTCTCCATGCCGCAGAAATCACTGATCTGATCCGTGACAAATCTGCGCCAGTCAAGCTCCAGTCCGGTCACAGTCGTCTCACCGTGGGGCGCCGGGCTGTGGATCTGCTCCCAGTCCGTATATACATGGCTCCAAAAACGTCCCCACCACGCGTGATTCAGCGCATCCAGCGTGCCGTATTTCTCTTTCAGCCACTCTCTGAAAGCGCTCTGGCACAGATCGCAGTGACAGGCTCCGTCACTGAAATTCCCCGCCAGCTCATTAGACAGATGCCAGAGGATCACATTTTCCTTTTTTCCGAATCTCTCCGAAAGCGCTTCGTCAAGAGCAGTGATCTTCGCGCGCATTACCGGCGATGTGTAACAGAAATTATGTCGTTTCCCCGGCAGGTTCCTCCGCCCGTCA
This sequence comes from uncultured Lachnoclostridium sp., assembly GCA_930986645.1. GTDB lineage: Bacteria > Bacillota > Clostridia > Lachnospirales > Lachnospiraceae > Mediterraneibacter. The sequence goes on from CAKNJS010000049.1 coordinate 1,051, forward strand.
GCGCGCACCTGCATTACCTCCGGATATTTCTGCGTCAGCCAATGGGGCATGGCGCCTGACGGCGTCGCAAGGATTACCTGAATCCCCGCTTTTCCCAGATTATCAATGATCTCTTCCAGCCACTCAAAGTCGTATACGCCCTCTTCCGGTTCCAGTACCGCCCACGAGAACACCCCCAGCGTCACACAGTTGACGCCTGCTTCTTTCATAAGTCTGATATCTTCCTCTAAAACCTCCGGGCAGTCCAGCCACTGTTCCGGATTGTAATCTCCGCCATGGAGCAAATGTCCTCCTAACATGATCGTTCTCCTTTTTGTGTTCTATTTTTTCTGCAGCCTCTTAAATACCTCTGAAGCTGAATGTAAATGTCATCTTTCCGTCTGCATCCAGCAGATACTCCGGATGCGGACGCGAGCCCCAGCTGTCATCCCCTGCAATTCCCATCTGGCCGAGCGCCGCACGGACCACAGTATAATGTACCTGCGGAAGTTCATACGGATGCTTCGCATTTTCCAGTTCATGCGGCGTGTACGGCAGGGCAGAGAACATCATAGGCCCGCTCTTTTCATCCATCTCAAAGAGCATTCCTCTTCCTCTCCTGTCCGTTACCGAGGCATACCGCACCTCCTCTTTGGCTCCGCACTCCTGAGGCACAATATATTTTGCCATATTGTCTTTCACTAGATTCTTATAAATGCCGAGCTTTGCGCCTCTCTTTCTGTCAGCATAAGTCTCCGAAGGCCCGAGTCCGTACCATTCCACATGATCATAATCCGCGTCAAGTTTGAAGAGAACGCCGAATTCCGGCATATCCCCCAGCTCTTTTACCGGATCGTAAGACAGGGTCGTCTTCACTCTTCCATCTCCTGTCACCTCATATGCAAGCGTGCACCTGCTCACCGGTATCGTGGGCATCAGGTAAGTATAAGTTATTTTCACAAAATGTATCCCTGTTTCGCTGATTCGCTCTTCTACCTCAGGCTCCATGACCGTACCGCATGAACCTTCCCGAAAATCCTTGTGAGATACATACATACTGGCGATCTTCCACTGTGCATATCGCTTCGGCATCTGATTTCCCTGATCATTATCCACAGGCGCTCTCCAGAAATTAGGCTTGGGGATCTCTTTTATCATCTCTCTGCCTGCATACCGGTAGGACACAAGCCCTCCGTCCAGCACAGAAAACAGTACGTCAAAGTTCCCGCCTTTTACTCCGATGTTATGCTTGCCCCGTATCACGGTAACTTCTCCGGCACTTTGTCTCTTCTCTGCTTTGATCCTATACACATACTGCCCAAATGCCGCCTCATGGCCTGCCGCCGCCCAGACCGTCTCTTTTTTCAGCCTGAAGGATACCGTGATCGTATATTCGCCCGGTGCAGTTTCCGGCTGTACCGGGAGATCATATGTTTTTTCACTCAGCGGCTCTACATCTGTTTCCAGCTTTTCACACCTGATCTGCACCCCGTTTCTCGCCGCCGTCACGATACAGTCAAATGTGTTCGTATTTACAAAAAGATTTTTGTTAATCACTTTTACCTGTTTTTCAGATACTTCGGCGGTAATATTCTGATAGTTGAATTTTACTTCCTGCATCTTCGGGGAGGGCTCTCTGTCTCCGCCGTACACGATACCGTTGGCGCTGAAATTATAGTCTGTCGGCCGTTCATCAAAGTCGCCGCCATACGCCTGAAACTCATTGCCGTACCGATCCTTTTTCGTAATGGTCTGATCGATATAATCCCATATGAATCCGCCCTGATAAAGAGGCTCCGTATCCGTCAGATCAGTATATTTGTGCATTGCGCCGCAGGAGTTCCCCATAGCGTGGGTATATTCACAGCAGATAAACGGCTTGCTCCGATCCTTTGCCAGAAACTCTTTGATCGATCTCACCGAAGGATACATCTGGCTTTCCATATCACTTGTATCATTATAACTGCGGTCGTTGAATACTCCCTCATAATGCACCAGACGTGTGGGATCCTCCCTGCGGAAAAACTGAGACATTTCATAAATATCCTTGCCGCCATATGATTCATTGCCGCAGGACCAGATCAGAATGGAGGGGTGGTTCTTATCCCTCTGATACATGGAATTCGCGCGATCCAGCACCATATCCAGCCATTCCGGTTTACTGCCCGGCACAATATAATCATAATCGCCTGTTACATAAGCCGTATCCCATGAACCGTGCGACTCAAGGTTCGTCTCATCGATCAGATACAGGCCGTATTCATCACACAGTCTGTAGAGCAGCGAGGAATTCGGATAATGGCAGGTACGTATGGCATTGATATTATTCTGTTTCATTACAGCCAGATCTTTGCGCAGTTCCTCCTCCGAGACACACCTGCCTCCCGCAGAGCTGAACTCATGGCGGTTCACGCCTTTAAACACGATCCTCTTTCCGTTCAGCGTCATAATATGGTCTTTCATCTCGAATCTGCGGAATCCGGCCTTTTGGGGTATGACTTCACACAGACTGCCGTCCGCATCATATACCTCAATTGTCAGATCATACAGTTCCGGTTCTTCCGCACTCCAGAGCTTTGGTCTGTCAATCTCCCACAGCCATGTATTCTCTCCTGCCAGCTCTTTCTCATCCTCCAGACACACCATGCCCTTATAAGCAAGACGGATGCGGGCCTTTCCCGTTCCCCACGTCTCTGTCCGGATCTCTAATTTCCCTTTTGACAGCGTCTCGTCCGGAATGGCGCGTACTCTGAGATCGCGGATATGTACATCTGGCACGGTATAAAGATAGACATCCCTGTAGATGCCGGAAAAGCGGTAAAAGTCCTGATCCTCGCACCAGCTCCCGGACGTCCACTTGAACACCTGCGCCGCCAGCTTATTCTCCCCGTCTTTTATAAGATCCGTCAGTTCAAATTCCGAAGGAGTAAATGTATCTTCACTGTATCCGGCAAACGCTCCGTTGAGCCAGACCGCGATGCCGCTCTCCGCTCCCTGAAAAGAGATAAAAATACGTCTGCCCCGCATTCTCTCCGGAACCGTAAAATATTTCACATAGCTTGCCGTCGGATTAAAATGCTCCGGAATCCCGCCCGGACGTATATCCTCGCGTCCTTCCCACGGATACTGTACATTTACATAATGGGGAGCATCATACCCTTCCATCTGTATGTGTGCCGGCACGCGGATATCATCCCAGTCAGAGCAGGAGTAATCCGGTTTTTCAAAGCCCTGCACAGCCAATCTGTAATTCTTTGCATAGTGGAATTTCCACACCCCGTTCAGGCTTTCCCTGAATTCTGATTTGCCGGACAGCATGTCCGCCTCTGACGCATAATAGACATGATCAGAACCGGCATCCAGCCTGCCGTCCCGAAAATACCGGGGATCTTTCACGTTTGTGTAGTCAAATGTTTTCATGCAGCGCTTCCTCCTTCTGAACATAGTAACTGCCGTCTGCACCGCAGCTGGTTATCCCGCTGTATTTCCTTATTATAACGTCTCTGGACGTTTCGGTGTATGATATGTTAAACTAAAAATATAATATTTTGAAACTTATTATACAGGAGGTGCTTTATGAATGTTGTTTTCCGCAGTTCCCCCGTGACAGATCCTTATACATTTGAGTCTGTCGGAAGCGGATGGGAACAGGATCGAGTCACACGCCCGTCGGGTTATCCGTTCTATCATTATCTGCAGACAGAGCAGGGATCCGGAAAGATCGAAACAGCCGCCGGCACCTATACCTTGAAGAAGGACGAGGGGCTCCTGATCGCTCCGTTTATCCGCCATTCCTACGGCAGATCCGAGACTGTCTGGCGTGTAAAATTTGCCACTTTTACCGGCACAGCCGAGCGGAGCATCCCCCAGATCATGGGCAGCCGTCCTGTCATTCCCGTAAGCGCCGGACAGGGCGCACAGATTGCCCGTCTGATCGATGACAGTCTGGAACTGTACAGCCGCCGCCCTCTTGACCGGAAACAGCTTTCCGTCAACTGCTATGCTGTTCTGGTAAATATTGCAGATACCGCACATGCAGGCAGCCCGGCTGACGAACCTCTGTACCAGAATTATGTACTTCCCGTAATAAAAGAAATTGAAAGGGATTACTCCCTTCCTCTCACTATCGCGGATTTAAGCCGGAAGGTATTCATCACCCCTCAGTATCTGACCCGTCTCTTCCGCCGGTATCTCAACTGCTCTGCTTATGAATACCTGACCTCATACCGGCTCAGCAAGGCAAAAGAGCTGCTGATCAGCAGCCCCCGTCTGGAGATACAGGATATCGCCCGGCGCACCGGCTTTACTGATTCCAGTCATTTTATCGCTGTATTTAAGAAGGCGGTCGGAACCACGCCGCTGGACTTCCGGAGAATGAACTGAATTCTTTCAAAACGCAGTCGCAAAAAGTGCGCCCCGGGTATTTTATTTAAGATACCCGTGACGCACTTCCATGTCATAAAAATACAGATTTAGAAATCTTCCATCTTATATCTTTTCATCATTGCACCGTATTTCATCCGGATGACTTCATTTCTCTTAAGAACATCCTCTTCGCTGCCTACATACTGGCAGCGGATGCAGTAATATTCGTCTTTGTCCTTATCATAAAACATATCGATATCAAGATCTCTCATAAAACACATCGGACAGCGGTAATTTAATCTGCCTTTTCCAGCTTGAGCCATGTGGACACTACCTCCTTATCAGAAACTTCTGTCGTATATCCCAGTGTAAACATCGGTGAGAATGCATAGCCCTCGCGGACATAGCCCTTCGCCTCTTTTTTGTCCATGCTCATGGACACCTTTGTCTCAATTTCAGGGATTACTGCGCTGACGCTGTCGGCGCCTTCCATATCTGCTTCTCTGCACTTATATTCATAGCTGATGGTCTTCTCTTCTCCCTCTTTTGTGCAGGCAAGGGTAATATGCGTCATATCCTCCGGATATTCTGTCGTTCCGTAGCATGCAACCATGTATTCATTCAGCTCGACTTTAGCAGACGGATCGCTCATCTCCAGTATATTTCTCTCAATCTGGATGTCAGATTCACCCTCCGCGAAGATGACTCGTGTCTGAAGCTTTACAGTCAGATCAGCGAACTCAATATCCACCGGATCAAGGGTAAGAATTCTCTTTTTCCTGCCGCCTTCCATCTCTTCTTCTAAGAAATGGGCTTTTGTACGGCACAGGCACAGATCTACTTCCTCGCCATTGTGGGTAAGTTTCGCGCTGCGCACAGTTCCCTCTCCTGCGTAATGAGTGAAGTATCCGGCTCTGTATTTCTCCTGGATCAGGAACGGATAAGACGCATCCTGCACATGTTTTGTCCCGATTCCGACTTCCCATTTGAGTTTCGCTGCATACGGACGCAGATCTACGATCGCGCCTCCCTGATCCATGTTGACGCAGGCTCTCATATACGGGTCGCAGTACCAGAATACCTGCTTGTCTGAGCCGTAGAGAATATCTCTCCACAGAGCACACTCAGGCTCTGTATAAGTCTTTTTCTGACGGTAATGATCTGCGAACTCCGCCATTGTCATATCGACAAGTTTTCCTTCTTTTTTAAGCTGTCCGTAATATGCCATGCCGTCCTCATAGGATTTTTTGAGCAGTTCGTACGGAGCTTCCCAGCGTCCCATCTTATTGAGCCAGCCCGGTCCTACAAACATCATATTGTAGGCATAGCCGTTGTTGTATTTCTCAAGTGCACGGTACTGATCAATGAGGTTGTACAGATACGGATACTCCCATGTCTTTGTATCATAGATCATTCCGCGCAGCACATTCTGCGGATGGGTTCCGAAGTTGGAGCCGTTTCCGTCATAACATGCCAGCAGGTCACGGGAGAGATGGGGGATTGCTACAACACCGCTGTCCTCCGCCTCATTAGCCGCCGGTGCATGTGTATTCTGCTTTGAAGGGATCCACGGATTCCACGGACCTCCGTCGAACAGAGTATACCATGAATTATTGCATGTGTGGTACGCCTTTGGTCCTTCCTCCCAGCAGGTCGCTATCTCACATTTTACTGACGGATACTTTTCCTTGATATAGTTTGTCAGTTCCGCGTCCATATAGTAGGAACCTGTTGACTCCGGATAGAAACCGAATGTGTCATAAAATTTTCCGAATACGTCATCCACGATGGATTTCTTATCTTCCATTGAGAACATCCAGATACAGAAATCTTTCGTCTTATATTTTTCACGGAACTCCGTACACGGAAGTCCCAGAAGCGACAGTGCGATCTCGTCTCCGTATTTCTCGTGGTCTTCCTTCGCGATCTGGATCGCCTCTTCATTAAAGAGAGAGGCATATGTCATCTGGATCGTCGTCTTAAGTCCGTTCTTATGCGCAGTCTCCTGCTGAAACTTAAAGATATCAAGAGACTCTGTGAGAAGAGACTTCCTTCCGATATCCTCTTCCTTCCCGTGGCCGGTCACCTTCTCGGCATACTCCGGCACCATCTCGGGACGATGAATAATATTAACAATAAATTTATCCATGTTTATGTACCAAACCTTTCTGTTTCACTTTCTGCTGAAATCCCGGATTGTATCAAGCGCCTTCAGAGCGTTGCCCCTGTAGTTAAAGAGCGCCTGATTGGCCCACTCGTTTCCTCCCGGTCCTTCCTCTTCGATATAGTCCAGTGCTGCATCGTTTGCCCATCCGCTTCCGGGCACCGGAAGCCAGCCCGGCTCCCAGTAATAGAATCCGCGGGCTCCTTTCACCCTCGAGATCCTTGTGAGGAAATCCTGCATGAAGTCGCTCTGGCCTTCCGGCGTCATCGGATACTCCACCTTCGCGGCAAGCTCCGGTTTCGTCGCCATACCTTTACGCTCGTTCTCCCCGAGCTGTTCATACACGGCATAATCCTCCATCGTGTGTCCCATGGACACTTCCGCCACGATCAGTTCTTTGCCGTATCGCGAAGAAATGTCATGCATATTGTCCTCAAGATCCTGCAGGGTCCCGTGCCAGAACGGATAATAAGACAACCCGATTATTTCGAACTCCTCTCCCCGCTTCATAAACTCATCAAACCACTCTCTGTAGAGAGCGTTGTTGCCGCCATTATCCAGATGCAGCATGACCGGAAGATCCGGATCGACGCTTCTTACCGCCCGGATCCCGGCATTTAAAAACCGCGCGATATTGTCATACTGCGGCACTTTCCCATAAGGCCAGAGCAGGCCGTTTGAGAGCTCATTTCCAACCTGTATCATCGTCGGGAACGCATTCTGCTCCTTCAGCGACACAAGCACCTGTCTGGTGTAATCATATACGGCCTGCTCAAGCTGCGGCACATCCATGCCGCGCCATGCCTTCGGGATGCGCTGTTTGCCCGGATCCGCCCAGAAATCACTGTAATGAATATCCAGCAGAAATCCCATGCCTTTGGCGAGCACTCGCTTCGCAAGCTCTGTCGTCGTCTTAAGGTCATTGGTGCCCGCACCGTACGGAACCCCCGATTCGCTGTACGGATCATTCCACAGTCTCAAGCGGATCGAGTTCACACCATATTCTTTTAATATTTCCAGAAGCTCCTTCTCCTGTCCGTCTTTGTAGTATTTTGCTCCCAGCTCTTCCAGTTCTTTCAGCGAGGAGACATCCATGCCCTTGATAAACGATTCCATATACTGCCCTTTCTGTCAGAATACCGCCGGTGTAAAATTGCACCGGCAGCGCATTTTTTTAACCCTTAACTGCTCCGCCTGTAACACCTTCTACATAGAACTTCTGCATGATTATAAACAGGATCGAGATCGGGATCGATACGATCACGCCGCCCGCGCAGAACTGTGTAAAGTATGTATTGATCAGGCTCTTCTCGAGCATATTGTAAAGTCCGATTGCCACGGTCCACTGAGACGCCACACCGGAGTTGAGCATCATCTTCGCGTATACGAAGTCCATCCACGGTACGAGGAAAGAACTGATAACCGTATACACGATGATCGGCTTGCTCATCGGCATAACGACTTTGAAAAATACTTTTGCCTCACTTGCACCGTCCAGATAGGCAGCCTCACGCAGAGATGCCGGAACTGTATCCAGAAATCCCTTTGCTATAAGATAGCCCAGTCCGGATGACGCTGAATATACAAAGATCAGACCGAGATGGCTGTTCGTCAGGCCGATACTCTTTAAGATAAAGTATACGGCGATCATAGCCAGAACGCCCGGGAACAGATTGATGATAACGGCAATATTCATCAGCGTCTTTCTTCCCCTGAATCTCATACAGGATGTGGCATATGCCACCATCAGTACGAAAGCTGTTGAGATGATACAGGTAAAGCAGGCGATAATAAACGTATTCCAGAACCACTGCGGGAACTGTGCTACCGTATCCGACCCGAACAGCAGGTTCTTATAACTGTCGATTGCCCACTCTTTCGGGAAAAATGTAGAGGTGTTCATACCGGTGTATTTACTGAACGATGTGGCAAGCAGCCAGACAATCGGAATCAGCCATACCACAGCCAGAAACGCCAGAAGTACATGCCTTAGAATATCTGAAACTTTGATCTTCATTATTGATATACCTCCTCTCGGTCTCCTCTGGTCATACGGCCGAAGGCGATCAGTGTAAACGCCGCACAGATTACAAAGACAACAATACCGATAACGGCCGCCATCTTATAGTTATAGTACTCCTGCGTCAAACGGAACAGCCACGTGACAAGCAGATCCACTTCTTTCGCCTGGGAGTTTGCCAGTGCCTGATTCGTCGTCGTATACACATCCTGCGTCAGCAGGTAAATAACGTTAAAGTTGTTAATGTTCTTTACAAAATCCGTCACCAGCGCAGGCCCTGTGATAAAGAGCACATACGGCATGGTGATATGACGGAAAATCTGTACCGGTGATGCGCCGTCAATCCGCGCGCTCTCCACCTGATCTGTCGGCAGATTCATGAGAACACCGGTTGCGATCAGCATCTGATAGGGCACACCTACCCAGATATTGATCAGGATGATCATTACATGCGCCCATCCCGGAGATGAAAGGAACGGGATATAGGATGTACTGATCAGTCCCACATCTCTCAGGAAACCGGTAAGTCCGATGTTTGCACAGATTGTATTGACAATACCGCCGTCAGCGAAGAAGTTTCTCACCAGCAGCAGGGACACGAACTGCGGAACCGCGATCGTGACCATAAACAGAGTTCTCCACATCTTTTTCAGTTTTACACGTTTATGATTGATCAGCAGGGATAAGAGAATACCCCCGATGTAGTTCGTAAACGTGGCAAACACTGCCCAGACCAATGTCCATATAAGAACTCTGACAAAAGAATAACCAAATGTAATGGTCAGGCCGCCGCCTCCGAACAGATTGATAAAGTTGTCGAGGCCTACCCATGTAAAGAGTTCTGTCGGCGGCATATGCTGCTGATCATAGTTGGTAAACGCTACCAGTATCAGGATCAGAAGCGGCACAATTGTAAATACTACGACTCCTGTAACAGGAAGCGCCAGCAGCGTCTTATAAAAATTCTCGTTGCGGTAAGTATTGAGATCTTCTTTAAATGTATTGATGTGTTCTCCGTTTTCCGCCATCTTCTGAAGTTCATAGGCATGTTTTACATTGGAGAACCAAACCACAAGAAATACCGCCCAGATCACAAAACTCACAACAGAAAACAGAAGGATCATAAATGAATTATCATAATCATTGATCTCATTTTTCATTGTTACCGGATTAAACACCGATTCCCTCTGTACTGTTCCCAGCGAGCCGAACTTCGGTACATACTGGGAGGAGCACACAACGCTGAACACGATGACCAGCGCTTCAAAAATAGTGATCAGGACAGATTTCACATACTGTTTTCTGCGGAAATATCCTGCGCCCATCCAGATCAGGGAGAGCTTTACGAATAGATCGCCCTTTGCTACAGCTTCTCCGAACCCCCGAAAAAATCTTCCGATCGCACTGAAAAATCCGGCGACTCTGCCTTTCGATTTTTCCATATTTCTCTCCTTCCTAAACCGGACAAAAAGCTCTTTTCATCCGGTCCTCTTCCAAAAACCGGCCGGCTCACTGCTGCATTCCATGTGGCCGGCCGGCTGATCGGCATTCCTATTGCCGATCATTATCTCTATCGCTTCTTACTCCTTTAGTTAATCGGAGCTGTTGCACCATCTACAAGTGTATCAAGTGCTGCCTGAATTCCTGCTGTATCATTCACATCGAGCTCGCCTTTGGCAACCATCTCACCGAATGTAGCTGCCGGATCCCAGAAGTTCTGTCCTGCGAACTGTACAACACCATATTCATTCTGTGCTGCCAGTGCTGAAAGAGCTACGTTTGACTGAACCTCATCGGACTCAAGAACAACTTTGTTGGACGGTCCAATCTGGCGCTCCTCAAACTGTGTTCTCTGTGCGTCTTCATTTGTGATCCAGTCTGCAAGAAGTGCTGCCCATCCTGCATTTTTAGAGTGAGCGTTTACGCCTACCATCTTATAACCGGATACAGAAGCCTGCTGTAACTGGTCGCCTGCAATTGTAAATGTAGGAAGCTTTGTTGCTGCATATCCATCGCCGAATACTTCCTGTGCCACACTTGCATCCCATGTACCGGATACTGCCGCGCAGAGCTGTCCGGATGCAAGCTGATTGGAGATATCACCGTCAGCAACTGCCATGAATGCCGGATTTCCAGCGATATTCAGCATAGCCTGAGTAACTTCCACGCCTGAGTAATCCGCATCTCCGTTCCAGTCCATGGATGTGGATCCGTCATCATTCAGGCTGGTTGTAAATCCTGCACTGTAGAAGAAAGAAGCATTGTACCAGCCGGATGCCAGCGTCATGCCGACTTTCTTTCCTGCTTCATTTGCAGCTGCCAGAAGAGAATCCCATGAAGCTACGTCATCCTCTGAAAGAACAGATGAATCATAGAAGAGGAAGTAACCGTTATCTGCTGTTCTAGGGAATGCATACAGTGTGTCATTGTATGTACATGCTTCTACAGAATCATCAGTATTGGCCTCTTTCACATCATCTACGCTCTTGCCGGCATATGCCTGAAGTGCCTCGTCCATATCATCAATAGACTGCAGTGCACCGGCATTTACCAGATCCGGAAGCTGGTCGGAAGCAAATGAATAAACATCTGCTGCTGCCTCAACATCTGTAAGGACAGTATCTTTTGCCGTAGACTCACTCTCCACGCCTACTTCAACAGAGATATCTGCTGCATCTGCATATTCTTCGGAGAATGACTCTGCCATTTGCTTCAGGAAATCCTGATCTTCCTCAGCGCCCCACATTCTTAACGATACCGTCTGTTTCTCTCCGGATGCCGCACCGTCTGACGAATCATCTGATCCGCCGCCGCAGCCTGCAAGCAGTGTTGCAACCATCGCCGCTGACAACAATACACTTACCAACTTTTTCTTCATAAAAAAACCTCCTTTTCCGATTCTCTGTCGGAATGCTAATTTGCGCTCCTGCGCAATTCATTTTGCGCAATCGCTTGTTCTAGTAAGGATTATAGCACTAGTCACAAATTTATACAATATACATATTTACTATTCGTCAAAAAATTTTTTTGGAAAAAATGCATAAAAATAGCGCCGACATTTGCGCAATTTGCGCATTTGGAGGCGCTTGTTGATAGAGCCCTGTGTTTTCGGATATTATTTCGTCGATTCCTTCAGAACGACTTCGTAATCCAACAGCATCTTTCCTTGAACTTTCTTTCCGTCCAGCATATCAAGGAGCACATCGCATGCGACCCGGCCGATCTCTGTATTGTCAAACTTCAGGGAAGTCACTGCAACCGGGTAGCTGTCCAGCACTTTGCTGTTATGGCAGGAAGCCACACGCATCCCGCCGGGGATACTGACATTCTGGCTGTAAAGCTCCTGCAGTACAATGTTGCATATGTCATCGTCCTGACAGAGGATGCAGTCCGCTCTTTTCCGCACAAGTTCATCTGTGTTCTTGCGTATAATGGTTTCTGTCATATTATCTCTGTACACAAGACTTGCATCCACGTCCATCCCGATGTCTCTGTAAGCCTGAAGATATCCCCTGAAGCGTTCTTCATTTACGATCAGATTATCCGACCTTCCCATATATGCGATCCTGCGCATCTTCCGGGATAGGAGAATCGCCGTAAGATCGCGGCAGGCTCCCATATTGTCATGATCCACTTGAACAACCGAGTCATCGTCCAGAGAGCCGATCGCCACAAATGGGCATCCGCGGGATTTCAAAAACTTAGCAAACACATCATCCCTGTGGGTATTTCCAAGGATCACGCCATCCACTTTGCCGTTGTCAAGAAGACGTTTCAGTCTGGTTACATCCGTTCCGTTCGTAGTCACCACAAACATATCATATCCCCGCGCCTGCGCAACCTCATTCACACCGCACATACACATATAGAAGAAAGGCTGCGCCACAAGTGTTTTTATTTCCGGTATAAGAAGAGCAATATTTTCCGTCTTCGCCTGCGCAAGGCTTTTTGCGCTGCTGTTGGGATGATAATCGTGTTCCTCTATAAATTCCAGTACTCTTCTCCTCGTCTCGCTTCCGATACGCCCCTTTCCTGAAATCGCCCGCGACACTGTACTGATCGAAACCCCTAGCTGTTCCGCCACATCATTGATAGTCATTTTTCTGCTCTTTTCACCATTATCCCTCACTGCTGTGTACCTCTCTTCTTCTCAGAACCATTTTTATCTAGTATGCGCCATGGCGGGCAAACTGTCAATAATTTGCTCACCTTTCAGAAGAATCGTTTACTGTCCGCCGCCTGTCAAATATACGCTTACGCAGACATGGCAGCTGCCTGCCGGGTTTACCGCGCAAAAAATCCCGGCAGGGAAAGAGAGAGAGGTGTATCTTTCCCTGCCGGGCGGCAGGCATCTGTATCAAATTATATATCTGATCATCCTGTTTTACTGCTCAGCCTGTTACCATCCTATACCTCAAAGATCAGGTCTCCGTAGGACGGCATCGGCCATGCCTCTTTATCAACGATCATCTCAAGTTTGTCAACCGGTGCACGGAGTGCTTCCATAGCCGGGAATACATCTGAATGATAGAAGTTCGCCTGTACAGCGCCCTCTTCTTTTGCAGCAGCCTCGTCTGTCACTTTGATCAGGGCATCGAGAGCTGTCTTTGTCTCTCCCATAAGAGCTGTCACCTGAGCCAGTGTTTCCTTCTGAACAGATGCGTCTGCTCCTGCCGCTGTCACTGCATTTACAGTATCTGCGAGAGTCTTTGTATATTTGATGAACGCAGGCATGAACTGCTTGCTTGCCATATCGATCATAGTACGTGCTTCGATGTTGATGGCTTTCGCATATGTCTCGTACTGAATTTCTGCACGGGACTCAAGCTCTGCCTTTGTAAACACACCGAATCTCTCGAACAGGTTTACGGCTTTGTCTGTCACCATAGCCGGAATCGCTTCTACCATAGAGCGGATATTCGGAAGTCCTCTTCTTTCAGCTTCCTCTACCCATGCCTCTGAGTAACCGTCTCCGTTGAAGACAATTCTCTGGTTCTCTGTCGCATACTCTTTGATCAGATCGTGTACTGCCTTATCAAAATCATCCGCTTTCTCAAGCACGTCGCAGGCATCTGCAAACGACTCAGCAACGATTGTGTTGAGCACAATGTTCGGAGATGCGATAGAATCGCGGGATCCGACCATACGGAACTCGAATTTGTTGCCTGTAAACGCGAACGGTGATGTACGGTTTCTGTCTGTTGCGTCTTTGGCAAGCTCCGGAAGTGTGCTTACACCAGTGTCAAGCTTGCCGCCCTTTAAGCTGTGCGTAGCCTCTCCTGTGCTGATCAGCTGCTCAAGCACATCCTCAAGCTGCTCGCCGAGGAAAATGGAAATGATTGCCGGCGGTGCCTCATTAGCTCCCAGTCTGTGGTCATTTCCCGGATCAGCAGCCGATTCTCTCAAAAGATCCGCATGCATGTTGACTGCTCTTAAGATACATGTCAGCACGAGAAGGAACTGCGTATTCTCATGAGGCGTCTTGCCGGGATCAAGCATATTGATACCGTCATCCGTTGTGATAGACCAGTTATTATGTTTACCGGAACCGTTGACACCTGCGAACGGTTTCTCGTGAAGCAGGCATTTCAGTCCGTGCTGGCATGCAACTCTCTTTAATGTCTGCATTACGATCTGGTTGTGGTCTACCGCAATATTAGCCTCAGAATAGATCGGCGCAAGCTCATGCTGTGCAGGTGCAACCTCATTGTGCTGAGTCTTCGCTGTTACTCCGACTTTCCACAACTCAATATTGACATCACGCATGAATGATGCGATTCTCTGACGGATCGTACCAAAGTAGTGATCGTCAAGCTCCTGTCCTTTCGGCGGCATAGCTCCGAAAAGTGTACGTCCTGTATAGATCAGGTCTTTTCTCTGCTCAAACTTCTCTGCGTCAACAAGGAAGTACTCCTGCTCCGGTCCTACGGACGGAGTCACTTTCTTGGATGTTGTATTTCCAAACAGTCTCAGCAGACGCAGTGCCTGTTTGTTGATTGCTTCCATGGAACGAAGAAGCGGCGTCTTCTGATCCAGCGCCTCTCCTGTATAGGAGCAGAATGCTGTCGGAATGCAGAGTGTAGCTCCGCCTGCATCCTGTCTTACGAATGCCGGTGATGTACAATCCCATGCTGTATAGCCTCTGGCCTCGAATGTTGCTCTCAGTCCGCCTGACGGGAACGAGGACGCATCCGGCTCGCCTTTGATCAGTTCTTTACCGGAGAAGCTCATCAGCACCTTGCCGCTCGGCTGCGGTGCAGAGATAAAGGAGTCATGTTTCTCTGCCGTAACTCCTGTCAGCGGCAGGAACCAGTGTGTATAATGTGTAGCACCTTTCTCGATTGCCCACTCTTTCATCTCATGCGCGATGACATCGGCCGTCTCAAGATCCAGTTCTTTTCCTTCCTCAATCGTTTTCTTCAGATTTTTGTAAACCTTTTTCGGCAGACGCTCCTGCATCACAGTATCGTTGAAAACATTTTCTCCGAAGATTTCGGCTACATTAATCTTTTCTGTGCTCATATGGATTCCCTTCCTTTTCATGTACTTTTCATTTCCGGGGAACTTGTTGGAAATTGATTTTCCGCCGCCTTATCATCTATATCTGAAGGCTTCCCGGAGACTGTTCCGCAGGTTCCGCCAACAGGTTCCTACGAAAAAAGGGCACTCCAAGCTATCTTGGAACGCCCTTGTTCTTGTCTACGTGTGACAGTATACCTCAATCACTCCAAAAAGGCAAGTAATTTTTGAAAAAACTTTTGAAAGACTAAATTAGGCCTGTCCTACAGAACCGAACAGTTCCATCTTCTCTTTTACTTTAGCCATGATTGCTTCTGCGCCCGGTTTCAGGAGTTTACGCGGATCAAAGCCTTTGCCCTCTTTATCTTTTCCTGCCTCGATGTACTCGCGTGTAGCCTCTGCGAATACGATCTGGCACTCTGTATTAACATTGATCTTAGCTACACCAAGGCTGATCGCTTTCTTGATCATGTCGTCCGGGATACCTGTACCGCCGTGAAGTACAAGCGGCATATCACCTGTCTTCTGCTGGATCGCATCCAGAGTCTCAAAGCTTAAGCCTTCCCAGTTGTCCGGATATACACCGTGGATGTTTCCGATACCTGCTGCCAGGAAGTCGATTCCGAGATCTGCAATTCTCTTGCACTCGTCCGGATCAGCGCACTCGCCTTTTCCGATAACTCCATCTTCCTCGCCGCCAATCGCTCCGACCTCTGCCTCGAGAGACATGCCATGCTCATGTGCGATCTTAACAAGCTCTGTTGTCTTAGCTACGTTCTCATCGATCGGATAGTGTGATCCGTCGAACATGATAGAAGAGAATCCTGCCTCTACACATTTCAGGCATCCGTCATAGCTGCCGTGATCCAGGTGAAGCGCTACCGGAACTGTGATGTTCAGCTC
>CAKNJS010000050.1 GCA_930986645.1 uncultured Lachnoclostridium sp.
GGTCGTTCAGAGCCTTAGCCATCGGAGCGAGGCAGTTTGTTGTACAGGATGCTGCAGAAATGATGTCGTCATCCTTTGTCAGTGTCTCGTGGTTTACATTGTAAACGATTGTCGGAAGGTCATTTCCAGCCGGAGCGGAGATGATAACTTTCTTAGCACCTGCATTGATGTGTGCCTGAGCTTTCTCTTTCTTTGTGTAGAATCCTGTACACTCAAGAACTACGTCAACACCGATCTCTCCCCACGGAAGGTTGTTAGCATCAGCCTCAGCATAGATTTTGATCTCTTTTCCGTCAACAGTGATGGAATCCTCTCCTGCCTCAACTTTGTCAGCCAGTGCATATCTGCCCTGTGTTGAGTCATATTTCAGTAAGTGAGCCAGCATCTTCGGGGATGTAAGGTCGTTGATTGCCACGATCTCAAATCCTTCTGCTCCAAACATCTGTCTGAAAGCGAGACGTCCGATACGTCCAAATCCATTAATCGCTACTTTTACTGCCATGATTAATTCCTCCTAAAAGTTTAAAAAATATTTGACTGTAACCCAGTCATGGCAATGAATCCTTACAAAGTCATGATTGTAAAGGATTCATTAACTAGAATAATTGTACTAAACCAGAAACAAAAATTCAAGACCTAAATGTATTTTTATTCAAACAGTTCCGCGCCGGGCACGTCCGTCAGCGCGGTTTTCCGAATGGCACGCGCTGAAACCGGCGTCCCTCACGGAATCTTCTTAAATACCGGCCTGCGTGCTTTAAATTCTGCATAATAATGAAATCCGCATGATTTCAAAATCTCCGCCGCCTCTTCAAAATCATAGGCAACATGCTCGGGACGGTGAGCGTCAGCTCCTACGGTCACGATTTCTCCGCCAAGTTCCCGGTACCGTTTCAGAACATCCGGATGGGGATTGGCAAAACCCAGCCCGTATTTTACTCCTCCCATATTCATCTCCAGCCCTTTGCCTGCCGATATAACTTTTTTAAGGATCACATCGATCTCATCGGAAAACTCTCTGTAGGAATATTCCTGTGCTTTGTTCCTTCCGTACCGTACCACATAGTCCAGATGCCCCAGCACGTCAAATGGAGAGCCGCCGTCCAGACAGGATGCCGTCTCACGAAACGCTTCCCTGTACACTTCGCCGTCCGTCTTTCCTTCAAAAATTTTCCCGTAATACGGATCCATCCCGTGCACAAGGTGAAGGGATCCAATCACAAAATCAAACGGATACGCTTCAACCAGTTTCTCATATATTCTCCCAAGATGGGGCTGCAGCCCCAGTTCCACTCCGATGCGCACATCCAGTTTTTTCCTGTACTCTTCCCGGATCTGTGACAGCATTGAAAAATATTTTTTCAAATCGAGCTGAAACGGATCCGGCCCCAGTTCTTTGTCCTCCGGATAATCCAGATCCAGATGATCCGTAATACATACAGACTGAAGCCCCCGCTTCACCGAGGCATCCAGCATACTTTTGACAGACGCTTCACTGTCGGTGGAAAACTCCGTATGCATATGGTAATCGCACTGGATCATGGAATGATCTAGTTTCATACTATCGTACCTCCCCCGAGCACGTATTCTCCGTCATACAGTACAACCGCCTGTCCGGGTGTCACTGCCCTCTGAGGCTCATCGAAATGACAGAGGATCTCGTCTTCCCCCGGCTTTTCCACCGTACACCACGCTCCTCTGTGATTATAGCGGATCTTGGCAAATACACGCCTTGGTTCTGTCAGATCTTCCACCGACATAAAATTCACGCGGTCTGCACGCACAGTATGAGTCAGAGACTCATCATAGGTGCCGATCACCACCTCATTCGTCTCCGGCCTGATTTCAAGAACAAATGCCGGATAGCCCAAAGCCAGCCCCAGCCCTTTGCGCTGTCCGACCGTATAATGGACTATCCCTTTATGCTGTCCGAGGATGCGCCCGTCCGGAGTCACAAAGTTTCCTGTGGGAAGCTCTTTCCCGGTCTTTTCTCTTACCGTATCCTCAATAAAGGATGCATAATCCCCGTCCGGGACAAAACAGATATCCTGACTGTCCGGCTTGTCCGCCACAATAAGCCCGATTTTTTCCGCAATGGAACGGATCTCATCTTTCGAATAAGCCCCGACCGGCATCAGTGTCCTCTTAAGCTGCTCCTGAGTAAGGTTATAAAGAGCATAGGTCTGGTCTTTTGCCAGCACTGCCGAACGCCGGAGCGCATATCTCCCGTTCGGCAGCCTGTCTATCCTTGCATAGTGGCCGGTAGCGATATAGTCTGCACCAATGGCCATGCTGCGGTTCAAAAGAGCCTCCCATTTCACATACCTGTTACAGGCGATACACGGATTCGGCGTGCGGCCGTTCAGATATTCGCCCGTAAAATAGTCAATCACATTCTCTTTGAATTCCTTCCTGAAATTCATGACATAGTAAGGGATCCCGAGAGCCGAAGCGACTCTTCTGGCGTCTTCTACGGCACTCAGACCGCAGCATCCGCCGTTTTCCTCTATTGAGCAGGCGTCTTCCTCCTGCCAGATCTGCATGGTAACGCCGATCACGTCATATCCCTGCTCTTTCAGGAGGTAGGCTGCCACAGACGAATCCACTCCTCCTGACATCCCGACAACTACTTTGCTCATCAGTATTCCTCTTCTTCCTCTTCCTCGCCTTCATGTATATCAGACTTCGGTTTTTCCAGTCCTTCAATCTTGATGCCGTTTTTCTCAGCATAATCCCAAAGTGCTGCATGGATCGCCTCTTCCGCAAGCAGGGAACAGTGCACTTTTACCGGCGGAAGCCCGTCCAGCGCTTCCATAACTGCCTTATTCGTCACCTGCATTGCCTCTTGGATATTCTTTCCTTTGACAAGCTCTGTAGCCATACTGCTGGTCGCAACTGCAGCACCGCATCCAAATGTTTTGAACTTTACATCACGGATGATCTGGTTCTCGTCAATGTCAAGATAAATTCTCATGATATCGCCGCATTTCGCATTTCCTACGGTTCCGACACCGCTTGCGTTCTCAATCTCTCCTACGTTTCTCGGATGCTGAAAATGATCCATTACTTTCTCTGTATACATATTATGTTTCCTCCTATATCCCTGTCAGATTCTATTTTTTCTCCTGTTTCTTTACAAAATCCTCATACAGCGGAGACATACTCCGAAGCTGTGCAACGATTTCTTTTAAATTGTCCACAACATAATCCAGATCGTCTTTCGTTGTCTCCTCATCCAAAGTCATGCGGAGTGACCCGTGTGCAATCTCATGAGGCAGTCCGATGGCGAGAAGCACATGGGACGGATCCAGCGACCCCGATGTGCATGCCGAACCGCTGGACGCACAGATTCCTTTCATATCCAGCATGATCAGAAGAGACTCTCCCTCAATGAACTGGAAACTGAAGTTCACATTGTTCGGAAGCCGTTTTACACGGTCTCCGTTCAGTCTGCAGTATGGGATCTCCTTCTCGATCCGGCCGATCAGGTAATCTCTGAGCTCTGTCTCATAATCCATACGTTCTTTCATGGACGCTGCCGCAAGCTCCACTGCTTTGCCAAGGCCCACGATTCCCGGAACATTTTCCGTACCTGCACGGCGCTTTCTCTCCTGAGCGCCTCCGTGGATAAAGGAGCGGATCTTCACACCTTTTCTGATATACAAGAACCCGATTCCTTTCGGGCCGTTCAGTTTATGTCCGCTTGCGCTGAGCATATCGATATTGCACTCATCCACATTGATCGGAACATGGGCAAAAGCCTGTACCGCATCTGTGTGGAAGAGAATGCCGTGCTCATGAGCGATCCGGCCGATCTCTGCAATCGGTTCGATTGTTCCGATCTCATTATTTGCAAACATAATGGAGATCAGGATCGTATCCGGACGGATGGCAGCCTCCACTGCTTTCGGGTCGACCAGTCCATTCTCATCCACGTCAAGATACGTCACTTCGCAGCCTCTTTTTTCAAGATATTCACACGTATGCAGAATCGCATGATGCTCGATCTTGCTTGTGATGATGTGTTTCCCCTTTGACGCATATGCCTCTGCCGCCGCTGTCAGCGCCCAGTTGTCCGACTCTGTCCCGCCGGCTGTAAAATAGATCTCGTTTGCCTTTGCCCCGAGAACTCCGGCGATGATCTCCCTCTGCTTTGTAATGACCTCTTTGTTTGCCGCAGCAAATCCGTATACACTGGACGGATTTCCGAAGTGTTCTGTAAAATAAGGCAGCATTGCATCGACAACCTCCGGAGACGTCTTCGTCGTTGCCGCATTGTCCAGATAAATCAATTTTTCCATATATTACCTCCATAATATTTAACAGTCAGGCCATCTGACAGTATTCCCGTCTGATATGCCGTTTCCTGCATTTCTCAGTTTTTGCATACCCGCTGCACCTTATCCGTGCAGCATTTTTTTCTGCTCTCTTCTACGAGCTGATCCAGCATGATCTCATCCACCGTCCGGTTGATGCTGTCATTGA
This sequence comes from uncultured Lachnoclostridium sp., assembly GCA_930986645.1. Taxonomy (GTDB): domain Bacteria; phylum Bacillota; class Clostridia; order Lachnospirales; family Lachnospiraceae; genus Mediterraneibacter. The sequence continues at coordinate 4,486 of CAKNJS010000050.1, forward strand.
TCCGCTTCCAGACATATTTCGTTACACAGCTGTCTGCAGCTTTGCACCCGCCATCCGGCTCCAGTCCCGGACAGTCCACCGGCTCCAGACTTCCTTCCAAGGCTCTCAGAATATCTCCCACGGAAATATCTTTCATATCTTTTGCCAGAATATACCCCCCGCCGGCTCCCCTGACGCTGCTTACAATCCCTGCTTTCTTCAGCATGGCCATAAGCTGTTCCAGATAGCGTTCCGAGATATCCTGCCGCGCGGATATACTTGTGATCGAAACCGGCGCCTCCCCGCTGTACTGTGCCAGATCGATCAGAGCGCGCAGCCCGTATCTTCCTTTCGTCGACAGTTTCAAGTTCTCACCTTCTCTGCACTGTATTTCCCGGTATTTAATTCCCGGTGTTTTATACCCTATTTTTTTACTAGGATTTCTTCCTGTAGAATATCATTCTCTGCCGGTTCTGTCAACCCGAAAATAAACATATGTTGTAGAAAGTCCGTAAAAATCAGGTATCCTATATGTCAGCAAAACACAAACTCTTCCGCGGCGCCATGATCCTTACGGCAGCCGGTTTTATAAGCCGGATCATGGGCTTTTTCTTTCGCATCTTCTTAAGCCATGCATTCGGGGAGGAAAACGTAGGCCTGTATCAGCTTGTGTTTCCGGTTTATGCACTCTGTATCTCCCTCAGCACAGCCGGCATTCAGACAGCTCTCTCCCGAATGACCGCCAATAAAGTTTCCCTCGGAAAAATAAACGAGGCCAAAAGCGCACTCACTGCCGCTCTTGGCCTTACTCTCCTCGTCTCATTTGCTGAGATCATTCTGATTCAAAAAAATGCCGGTTTTATCGCAGTCTCCTTTCTCGGAGACGAGCGCTGTACCGATTTACTGATGATTATCTCCTATGCACTGCCCTGTGCAGCTGTCCACAGCTGTATCTGCGGATATTACTTCGGACTTCAGGACACAAAACTTCCTGCGGTCAGCCAGCTGCTTGAACAGGCTGTCCGTATTTTATCCGTTGTACTGCTGTTTGCAGTCACGCAAAAAAACGGCGGTATGCCATCCATCCGCCTTGCTGCTGCAGGAATTACGGCAGGTGAATTTGTCTCTGCTCTCTTTTCTGCCCACACACTGTCCCGATGCCGGCGCCTGCCCCGGTCCGTTTCTGCAAGCTCACTGGCCGGGAATCTGCGCGAACTGCTCGGGCTCTCTTTCCCGCTGACAGCAAACCGCACTATAGTCACTTTGCTGCAAAGTGTAGAAGCAGCCTCCATACCTGCCGGTCTGAAACTATACGGACTGAACAGCGCAGATGCCCTCAGTCTGTACGGAGTTCTGACAGGCATGGCCCTGCCCTGCATCCTGTTCCCTTCAGCCGTCACCAATTCGGTCGGTACAGTACTCATGCCGGCTGTCAGCGCCGCCAGTACCTCACGGAACCGCACAGCCATTGTTCAGCTGCTCAAAAAGGCAGCTGGAAGCTGTTTTGTATTGGGTCTGGCATGCTGTCTCTTCTTCCTTATCTTTGGAAGGTTTATCGGAACACTGCTTTTTCACAGCAGTGATGCCGGAAAATTTATTCTTACGCTTGCATGGATCTGCCCTTTTCTTTATACAAACAATGCGCTGGTCAGTGCAATCAACGGTTATGGCAGAACAGCTTCTACATTTCTGATCAATGCCTGCGGACTCCTCATACGGATCGGAAGTGTATTTCTCATCATTCCGCATTACGGAATACAGGGCTATCTGTGGGGACTTCTCATAAGCCAGCTCTGCGTATTTATTATGGCTTTTTGCTTTCTTATCTCCTGTGTTTCTAAAGGACAGATAGAAAACCTTTGACAATGACCGGATTTACATACAGTTCCAGTATAAGTCCCAAAGACATCATCAGCAAAACGAAAATCGTTTTCTGTCTGTTCCAGCGGGTTTGCGGCATACTGCAGCAGTACCACAAAAGTACAGCAAATGCAGGAATATAGAAGAGGAACTGGGGAACCAGAGCTGTCACGCACAGAAGACATCCCTTGATCCCCAGCTCCGCAGCTGCTGCAGAAATCAAAATCCCTCCGGATATTCCAGTCCATATAAGAAAGAGGACAGCTGCCGCTTTTCTCAGTCTGGTAAAAGAAAAAATACCAAGGACCAGAAAAGGCACTGCCCGAAGTCGAATAAGATACCACAGATAATCACGTATATCAATCTTTACATTTACGAACTGGTTCAGAAAATAATCGCTGAAAATCCCCGGTTCTGCCATGTATTTTTTTGCAATGAAATTAACATAAATAATGCCCAGCAAAAACCCCGGCATAAAAAAAGCAAGGAACTGTTTCCTCGTATGGAATATCTTCATGCTGCCTCCCGCACTTCCTCCGGAAGACCGCTCCGAAGGAAATGCTTGTATACATTATTGATATTTCATTATATGCCGGGGGGATTTGTTTATGCCTGATACTTTACGGCGTAAGCCATCAAAGAAGCCACCGTCTTTGCATCCTCGATTTCACCCGTAAATATTTTCTGCTTCAGGTCATTCAGTGAATACGCCTTCAGGTCAATAAATTCATCTTCATCAAGATGCTGTTTTGATGGGATCAGATTCTTCGCCACATATACTTCAATCCGCTCGTTACAAAAAGCAACCGTTGTTCTCAGAGTGATCAGCCGCTCCAGATTATCGCTTCTGTATCCGGTCTCTTCTTCAAGCTCGCGCGCAGCACAGGTGAGCCCCGGCTCATCCTCAGAATCCAGTGCTCCAGCCGGGATCTCAAGTGTATAGCGATCCAGCGCATTACGGTACTGTCTTACCATGAGGATCCTGCCGTCTTCTGTTACCGGAACTACTGCCGCCGCGCCTTTATGCTTGATAAAATCCCACACAACCGTATGATCTCCGTCCACTTCGATAGTGTCCTGATAAAAATCTATAATCTTTCCTTTGAATTTCAGTTCTCTGTTCAACCGTTTAATATGCTCACTCATTACTCTTTCTCCTCATACTGTTCCTGTTATCTTAATTTGTCTGTCCGGACATGCCGCCTGTTTTCTCATCAATATCCGGATATAAAGAAAGCCCTCGTCTTTCGACAAGGGCCGGTCTTTCATCCTCTGTTATGATCTCTGACTATTTTGCGTATTCTGTTGCCCGCGATTCGCGGATAACATTTACTTTGATCTGTCCGGGATATTCGAGCTCAAACTCAATCTGTTTTGCTATATCCCTTGCCAGAAGCACCATATCGTCATCAGATACCTGCTCCGGAACTACCATAACACGAATCTCTCTACCTGCCTGAATGGCAAAAGATTTTTCCACACCTTTAAACTGGTTGGTAATATCTTCTAACTGTTTTAATCTGTTTGTATATGTTTCGATGGTCTCGCGTCTCGCGCCCGGTCTTGCCGCTGAAATCGTATCGGCAGCCTGAACAACACACGCGACTAAACTCTGCGGCTCCACATCTCCGTGATGTGCTTCCACAGCATTAATAACCGTTGGGGATTCTTTATACTTTCTGCATAAATCCACACCGATCTGGATATGTGATCCTTCAACATCATGGTCAATCGATTTTCCTATATCATGAAGAAGTCCGGCACGTTTTGCCATTCTCACATCAATACCGATCTCGCCCGCAAGCAGTCCTGCAAGCTGAGCAACCTCGATAGAATGTTTCAGTGCATTCTGTCCGTAACTTGTTCTGAACTTCATACGTCCGAGAAGCCGGATCAATTCCGGATGGATTCCTGTAACTCCGACTTCCAGAGCCGCAGCTTCCCCTTCTTCACGGATCATTGTATCGACCTCTTTCTGCGCCTTTTCTACCATTTCCTCAATTCTGGCCGGATGGATACGTCCGTCAACGATCAGCTTCTCAAGAGCGATTCTTGCAACTTCACGGCGTATCGGATCAAATCCCGACAATACAACAGCTTCCGGCGTATCATCGATAATCAATTCGACACCAGTGAGAGTTTCGAGAGTACGGATATTCCTTCCTTCACGTCCGATAATACGGCCCTTCATCTCGTCACTTGGCAGCTGGACAACAGAAATTGTCGTTTCTGCTACATGGTCTGCTGCACATCTCTGGATAGCACTGACAACATATTCCTTGGCTTTCTTGTCAGCTTCCTCTTTTGCCTGAGCTTCCAGCTCCCTGACCATCTTCGCAGTGTCATGCTTGACATCTTCTTCAACAGTTTTCAACAGATATTCTTTTGCCTGTTCGGAGGTAAGTCCTGAGATTCGTTCCAGTTCCTGCACACGTTTCTGACTCAGTTCGTCTACCTTGGTTTCGCGCTGACGCAGTTGTTCTTCTTTTGACGAAAGCTTTGATTCCCTGTGTTCCAGAGCATCAGAGCGCTTCTCGACCGCCTCTTCCTTTGCGAGCACTCGTTTCTCATAGCGCTGCAGTTCAGCTCTTCTTTCCTTCGTCTCTTTTTCAAGATCATTCTTAGTCTTGATCGATTCCTCTTTCACCTCGAGAAGAGCCTCTTTTTTCGTTGTTTCAGCAGTTTTCACAGCATCGTCAATGATTTCTCTCGCTTTTGCTTCTGCATTTCCTATCTTGCTCTCAGCATTCTTCTTCAGATTTGAAACCGTTGCAAAATGAGAAATAATCCCAACTATCAACGCGAGGGCCACGGCAATTACTATACATAAGCCTAAACTTAATTGCACAGGAGCACCTCCTTATTCAATTTTCATTGTACATATTACTTAAATACAACAGTTAAATTTTATACTGTTTTCACAACAATGTCAAGCATCGTCCTCATAATTTTGTATTACTTGACGGACAGTTTCATATCGGAATCCTTTTCGCGCCAAATACGCGTAAATACGCTGTTTTTCCCTGTCCTCCAAAGAATGGGGATCAAACTTTTTCTTTCTTAATATACTGCGTACCGCCTCTTCCTCCCCGCTGTCCTCATAGCAGAGTTCTAAAGCATGCCCGATCAGTTCTGCAGGGACACCCTTCTGCAAAAGAGCTGCCTGTATCTCTTTCCGGCTTTTTGAACCCTGACGGCTTCTGATAAAATTCTCCGCATAGCGCGCATCATTAAGATATCCGAAAGATTTCACATAATCTATTGCCATATCGATCATGTCCTGAGGATATAATCCCTGACGAAGCTTATCCCTCAGCGCCGCCTCTGTTCGGTCCATATCCTCAAGCAGATGCATGGCGCGCAGTTTTGCTCTTTTCAAGATCACCTCTGTCCTTATCTTCTGAACTGTCTCTTCTGATACTTCTCCGCCTTTGCGGATTCCATACCGGGAAAGCTCTCCTTTATAGAGCACAAACGCAAACGTTCCGTCTATATAAACCTTAAACTTTGTCTTCGTACACGGCTCGATTTCGGTAACCGTCATCTTATCTTACCGCCTTTACTTACCGCTTTTGAGTGAAAGATCACTATCCGTACCGGCTTTTTTTGTATCTGTTTTCTTTTCTGCGCTTTTCTGTTCCGATGCAGGAGCTGAACTTTCTTCTCCGTCAGCTCCGGCCAGATGGTAATGTGCACGTACTTTTCTGTCCAGCTCTTCCATCACTTCCGGATGACTCTCCAGATAACTTTTTGCGTTCTCTCGGCCCTGTCCGATCTTTTCTCCTTCATAGGCATACCAAGCGCCGCTTTTCTTGACCAGATCGATTCCCGCGGCAAGATCAAGTATATCACCTGCCCGCGAAATTCCCTTTCCGAACATAATGTCAAATTCCGCCTCTTTAAACGGCGGAGCAATCTTATTCTTTACAATCTTGATGCGGGTTCTGTTTCCAACCATCTCGCCGCTCTGCTTGAGCGTCTCAATTCTTCTCACATCCATGCGGACGGAAGCATAGAATTTAAGGGCACGTCCGCCGGTCGTTGTCTCGGGATTTCCGAACATCACACCTACTTTCTCACGAAGCTGGTTAATAAAAATAACAACACAGTTTGACTTACTGATGACAGGTGTCAATTTACGAAGAGCCTGAGACATCAGACGGGCCTGCAGTCCCACGTGGCTGTCCCCCATATCGCCTTCGATCTCCTGTTTCGGAACCAGCGCCGCAACCGAGTCAATAACAATAATATCAATTGCACCCGACCTTACCATCGTCTCAGCGATCTCAAGCGCCTGATCTCCACTGTCCGGCTGGGATATGTAAAGTTCATCAATATCCACACCGATATTCTTTGCATACACAGGATCAAGCGCATGCTCCGCATCAATAAATCCGGCAATTCCGCCTCTCTTCTGCACCTCTGCAATCATATGGAGAGCCACAGTGGTCTTACCGCTCGATTCCGGCCCATATATCTCAATAACACGTCCCTTCGGCACGCCTCCCAGTCCAAGCGCAAGATCAAGACTCAGACATCCTGTGGGCACAGTCTCCACAGCCACGTGCGCACTGGAATCTCCCAGCCTCATCACAGTGCCTTTTCCAAAATCTTTCTCCAGCTTCGCAATAGCCGCATCCAAAGCTTTTTTCTTCTCATCATTTACTGCCATAAATCAAATTCTCCTTTTCTGCATCGAACAGCTGTTCGCATCTGTTACTATACTATTACACTCATTATAAAATGTCAACTAAATTTTAATCTGCATAACCACAAAAAAACGGCGGACCATCTTCCATACGCAATACCTCTCTGCTTTTCCAATATATCAACGGGCTGCAACATCTAAATAACTAAAACTGCTTTCATTGCCGGGTACAAGTTCCGATATAGAACAAGCCGAAAATGAGACGCCCCGAGGGCGATGAAGATACAGCGGCAAGAACACCGCCGATATCAGTAAAGTGAGAATAGCATATAGAAGAGGAAAAAGCAACAAATATTTATAAAATATCGATTTTGGGCACTGTGAAAGAAAGAAGCCGGGAGGCAGGCATTGTGTACGCACCGCAGAGCAGTAACGCCGGCACTTGGAGCGCGTCTTTTGCACTCCGATGTACCGCAGCGTTACCCCCGAACATGAGCGGGTGCGCTGGCAATACCTGCCTCCCGGCAGATACTTTATGAGTCCGAAAAATTGAATTTTTACTTATCGCTCCTCACGGAAGTAATTGAGTCCGCAGCTCTTAGGCTGTGCATGCTCTTTGCTCTCCCTCATGCTTGTCACGACAAGTACTATAATTGTTGCCACATATGGCACCATATCATAGATCTGCGCCGGAAGTCCGGGGATGTTAATATACATGCGCATGATCGTCAGGCCGCCGAAGATAAGTGCAACAAGCATGCCGCGGGCCGGGCTCCATGTAGCGAAGATAACGAGAGCCACAGCCAGCCAGCCATAACCGCTGACACAGTCATGGACCCACACGCCGGATGTAGTTACCATACTCATGTACATACCGCCGATTCCGCAGATTCCTCCACCGATTACAGTTGCAAGGTATTTATACATCGTAATGTTTATACCTGCCGCATCTGCTGCTGCCGGATCTTCCCCCACTGCGCGCAGGTTGAGTCCCACACGGGATCTGCTGAAGAACCAGGCCATAATAACTGCTGCTGCAACAGCAAAATATACAAGCCAGTTATACCTGAACAGAAGCGGTCCGAGAACCGGAATATCGGAGAGAACCGGAATATCAAGCCCGGAAAAAGCTCCTTTTGTCACGTCTGATACAGCCACGTAGCCTCCGGCCTGCTGTCCGATATACTCACCGAAAAAGTTACCGAATCCGGTGCCGAAAATCGTCAGTGTAAGTCCTGTCACGTTCTGGTTTGCCCGAAGCGTAATCGTGAGGAAACTATATATCAGTGCTCCGCCTGCACCTGCGAGAAAAGAGGTGATAAGTGCGATTGCCGCGGAGAGGAATCCGTTCGGGCTTCCGCCCCCGGCAGCCACTGCCTGTTCATAGTAATAGGACCCCGCCAGACCGGTGATCGCTCCCATGAACATCATACCTTCCACACCAAGATTTAAGTTTCCTGATTTCTCCGTCAGGATTTCGCCCAGAGCTCCGAGCAGAAGAGGCGTACCCGCAAGGACTGCCGCAATAAACAAACCATTCAAAGTACTAAGCATGATGTTCCTCCTTTCCCCTTCTGATCAGCTTATAAGAGATAAAGAACTCACAGCCGAGCATAAAGAACAAAATAATACCGATCAGGAGATCGGACGCTGATGCCGGGATCTTAAACTGTGTCTGGATCGCATTTGATCCACGTTCCAGCATCGCGATGAACACAGATACAATCAGCATTCCAAAGGGATTCATCTTTGCCAGCCATGCCACTGTAATCGCGGTAAATCCGACCCCGCCTGCCGTTCCTTCTGTAATTGTATAATCCGCTCCCGCAAACTGAAGCATTCCTACAAGGCCGCAGAGAGCACCAGAGATAAACATCGTCCTTCTGAATACTTTTCCCACATTAATCCCGGCATATCTCGCAGTATTATTACTTTCACCGACAACAGCAATCTCATATCCCTGTTTCGTCTTATTAAAATAAATATAGGCTGCTGCAACAAGAATCAGGGCAAGGATCCAGCCCCAGTGCACGCCCAGCACTTTTGTAAGACGCGCTCCGGGAACGAGCATATCGATCTTCGGGAAACTGCTTCCTTTTGCTTTCCATGGGCCGTTCATCAGATATTTGATAAACGCCAGCGCAATATAGTTAAGCATCAGCGTAAACAGCGTCTCATTTGTACCCCATTTCGCCTTGCAGACGGCCGGAAGGAGTCCATAGATACCTCCGGCAGCGATTGACGCCAGCATCATAAGCAGCACCAGAGGAAGTTTCGGAAATATGTGTGCTGTGAAAAGTCCAAACGCTCCGGCAGCTACTGCTCCCACAAGAATCTGTCCTTCACCGCCGATATTCCAGAATTTCATCTTAAATGCAAAGGAAATGCCAATCGCCGTAATCAGAAGCGGAACCGCAATCTTGACAGTCTCATGGATGACTGTACTCGACCCCCATGCACCCTTTACCATAGATATATATACATTAATCGGATTATGTCCGAGACAGAGGATGACAATTCCTCCTGTTACAAGCGAAAGGATAAATGCTGCCGCACGAATCCCCCACGCTTTTTTCGGAGACAGAGTGTCCCGTTTTACCATTCTTAACAGAGGCTCCTTAGCCTGTGTGCCGTGTGAACTCATGCTGTCACCTCCCCGTCTTTTTCTCCGGAGACAGAATGCTCCGTGTGTATCATCAGCAGGCCGATATCTTCTTTGGTCACTTCACGCGGATCTACGATACCGCTCACCTTTCCTCCGCACATAACCATAATCCGGTCTGAAAGCTGCATCAGCACATCCAGATCTTCACCGATAAAGATGACAGCAACACCTTTTTTCTTCTGCTCATTGAGAAGATCATAAATACGGTAGGATGAATTGATATCCAGTCCTCGGACAGGGTATGCCACGATCAGTACAGACGGCTGACAGGCGATCTCACGTCCCAGAAGCACTTTCTGTACATTTCCGCCGGACAGCCTTCCCACCGGGGTATCAACTCCCGGAGTAACAATCTCCAGTTCTTCAATCAATTTTTCTGCCAGTTCCTTCGGCGACTTTCTGTCCACAAAGATTCCTTTATTTGACTTGTAGCTTCTGAGCATAACATTATCCGTCATATCCATACCGGCAACAAGCCCCATACCGAGTCTGTCCTCAGGAACAAATGCCATGGAAATACCTTTTTTTACAATTTCATCCGGCTTCAGCCCGAGGATGCGTTCCTGTACAGGGATTCCGTTATGTTCTCCCAAATACAGGACAGAACCCCCTATGGACGGATACAAACCGGCAATAATTTCACACAGCTCTTTCTGGCCGCTCCCCGCAATTCCCGCAACGCCGAGGATCTCGCCGCCGTACGCGTCAAAGGACACATTATCCAGTGCTTTTACACCGTCGCCATTCAGACAGGTCAGGTCTATTACCTGAAGCCGCTTCTCCCCGCGCTTTACGTCTGGTCTTTCAATTTCAAGACTGATCGGGCGTCCCACCATCATCTCTGTAAGCTGTGCCTGATTTGTCTCGCTTGTATTAACGGCTCCGATATATTCTCCTTTTCGGAGAATTGCCACACGATCCGAAATCGCAAGCACCTCATTCAGTTTATGGGTAATAATAATAATCGATTTGCCGTCCTTTTTCATATTGCGCAGCACGGCAAAGAGGCGGTCTGTCTCCTGCGGAGTCAGCACTGCAGTCGGCTCGTCAAGAATCAGGATATCAGCGCCTTTGTACAGGACTTTCAGAATCTCCACCGTCTGTTTTTCAGATACAGACATATTATATACTTTCTTTGTCGGATCCAGCTCAAAACCGTAACGTTTTGCAAGTTCCGACACTTTCCGGTTAATCTCCTTCCGGTTTACCGTGACCGGCCCTTTCAGTCCGAGTACAATATTTTCCGCCGCTGTCAGTACATCTACCAGCTTAAAATGCTGGTGTATCATACCGATTCCAAGAGCAAACGAATCTTTTGGGGAACGGATCGTAACCTCCTGCCCTTTAACATAGATCTCACCGTGATCCGGGAAATATATACCGGACAGCATATTCATCAGAGTTGTCTTCCCACTTCCGTTTTCCCCGAGAAGGGCAAGAATCTCGCCTGTTTTCAGTTCAAGATTGACATCTTTATTGGCAACGACTTTTCCGAATGTCTTTGTCACATGATGCATCTTCACTGCATACTCTGCTGTTCCTCCCAAAACCTCACCTTCCTTCTTTTGTTATGTTTTTATAAAGCATATCCGCGGTTCTCTCTGTTCGGCTGTGTACCTTCACCGGCATCTGCCGCGTAAGAGGACCGCGATACAAACAAAGCCGTCCGAAGACGGCTTTGTATTTGTAACTCACCTCTGCCCTGAATCTCTGTACAGCATTCAGGTCCGGTTCCAAATATTAACTATTCGACAACGTTACATCCGTCGATAATATACAGCCATGACGGTGCAGATGCCTCTTCCTGCTCATGGTAGTACTCACCTTCCGGAACTTCGTATTCCTCACCCTCCGGGCTCACACCTTTAAGCGGGCCTTCAAATACATGGATCTCACCGGAGATCAGTTTTTCTTTTGCCTCGTCAATTGCTTCCTGAGTTCCCTCGGCCGCAATAGCTGTATTCAGTGGTGACAGATAAACTGCTCCATCCTCAAGTCCTTTGCACCAGTCAACCGGGATTTCGTCTCCGTTGATTACATCCTGCACAGCTTCTGTCACATAGATGCCCCAGTCAATACGCGGGGAAATCAGGGATGCATCCGGAGCAGCTTCGATCATATCATTGTTGTATCCGACCTGCCATACACCGTTCTCCTCGGCAGTTGTTGCCGGAGCTGTGGAGTCGGAATGCTGAGAAATCACGTCACATCCGCGGTCGATCAGAGCTTTCGCAACCTGTGACTCAACGGTCGGGTCATTCCATGAATTCGTATACATAATATCCATAGTCACATCGGGATTTACGCTTTTTGCTCCCAGATAGAATGCTGTATATCCACTGATAACCTCTGCGAACGGGAACGCTGCCACATAGCCGAGCTTATTTGTCTCTGTCTTCATTCCTGCTGCGATACCTGCCAGATAACGTCCTTCATAAATCGAAGCGAAATAATTATGGAAGTTGTCCAGTCCGGAATCAGCTGCCTGATATCCTGTTGCATGGCAGAACTGGATATCAGGATACTCAGATGCCACTTCTTTTACATAATCCTCAAAACCGAAACTTGTCGCAAAGATAATGTTACAGCCGGCATCCACAAGCTCTCTCAGTGCCGTATCGCACTCGGCTCCCTCCGGCACATTGTATTTATTTACAATCTGGTCATCACTCAAACCAAGTGTTTTCTGCATCTCCTGCGTACCCAGATCCTGATTGTATGTGTACCCCATATCGCTCGGATCTGACACATGTACAAATCCTACTTTAATCTCATCTTTCGGAATTCCTTCCGATGTTTCAGATGAGGACTTTCCTCCTTCATTACCGCCGGTTTCTGCTGCCGGAGCTCCGCACCCTGCGATCAGAGTGACTGCCATAGCCGCACACAATAATACGCTGATGATCTTCTTTTTCATATTTTTTACCATTCCTTTCGCTTCGCTCAAGGCACAAACAAGTTATGAAA
>CAKNJS010000051.1 GCA_930986645.1 uncultured Lachnoclostridium sp.
TTCACCATCTCTGCATCAAATGATACGGACGCAACATGGTTTACCTCGATCTGATACAGCGCATTGGCAGCGATATGCTCTGCCGCCTGCTCCAGATCACGGATTCCGCTTGTATCTCTATGCAGGTCGATGACAGCGTCAAGGCCGTCCGGAGTCAGCACACACTCGTCCTCATGCATGCCGATCCGCTTCAGGACTTTCGGAAGCGCATATTTTGAGAAAATAACTTTCTTCTCTTCCGGCGTGTAATCCGGAATCTCGATCACTGCAAATCTGGACATGAGCGGCGCGCTGATCTGGTCCTTGTCATTTGCAGTAGCGATCGGGTAGACGCCCGAAGTCGGAATCATACATTCAATGTAGTTGTCTGTGAATCCCAGATTGTCCAGCAGAGTCAGCAGGACGTCCGCCGGATTACCGTTGCCTTTCCCCGCTGCAGCCTTGTCCAGCTCATTAATGATAAACACCAGATTGGATTCTCCCGCCATGTAAAATGCTTCCATGATAATTCCCGGTTTTGCATTTGCATAGATTCTGGAACTTCCGGTGAGCTGCTCCGGATCATTAATAGAACTCATATCCAGGGTTGTCCACGGCAGCTTCAGGATACGCGCCACAGCGTAGGCGATCTGAGATTTTCCCGTTCCTGCGGGTCCGATCAGCAGCAGGCCGTAAGCCGGCAGTGTATGCGTCCGGTTAATCTGTATGATAGTCTCGATGATTCTCTGTTTTACCCGCTCCATGCCGTACAGCTCTTCGTCAAGGATCCTGCGGGCTTCCTCGGGATCAATCGCTTCAAAATAATTTCCTTTCCACTGGATATTCATCATAATGGAAAGAGCGCGCTGGGCATGGCGGCGCTCCTCAGCTGACACTTCGTGAGAGCGTGCGACCGCAAGATTTCTCCGCGCCCAGAGACGGATATGATCCGGCAGTGTCCTGCCCGCACAGTTCATAAAATCCGTAATACTCTGAATGCTTGTCAGCTTCATGCTGTCGCCGTTTTCTTCCTCTTCTTCATCAGGGAGCTCCCGGGACGGCGCATCACTGGCAAGGAGACGCTCGATCATGAACTGCAGGAACCCGTCCTCTGCAGACAGCTTCACTCCGCCCCCAAATGCGATCTCGCGGATCTTGTATACGGCGTATCCGTCTTCTCTCACCGCTCCGGAGAGACGTACATTGATATGATTCTCTCCCAGCCATTTTAAAAGGCTTACAAAACGGGCGTCGATCTGCAGGATATCCGCGCTTACTGTCCTGTCCTCGTCCTTAAACTCAAAGGCTGTTCTGCGGATCGGATTGGTAAACATCCCGCTGGAATGATGTTTCAGCACCGCAGCCCTGTTGTCCAGTATCAGGATCGGGGTTTCCGCCGATGCTTCGGACACATTTGAATAAAATATTTTATAAGTACATACAGGATCTTTTGACCCTTCCGGTGTGTTATTAAAATCAAAAACTGGCATAAAATATACTCCTGTCTCTCTCAAAAAATCTCTTATCAGTTTATCACGAAATCCCTGCATGCACAATGAAAGAGTTTTTTAAGATAATAAAGTTCTTTTGAATGAAATCCCGCAGGACACGGTTATGGTCACAGATAAACAGAAATAGAAACGGGGAAAGAGTTATGCGCAGCGAGGAAGAAGCCTGCCGGGCAATCGACCGGTATGCAGATACCGTCCGCAGGATCTGTATGGTCCATCTCAAGAATTACAGCGACACCGAGGACATATTTCAGACCGTATTTCTGAAATATGTTCTCCACACTGCGCCCTTCGACAGCCCGGAGCACGAAAAGGCATGGATCATCCGTGTCACGATCAATGCCTGCAAAGATTTCCTGAAGAATGTCTTCCGTTCCAGAACCGTTCCGCTGGACCAGCTGATCGAGAAGCCGCCGGATCCGGATACAGATCATACAGATCTGATCGAAGCAGTCCTGTCGCTTCCTGAAAAGTACAAAGACGTCATTTATCTGTACTATTACGAAGGCTGCTCTGCGGCTGAGATCAGCAGTATCCTGAACAAGAAAGTAAACACCGTCTATACTCTTCTGACACGGGCCAGACAGATTCTGAAGAATAAACTGGAAGGGGTGATTGATGATGAATGAAAAATGGAAATCCGCCTTTGACCAGATCCATGCGGAAGAAGCTCTCAAAGACCATACAAAAGAATATCTTTCGGAGAAAATCTACAGCCACAGATCAGCATCCCGCCCCGTACTCCGGCGGGCCGCCGTCCTTGTTGCAGGGCTGGTTCTTCTATTTTTCATCGGCGGATCATGGATCTTCATGACTCCGACTGCTTATATCATTGACACCGTTGAGACCTGCGCCGACGGCCGCGAGAACATCCAATGTCACTCTGGTGATACAGAGGAAATACACGAGGCCCATAACGCCGGCGTCTCCTTTGGCAAATACCGCGCCTATCTGATCCTCCGCGATAGAGAATGCCGGCCCTAATACAGATGAAACAGAGACAGAAACAGGAACAAAGGCAGGCACATCGGACGGATATTGCGAGCCGGACAGCCATACCGGCAAAGAACACGGACAGGGCAGACAGCACCTCGGAGAACACGAAAAAGGGGAACCCGACTGACCGGCTTCCCCTTTCTTCTGATTCACAGTATGTGTCACTGCCAGACTCAGCTGACGTTATACCATCTGAGCCGCCCACTCCTTAAGGGCATCTCTAGACGGATTCCCGTTTAAAAGCTTTCCTTCCCTGATCACTGCTCCCGGACAGCATTCCTCCAGATCTTCCGCCGTCTTGCCAAGCCCGCTTCCCCCGGAAGTAGCAAACAGAATGACCGTCTTGCCGGAGAAGTCATAGCTCTCAAGAAATGTCTTGATGATCGCAGGTGCTGTATACCACCAGATCGGGAATCCTACAAAGATCCTGTCATATTCAGCGATGTCTGCATCCTTATCTGCCAGCTCCGGACGGGATGATTTATCCTTACTCTCAATCGTGCTGCGCGAGCTTTTATCCATCCAGTTCAGGTCTGCACTTGTATAGAGCACAGCCGGCCTGATCTCATAAATATCCGCCTCTGCCGCCGCGGCCAGATTCTCCGCCGCGCGTTTTGTCACTCCGCTTGCTGAAAAATATGCAACCAATGTCTTGCTCATAATATTACGCCTCCTGTATCAATAACACCATATGTCATTTGCTCCGGCATCTTCTATGCCTTTTCCTTTAGTGTAGCACCGGAACTGTCAGCCGGCAAATATTTAGATTGAATGTTCTTCTATGCCCGAAATGCATGGATCCTTTTCGTGACATTCCTTCTTCTTTTGTAAAATAAGAAAAGCAATTCATTCGGCCTCATTTCGGCATTCTCTGAGCTGTTCCCTATCCACTTCAAATTTCAGAGGATGCTGTTTTCCCCACTCCGGATCTTTGTCCGCCTTCTCCTTCCATGCATGCCATGCTTCTACAAAGCCGTCATGCAGAAGATGTTCTGCAGCCAGCCGGATTTGTACCGCCTTGTCAAAACTGTCAACTGTCCCAAGGTAGAATCGCTGTCTCCTGAATCCGATATGCACCCGGTACCTTCCGTTTTTCATCTTGAACACGCCGCGGAATCCGCTTGTATTGTCGCTTCTGTGCTTGCGTTTCTCAAGCATCTCCACACAGGTGCCGTCCACAAGATGCAGTTTCTCATATATATTCTTCTGATTCTCTGCCTTCAGACAGCCGCAGCTGCGGTAATTCCCATACATCAGCCTCGACGCGCTCACCTCAGTCTCATTCCCGCAGTCACAGCGGCAATGCCAGTACACCGCCCCTTTCTGATCTCTTCTTTCCGTCGGATACATGGCGGTAAGCCGTCCAAAGAGTTTTCCTGTAAGATTGATCCGGTTATGCCCGTGCTCATGTGTCTTGCAGCCGCAGCTTTTTACCTTTCCAGCCTTCAGATCATGCGCCGTTGCCGCCTTCTCTCCGCCGCAGATACAGCGGCAGAGCCAACAGGTTCTTCCATGCCGGTTCTCTATTCTTCTGATCACCGTCAGATATCCGAAGGTCTTCCCCGTCAGGTCCTCCGGAATTCTTCCTCTTCTGGCGTTGTGTTTCTCTATGCATCCGCAGCCGCTCACCGTTCCTTTGCTCAGATCCTTTCCTTCTGTCATTACTGTCGCCTCTTTCCGGATTTCTTTCTGCTTCTTGCCCGTCTTCTCCTTGTTCGCCGCGCGGCGGTCTCAGCCCCGGCCTTCTGCTCTGTCTCCGACTCCTTCCTGCCTTTGAAGAAAAGCCGGCGGATCAGCGACGCGGTCAGAACCACGATCATAAGAAGGAGAAGCGCCGCTCCGATCAGACTCATGATCTCCGACATCCGGACGTCCTGTTCCGATGACTCGCAGGAGATTCCTCCCCTGCCCATCAGTTCCGCCATTCCT
This sequence comes from uncultured Lachnoclostridium sp., assembly GCA_930986645.1. GTDB lineage: Bacteria > Bacillota > Clostridia > Lachnospirales > Lachnospiraceae > Mediterraneibacter. Next base: position 4,416 of record CAKNJS010000051.1, read on the forward strand.
TCACTGTTGACATTGCCACCAGCCCCTTTGTCTGTCTCCCCATGAACCCTCTGACAGTAGACCACATAACGCTGATAATTGTGCATATAAGGATGACAGGTCACAAGTGTAACCAGATCCTCTCCCTCTACGATCTTCACAGCGTCAAGATCATCCGGCCGGATGGCTATAGTATGGACTACTTCATAGGTCAGGGTCTCCCACGGATTAGTGATATAGACCTTGTCTCCCACAGACAGCGCTTCAATATCCCGGAACATAGCAGCTCCGCCATATCCCCGATGACCGGCAATGACACAGTTTGTGTTCATTCCTCCAATCGGCATACTGGTCTTAGCAAGAACCGCCGCTCCTTTACTCAGATTCTCCTCGTCAGCTCCGAGATACAACGGCAGTTCTTCATCCATTGCCGGAATGGTAATATAACCCACCAGATTGTCTTCCAGTCCAAGAATTTTAAGATCGAAGGCGTCCTGCTCAAAACTCCATGCATCGCTTAAGCCTTCCTGACCATTCTCAAAAATCTCCGTATTATATGCTTTCATCTGTTCCAGAAGCTCTGAGTAATCTTTATTATCATCCCCCGGCGAAACATATTCCTGACGAAACCTGTCGATTTCTTTTCTTTCCTGATAATCATGCAGCGCATCCTCGCCCGCCGGGGAGGCCATGACTGCAGCCCCCGCAGCAAAGAGAAGGCCTGCCATGATCCGGACTATTTTTCTCCACATATGCTCACCCTTTCCTCGTCACTAAGAGCTGCCGTCAATGTCTGCGGCGAAGCCTTCTCCTGCGTCTTCTCTTAGCTCCGTTACTCGGTCCCATTCTGCGCAGCTTTCTGTCTCTAAGATACAGGCCCAATATGACCGCACCAGTTGCGGCCAGACCCACGATGATCCACAGGACATAATTTGTCTGGAGGCTTGTCCCCGGGAAGGGCAGTTTCTCATCCTCTATCTCTTCCGGCACATAGGGTACCCGATGGCCCCGGACCAGAAGCCGGTGGGTATTTACCCCATAAGGCGTACAGGTGAGCAGCGTTACAAGATCCTTCCCTTTCTGCACTGCCAGATCACCGGTCTCTTCCGGTTCCACCACCTTGATCTGATCTACTTCATAGCAGAGGGTATTGTCCAGAATATGGAGCAGGAAATGGTCTCCTTCTTCTAGTTTGTCCAGATCGGTAAACAGCACTGCACTGGGAAGTCCCCTGTGTGCGGAGATAACCGCATGAGTGCTCTCCCCGCCCACGGGCAGGGAACTTCCCTCCAGATGCCCTGCTGCACGCTTCAGAACATCTTCTGCAGTCGTATGGAAAATCGGAATATCAACGTCAATCTTCGGGATCTCAACCGTACCCATAAGTCCGTCTCCGGTAAGATTCAGACAGGCCATATACTCTTCATCCGGTTCGTCTGATGCCTCTGCTGCGGCGAAGGAGTCCGGCAGGATGGATGGGAGAAGCGCCTCATTGTATGCATTCGCGCGCGCCCATTCTGCTTCATAATCAATAGATCCTTCCTCCTCCATCCGGGCTGTCGTATCGTCATAACTGCTGATCAGCTGGTCCTGCCGGAAAGTATTCCACTGATTGGCTGCAAACGGATACAGCAGTAAGGACAAACCAGCTGAAAATAATAAAACTATGATGATCGTTGAGATTTTTTTCTTTTTCATCCGGACTCTCCTTAATGTTGTATTTGCTCTTCCTTCACACATTGCTTCTAATTAATGTGCCGGGGCAGTCTGCCCCGGCATTTATCATGATTAACGCTCAGCTTTTCAATTAATCACTTTATTATTCCTGCTCTTGCTTCCTGATTATTTGGAAGACTTTTTGCGGCTTACAAAGAACAGTACCGCCGCTCCGATCATGATCAGACATCCGCCTGCAGTAAAGATCGTTGTTCCGATTCCACCTGTGGAAGGCAGAGCAGAAAGTCTGGTGTCTGTAAGCTTACCTGTTTTACTAATATTTGCAGATGCACTGTTTGCCTCATCTTCGGTGATCGTTACAGTTACTCCTTTTTCATTGATCGAATATCCATCCGGAGCTTTAATTTCGTCAAAGAAATAAGTTCCTTCATCAAGACCTGCCGTTTTTACTTTGCCGTCTTTCCCTGTTACGATCGTATCTGTTGCATCCGGTGTTTCATCATCTGCAAGCTCATACACTCCATTTATCTGGGTAAAATACAGTTTTTCTCCAGTAGTATCCTGTCCCTTGTATACATTAAATTCTGCTCCTGACAGTACCTCTTCGTCTGTATTTACCTTTGTTACAGTAATGTCCGCTGAATATCCTTTTTCGTCATCACTGCCTTTCCGGCATTTACTGTTCCGTTTCCGATCTGGCTGCTCAGGTCAATAGTATAATTCTCTTCATTTAAGTCATAGGACGCTGTGTAATCTCCTGCACTTAAAGCCTTATCGCCGATTTTCACAGAAGTCACACCGGTAATCGTAAGACCTGTCGGTGTATCGATTACTTTATAAGAAGCTCCGTCAAGTTCATTTTCTGCAAAAGACGGAAATGTTGTCGTAGAATTGGCACTGCTTACCGAATAATTCTCCTGCAGCCATTGTTTATAATGCAGCAGAACTCCTTTATCGATCACTTCACAGTCTCCAAGATATCTGTGAAATGTCCCGATATCCCTGATATATTTTTCCACTGTCGCTGCCGCGTTTTCTCTCTCTCGCAGACATTCTTCAAATCTCTCCAGATCTTCTTTCCAGCAGATCCTTCTTTCCTCTTTCATAAACTTATACCACCCTTCTGTGCAAAACACTTTCATTTTCTGTTATACAGGATTATTATCTGGCAAAACAAAAATAAAATACGGATTCCTTCATAAGCTTTGCCTTTTGTTTCACCAGTGTTCCTTCTCATTTCTTCCTATATTATAAATATCCCATAAGCAAAGGTTTCAATGACGCGATATTCATACTGTCAGTGCTTGATTAAAGATTGGGAATCTGCTGTTGAACGGACGCAGTGACGACTCGAAAGATTTACATGAGAATCAGATGCGGGTCTCGGGAAATCCTGTAGAATGTATGCTGTATCATATATAGAATCCCCGGACGTGAAAAAAGCAGCCTCACCTACCCATGTAGTTGAGACTGCTTTTTTGCGACGCCGCTCTTTTGTAACATTCCTTTTTACGGGAATGGCGGAAATGCGATATAGACAGTAACTGACGTTACAATAATCATGATTGCCAGCAGCGGCAGAGTATATTTTAAAAATTTAATCGGATTATAATTTCCAAGGCTGAATGCGAACGCGCATGTTACACTTCCACTCGGGAAACAGAATGCATAGAAACCAGAAATCATACATGCTGCCATCAGACTTCTCGGATCCATTCCTGCGGCCAAAGCTGCCGAAGCCGCAATTGATGTCATTACTGCCTGTGTTCCTGTATTTGGAAGGAAGGTAGTAAGGATAGCCGTAAACGTACAGCCATGATGTATCACTGGCAATATTGGTGATCAGTTCCTTTGGCGAAAGGATTTTCGCAAATCCAAGCACACAGACTGCCGCCGGAATCATGTACATAGATTTCTTTTATCGTCCATACCATTTCCTGTTGTTTTCAATCAGTTCTTCCAATGTCACGGGATGATCATTTATATCAAAACATGCATTTAATGCACACGGGAGATATTCTTTGATATACCGATATGCAGTGCAGGTTGTCGAATCATGAATGTGTCCGTGAATCAGCCATGTGTATCCATCCGGACTGAATTTCGCATATCTGCTCTGGCTCCATTCCATCAGGGGATAATGGCAAATAGTAATCTTCTTTTTCCCGTCTTTAATCACTTCCATGTGTGATACACTTTCAAAATATTTACTCAGCTGAATATTTTTCATCCACTTGACATCGTGATTTCCTATCACCAGATGTTTATGCCCTTTCATCTGATTGAGATAAGTCTCTGCAGAAACTCTGGAACGATACGAAAAATCTCCCGGGATCCATACATCGTCTGAATCATCTACATGCTCATTCCAAACTCGTATGATATATCTGTTCATTTCCTCAATGTCTGCAAATCTTTCTCCTCTTTTCGACATTTCCAAAATATGTGCATGACCAAGATGTAAATCACTCAAATACTTATTCGCCATTTTTCTCCTCCTTTAATTTGAATCGATATAATTCTTCAAAATCTGCTCTCGGCTCATCACATTACTCATAACAACTTCTAATGCTGATAGTTCAATATTTCCGGGCATAATATCAATATCTTCCTCATGAAACAGTCTCCCTTCTTAAATGAGGCCGCCGCTGCTGTTCATACGCGAGAAATAAAAAGAGCACTCTTTGAAAGTTTATTTTTCAAAAGTGCTCAAATCATCGATTCTCAGATAAAGGCAATTCCTTATCTTTAATACAGTTTCGCTCCCGCCGGGATTCTGTCATCCACCATGAGCAGATTCAGCGCTTCCTGTCCGTCATACTCGTGTACCGCGCTGATCAGCATGCCGCAGGAATCAATTCCCATCATCTTTCTCGGCGGCAGGTTTACGATCGCGATGCAGGTCTTTCCGACCAGCTCTTCCGGCTCGTAATACTCGTGGATACCGCTCAAGATCGTGCGGTCTGTACCTGTCCCGTCATCCAGTGTGAACTGCAGCAGTTTCTTGGACTTCGGTACAGCAGCGCATTCTTTTACTTTCACAGCTCTGAAATCAGATTTGCTGAATGTATCGAAATCAACAAACTCCTCGAAGAGCGGCTCAACCTTTACTTTGGAGAGATCGATCTTCACGGCCGGTGCTTCCTGTGCGGAAGACTGCGCTGCATTGTTCGCTTCATTCTTTGCAGCTCCCTGAGATTTCATCGTGGGGAAATTTTTCAAAATCACTTCGTGATCACTTATTTCCCCTCGTCAGAACTCACAGCGATGTATTTCACAAATATACAATCCTATACAATTCTTCGTGTTATTCTTCAATTTGTTGTCAATTTGCTGTACCACCAAAACAGTGTTGTCAGACTCGAACTTATGAGCCCTTCTTAAAAGATATCTAAATTGGCTGCTAAATTCTCGAATGATTCCTGTTTCTTTTCCTCTGTTGCTTCTGCGTAGATGTCCATCGTGGTTTCAATATTTCTGTGCCCCATGATGGATTGGATAACTTTAAGGTTCGTCTCATTTTCACAGAGTCTTGTGCAGAATGTGTGTCTCAGATGATGGCAGGAAAAATCAGGTAACAGGATTGGCTCTCTTCTCTCTTTTTTTGCCCGGATCAGCTCATCAGCATTATGCTGATTCAAAATACGCTTGATCGTATGATTTACAGTCTGGGGATTCGGAACATTGCCAAATCGGTTGCAGAAAATAAAACCGGACATTCCGTCAATCTCTGTCTCATTAAAGCCATTTTCCTCTTGCTCCTCGCGCAGCATCTCGAACGCATCTTTTACTATATCAAGCATAGGAATTGTCCTGATACCGGCTTCTGTTTTAGGAAGCGAAACGCGGAGCATACATCTGTTGTCATCCTTTTTCTGGTAATAGACCAGACTGTGGTTAATACTAATCACCCTGTTTTCAAAATCCAGATCCTGCCAGCGCAACCCGAGGGCTTCACCGATTCGGCAGCCTGTACCAAGCAGGATCGTAAACATCGGCCACCAATGATAATAAATAGGATGGTTTGCAATATATTCCATAAATGCTCTCTGCTGTGTTATGGTCAATGCATGCCGTACACCTCTGTTTTTCCCAGACTCCCGACTGATTTCTTTCATAACTCCGGTTGTTGGATTCTTTCGTATGATCTCGTCCCTTACCGCCAGCTGAAATGTAGGATGAAGCAGACAGTGAACAGAATCTAATGTTCCCAGAGATATTCCTTTCTGGTTCAGAAGATAATAATAAAACTGAAGGATATCCGAATATTTTATTTCTGCAATCCGCTTTCGTCCAAAAGTGTCACGCACATAGTGATCATAAGTATAGATATAAGCGCTTCTGGTAGATTCCCGCAAATTATATTTTGATGACATATACCGATCAAACGTATCATTCAAGCTCGCTTTTCCGGCAACATACAGATCTAAACCATCCAGCTGATCTTTTATCAGTTTTGTTTCTTTTTCCCGTAATTCTGCCAGATCATTTGCGTAAATATATTTTCGTCTTCCAAGCGGATCCCTGTATGTATACATATACCGCTTATCCGACTGTCTCTGCACCTCTCCCTTTCTTAACGACCTTCCTCGCAGGTCTTTTCTTGTCTTTGCCATGATGTTTTCCTCCTCTCATAGTGAAAGAAGGACTCTGCATTATTCCTGCCTGGAAATAAAAGTTTCCACTCCACGTAAAACAACATCCGTTGTAGTCATGTTGTGTTTTTCGGCGTATGCCAGCAGCTGCGCATATAACTGGTCAGATATACGAATACTTACAACTTTCTTTTTTGTATTTGGTAGTTTTGGTCTTCCCATTTTTGCCATTGCCGCTTCCATACCTCCTATACAAGATATTATACTTTTCGTATGACATAATGTCAACAGGAAAATGCTCATACGGAGTCCTTCCTGAGCAAAATCAATATTCTCTGAATGTTTCAAGATACTTTTCAAAAATTTCACAGTTGACTAAGGCGACTTTATCAATCTTGTATACAGCCTTCGCTTCTTTGGCAAGGGCTTGAAATTTAGTCAGCCCCAGACTGTATTTCTCTGCCCCTTCCTGATACCTGACAAATTTCTTCTGATATTTTTTTGTCGCTTCTACATCTTTTCTTGCGTATCCCATGTTAAAAGCCCCTTTCTATAGATTTGATAGGGAATTCATTTCCCTTCACTTCTCCATAAGGGGGAGGCGAGTTTTACAAGTCTCTATAATTTTTTATACCACGAAGAATGAACATTCTAACAGAATAAATTATTACTGCAAATAATAAATGCTTTCTTCTTGCTTACAGTTGTCCCTTCAGAAGAGACGCAGTATAATTAAGATACTCAATATTAAAAATACGGAGGTTCATATGAAAAAAAGAGCCATCTTATTCGGAATGTCTCATTATATTAAAAGCCATTCCGTTTCAGCATCCCAGTTACCAAGCACTGAATTTGATGTAAAGACATTAGAAAAAAAATTGAAGCAACTTCGATTTGAAACTTCTTCGTACATGGATTTATGCCGAAAAGAGGTAGAGCAAAAGATTTTCGATTTTGCAACAAAAGCCCCTTGCGACTCGTTAAATATCATATATTTTTCCGGTCATGGTGGGCATAGCAAAGGAGAAAACTACTTATACCCCGTTGACTTTTGCCGTAATTTAGATATGGGGCTACCGATTGAAAATAGCGCTCTTAATATCAAACGTATACATCCGCTCTTCACACGAAAAGTTAAACTTGTAATCATCATTGATGCTTGCCGAAATGATTTTACTCCAAGATATTCAGGTAACTTTTCGGAGATGACAGCGCCGCAAAACACCTATATAGCATATGCTACGCAATTTGGAGATTCCTCAGAATGCACATCTCGTATAAGTTTCTTTACAGAAGCATTATGTGAAAATATTTTAACCCCTAATATTTCCGTCGATCAGTTATTCACTAATGTTCGAGCAGAGCTTTACTTAAAACACAACAGGCAAATAGCTACTAGCGTAAATGGTCTCATGAGCGATGTGTTTTTAAATAAGCAAACAGAATCAGATGATGTTGCCGAATCAGTTTTTCAATTTGTGGATAAATATAGCGATATGTACAATGAAAAATATGGTTTCTTTGCAGGGGATGATTTAATATTTATAGACGCAGCTCAATACTATGGCATTAGCGTATTAGACGCAATTTATAAATATCGACAGCTTTCAAATAAGCGGTTTAATATTTCTACCAATCTTTCAGAAAGCCATGAAAAATTAATCGCTTTTTGGAATATGTTAGACCATGGGTTAAAACAAGATGAATATTACACATGGCAATACCGTGGACGTCCTATTAGATTAGGTGAAATTCCACCATTACCATTAAGTATGCAAAAACCTATGCCTGATCCCGGGAAAGAAATTGCAGTCGATTTCAAACTTAATATTAAAGCTGATGGAATACATATCCTGACGAATCTGCCAGATAATTATCAATTCTATGGCAAGATAAACAGCTTGATCGATTTTAGGAATGTAATCGTAAAAAATGGAAACGCCAAAATACAGCTCGATGATAATACAATAGAGATCCAATCCATAGATTTGTATTCCGTTTTACCAACAGTTTCAGGTGTTGATATGTCCATTGTGGGAGATCGATGTCGAAATCTTGTAGGATCATATGTAAAGTTCAATCCGATTAACGGCAATACTATTGAATTCCATTATAAAAAAATTTGAATGCGAGAAATCTCTTGAAATAGCCAACTTTATATTTTCCCCCGACATTCTATTGAGGTCACAACTGTGGCCTCTTTTTTATTCTTTTTTTAAAATCACCTTGTATTCCCTATTCCCTAATTTGTGATAAGTGAGAGGGTTTTTAGATTTTTATAGCGTTATCCCGAATTCGGGATAACAAGAGCAAGATCCACCCGGGTAATACCGAAATCCATTTTATGGATTTTGCTATTTCCTCCGGGTTGCCATCTTGATGGGGATTTCGTTTTCCCCATACCCTCGATTTAGACATCTTCTGATGTCATTTAGCTTCCACTGAAGTGGCGCATCACTGCGCTTGATCAGAAGGGACAGCTGATCAGTTGCAGTGTTTCCACTTCGTGGAAAATAAAAAAAAGAAAGGAAGGAGGAATATGCCTCGCAGAAAAAAAGATGAACAAGAGCGATACCGAAATATTATCTGTATGAAAGTTACCGATATGGAACTTGAAATATTGAACCAACATGCAGCCACTGCCGGTCTATCCCGTTCAGAGTATCTCCGGAAATTATTTCTTGAAAAAGAAATCCATATCCATTATGAAATAGTCGCTGATATGAAAGTCTTAAGAGATTTACTGAATGAATACGGAAAAATCGGTTCCAATTTGAACCAGATTGCCCGGTATTTTAATACCGGCGGTGAACGCTCACTGGCAATGGAGGAGGAAATCCGACGTTGTATTTCAGAATTGTTTGAACTCAGAAAAGAAGTATTAAAACTGGCTGGTGAAGTAGATGGCGATTCTTAAGCACATAAAAAGTAAAAATGCAAATTACTCCAATGCTATTGATTATCTGATTTATCAGCAAGATGCAAAAAACAAAAAAACCCTAAGGGATGAATATGGCAATACACTGCTTCGAAATGATCTCTACATGGATGGTTTAAATTGTGTTCCCCTGTCATTCGATAAAGACTGTCGCATGACTAATAAAAAATTCCATAAAAATCAAAAAAAGGAAGAAATCAAAAGTCATCACTATATCATCAGCTTTGATCCGCAAGACGTAACAGAATGCGGACTTACCGGGAAACGGGCACAGGAGCTATGTATGGATTTTGTAAGAAAGAATTTTCCGGGATATCAGGCAATAATCGTAACCCATACAGACGGAGATAATCATTCAGGCAATATCCATACCCATATCGTCATCAACAGTGTCCGCAAATATGCGGTTGAAAGACAGGATTATATGGACAAGCCAAACGAAGAAAAGGCAGGTTATAAGCATCGGTCTACCAATCGGTTTCTTACACATCTGAAAAAAGAGGTCATGGCTATGTGTGAACGGGAAGGGTTACATCAGATCGATCTGCTCTCGCCCGCTCCCGAAAAAGTAACTGAGGCAGAGTTCCGTGCGAAGTCACGCGGTCAGGAAAAGATGGATAAGGTCAATAAAAAGATTACTGCTGAGGGGCTCAGTCCATCTGCAACGACATTTCAGACGCAAAAAGATTTCCTGCGGAAAGCAATAGAAGATTGTTCCCGGAAAGCACGAGATTTTGAAGAATTCCAATCCTTTCTTTTGGAAAATTACAATATCTCGGTGATCTCACAGAGAGGCAGGTACCGGTATCTTCATCCGGACCGCAGCCAGCGGATCACTGAAAAAGCACTGGGTACGGACTATGGACGGGAACATCTGGAAGAAATTTTCTCCCGGAATGTAAAAGGGATACGTGCAGAGAAAAAAGCAACAGCATATCATTCTCCGGAAACTGATTATCGGAGAGATCCGCTTGCAATCTTCTATTATCGCACACAGCTTCGTCTGGTAGTTGATCTGCAGAGAAATGTAAAAGCTATGCAAAGCGAAGCATATGCGCAGAAAGTGAAGATCACAAATCTACAGCAAATGGCAAACACCCTGATCTACATACAGGAGCATGGTTACGATACCAGAGAGGATCTGAGTGCAGTCACTTCGGAGACGCAGGAAAAGCTGACAGAAGCTTACGGCAAAAAGCAGGAGCTCACTGAAAAAATGAAAGTGCTCAACTCGCAGATCCACTACACCGGACAATACTTCGCTTCCAAAAGCACCTATGCAGAGTTTTTAAAATCCGGGAACAAGAAGAATTTCAGAAACAAGCATGTATCTGAGATCACGGCTTATGAAGAAGCCCGGGACTGGCTGAAAGATTTCTATCCTGACGGGAAAATGCTTTCACTGAAATCACTAAAAGAGAGGAAGCAGAAACTGCAGGAAACCATCGACAGCCAGAAAACAGTTATTCATAACTATAAGAACCATTGTAAAGAATTAGAAACCGTTTCTGCCAACGTGGACGCTATCCTCAGGCGCCAGGCTATGGAAACAGTAATAATTCATCCAAGAACAACAGAACATCAAAAACCAAAGAAAGAAAGGAAAGAAGAATCATTATGACACAATCAGAATTTAAGCTGATCTTTACCAATCAGGTAATGAAATGTGAGACCACTTTAAATAACAAAAGGAAGGAGTATACAGGGGATAACCTGGACAGGCTCTCCGCATTTAAAATTGCCGCCTCCTTACAGGGCTGCACTCCCCAGCGCGCCCTGGTGGGAATGATGGCGAAACATATCGTATCTCTGTATGATATGTGTTATGCCAAAAACGAATCATTTAAAAAAGAAATGTGGGAAGAAAAGATTACCGACAGTCTGAATTATCTTTTCTTATTAGCAGCAATTATCAGAGAGGAGGCACCCTATGAACAAAATTGAAACTAAAATCCTGAACTGCTCCGCTGTCAGAGAAGCGGAAAGAAACATGGTCTTTGCAGCAAGGCTTACTCAGCGGGGACACATGATCCATTCGATGGATGATTTAGTAAAGCTGTACGAAAAATCCTTTTCCGATGAAACGGTTAAAACTCTCGGTCAGCTTCCTCATCCTGCAATCCAGAAATTTACTGTCATTACTGTCGCTGTGGTCGGCGCCAGCCGGAGATTTCTTTCACAGATCACCCGGCATCAGAACGAAGTAAAATTTATGAGCGCCTCCCTTCAGTACAGCAATTATTCCGGCGAAGCAGAATTTGCAGTTCCTTATGAAATACTGACATCTTCCCCCGAAATAAAGATGCTTTATGAAGACAGCTGCCGGTCAGACCTCGACTGCTATGGCCGGCTGTGCAGAGCAGGGATCGGGCACGACGCCGCAGGCTATGCCACGCCTCAGGGATTAAGAAATATCCTGATCATCAGCGCCACACCTTATCAGTGGAAGCATATGATCGGTCAGCGCTCATGCAGAAGAAATACAGACGAAACGCGGATTGTCATGCTCCGTGTCTGGAAGAATCTTTATGAATACAGCAATCCTCTGTTTCAGGCTCTTATCAAAGCCGGATATGCCGCCCCGCTGTGCTGCGTGTCCGGCCAATATGTACGCCGATC
>CAKNJS010000052.1 GCA_930986645.1 uncultured Lachnoclostridium sp.
TGACGCTCACGCTGGATGGAGAGACCGTCTTTGAAAATGAGGACTTCTCCGGCATCGCAGACGTGCTCGGCACCCAGATCGCATTCAAGTGTGGAAGCTGGAACCAGAATACGACAGACGTTCTGGTGAAGGACATCCATTATACGGGACAGGCTGAGACAGCCGTCTATCCGGTGACCGGAAAAGTCCTGGATACACAGGGCAGCCCGATCGAGGGGGCAAAGGTGACCATAGGCGATACGACGGTTGAGACGGACGCAGAGGGAACCTATACCGTGGAGCTCCCTGACGGCACCTACACTGTCACAGTTGTAAAAGACGGCTATATGAACGGCAGCGGAAGCATCACTGTGAGCGGGCAGGAGGCATCCGTGGGCGATATCACACTGGACGTGGAGCCGGACATTGAGACTGAGACGCTGTCCACGGAGGACATGGATGTCTATGTATCCAAGACCTTCCCGAGTGTTGTGAAGTATGAGATGAAGGGCGGTCTGGAAGGAAAGACCTTCTACGGACAGACGGAAGCTATCAATACGGTTCGGATCAACGGCGTGGATATCCAGGTCGCACCGGAGGATGTGAAAGCAGAGTTCGACGGAACGACAGCGACCTATGTCATGACAGTGAAGAATGAGGAGAAACACATTGACGCTGAGATCACTGCAGAGCTGAAGGCAGAGGCGAACCAGCTGGCGTTCAATATCACCAAGATCGAAAATAAGCTTCAGGATCAGACGACCACCAACAAGTACGGGGACAAGGTGGAGACTTATCCGCTCCAGACGATCGGGATCCCGAACCACAGCCTGATCTCTGTCAGGAGTACGCAGAGCGGCGCCAACTTAAAGGGCGCGGTCATGTCCTCCAATACACACAAGAGCGGAGATGAACTGATCCAGGTCAACGGAGACATGGGCTCTTATAATAATAGAGACTACATGTACGCGTTCCTTTCTACAGATGAGATGAGCGCCGGCATGTGGAGCAACTCCGAGCATGAGGGACGTACTGTTGCGGCGCCGGTATACGGCGGAAGCCAGAATACCCGTATCTATGCAACATCGGAAGAGCGGGACGGCTATAAGACTATGGGACTTGCCAGCGCGGAGTGGTACTATCACCGCAACGTGACAGATTCCAAGGGCGTGCAGTACACAGTGACAGAGACAGAGATGCCTCAGTCCAAGATCGTGATCGCGGGAGACATGAACGAGGACGCCCAGGTCAACTGGCAGGACGGCGCCATCGCATTCCGCGATATCATGAACAATCCGTATAAGTCGGAGGAGGTGCCGGAACTGGTGGCATGGCGCATCGCCATGAATTTCGGCGGACAGGCACAGAACCCGTTCCTGACTACGCTGGATAACGTAAAGCGCGTGGCTCAGCATACAGACGGTCTGGGACAGTCCATTCTTCTGAAGGGATATGCAAGTGAAGGACATGACTCCGGGCATCCGGATTACGATAACATCGGCGAACGGATGGGCGGAGCCGAAGATATGAACACTCTGATGGAGAAAGGCGCGGAGTACGGCGCACGGTTCGGCATCCACGTAAATGCCAGCGAGATGTATCCCGAGGCGAAGGCCTTCAGCGAGGAGCTGGTGAGAAGGAATTCCGCCGGAGCGCTGAGCTACGGCTGGAACTGGCTGGACCAGGGCATCGGCATCGATGGTATCTATGACCTGGCAAGCGGCGAGAGACAGGCACGTTTCGACGCCCTGAAGGAGAAGGTCGGAGACAATATGGATTTTGTCTATGTGGATGTATGGGGCAACCTGACTTCAGGAAACAGTGAAGACTCCTGGGAGACAAGAAAGCTGTCTGATATGATCACGGACAATGGATGGCGGATGACCACTGAGTGGGGTTCCGGAAATGAATATGATTCTACCTTCCAGCACTGGGCGTGCGACCTGACCTACGGCGGCTATACCTCCAAGGGTGAGAACAGTGAGGTCATGCGTTTCCTGAGAAACCACCAGAAAGACTCCTGGGTAGGCGATTACCCGAGCTACGGCGGCGTTGCCAACGCACCGCTCCTGGGCGGCTATAACATGAAAGACTTCGAGGGATGGCAGGGAAGGAACGACTACGACGCATACATCACGAACCTGTACACCCATGACCTGATGACCAAGTTCCTGCAGCACTACCAGGTAGTGAAGTGGGAGGACGGCGATCCGGTCCAGATGACAGATAATGGAGAAACATATGCCTGGACCCCGGAGAAAGAGATCACGCTGAAGGCAGATCCGAAGAAATCTTCCGCTGAGACGGACACAGTCGTTGTCACAAGAGGAAGCACGGATCCGAGCGACGCGGCATACCGCGACAGGACAGTGACCCTGAACGGCATCGTGATCTCCCAGGGATCTGTGACCCAGGGCGACAACACGAACGCCAAGGGAACCGAATCTTATCTGATCCCGTGGAACTGGGATTCTGAGACGGGTGACCAGGTGGCTTCCGAGGAAGAGAAGCTGTACCACTGGAACACACAGGGCGGCGAGACGACCTGGGAGCTTCAGGACAGCTGGAAGAACCTGACGGATGTGAAGGTGTACAAGCTGACAGATCTCGGAAAGACCGAGGAGCAGACCATACCGGTGGTGGACGGCACGATCACCCTGACCGCAGAGGCGGAGACTCCGTATGTGGTATGCAAGGGCGATGAGGCGAACCTGGAGATCACCTGGAGCGAAGGCATGCATATCGTGGATGCGGGCTTCAACTCCGGAAACGACGGGCTGAACGAGTACTGGGAGAAATCCGGGGAAGGCACCGCGGAGATCGCAAAGAGCCAGTACAGCAATCCGATGCTGAAGATGGACGGCGAAGTTTCCATGACCCAGGAGCTGACAGACCTCAAAGCAGGAGAGGAATACGCGGTATATGTGGGTGTGGACAACCGAAGCGGGGCGAAAGCATCCATGACGGTCAAAGCTGACGATAAAGTTCTTGATTCCAACTATACAGAAGAATCTATCGCAAAGAACTATGTCAAGGCTTACACACACAGCAATTCCAGCGCAACTGTGGATGGAACCAGCTATTTCCAGAACATGTACGTCTTCTTCACCGCGCCGGAGAGCGGAACAGTGACGCTGACGCTTTCCAGAGAAGCGGGAGAAGGAAGCACCTATTTTGACGATATCCGTGTAGTTGAGTCCGAGATGGATGTCGTGAAGAAGGACGAGGACGGAAACGTTGTCGGAATGGAACAGGATTTCGAGAACAACGCACAGGGTATCTACCCGTTCGTGGTCGGCGGGATCGAGGGTGTGGAAGATAACCGTACCCACCTGTCCGAACTGCATGATCCGTATACGCAGGCCGGCTGGGATGTGAAGAAGATGGATGACGTCCTTGATGGAAACTGGTCCGTCAAGACCAACGGACTGACACAGCGCAACGCGCTGGTCTACCAGACGATCCCCCAGAACTTCCGGTTTGAGCCGGGCAGGACTTACAAAGTAAGCTTTGACTATCAGGCGGGAAGTGACGGAACCTACGGAGTGACTGTGGGCGACGGAGAGTTTGAAGGCGGCACGTCACTTGAGACACTTGATATGGCGATGGGCCCGGATCAGGATGGACACTATGAGACGACGATCACTGGTTCTGCGTCAGGGCAGACCTGGTTCGGCATCTATTCTACAGGAACAGCTCCGGATCTGCAGGGAACCAGCGGATCTGCGGCAAACTTCGGCGGATATCAGGACTTTGTACTGGATAATCTCAAGATCGAACTGGTAGACGAAGAGGTTACAGCAGATTCTCTTCAGGCATTGATCGAGGAAGCGGAAACCGGCTATGACAAGACAGAATATCTTGATGCAGACTGGGCAGTATTCCAGAGCGCTCTGACCGATGCGAAGGTTGCCCTGAACAAGGACAAGCAGGATCAGAAACAGATAGAGGATGCTTACTACGCACTGAAAGCTGCCATGATGACCCTGGATACCGCATCCGGAACAGAGGCGGACGATAAATACGATATTGCGTCTGACAAGTATACAGTAGAGGCGGGCAGCGCACAGCCGCAGTCCGGAAATGAGGGACCGGTCGAGTTCGCTCAGGATGGAAACGGAAGCACTCACTGGCATACAAGCTGGGGCGCCGATGTTGTAGAGGCAGACGGCAGCGGAGACGGCTGGTATCAGTTTAACTTCAGCGAACCGATGACCGTGAACGGAATGAGATATCTTCCGAGGTCAGGAGCAGCCAATGCAAACGGAAAGATTATCAAAGCGGATATCCTTGTCAGCAGCGATAATGGCGCATCTTGGGAGACGGCTGTGAAAGACGCGGAATTCAGCACGACGACAATGTGGCAGAAAGTCAGCTTTGACGCAGTCGAGGGCGTTACAAATGTAAGGATCGTGGCGACTGAAACTGCGGGACAGTCGGCGGCAGAGGCGAACAAATATGTCTCGGCGGCAGAACTGCGTGTACTTCAGCCGGTCGAAGATCAGACAGAGACTGCAGACAAATCCGCTCTTGAGGCGGCAGTCAGCGGGGCGGAAGGTCTGAACAGCGGCGATTATACAGAAGAGTCCTGGAAGACAGTAGAAGAAAAGCTGGCAGAGGCAAAGGCTGTGCTTGAAAAAGAGGATGCCACAGCATATGATATCGCACTTGCCCTTGCAAATCTGAACGACGCAGTTGCGGATCTTGAGAAATCCGAAAATCCGCAGCCGGGTGAAGAAATCTCTACGGCGGTCCTGGAATATGCGATCGAGCTTGCCGGCGGCGTCAATACAGACGGTGTCATTGAAACTGTAAAAGAGAACTTTGAGAACGCGCTCCAGAACGCACAGGACATTCTTGCAAAAGTTCAGTCCGGAGATGCGTCTGTGACACAGAACCAGGTGGACAATGCATGGCGGAACCTGATCAAGGCGATGCAGTATATGGAGTTCAAGGAAGCCAACAAGGACGATCTGGCGAAGGTCATCGCTCTGGCGGAAGAGATGAACGGTAAACTGGATAAGTATCTTGACGAAGGAAAAGCAGCGTTTACAACAGCTCTTACAGAAGCAAAAGAGGTTTATGAAAACGAGATCGCGACTCAGGAAGAAGTAACCAGCGCATGGCAGAACCTGCTGGATGCGATGGCGAACATGATGCTCAAACCGGACAAGGGTCTGCTGGAAGATCTGATCGCACAGGCAGAAGGACTGAATGAGGCAGACTACGAGGCACAGAGTTTTGCAGTGATGCGCACAGCCCTGGCAGCGGCGAAAGAAGTATTCGACAATGTGGATGCAGATCAGGAAGAGATCGACGCATCTGCATCAGCACTGAAGGATGCGATCGCAAAACTGACGCCGGCAGCCGGTACAGATCAGTCAGGAAACGGCGGTCAGTCAGACAGCACCGGCGGAAGCAAGACTGAGGGACAGACAGCTGCATCTGCGGACAAGAACAGCAGTACTGCATCTGCAGGAAAGACGTCATCTACACAGAATTCCGGCTCTGCGGCAAAAGCGACAAAGACAGGCGATACTGCAAATGCACTTCCATTTGCGGCAGCGGCGGCAGCAGCGCTTGCAGCAGGAGCGGCGGTCCTTCTGAAGAAGAAAGAGGAAAACTAAATAATAACTAAACAGCCGACGGCGGCATAGGCCGTACGGTGACAGGAAAGACAGGATGCCCGGCATCCTGTCTTTTTTTACATAAATATATTAAAAAAGTGTTTCTTTCTGGTAAAAATTACTATATTATTACAAATAGGGAAACAAAAAAAGACAGGAGGAGAAAGCTTATGAAAAACAGAGCGGTAAAAACAGTCCTTGCCGTGTCCATGGCTGCCGCAGTCGTGATGGGGAACGCATCGCCGGCAGCCCAGGTCCAGGCGGCAGGCACTGAAAGCGCGGGGGCAGAAAGCAGTGCCGAACTGATTCCGGTCCCTAAGGAAATGAGCGCGGACGGCACGGAGCTGACAGTGACCGATGCCGTGAATATCGCAGGAGCAGAGGAAGCGGATGCAGATGCGGTCAGAGATCTCAGAGAGTTCCTAGATGCGAATGGAATCACGGTAAACGAGCAGGCGGATGAGGCGGATACGACTTTTATCCTGGGAGAAGCAGACGATGAGATCCCTGCACTTGAGGATGCCAAGGACAGGCTTTCGATGAGCGGGGCGGACGGTCTCGGAGATGAGGGATATGTCCTGAATGTGGATCCCGGGGATTCTGCAGGCGGAACTATAGTGATCGAGGGAAAAGACGGGGACGGAACTTTCTACGGAGTGCAGACCCTTCGGCAGCTGGCGGAAGTAAGAGACGGGAAAACTGTCATTGCATCTGCAGAGATCACGGATGAGCCCACGATGTCTGTTCGGGGAACGATCGAGGGCTTTTACGGGAATCCGTGGAGCCATGAGGACCGGATCAGCCAGATTGAATTTTACGGCGATATGAAGATGAACACTTATATCTATGCGCCTAAGGATGATCCGTATCACAGGGAGCAGTGGAGAGAGCCCTATCCCTCATCTGAGATGGAGCGCATGCAGGAGCTCATCGATGTGTCAAAGAAAAATAAAGTCGATTTTGTCTTCGCCCTCTCACCGGGGATCGACATCCAGTTTGACGGCGATGCCGGAGAGAGCGACTATCAGGCGCTGGTGGCAAAATGTCAGTCCCTGTATGACATGGGAGTGCGCAGCTTTGCGATCTTCTTTGACGATATCAGTAACAAGGACGGAGTAAAACAGGCAGAACTGCTCAACAGATTTAATAAGGAATTTATCCAGGAAAAGGGCGATATCAAGCCGTTGATCACCGTGCCTACAGAATATGATTCAAACGCTATGGGCGTTGCGAGCACAGTGAGCGCGTATACGACAGATTTTGCAGGCACACTGGATCCCAGTATAAAAGTACTGTGGACAGGCACTGCGGTCGTTCCGGAAGGGATCGATGTGGCAAATGCACAGCAGGTGAAGTCAGTCTACGGCGACAGGATGGGAATCTGGTGGAATTATCCATGTACGGATTACATTCAGAATAAACTGGGGCTGGGTCCGGTCTACGGCCTGGATAAAGGGCTGGAAGACGAGGTGGATTTCCTGGTCCTCAACCCGATGGAGCATGCGGAGCTTTCGAAGATCACGCTTGCTACCGGCGCGGATTTCGGATGGAACACGGCAGCGTACGAGTATCAGGATTCTTTTGCCGCCTCGATCGATGTGCTGTACGGTGAGCTGGCACCATACATGTATACATTTGCAGATCACTCGACCAGACTGGTAGCAGGCTGGGCGTCTACAGGAAGAGCGGACGCACCGGAAGTCAGGGAACTGATGGATCTTATGATGTCCAAAGTGGCGAAAGGCGAGGATGCTTCAGAGGAGATCAGCGCGCTGAACGAAGAATTTGACAGTATGATACTGGCTGCTGATACACTGAAGGCTGAGCTTCCCGCAGACCAGCTCTCTCACTGCAGCGGCAATCTGGATAAGCTGAAAGCTCTCGGAGAGAATGACAAGACGGCGCTCCAGCTCTTTGTAGAAAAGAATGCGGATAACAGAAATGAAGATAAGATACAGACTCTGACAGCTCAGCTTCAGGGAAATCTGTCCTCACTGCAGTCCGGTAAGCTGGTGTCGGAGCAGACGGCGCTTGCATTTATCACGGATGTGCTGGACTATAATATTGAACCGAGCGCAGCGTTCAAAGTGTCTACCACTTTTGCAGCGCCGGGCGAGGAGATTCAGCTTACAAATGAAAGCTCTCTCTCATCCACAAATCTCGAGTGGACCATGAAGGGAGCGGACATTGAAACAAGCACGGAGGAAAATCCGGTCATTTCTTACGCAGAGGAGGGAATTTACACGATCAGCCTCAAAGCCTCCAATAGGAACGGTGAGGATGTGGCAGTGAAAACGAATATCATCACTGTGTCGGAGGAGGCAAAGGCAGAGCAGACGAACCTTGCGCTGAACAAAACGGCGACGGCAAGCGGATATACCGCGTCAAACGAGGCTCCGGGAAAAGCGGTCGACGGAATTACCAGCACCAAATGGTGTACTACAAATTATGGCCTTCAGTGGCTCAGGATCGATCTCGGAAAGACAGGAACGATCACGGAGATCATTATCAGTCACGCTGAGATGGGAGGAGAAGGATCCTCGCTGAACACGCAGGCTTACCGCGTAGAGGTGAGCAATGACGGGCAGAACTGGCAGGAAATCTTAAGGGTGGAGAACAATTCTTCAGGTCTGACAGAAGACGCTGTCCCGGTTACTCAGGGAAGATATGTGAGGCTTCTGATCGATGAGCCGACCCAGGGCGGCGACAGTGCAGCGCGTATTTACGAAATGGAAGTCAGAGGACTGGATAAGGAAATCACCCTGCCGCCGGTTTATACGGAAAAGATCTCCACTGCAGTGCTCGAATATGCGATCGAGCTTGCGGAGAGAGCAGATACAGACGGCGTAGTGGCCGCTGTGAAGGAAAACTTTGACACAGCTCTGAAAAATGCCCGGGATGTTCTCGCTCAGGTTGAGGCGGGCAGTGCGGAGGTGACGCAGTCAGACGTGGACCTTGCATGGCAGAATTTGATCAAAGCGATGCAGTATCTGGATTTCAAAGCAGGGGACAAGTCGGACCTTGAAAAAGTGATCGCGCTGGCAGATGAGATGGACAGCAGGCTGGACGACTATCTGGACGCAGGAAAAGAGGCATTTACATCGGCTCTTGCCACTGCCAAAGAAGTATATGCAGATGGAAACGCGATGCAGGAGGAAGTGAACAGTGCATGGCAGAATCTGCTCAATGCGATGGCAAATCTGAGGCTGATGCCGAATAAGGATCTTCTTGAACAGCTGATCATTCAGGCAGAAAATCTGAATGAATCGGATTATGAGGTGCAGAGCTTTGCAGTGATGCGGTTTGCTCTGGCAGCTGCGAAGGAAGTATATGACAATGAGAATGCAACTCAGGATGAGGTGGATGCCTCTGTTTCCACACTGAGGAATGCTGTTGCGAAGCTGACACTGTCCGGCAGCGAACAGGCCGGAACTACCGGCGGCACGGGTACTTCCGGTATCACACAGAATAGTCAGACACAGGCTGGAATCACAGCAGATAAGAACAGGACTTCTGACAATACCTCTGCAGCAGGAAAGACAGATGTATCACAGAATTCTAATGCCAAATCTGTCAAGACAGGAGATACGGCGAATGTACTTCCTCTTGCGGCGGCAGCAGCTGCAGCCGCAGTGCTGGCAGCAGGCGTTCTGGCATTCAGGAGAAAGAGGGGATAGCCGGAGCAGACGGACAGCAGAAGCAAGTTACATAAGATAAGAAGCGGGACGACCGGGCAGGATATTGAAAGATACCCTGCCCGGTTTCGGCGTCTGAGGATAAAACGGGTGGAGGGACTGTCCTGTGAGTCTGGAATATGCAGGGAGAAATAGAAAGGACAGCGGCATCATTCTGTGCAGCTGCATGTAAAAGCATAAAAAGTGGAATTGACACGGAAAATAATATGGGATAGAATGATGGGGAACACTTGTTCTTGAAATGATAGTTATACGACTGCGTATATAAGCGGTCATAAGGAAGGATAGAGTCATGGATCATTTTGAATTGGTATCAGAATATAAACCTACCGGCGATCAGCCCGAAGCGATCGAACAGCTGGTCAAAGGGTTCAAGGAAGGCAACCAGTGCCAGACACTTCTCGGTGTCACCGGTTCCGGCAAGACCTTCACGATGGCAAATGTCATCCAGCAGTTAAATAAACCGACGCTGATCATTGCGCACAATAAGACTCTGGCGGCGCAGCTCTACGGCGAGTTCAAGGAATTTTTCCCGAACAATGCCGTAGAGTATTTCGTGTCCTAGTGTGCCGGAGCCGGAAAATGAGGTATATTTAGTGTTTTTTCGTGCTGTTTAGTCCAGATTTTGTGGACAGAACAGGACTAAACGGACTGGATGATACCAGGCGGACAAAATGATTTTGTGACTTTTTGCAGGAAAAATTCGTAACGGAGGATGAGATGAAGGTATTTAAAGAGAGTGGATATATGGAGCAATCAGCTCATTTTGGATGGCAGGATAAAGACGAAGCGTTATTTGGTTTAAGAGAAGGATATAAGGAAAGCGCAGATAGATTATTGGAAATTGCGTTGAAAAATGGTAATAATATTAAAATACTTGATACATTTATTTTCCCTATAATGTTTTTATATAGGCATAGTATTGAAATTTCTCTTAAACATATTTACCAAAGAGCATTTGGAAAAATACCTGATGGAGGTCATGATCTGTTAGTGCTATGGGATAATGTTAAAAAGGATGTAATTGATGATATGATTTGCTCAGAGGAATTTCTTACACAAGTTAAAACATATAAAAATAATTTTATAAAATATTCCCTGGACGGAATTAAATTGACCGAGATACGAGCAATGATGAAAGAATTGCAGGAAGCTAATCAAAGAGATAAGGAAGTAGATCCAAGTGTAAAGCAGATTGATCAGAACGCAGAAGTATGGAGATATTTGATGGATAATGATGATAGCTTATTTTTTTCTTATAGTCATTCGGTGGATTATCCACAAATAAAGAAAAGCATGGGTTACATTTATAAGGTTTTAGATTTTATTTATCATATTATAGATGAGTACCTATCATCATAATATCCAATTTTAAAAGTGAACCAGATATAATATAAAAGAATAAAACTACCGTGGATTGGCTTAGAAAAAAGATATCGTAAAGGGAAAAGAGATATCAATAATACAACTAACTGTACTAGAGGGAGTGGCGTATGGCAAAAGATGAATATCATTTTGAACGATTAACACCAATTAATGATATTGAGCTGAAAGTATATGAAGATGCAATCAATTATGTATTTGAGAATCAGGATATAAAGAACGTAGCTATTTCGGGTGCATATAGTGCAGGTAAAAGCAGCGTTTTGGAGTCATATAAGAAGAAACATAGTAAGTTACAGTTTTTACATATTTCTCTTGCACATTTCCAATCTCCGGATTTAGAACAAACAGGGGGTGCTGACCAAAAGGATCATGAGGAAAAGGGAGGGGTTAAAGAATCTGTATTAGAGGGGAAAATATTGAATCAACTGATACATCAGATACCCTCTGATAAAATTCCTCAAACCAATTTTAGAGTTAAGAGAAAAATTAAGCGATCGGATATTGCGAAAAGCACAGTAATAATACTTATGCTAGTGCTTATGATATTATATTTCTTTTTTTTTAAATCTTGGGGTAATTATGTGCTATCACTGCCGGATAATATATTGAAAACAATTTTATCGTGTACCATTAGTCAATATAGCCTGCTGATCAGTGGGATTATCTTGACCATATTATTAGGGATCGTGATTTATGGATTGGTAAAAATACAGAAGAATAAAAATGTATTCCGGAAATTGAATTTTCAGGGGAATGAGATTGAGATATTTCAAGAGAGCAATGACTCATATTTTGACAAATATCTCAATGAAGTGTTGTATTTGTTTGAGAATGCAGAGGTTGATGCGATTGTTTTTGAAGATATGGATCGCTTCAATGTAAATAGCATATTTGAGCGACTACGAGAGGTAAATACTCTTGTGAATATCCGGCTGCAAAGGGATAATAAAAAAATTATTCGTTTTTTCTATTTGCTGCGTGATGACATTTTTGTATCAAAAGATAGAACGAAGTTTTTCGATTATATCATTCCTGTTGTACCGGTTTTAGACAGTTCCAATTCCTATGATCAATTTCTTGATCTCTTGAAAAAAGGAGGGATCTTGCAACTCTTTGATAATAATTTTTTGCAGGGGTTATCATTATATATTGATGATATGCGTCTGTTAAAAAATATTTATAATGAATTTGTGATTTATTATAACCGTATAAATACGACCGAATTGGATTGTAATAAAATGCTTGCTATGATTACATATAAAAATTTATTCCCACGTGATTTTAGTGAACTACAGTTGAATCAGGGGGTTGTATTTACTCTTTTCAATAAAAAGGATGAGTTTATAGCTGATGAAATAGAAGAAATAGAAAACCAAATTGAGGAAATACAAAAAAAGATAAAGTGCTTAAATGATGAGCATCTTATATCAACCAGAGAGTTAAGTGCAGCTATAGCAGATAAGTATTTAAGAGGCTATAACTGGGAATCAAAAGATGATAATAATTTATCTAGCTTTATATTAGGTTATTTAAATGGATCAAAACGAGAAGAATATGTCCGACGTAAGAAAAGTTTAGAAGATAAATTAGCAGAAAATATTTCACAATTAGAAGATCAAATATATGAGTTGGAAGAGAAGAAAAACACTTTAAGGAATCAACAGCTTTATGAATTAATTAATCGTAATAATATAAATAGAATTTTCAGTACTACAAGTACAAATGAAATCGGGGTAGTTAGAGAATTTAAGGAAATAAAAAGCAGCGAGTATTTCGATCTTTTAAAATATCTTATCCGTCATGGGTATATTGATGAAACCTATAGCGATTATATGACATACTTTTATGAGAATAGTCTGAGCCGTGTGGATAAAATTTTCTTGCGTAGTATTTCAGACAGCAGGGCGAAAGAGCATACATACCGATTGAAAAATCCTAAATTAGTGGTTTCAAGGCTCAAAATCGTGGATTTTGATCAAGAAGAGACCTTAAATTTTGATTTATTTGCTTATCTATTAAAGACTCCGGATAAAGTGGAATACTTAAATAGATTTATAAATCAGCTTAAAAACACAAAGAATTATGAGTTTGTCGGGACTTTTTTTGACACTCGAACAGCGTTACCTGAGCTTGTTCGAAATCTTAATATCAGATGGCCAGAGATGTTGGCAGAAGCGCTTGATGAAAAAAATTTATCAGAGAAACAGATATGGAAATATTCTGTTTGCACGCTGTATTATTCTGACAGCGATACAATCCGCTTGATGAATCAGGATAATGTCATTAGCGACTATATATCAAATGAGCGGAACTATCTTTCGATTAATGATAATGTGGATATTGAAAAACTGGTTGCTGGATTTAGACTCTTGGAAGTGAGATTTAAAGGTATTGACTATGAAAAGTCTAATATGGCTTTATTTCAAAACATCTATGAGGAGTCGCTATATGTGATAAATAGCGAAAATATTCAGCTCATGCTGTGCAAAATGTGTGGTATAGAAGATCAGGAGGCAATACTGCATAAAAATTATTCGATTTTATGTTCCATATCAGATTCTGCAATCACTCAATATATTGAAAAGAATATGGCACAATACATTGACGTGATATTGCAAATGTGTGAAGGCTGCATTATGGATGATGAGACGGCTGCAGTAACTATATTAAATAATTCTGATATTACAAAAGAACAAAAAGAGAAATATATTCAGTGTTTAAACACTGTTATTTCTCGGATAGTACAAGTTGAAGATTCATCTTTATGGGGAAGATTATTAGACAATGATTCGGTGGACTATTCAGAGGAAAACATTTTTGCTTACTTTGAAAAGCAGAAAGGAATAGAGATAGACCATACTTTGGTTTCTTTCATCAATTGCCATGATATGATTCTTAATTTTTCAGAGTATAATTGTAGAGAAGAATCTAAAGAACAGATGTTTACAAGTTTCATATCATGTAATGATATTGAAAATACAAGATATGAAAAACTTCTATCATCGTTTAAGTTGGAATTTAAAGAGTTTTCTATTTCAGGAATTTCAGATGAAAAGATTGATAT
>CAKNJS010000053.1 GCA_930986645.1 uncultured Lachnoclostridium sp.
CCTACTTCGTCAGATAAATCACGCGCAATTCATCGACGCTCATCACATAGTATCTGTTTAAACCGAAGGCCTTGAATATCTCCAGAGCCTCCACGTCCAGACTGCCTTCATATTTAATAATTCCGGTGACCGTGACAATGCAGCATCTGCTGCCGTCATACATGATGACTTCATCGCCGTCCATTTTCACATTATTATATTTTCCGGGGATTTCCCTGCTGATCATCTGTTGTCCGGCCCGGTTATACAGCCTCAGCTCATATCCGGATTTCTCTCTGTTCAGAAGAACAAATCCGATATACTGCTCCGAATGGAATACACTCTGTATCTCCTGATCCAGCGTAATCGTCTTCTCCATCACCGGTTCGTCGATTCCTCTGTATATGACAAAAGAATTATCACCGACGACAACAGACCTTCCGCCTCCCATAAAGAATATATCTCCCATTATCGTGTTGGAATATTCCTCCGAAGAGACAATATTATCTGTTTTGCTCTGTCCGGCCTCCCCGAAGTTATAATATACAACTCTTGAGTTTACTGAAGTTCCCTGCAGGAAGAGGTAGGAAACCGCCAGCGTATTCCCGTCATCCGACATTTCCATGGCGGTCGGATACCCCGTCGTCCCCAGCGACACCTGCATTTCTGCAAGGATATTTCCTGTCGCGTCGTATGTGATAATCGACGGCGCCGTCTCATTTCTGAGAAGCACACTTACAATTCCCTGATCCGATACTGCAATCTTTTCAATCGGCATTGTCGTCTCGATCTCACCTTTGAGGCCTTCTTCTGAAAAGACGAGAATATTATTTCCTCCATTATCCGCCACAGCAAAGGAATCTTTTTTCACTGCAATTACCGGATTCTGTATCTGTGCGGACTGCATCCACTGCTCTTCATTCTTCTTATTCAGAAATGAAACTCCGTCGCGGTTATATCTTACAATCCCGTCTGCAAACTGTGCATATCTGCTTGTATCTGAAATGTCACTCGAATACTGCGATGATGTTCTGGCTCTGGAATATGACTGATTATTCAGCAGTAAATATGTACCGCACGCGGCAAGCAGGATCAGTATGACTATCACAAGGATCCTTCGCATCTTTGCATACCTGAATCTGCGAACCTTCTTCATAATCCCGCTCAGATCATCCGGGGGCGTCAGTATCCTGAGATACGGCTTTTTCTTTTGCGTCATTCTAACTCCCCTTAATTCTGTTCTGTCAATATATTTCCAAGCGGCACGGCTGATTGATTTTGTCATCCAGCATCATCCGCGCCGGCGTGGATATTATATCATGCTTTTACGGCAATAGCAATTTCTGCCCGACATAAATCAGGTTCCCGTCCGTGATGCCGTTCATTCTGCAGATTGCATCCACATGGTTCACATCTCCGTACATCTTCCGGCTGATGATAGCAAGTGTATCACCTTCCTCCACCACATAAACCCCGTTGCTCCCATTATCACTGGAATCTGAAGACGTCTGTCCGGAAACAGTCTGATCAGCCTGATCATTTGACTTCTGTTCATTTGGGTTCTGCTCATCCCCGGCCTGTCCGCTCTGCTCATCCGTTTTCTGTCCTCCTGAGCTCTGATCTGATACACTCTGCTCATCTCCGTTTCCTTCTTCATCCTGTCCGTCACCGGTCTGTTCTTCTGACGTCACTGCTGTTACGGAACCGCTCGTCTCTCTTGTCTCCACCGAGCCTGACGTATCTGCAAGAGCATCCAGCTTGCTCTGTACAGACTTCATGCGGTCGAAACTGTTGACCATAGACACTCCCATTATGATCAGCACAAGCACAAGACACGCACTGGCCGCATACATCAGGCCTCCTGCTTTCCTGCGTTTCTGGCGCTCCCCCCGCTTTCTAACCAGATCACGAAAGTCCTGTGCAGCTCTGTCCTCCACGGTCTCCGGGGAAACCGCCCCATTTTTTTTTCGACTGGCGATCATGTAGTTCTGCATACACGGATTTTTCTCATAATACGTGTAATGCCCTCCGATCTCCATCAGGTCATTCATTTTATGAACAAAATATGTCTCGTCTTTCTCCACCGGATCTTTCATGATAAATACGGTATTTTTCTTCGGAAACGACTTCTTATGAAGCTTAATAGCAGAACTGTCCGGTGTGAGAGGTACTCCCGGATGCGCCACGAACCATCCCAGCATCTCTCCGTCCTCAAAAAACTGCTTGCAGTCCTCATATGCATGTTTCCACGTATCCTCATCGATCACATATTCATTTCCCGACATCTTCAGGTCGTGCATCTGAATCGCACCGTATATGTATACATAATCCTCATCGCCGCCCGACTGGATATCTCCTACAAGAAACGCTCCGATGGGCGCTTTTGATTTTTCACTCTTTTCGCTGAGCTGTGCAAAAAAAGTATCTACATAATCTTCTACATATATCTTCGGACTATCGCTCACATTTCCGATCTGCCGAACATTTTTTGGTATCTGTCTTTCCATGATTATACTCCACCTTCCTGATAAATGATATTTCCCGGCGTCGTAAAGAGAATAGCACAGAGAAATAGCTGAATTTATCAGTTAGTGTCAGACAAGTTCGACAAATTTAACGAGGGACAGGCTGAAACGCGATCGGGGACGTAGTAAAACCCGGTTTTACTACGTCCCCGATGACAATTCAGAAACTATTTCGAAAATTCTTTTATTTTTTCATAGATACTATCTGTATCAAGTCCGTACTTTTTGATCAGCTCCACAGCCGGTCCTGACTCGCCGAATGTATCGTTGATTCCGATCTTCAGAACCTTTGTCGGAGCTTTTTCTGCAAGTACCTCGCACACTGCGCTTCCGAGGCCTCCGATCACGGAATGTTCCTCAACTGTAACGACTTTTCCAGTCTCTTTTGCAGCCGCCACAACAAGTTCTTCGTCCAGAGGTTTGATCGTGTGGATATTGATCACTTTCGCATCGATTCCGTCTGCTGCAAGCTTCTCAGCCGCCTCGAGGCAGCTGCTCACCGGAAGTCCTGTCGCGATGATCGTCAGGTCTTTTCCTTCCCTTAACACGACACCTTTTCCGAGCTCGAATTTGTAATCCGGTCTGTCATTGATCACCGGAACAGCCAGACGTCCGAATCTTAAGTAAACCGGTCCCTGATGTTCGTAAGCTGCTTTCACAGCCGCTTTTGCTTCCACATCATCTGCAGGGCTGATCACTACCATCCCCGGGATCGTGCGCATCAGGGCAATATCCTCATTGCACTGATGTGTGGCGCCGTCCTCTCCAACGGAGATTCCCGCGTGTGTAGCGCCGATCTTTACATTGAGATGAGGATATCCGATAGAGTTTCTCACCTGCTCAAATGCCCGTCCTGCCGCAAACATTGCGAAAGAACTTGCAAACGGCACAAGTCCTGTCGTCGCAAGACCTGCTGCCACTCCCATCATATTGCTCTCTGCGATACCGCAGTCGATGAAGCGCTCCGGAAAAGCTTTCTTGAATACGCCTGTCTTTGTGGCTGCCGCAAGGTCAGCGTCCAGCACTACGACGTCTTTATGCTCTGCTCCCAGCTCTGCGAGAGCGTTTCCATAACTCTCTCTTGTTGCGATCTTCTTTACATCTGACATAACGCTTCACCTGCCTTTTCCAGATCTTCCATTGCGATCTTGTACTCTTCATCATTCGGAGCTTTTCCATGCCATCCGGCCTGATTTTCCATGAAGGAAACGCCTTTGCCCTTGACTGTTTTTGCGATAATAGCTGTCGGCTGTCCCTTCACTGTCTTCGCCTCTTTAAATGCCGCGTCGATCTGATCAAAATCATTTCCGTCAATATTAATAACATGGAAATTAAATGCCTCGAATTTCTTATCGATCGGATACGGGGAGTTGACTTCTGTGATCGCACCGTCAATCTGAAGATTATTATTGTCCACGATCACTACGAGATTGTCCAGTTTTCTGTGGGCTGCCAGCATGGACGCCTCCCATACCTGCCCCTCCTGAATCTCGCCGTCTCCAAGCAGCGTATACACTCTGTAGTCTGCTCCTGTCATTTTTGCAGCAATCGCCATTCCGACTGCTGCAGAGATTCCCTGTCCGAGGGAACCTGAGGACATATCCACTCCCGGAATATGCTTCATATCCGGATGTCCCTGAAGGTAGGAACCTGTATGTCTGAGAGTCTTCAGATCTTCCTTCGGGAAATATCCTTTCTCTGCCAGAACGGAATAAAGTCCCGGGGCAGTATGACCCTTGGAAAGTACAAAACGGTCTCTGTCCGCTTTCTTCGGATCCTTCGGATCAATATTCATTTCTTCAAAATAGAGATAAGTAAATATATCTGCTGCTGACAGCGATCCGCCCGGATGTCCGGCTTTTGCGCTGTGCACTGCCGTCACGATATCCTTGCGGACTTCATTGGCAGTCTTCATTAATTTAAGTTTGTCCATTTGTTTCTCCTCTTTATCATTTTACAGCGGTCCGGCTCTGCCCTCAGAGCGGCCTCACTGTATGCTGTTCATCCTACTCGCCGAATACGGCAATATAGTCTTCCTGAAATTTCTTGATTCCTGCATCTGTCAGCGGATGATGTGTCATCTGCTCGATCACCTTGTACGGTACTGTCGCGATGTCTGCTCCTGCAAGTGCACAGTCTGTGATATGCATCGGGTTGCGGATGCTTGCAGCGATGATCTCAGTCTCGATGCCTGCAACTTCAAAGATCTGCGCAATCTCATTGATCAGGTCAACACCCCTTACGGAAATATCATCCAGACGTCCAAGGAACGGTGATACATATGTTGCGCCTGCTCTTGCTGCAAGAAGCGCCTGGTTTGCCGTGAAGATCAATGTAACATTTGTTTTGATTCCCTCAGCTGAAAGCACTTTTACAGCTTTTAATCCCTCTGCGGTCATCGGGATCTTTACGACCATATTCGGATGGATCTTCGCGATCTCGCGTCCTTCTTTGATCATGCCCTCAGCGTCTGTTGTTGTAGCCTTTACTTCGCCGCTGATCGGTCCGTCCACGATAGACGCAATCTCTGCGATAACTTCCTCGAATACACGTCCTTCCTTTGCGATCAGTGACGGGTTTGTCGTAACACCGCAGATCACACCCATATCATTTGCTTTTCTGATGTCATCTACATTTGCTGTGTCAATAAAAAATCTCATTTTCGTTCCTCCTTAAAACTGGACAAATTTGTTATATCTGTACTAATTATATCGACTAATAAATATCCGGTCAACCTGCCGGAAAATTATTAATACAGAAAAATCACTTAATAAATCGGATTATCATAGTATTTTATTAATAATTAATTACATTTAACAATCCGTGTTTTATTAAGTGACGTATTTTAAGGATTATTTAATACTGAGTTCTCAAATCAAGCATGGTTTATTACTAATATTTTTTGGTTTTTTATTAATTTTTCTTTTTTCCCGGCCGTTTTTCAGAACGCGGATAAGAAGTCGTCCCGCGCACAACAAGCTTAGGCTCATATTCTACATGATAGATGCTGACCGGCTCAATCTCAGTATATTTGGGGATGCGCGAATTCATCTTTTTCATGATGATGTCACAGGCGTCCATCCCTTTATATATAACGAAATGTTCAATAGTAGTCAGGGATACTTCTTTTACTTTTGCAAACAGCGTATTGTCGCACCCCATCACGGACATATCGCCGGGCACCCTGTACTTCTCATCGTAGAGCGCATCCATGATGCCGAAGGCAATCATATCATTCAGCCCTGCAATAGCTGTCAGGTCGGTATGCTCTTTCAACAGTTCCTTAGTCAGATCATACCCGATCCTGTATTCCGAGTCAATTCCCGGAATATCCTTGTCGATCTGCTCATCCGCGGCTTTGATCACAACACCGTCTTTCAGTCCTGCGCTCTGGAACTCTTTTAAGAATCCCTCTACCCTCTTGGATCTCTGCTTCTGTCTTACTGTAAGAGGCGGCGCGATGTACCCCACTTTCCGGTGGCCCAGCTCCAGAAGATGCCTTGCCATCAGACGGCCCAGCTTGGAATTGTCCAGCTCCACCGCATCTACATTCAGCTTTTCATTCTGGTTATTCACAACGACCACGGGAATCCGCTTTGACAGTTCCTCCACCTGCTCCATAAAGCACTGGCTCGGGTTGCACATATAGATTATGCCCTGCGGGTTCATCGATGAGATCATTTTCAGATAACGCTCTTCCATCTTCAGATCTCTCTGGGTATTGCAGACAAAGATGCCGAATCCCTGATCCGCCGCTCTTGACTCTATGCCCTGAAGCAGCATGACATAATACGGATTCGTAAGGTTCGGGCTGATAACAACAAGCATATTCTGCCTGCGCTCCTCTTTCCGCTTTCTCCGCTTCGGAAGTTCATATCCCAGTTCCTGAGCCGCATCCTCTACTCTGCGTACAACTTCTTTTGAAAATGAGACATTATATTTCTTGTTCAATACCATCGAGACAGTGGCCTGCGACACTCCGGCGCGCTTCGCCACATCCGATGAGGTTACCTTCTTCCCGCTCATGCAACACCTTCTATAATTCTGTCCTGCCCTCCAGCGCTCTTAGAAGCGTGACTTCATCGATATATTCCAAGTCTCCGCCCACCGGAACGCCGCTGGCGATCCTGCTCACTTTAATCCCCGCAGGCTTGATCAGCTTGCTGATATACATTGCTGTTGTCTCGCCCTCAAGGCTGGAATTCGTCGCGATAATAACTTCATCCACATCCCCCTGCAGGCGCTCCATCAGCTCCTTCAGCTTAATGTCTCCGGGTCCGATCCCCAGCATCGGAGAGATCGCCCCATGGAGCACATGATAGACGCCGTTATATTTGCCGGTCTTCTCATATGCCGCCAGATCCCTCGGAGTCTCCACTACCATGATCGTCTTCTTGTCCCTGTCCGGGTTACTGCAGATCGGGCAGATTTCCCGGTCTGTAAGAGTACAGCACACCTTACAGTATCTGACGTTCTTTCTAGCATCCACGATGGTCTTTGCAAGCTCTTCCACCTGATCCACAGGCATATTGATCACGTGGAATGCCAGCCTCTGCGCCGACTTGTTTCCGATTCCCGGCAGTCGGGAAAACTCTTCAATCAGCCGGCTGATCTGATTACTGTAATAATCCATCTCTAGAACATCCCCGGAACACCGCCGCCGAGTCCGCCTGTCAGTTTTGACATTGCAGCTCCGCTTTCTTCTTCTACTTTTCTGAGCGCCTCATTGGTGGCTGCCACGATCAGATCCTCAAGCATTTCAATATCATCCGGATCAACTACTTCTTCAGCCAGTTTGACCTTCAGTACTTCTCTTTTTCCCGATACTGTTACTTCCACGGCTCCGCCGCCTGCTGTGGCTGTAAATTCTTTCGCCTCCAGCTCTTTCTGCTGTTCTTCCATCTGACGCTGCATACGCTGCGCCTGCTTCATAAGGTTTGCCATATTTCCCGGCATTCCTCCGCCCGGAAATCCTCCGCGTCTTGCCATTTCTTAATCCTCCACTGTTATCTCCATATTGATCTTCTGTTCTATATCTACAAATGTATCTTCAAAGTGCCGTCCCTCTTCTACATGACGCACTTCTACTTCCACTTTCTTTCCGATACGCTCTTCGATCAGACGCTCCAGCTCCTGCACATGATCTTCTCTTCCGACCACACTTTCCGACAGAGAGTCGGGAAGCACGATCATCAGCCGGTTGTCACCGCCGAGGCTCAGACGCGCCTTTTTCAGATATCCCCGCAGTATGCCGGATGCCTCTCCTGCAATGGAACGGAAGTTCTTCACCACTTCCTGCACATCTTCCGGAATCGCATCAGGCAGTATTCTCTGCACCGCACTGTCCGCGCCGCCGGACGCTGCTGTTCCGTCTCCCTGTCTTCCGGCCGGCACAGAACCGCCGCCGGCGCCTCCTGACGGAATCCCCTGTGCATACATCTCCGCAGCCGCACTGATACCTTTATCTACCTTTTCCTCCACCGCACGGATACGGTCGAGCAGAGAATCCTGAGAACTCTCCATAGCCGGCGTGCACAGTTTGATCAGCGCTACTTCAAGCATCACTCTCTTCTGAGTCGCATACTTAAGCTGATTGGTTAATTCAGAAAAAATGCGGATGTAGCGGAAGAGCATATCCGGCTCTATCATCTGCGCTTCTTCCTTAAGCTGAGCCAGATTTTCCGTCGATACATCCAGAACATCCTCTATATTATCAGAAGTTTTTACCAGAAGCAAGTTTCTAAGATACCATGTAAAATCCGCCGCAAGCTGGGTAAGCTCGCGCCCCTGCATCACAAGATCATCCACTACATCCAGCACTCCGGCTACATCCCGGTTGAGTACTTTTCGGAGCAGCCGGCTGAACACATCCGTGTCCACCGCTCCCAGAACTTCCAGTACATTATCATAAGTCAGCTTCTGTCCCATATAGAACGCAATGCACTGATCCAGAAGGCTCAACGCGTCACGCATGGAACCGTCCGCTGCCTTGGCAATGTAGCGCAGCGCCTTGTCCTCAACATCCACGTGTTCAGTGTCCATCAGCTCTTTCATCCGGTCCGTGATCGTCTCGATGCTGATGCGCTTAAAATCATAGTGCTGGCACCGGGACAAAATGGTAATAGGGATCTTATGGACCTCCGTCGTCGCGAGGATGAAGATGACATACTCCGGCGGTTCCTCCAAAGTCTTAAGAAGGGCGTTGAACGCTCCTATGGAAAGCATATGCACCTCATCTATAATGTATACCTTATACTTTCCCTCCGTGGGCCGGTAAGCTACCTCCTCACGGATCTCTCTGATATTATCGACGCCGTTGTTGGAAGCGGCGTCGATCTCGATCACATTCATAGATGTGCCGGCCGCAATAGACTTGCACGTCTCACACTCTCCGCAGGGACTTCCGTCCACCGGATGCTCACAGTTCACGGCTTTCGCAAATATCTTCGCAACCGTAGTCTTTCCGGTTCCTCTTGTCCCGCAGAAAAGATATGCATGTCCGATGCGGTTTGCCTTAATCTGATTCTGCAGTGTTGTTATAATGTGATCCTGCCCTTTTACATCCGCAAATTCGGTCGGGCGGAATTTTCTGTAAAGTGCCGTATACGACATGAATTACACCTCATCGCCAAAACTGATGCCGATCATTCTTGCCTCTTTGATCAGGCTGCATTTCGGATCAACAGTCTTTAATTTCCCCGCTACTTCGCTAAGCGGTACTTTTGTCGTCTCGCCATTCTTCATGGCAACCATATAGCCGTACTTCTCTTCAAGGATCAGCTCCGCCGCCTTCGCGCCTACGCGTGTTGCAAATACACGGTCATATGCGCACGGTGAACCGCCTCTCTGTGTATGTCCGGGAACGGTAATACGGACTTCCTTGTCCGTCTCTTTCTGGATCTGCTCCGCCAGCTCGTAAGCGATAGACGGATATTTTCTCTTTGCCAGCTTCTCCTTGTACTCTTTCTTCGATAACTTGGCATCTTTCTTGGAGATGGCGCCCTCTGCCACAGCGAGGATGGTAAACGGCTTTCCTGCTTTGGAGCGTCCGTCGATCACTTTCTTGATCGCTTTGATATCATACGGGATCTCCGGAAGAAGGATAATATCCGCTCCGCCTGCAATACCTGCATGAAGTGTTACATATCCTACTTTGTGTCCCATAACCTCGATAATGAATACACGGCTGTGGGATGTTGCCGT
Source organism: uncultured Lachnoclostridium sp. (assembly GCA_930986645.1). Classification (GTDB taxonomy): domain Bacteria; phylum Bacillota; class Clostridia; order Lachnospirales; family Lachnospiraceae; genus Mediterraneibacter. Next base: position 9,708 of record CAKNJS010000053.1, read on the forward strand.
CGTGTGGATCCTGTCGATAGTATCCGTAGCGATATCTACTGCGCTCTGGAATCCGAATGTCATATCGGTTCCCCACAGATCATTGTCGATCGTCTTCGGCAGTGTAATAATATTCAGTCCCTCTTCACGGAGCATATTTGCCGTCTTATGAGTTCCGTTTCCTCCGAGGATAACAAGGCAGTTCAGGTTCAGCTTATGATATGTATGTTTCATAGCCTCCACCTTGTCCAGCCCGTTCTTGTCCGGCACTCTCATCAGTTTGAACGGCTGTCTGGATGTTCCGAGGATCGTACCGCCCCGTGTCAGGATTCCGGAAAAATCCTTCGAAGTAAGCATACTGAAATCCGCATAGATCAGACCTTTGTATCCATCTTTAAATCCATAGATCTCCACGTCATCTCTCTTAGAACATATGCCTTTTACCACGCCTCTCATGGCCGCATTGAGCGCCTGACAGTCTCCGCCGCTTGTCAACATACCGATACGTAACATATTTCATTTCCTCCTTTATCTCACCGCTGCCATTTCCGCTGTCCGCACGCAGGAACCGCCGTTCACGGTACAGGGCGCTTCCGAAAGCCGCCTCAAAGAAAATAAGCAGCCGGCTTTTTCCGACTGCTTATTATTATACCCTATTTACAAATTTCATTCAATAACAGTAACTGCTTTACAGTCTCTTCAGGAGCTCTTCTCTCTGCTCTTCATATCCCGGTTTTCCGAGAAGCGCGAACATATTCTTCTTGTAGCTCTCTACACCCGGCTGGTTGAACGGATTAACGCCGAGTAAATATCCGCTCACGCCGCATGCGAACTCGAAGAAGTAGAACAGCTCGCCCAGATAGAATTCATTCTGCTCCGGAATCTTCACCATAAGGTTCGGAACATTTCCGTCCGTATGTGCAAGGATCGTACCGTTCATTGCACTCTTGTTAATGAAATCAACATTCTTGCCTGCAAGATAGTTCAGTCCGTCCAGATCCACCGGCTCTTCGTTGATAACAACTTCTTCTCTCGACTTCTCTACATTGAGAACTGTCTCGAACAGGATTCTGCTGCCGTCCTGAATAAACTGTCCCATGGAGTGCAGGTCTGTTGTAAGGTCTACAGATGCCGGGAAGATACCCTTCTGATCTTTGCCTTCGCTCTCGCCGTAAAGCTGTTTCCACCACTCGGATACATAGTGAAGGCTCGGCTCATAATTTGCAAGTACCTCTACAGTTTTTCCTTTGCGCAGAAGAATATTTCTGATTGCCGCATATTTCATTGCATCGTTGTCAGCGAAATCATTCTCGATTGCAGCCTTTCTTCCTGCTGCCGCACCTTCCATCAGTTTATCGATGTCAGCGCCGCTTACAGCGATCGGAAGCAGTCCTACTGCTGTCAGTACGGAGAAACGTCCTCCTACGTCATCCGGAACTACGAATGTCTCGTATCCCTCTTCCGTTGCAAGATTCTTGAGGGCTCCCTTTGCACGGTCTGTTGTTGCATAGATTCTCTTTGCAGCTTCCTCTTTGCCGTATTTCTTCTCCAGAATCTCTTTAAATACACGGAACGCAATCGCAGGCTCTGTCGTAGTTCCTGACTTGGAGATCATGTTGATCGAGAAATCTCTGTCTCCTACTACGTCGATCAGATCTTTGATATAAGTGCTGCTGATGCTGTTTCCTACATAATAGATTTCCGGAGCTTTGCGGATCTCTTTGGATACCACGTTTGCAAAAGAATGTCCGAGGAACTCGATGGCAGCTCTGGCTCCCAGATAGGAACCGCCGATTCCGATTACGAGAAGGACATCTGAATCCTTACGGATCTTTTCCGCCGCTTTCTTAATGCGTGCGAATTCTTCTTTATCATAATCAACCGGAAGATCGATCCATCCAAGGAAATCATTTCCTGCGCCGGTCTTTGCGAGCAGCTTGTCCTTCGCCTGTGCGGCAAGCTCACTCATGTACTGGATCTCATGCTCCTGTACAAAACTGCATGCCTTTGAATAGTCAAATGTTACTTTGCTCATCATTATCCTTCCTCTCTGATATTCTCTGATATCATTGTCATCATTTGAATCCCGGCGGACAATATTACCGTCTGCCGTTACTCTATGCATATTTTACCAAATCTGTATACCTTATTCAAGTTAAAAGCTTTTAAGCAAGAAATTCTTCCAATATCTGCCGGATCGCCTCCTCTCTCAGCGCCGGCCTGTCATCATCCTCCCGGTTATGGGACGCATGCCGTACTGCTTCCCTTGCGTTCTCCCCTTTCGCCGTGCCTGAGCTGCGTGGTTCTCCCTCGATATTAATGGAAAGTCCGCCCTCTCTCTCCTGAGATGATGCGGTGCCTCTTCCTGTTCCCGCGCTCTTTTCCGGCTCTGATCCAGCCGTCTCATTGATCATCATTTCATTGTCTGCCGCCTGATCTGTCTCACCCGAAAAACCGCCTCCGGCATATGCCGGTTCGGGCGGATTTTTCATTCCTCTTCCTGCCCGCACGGTTCTGACGCCCCGGGCTGAAGCACGGTTTTCTTTCTTTCCGTAATCAGCCCTCGACGTCTCCGGCTCTTCTGCATTTCTGGCATTCTTGGCTCCGCCTTCAGCGGAAATCACATCAATGAATTCTCTTTCCCTCGCCCCCTGTCTCTTCAGCCGGAACGTACAGATATTTTCGAGATAATCTACCATATACATCTTTACCGCATTGATCTTGTACGGCTCATCGCTGAGACGCATCACTACAGAGAGCAGCACCACCTCAGCGATGCCGGCGGCAATATATTGATAAACGGATTCTGAAAATCCGGAAGTAAAATAAAGTACTGACGCACCCAGCGCAGCCAGTATCCCGGCGAACCAGACAGATAGGATCTCAATCTGCCTCCATGTATGTATGCGGAATAAAAATCCGCGGTATTCATAAATATATTTTTCCACAAAAGCATCAATATTTTCCACAGAATCGCGGATCATACAAGCGTGTTCGTATTTTGACCTTACCAGTTTTATCAGTCTGTGCGTGCTTTTCGGCATGTTTCCTGCCGATTTTACCAGCCTGTGCAGAGTGACCTGATTAATAATCTTAGCGAGAATTCCCAGTACTCCTGCAGCTGCCATCAGATATGTAATGACGCTGGTATTTGCTGCCAATCCTTCTAACATAGCAAACCCTCCTGTTTAATAATTCTCCCACAACGCTCCCCGTGCAGCAGCAGTATATTCCATTGTTCCTGCACTTTTCCTTATCGGCGGTGCCTATTGTGTTTGTGGTCATTATAGTCCATCCCGCCCGGGTTGTCCGCAAAAACCGTTCAACATATTTCTACATCCCGCCGCCTTTCTCCTCTCATTTTCCACCATATATTTTTCTTGCTGAAGATCTTCACATAAACTTTGAAACTGCCTGTCTGAAACATCTTAAGGCGCTTCCCCCGGATGCTTTTTGGTTCCAAGATCCTTGTCACATCCGGTCACGTACGCGCGAAAGATGACGCACAAAAATATATGATATCTTCCGCATCATCTCAACCATCTGATGACTGGGGACAGTTTTATTCCCGTATACTTCCTCATGACTCCTTCCTTCATTGCTTTTTTCTTTTCTTTTTGCTATAATGGCTTCTGCACATAAGAAAGAACAACAATGTACATCGGAGCGATCCCGACTGTCCCGGTATATCAGTCTGCCGGACTTAGGAATGCTCCGGAAGATAAAGGAGGTATTACAGATGGACTATCAGCCGAAGGGAGTCTGTTCCCGCCAGATTCATTTTGACATTATAGACAATAAAGTGAGAAATGTAT
>CAKNJS010000054.1 GCA_930986645.1 uncultured Lachnoclostridium sp.
ACTGTTTTCTCTGTAAAGCCAGACACAAAAAAGCCGTATCTCAAGATACTGGCGTATAAAAACTGCATTGCTGTCTGTTCATCGGAAGAATTATCCGATGGAATCAGAGCACTTCTGCAGGGAAAAAGCAGAGATGAGATATTTGAACTGCCGTTCGTCTATGGACAGACAATCCACTATGTGCCGGACTACGGTCATTGCCAGTATACATCTGCGTATTCTCAATATAAATGTGATATCTTTTTTGATGAAGATATCTTGTCTCTGCGCGGCCTGCGCGGTTTTGACAATTCACTGGTCTTTGAGGAAAATGGCAGCACAGTGGCAAGAGCGGTCTGTATTGCAAGAGACGGAAAACAGATTATCGGCATAGCCGGAGCACCAGAGACTTCGGTAGATTCTTTTTGGGAGATCGGCATTGATGTTGCAGGACAATACCGTGGGAAAGGACTGGGAACATATCTCGTGAGCAGACTTACGGATGAAGTTATGGAACGGGATATCGTGCCGTTTTATTCTGCATCTGTAACGAATATAGGATCGCAGAGGACTGCCTGCAGGAGCGGATACATACCGGTGTGGGTTGATACATTCGGGACAATACTGGACGGAAGTTCTGTATATGATGATATAGTTGGGAAGATAAGCTTCTGAAAGGGGCAGAACTGTGAATATAAAAAATACACTTGCCGATACTGTTATGGAATATATATGCCGGATCCTGCTGATCGGAACTTCTAAACTTATCCTGATATCGGTATTTACGCTGCTGATTGTATTTACCACTTTGGTAAAACCGCTTCCGTTATGGTTCGCAGGGATATATCTTGCAATTTTGATCGCAGATATGGCATTCTGGCTGATACGTATATTTATGGCGCGGAAGTGAGAGAAGAGAGGGCATTTTTATGAACAGGAAAATATATGAGTATAATGAGATGATTCACTGCATTCCGGATAAGGGTGGAGCATATGTTGTTTTCCCGTGGAATATCAGGGAAGAATTCGGCAGAGGTCGGGTGAAAGTCCACGCAGAATTTGACGGACAGCCATATGACGGGAGTATTGTGAACATGGGGGTAAAATATGAGGACGGTTCCGTATGCTATATCATAGGCATTACAAAAGCCATCCGCACTAAGATAAACAAAGGGGATGGCGATTGTGTTCATGTCATGATTCAGGAAAGAGAATAGCTATAGTCCTTTCCAATACTTATCCAGATATTTTTCAGCCTCTTCTTTTGAGAGGCTGTATTTTTCTTTCAGCTTTACCGGTTTCATATCCTTCGCTTCGCAGTGTTTTATCGTGCAGTTCCTTATCATATGTTTTCGAAATCATCTGGATCACCTCTGCTTTTTGACCTGTCAGGATATCTGTCAGATACAATACATTCCGAAGCGTATTAACTTCTAATTCGGAAGGGTTACTGTAATTGCTTCCGTTTAATGCAGTATAAAGTGAGCAGCTGCAACCTTTTGTGAGCTCAAACAAAAGGAAAGTCTGGTGGAAACCGCCTGATAATATCTTTAAAATTAAAGACCGCTGCAAAGGCAGCATACGGGAAAAGAAAATTCCGTAGTTGTTTATTATAGTTTATAACATGTGGGAAAAACAATATGGCATATTATACAAAAGTATAGACACTGGATTGTGAAGAATGATACAATAGTTTGGCAGTATGAAGAACAGGACAACCATGGAAGTTTACAGTTGTTCAGGGAAAAGCGAAAAAAGAGATGCTCTCGGCTATGGAGAGAGGACTGTATGACCTTGACAGCAACAGAGCTTTGGACTTGGAAGTCTGTGGATCTGTGATGCTTATTTCGCATATGAGGAATTAACAGAATGGCTGGGAACAGAGGGCGCACTTTATGCAGCACTGGCAGCAGGATATGCAGATGAAAGTCCTGCTCCAAGACCGCGAAAAGATATAAACAGTATTACGGAATGGAGATAACTTGGATAGGAGAGACAGAAGTATGAAAGAAAAAATTGTAAATAAGATGATCGACTTTTACAGGGGAAACCGTTCGGATGTGCGGCATTTCCTGAAGGTATATGCCTATGCCCAGACGATAGGCCTTCTGGAAGGACTGGATGAAAAGACGCAGGACACGCTGGAGATCGCGGCGATCGTCCATGACATCGCCTGTCCGCTCTGCCGGGAGAAGTACGGTAATACAAACGGAAATCATCAGGAGGCGGAGAGTGAGCCGCTTCTTCGGATCTTTCTTTCGGAGTTTACTCTTCCGGAGGAGATGGAAGAACGCATCATCTATCTGGTGACACATCATCATACTTATACAGATGTAGAAGGGATGGATTATCAGATTCTTCTGGAAGCAGATTATCTGGTTAATGCGGACGAATCCCAGTACAGCCATGAGGCGGTCTGTAAGTTCAGGGAGCGTGTGTTTAAGACGAAAAGCGGCACGCATATGCTGGATTCTATATATTCATTAACAGAGGCATAACAGTTCAGACTATACCTGCACTGTTACACAGAGATTTATGTTATGCAGAGAAATCTGCAGCGGGAGGTGCCGGAATGCAGATTACGGATCTTCGGATACGCAATTTTAAATCAATTAAAGATATGCATATCAGTGATATTGAGAATGCTCTTATTCTGGTCGGAAAAAATGACACCGGAAAGACCGCCGTCCTTGACGCTGTGCGCGCTGTGGGCGGAGACTATGTTGTCAGGGAAGAAGATTTCCGGGAGAACTTTCCAAACGTGGAGATCAGCACAGAGCTGCGCATCACAGAGGATGATCTGAAGAGATTTCACAGATTTGGGATAGTCAGCACTTACCGAAGACCTGAAGCATGGTATCGTGAATTCTGCAGAAAGCTTCCTTCTTTTTTGCCTGAAGGAGGAACAGAAACAGACAGTGACAGAATTTTTTCCGGAGGCAGACTGACATTTGAGTTCTCTGTCAATCGGGAAGGACGTACGCGTTACAGTGATGGAAAGCAGAAAGACAACCGATACATTCCGAAGATATTTCCGCATATCTATTTTATGGATACCCAGCGCGACATGAAGAAATTTCAGGATGATCTGCTCTTAATGCAGGAGGACGATCTTCTGAAACGGATGCGTTCCGGCTGCTGTATGTTTGATGTGGCAAAGGAATGCAATCACTGCTTTTCCTGTATCGGGCTGATCCACAAGAAGACAACCGAGGAGCTGAATGCATTTGAGGCGTCGAAGCTTCTGGAATATAAGCTGTATAATCTGAATCTGGATTCATTTTCAAAGAGAGTAAACGAGATTTTCCGCAGGAACGGCGGCAGGGATGAGATTGCCTACTCCATGGATCTGGATATAGAACGGACGCTTTCGGTTACGGCTTCCATGCGTCAGGCAGGATATCAGAAGAACCGTCCTGCCGAGAGCATGGGGAAGGGTATGCGCAGCATCTATATGCTTTCTCTTCTGGAGGCGTATGAAGAGGAAGGTATGAAGAATGCGGATATTATCATGGTGGAAGATCCGGAGATCTTTCTCCATCCGAAGCTTCAGAAGGTATCGGGGGATATTCTGTACAGGCTGTCGAAAAAGAATCAGGTTATGTTTTCCACCCATTCTCCGAATCTGCTGTCAAATTTCAGCAGCAGACAGATCAGACAGGTATTTCTGGATAAGGACGGATTCTCTGAAGTGCGGGAGAAGACGGATATCAGCGCAGTTCTGGACGATCTGGGCTATTCGGCAAACGATCTGATGAATGTGAATTTTGTGTTTATCGTAGAGGGCAAGCAGGATAAGAGCAGGCTTCCGCTTCTGATCCGAAAATATTATTCGGAGACATACGACAGTGAGGGAAACCTTTCACGCATTGCGATCATTACGACCAACAGCTGTACGAATATCAAGACCTATGCAAATCTGAAATATATGAACCAGATTTACATAAAAGATAATTTCCTTATGATCCGGGACGGGGACGGTAAGGATAGTGAAGAACTGAAATCACAGCTCTGTAATTATTATGCCCGGAGAAATGAGGAGGATATAGACCGGCTTCCGAGGGTCACAGAGAAGAATGTACTCATTCTGAAGTACTATTCTTTTGAAAACTATTTCCTTGATCCGAAGGTAATGGCACAAATCGGGATCATTGAATCAGAAGAGCAGTTTTATGAAATATTCATAGAAAAATGGCGCGAGTACCTGTACCGGCTCAGAAGCGGCAGGAAGCTGGCTGAGGTCATCGGACACGGCCTTACGTCCGTGGATGATGTAAAGCAGCACATGGAAGAAATCCGGATCCATATGCGGGGCCATAACCTGTATGATATCTACTACGGACGTTACAGGGAGAATGAACAGGAAATTCTGAGCCGCTATATCGATGCGGCGCCGAGAGAGGATTTTGCGGATATTCTGGATTCCATTGACCGGTTTATTTATTTTGAGAGCAGAAAGAAAAAGGAAGAAAATCTGCAGAGCGGAGTGAAAAGATGAAAGCAGCAGTATTAGTGGACAATATCGGAAACAACGATCTCCCGGGGGAGTGGGGCTTAAGCTTCTATATAGAATATAAGGAGCAGAAGATCCTGCTGGATGCCGGACAGACCGGCCTGTTTGCTGAGAATGCCGATAAGCTGGGTTTATGTCTGGCTGACGTGGATTATGCGGTGCTCTCCCATGCACATTATGACCATGCGGACGGGATGCCGGTGTTCTTTGCTAAGAATAATAAGGCAAAACTTTATCTGAAAGAGTCCTGCGGGGAGAACTGTTATGACCGAAAAGAGGGGCGTATGAAATATATCGGTATCAAGGACGGAATGTTGGAAAAGTACAGAGACCGGATCATACGTGTACCGGAGAATCTGGAGATAAGTGATGGCGTCTGGCTGATCTCACACAGTAAGGAAAGTATGAAAAAGGCCGAAGAACGGGAGCATATGTATCTGAAAGAAGAAAATGACTGGGTGCCGGACGGTTTTGCCCATGAGCAGAGCCTTGTATTTGAGACCGAATCAGGAATTGTCATTTTTAACAGTTGTTCCCACGGTGGTGCGGATAATATTATAAATGAGGTGTCCGCAGCATTCCCGGGCAGAAAGATCCATGCCATGATCGGCGGATTCCATTTGTATAATAAATCAGAAGAATATGTGCGATGCTTTGCGGATAAAGTGCGCGCCACAGGCGTGGAGAAGATCTATACCGGACATTGTACAGGAGAGGAGGGGTACCGCATCATGCGCGGAGTACTGGGAGAACGGGTACATCAGCTTGAAGCGGGACTTGAGATCGTGTTATGATAATGTCACTTGCAGCCTGCGCGGCAGGCTTTTTCCTTGATTTTTTATTTGGAGATCCGGTGTGGCTCTGCCACCCGGTCCGGCTGATCGGAAAAGGAATCTCTTTTGGTGAACGGCAGCTCAGGAAGCTTTGCAGCAGAAATAAAAGCGGACGCGGGCTTATCGCCGCGGGCGCTGTCCTGTGGGTGTGCATCGCAGGGCTTTCCTTTCTGATCCCGTTGGGAGTGCTTGTTCTGGCCCAGAAGATTCATCCGGTGCTCAGGTTTATTCTGGAGACATTCTGGTGCTATCAGATCATAGCGGCCAGATGCCTCTGCCAAGAGAGCGGAAAAGTCTATGACAGATTAAAAGCAGATGATCTTCCGGGTGCGCGAAGGGCGGTATCGATGATCGTCGGGAGAGATACGGAAAACTTAAGTGCAGAAGGGGTGACGAAAGCGGCGGTGGAGACCGTAGCGGAGAATACGTCCGACGGAGTGACGGCACCGCTCATCTATATGCTGATCGGCGGGGCTCCCCTTGGCTTTCTCTACAAGGCAGTAAATACAATGGACTCCATGCTTGGATATAAGAACGACAAGTATCTGTATTTCGGGAGGGTTCCGGCGAAACTGGACGATATTTTTAATTATATCCCAGCGCGCGTTACGGCCCTGTTTATGATCGCAGCTGCATTTTTCTGCGGTCTGGACGGAAAAAATGCATGGCGGATCTACCGAAGAGACCGCCGGAAACATGCAAGCCCGAATGCTGCGCAGACAGAATCAGTCTGCGCAGGGGCGCTTCGGGTAATGCTGGCCGGTGATGCGGTATACTTTGGGAAGGTATATAAGAAAGAGTTTATCGGTGATGCCCTGCGGCCGATTGAACCGGAAGATATTAAGAGGACGGGGCGGCTCATGTATGTGACGGCTGTTTTAATGCTGGCTGTATTCGGCGCCGTGAAATACGTTCTGGCTATAGTATAAATAGAATTGCCGGGCTTATTATTTTAATTTAGGAGGAATACAATGATCTACGGGCATGGCGGAGATATATATACTTATAAGGAGATGCTGGATTTTTCTGTGAATCTTAATCCGCTCGGCCCGCCGCAAAGCGTGACAGATGCTGCAAAGCACGGAGTGGAGATGGCATCGTTATATCCTGACAGCCAGTGCAGGAGACTGAGGAGAAAGCTGGCACGGAAACAGGGGATCCCGGAGGCAGATTATATATTCGGAAATGGTGCTGCAGAGATTATTTACACACTGGTGCTTGCAGAAAAACCGCGCCGCGCACTGGTTCCGGTCCCGGCATTTTCTGAATATGAACAGGCTCTTGATACAGTTGGATGTGAAATTAAATACTATAAAACAAAAGAAAATAATTGCTTTTGCATTACAGAAGATTTCTTATCGGAGCTTGATGAAAGTATAGATATTGTTTTCCTATGCTCTCCTGTGAATCCTTCGGGGCATGTGATCGACAGGGAGATATTGCTGCAGGCCGCACGGCGCTGTGAAGAACTGGAAATCCGTCTTGTACTGGATGAATGTTTTGTGGAATTCCTTACGGTTCCGGAGAGGTATTCCATGCTCAGGGAGACAGAAAGGTATCACAGTCTTTTTATTCTGCGTGCATTTACCAAGATTTATGCCATGCCGGGACTAAGACTGGGATACGGCATCTCATCAGATGGGGAACTGCTGGAGAAAATGCAGCATATGCGGCAGCCATGGAGTGTGTCAGTTCCTGCGCAGGAAGCAGGGATTGCGGCGCTGGATGAGGACGAGTATGTAAGAAATGGCAGGAGCCTCGTTGCTGAAGAACGTACATATTTGGAGGCAGAGTTGAAAAATGCGGGAATGAAATTTATTTCTTCTAACGTAAATTTCATTCTTATTTATACAAAAACAGATCTTTTTAGTGAGATGAAAAAACGCGGCATTCTGATACGCAGCTGTGAGAACTACCGAGGGCTCGGGAAAGGATGGTACCGCATAGCAGTACGGACACATGAAGAGAATCTTCGTCTGGCAGATGCGCTGAGGGATATTACAGACAAGAACGGGGATAGAAATACGGATGCTGAAAGGAACGCAGAAATAACTGAGAAAATGGAGGTAACCAGATGAGAGGATCAATTATGATACAGGGAACGATGTCCAATGCCGGAAAGAGCGTACTGGCCGGCGGACTGTGCCGGGTGCTTAAGCAGGATGGTTACAGTGTGGCTCCTTTTAAATCACAGAATATGGCGCTCAACTCATTTATCACAAAAGAAGGGCTGGAGATGGGGCGAGCCCAGGTGATGCAGGCGGAAGCAGCGGGAATCGAACCGTCAGCGGCTATGAATCCTATTCTGCTCAAGCCTACGAACGACACGGGTTCTCAGGTGATAATCAACGGGAAACCTGTAGGAACTATGTCCGCAGCAGAGTATTACAGGCATAAACGGGACTATATCCCGTATATCATGGAAGCATATGAGAAGCTGAAGCGGAAATATGACGTGATCGTGATCGAGGGAGCGGGAAGTCCCGCGGAAATCAATCTGAAACAGGACGATATCGTAAACATGGGGCTGGCGGAGCTTGTGGACGCGCCGGTGCTTCTTGCCGGTGATATTGACAGAGGCGGTGTGTTCGCACAGCTGATCGGAACCGTTATGCTGCTGGAGGAAAAGGAGCGTCAGAGAATCAAGGGAATGATCATCAATAAATTCCGCGGCGATGTGTCAATCCTGAAACCGGGGCTTACGATGCTCGAGGAACGGGCAAAGATACCGGTGCTTGGAGTCGTGCCGTATTTCTATCTGGACATTGATGAAGAGGACAGCCTGACAGAGCGTTTTCAGAAGAAAGAGAATGCAGGTCTTGTAGATATCGCGGTGATCCGTCTGCCGAGGATATCTAATTTTACAGATATCGCGCCGCTGGAGGCGCATGAAGTAGCGGGGGTGCGGTATGTCAGTTCACCGGCAGAGTTCGGGGAACCGGATGCGGTGATCCTGCCGGGCAGCAAGAATACCATTCAGGATCTGCTCTGGATGAGGCAGAACGGGCTTGAGGCGAAGATCCTGCGGTTTGCGTCTAAAGGCGGGCTTGTGTTCGGTATCTGCGGCGGCTATCAGATGCTCGGACAGGAAGTCTCCGATCCGTCAGGAGTAGAGCAGAAAGGTACGGTCAGGGGACTGGGGCTTCTTCCGACCCGCACTGTATTTGATAAAGAGAAGACAAGAACAAGGGTGCAGGGGCATTTCCTTTCGACGGAGGGAATCTTAAAGGAACTCTCGGGTACAGAACTGGAGGGGTATGAGATCCATATGGGAGAGACTTTTCTTCTGGATCATGCGGAATCCCTTGTAAAATTTGCTGATATTACGGATCAGTCTGATAACGATGCATCGGATATTGGCGGCAATGTGCGGGCTGACGGCGCACAGAGCGGCAATGTCTACGGATGCTATGTCCACGGTATCTTTGATGCGCCGGGCTGCGCTAAAGGTTTCCTTGGCGCGCTGTTAAAACAGAAGGGGTATGACCCTTCGGAAATTCAGGTGACAGACTGGAGGGCGTATAAAGAAGAACAGTATGACAAGCTGGCGGATATTATCAGGGAAAGCCTTGATATGGAGAGGATTTATCAGATCATAGAGAAAGGAAATGATGCATCATGCATTCTGTAATAAAGATCGGCAGCAGGGAAAGCCGGCTTGCCGTGAAACAGGCGGAGATTATCCGGGATCAGATTATAGGCAGTAATCCGGAGATTTCTGTGGAAATCATTACGATGAAAACAACAGGAGATAAAATACTGGATAAAAGTCTGGCAAAGATCGGCGGGAAGGGGCTGTTTGTAAAGGAACTGGACCGTGCGCTCATGGATGGCAGAATCGATATTGCGGTGCACAGCCTGAAGGATATGCCCATGGAAGAGAATCCGGAATTCCCGATCCTCGCATACGGCAGACGGGAGGATCCGCGGGATGTGATCCTGTACCGCCCCGGCCTTGAGGCATTGCCAGAACAGGCGGTCATCGGTACATCAAGCAGGAGACGGATGCTCCAGATGCAGCGGCTGTATCCGGACTGTACATTCCGGGGAATCCGGGGAAATGTGCAGACAAGGATGAAAAAGCTTGAGACAGAAGGGTATGACGGGACACTTCTGGCAGCCGCAGGTCTGAAACGTCTCGGGATGGAACAGGTGATCAGCCGGTATCTTTCCGTGGACGAGATGATTCCTGCGGCAGGGCAGGGAATCCTTGCCGTACAGGGAAGAAAAGGAGAAAATTACGGATGGATCGACCGGATTGATGACAGAGAGAGCCGGGCGGCCGCACTGGCAGAGCGCCAGTTTATCCGGGTGACAGGAGGAGACTGCACTTCACCCTGCGCCGCACACGCGCAGGTGAGAGGAAATGAACTGAAACTGACAGGGCTGTACTACAATGAAGATACAGAAGAATATGCTGTAGACGTGATTGTGTCTGATGTATCAGAGTCCCGTCAGGCAGGCGAATCTCTGGCGGAGCGTATGATGAAAAAATATGAATGATGGAGGTATAGTTGACGGAAATATGAGCGGGAATAGGAATGCCGGAAAAATAAATGAAAACAGCGCGTGCGGAAAAGTATGGCTTGCAGGAGCAGGCCCGGGGGATGCGGGGCTTCTGACGGTAAAAGCGGCACATCTGATCGAGAGCGCGGATGTTATCGTATATGATGCACTGATCAGCGCGGAAGTGTTAAGCCGCATTTCTCAGAATACAGAGACAATCTATGTGGGTAAGCATTCCGGAAATCATCCGGTGCCGCAGCATGAGATCAATCAGATCCTTGTGAGAGAGGCGAAGAAAGGAAAGAAAGTACTCCGCTTGAAAGGAGGAGATCCGTTTGTCTTCGGACGGGGCGGAGAGGAGCTGGAGACGCTTATCAGCGAACAGATTCCTTTCGAGGTGGTTCCGGGGATTACTTCTTCTGTGGCTGTTCCGGCTTACGCAGGGATTCCGGTGACGCACAGAGATTATACTTCTTCCTTTCATGTCATTACCGGACACGCGAGGAAAGACGGGACACTGAGCATTGATTTTGATTCTCTCGTCCGCCTGAATGGAACACTTGTATTTCTGATGAGTGTATCCTCTATGGAAAAGATCTTGAAAGGGCTGACTGACGCAGGGATGGATCCTGATATGCCTGCGGCAGTACTGGAAAGGGGAACAACGGCAAGGCAGAGAAGAGTGACGGCAACCGTAGGAACGTTAAAAGCCGAGTCAGACCGTGCTGGTATCCGCACCCCTGCAATCATTGTTGTGGGAAAGGTGTGTGCGCTGGCAGATGAACTTCACTGGGCGGAGGACAGGCAGCTCGGCGGATGTCAGTTCCTGTTGACCCGTCCGCGACAGAATATATCTGCGCTTGCCGGAAGACTGAGAGATCTCGGGGCTCAAGTCATTGAGATGCCTGCTATCCATACAGAGGCGGTCTGCCCGAATGAGCCCCTGAAATCCGCACTGGAGCGTTTCAGACAGCACAGAGAAGGAAAATGGCTCGTCTTTACCAGCCCTATCGGTGTGAACGTATTTTTTGACACATTAAAAGAAATGAAGATGGATCTGAGATCGGTTCTTGGAGGGTCTGGAAAAGTACGGATCGGAGCCATTGGATCAGCGACCGCAGACACACTCTGCGGATACGGCCTGATTCCTGATGCAGTGCCCGGAACATATAATGCCGGAGAACTGGGAAAAGAACTGGCGGAAATGTCGGAGCCGGGAGAGTATGTACTGATTGCACGAGCCGAGAAAGGCTCGCCGGATCTGATACCGCCGCTTACAGATAAGGGACTTCTGGTGGATGACATTGCGCTGTACCGCACGGTATATGAAATAAATCCGTTGTTAAAGGAAGAAGTTATGCACATGCTGCAAAATGGTGAGATTGATGCAGTAACATTTACAAGTGCATCTACGGTCCGGGGATTTGTCCGGGCAATGGGAGAGAGCGGAATGGATTACCACAGTGTACGCGCGATGTGCATCGGAGAGCAGACTGCCCGGGCAGCGTCAGAGTATGGGATGCAGATAGAGATTGCGGATCAGGCGTCCATGGATGCCATGGTGGAGAAAATTACGGAGCTGTTCGGTAAGAAGCAGTTGAAATAATGAACAGGGCGGTATACAGCTATGAGAATTGAATATGATGATGAACATTTTTTTGAACAGTATGCGCAGATGACGCGGAGCAGATACGGTCTTTCCGGAGCAGGAGAATGGCATCAGCTGAAAGAAATGTTTCCGCCTCTGAAAGGCAGCAGGGTGCTGGATCTGGGGTGCGGCTATGGCTGGCACTGCAAATATGCCGTGGATCAGGGAGCTGAGGAAGTACTGGGAATCGATGTGAGCGTCCGCATGATAGAAGAGGCGGAGAAGCGCAATTCAGACAGCCGGATCACCTACCGGACAGGCTCCATGGAAGAGTATGAGTATCCGGAAGAGGCATGGGACTGTGTAGTGTCCAATCTGGCGCTTCATTATATAGAGGATATTGAGTCTGTATACCGGTTAGTGTATCGTACACTGAAAAGGGGAGGAACATTCCTTTTTAATATCGAGCATCCGGTCTTCACATCAGGTGTACGTGAGGATTGGATCTATGATGAAAATGGCGTTCCTTTATATTGGCCGGTAGACGATTATTTCTATCCCGGAGAGCGAAAGACCTGTTTTCTTGGATGTGATGTTCTCAAATACCATCATACTCTGACTCAGATCATGAACGGACTGATTAAAAGCGGATTTGTGATCGAAATGGTGGAAGAGGCAGAGCCGTCGGAAGAGATGATGAATATACCGGGAATGAAAGACGAGATGCGCCGCCCTATGATGCTCATGATCCGGGCGGGAAAGAAATGATCTGCATTCGACGAATTACAGAAAGAGGCAGGAAAAGAGCAGGCAGGAGGACGCGAGGATGCTGGAAGATAAAGACTATGTAATGCGGATCGTACATGAGTGGATCCGCACGCTTATCAAACTCATTTTTAATAAGGATATTGACAATGAAGAAGATGCACAGATACCGCTGGAGGTGATGGAACAGTTCCGGAAACTGCAGGCTATGATCGACGACGGCGAGATCAATGAGGCGGAGAATATTCTGGTGGATGGTCTGAAAGAGGGCGGCCGCACCTATTTTGAGATGTCTCTTCTCTTTTACGAGAAGCTCAGCGGCAAGACGGATGAATTCCTTGCGGAGCATGATTATTCCAGACAGGAAGTTGTGGATGGACTGAAGTATGTGGTTGATTATTACGGTTATGGCAGCCTGCTGGAAGCATTTACGGAGGATATAGAGCTATGACAGAGAAAGAACGGATGCTGGCAGGAAAGATCTACTGCCCGTTTAAGGTGGGGGACAATACATGGGAGAAAAGCCGGGAAGTGCTGGAACAGTTTAATTCCATGCCATGGCAGAAAGAAAAAGAGCGTATGGAGCTGTTAAGGAGTATATTCGGCCATCTGGAGGATGACGCCGTGATCGTACCGCCATTCTATTGCGATAAAGGTACTCAGATCTATATCGGAAAGCATTTTTATGCAAATACCGGCCTGCTCATACTGG
>CAKNJS010000055.1 GCA_930986645.1 uncultured Lachnoclostridium sp.
TTTTTAAGAACCCTTATATAAGTGCGTCCAAAAATCCACTTTATTTTTCACTCTTCTCTCCTGTAAATAAAAAACGGCAGGAGAGTATTTATATATGCTTATTCCAGCATTCCATTTCATTGTATTAATTAAAACAAAAACCATATGACAAATATACGATGTCCTCATCAAATATTAGTACGATTTACATCCGCCGCCACATTAAAATCTCTGCCTGCCGTACTGATTTCTGTGTTTCATTATTGAATTCTCATTCTGAACATGGGATAATAAATATTGATGATCAGAAATGCCGGTTATTAAGATACTTGATACTATTGCTCATGAAGAGCATTTTGAATTTACTTAAGAATGAACTGAGCATAATAAAAACCCTCCATTAAACCCTGAGAGCAGCCGCCATATGTACAGCCTATATTGTGGTGTTCTCGGAACAGGTTCTCAAATCATTTTTTTATTATAATCTGATTGTTAATAGTTTCCGTGGCGCACATTGGCGGCTGCTCTCAAGGTTTAATGGAGTGGATATACTTTATTTAATTGATTGATATCTACGGAAGAAGAATTCCATCTGTAAATGACGCTGTCTCATCATATGGATACTGGTCGCCTGCTATATGATTTGCACGCACCCTGTAATAATGTCCCCTGTCTACCGTAATAGTTTTTGCTGTGGAAAGGAAATAATCATTATTTGTCTCTTCCATCCACCAGTCTACCTGTCCCCACGCATCTTCCTCTTCAATATATTCCTCTACATATACAATTGTTGCCATATAATATACTTCTTTATTGGCTGTTGTAGATGCGTAGGCATAAACTCGTGTCAATCCTGCTTTGGAAATTGTGCAGTCCCCTGTCATAAGATATTCGCCTCTTGCAACAGAGGGAGCCGAATATCCTGTAGAACTTTCCTCCGTAGTAAGAACTGAACCATCTACTACTTTCTGTTCTGCTTCTGCTGCATTAACATCGGTTGATGATATTACTGCTGATGTACACAAAATTGCCATACTGCATAAAACCGATAAAATACGCTTTTTCATTCTTTTCTCATCCTTTTATACGCTAATTTCTTGTCTCTATTAACTAGACAGATAACTTTCCTAAAACTTACGCGCTTTACTATAAAAAGCTAAATTTTCTACTATTTTATCAAATTCTTCTTTTTGCATTAATCCAATTAATTTATATTGCGCATCCATATACTCAAATTCAGCCTCAAACCGATTTTCACTTTCATTAACAACATCATATTCTTTTACATTAATTATAATATTTCCTACAGCATTGATTTGATATTCACTCACCAATTTATCTATATCTGTCTGCCCGTGCGAAGAATCTTCATCATTCATATACATGGAATACCGAATAATCTGTCCGTTATATTTATAAAAAATAATTGCCCTGTTTTGCTTCTTATCGATTTCATATTCTTCGAATACCATACCTTTCGGCATATATCCTAATCTTATTGGTGAAATTCCTATTTCTTGTCTGATTTGATTAAATACCTGTATCTCATCAGCATCCTGCGTCTGCTCTGCTTCCATATCCTCTACGTTTATAATATTTGTTTTCTCATCCCCCGCAACTCTATCCCACAGCACCTTCCAATACGATTTGCTTCCCGTACCTGTTATCACGCTTCCGCACACGAGTATAAGCACAGCTGCCAGAGCCAGAAAGAGGCGGCGCTTTTTTCTGCCACGGTGCACTGTCTTTTTTATTCTTTTGTCATACTCGTATTCCTGTATTTTATTAAAAAGAGAAGTTTCCATATCTTCGGACACTTTAATATCACCGAGATCATCTCTGCTCTCGATTTCTTTTTCTATCTCCTGTGCTTCTTTGTCCACTTCTTCTTTTAGTGATAACTTTTTAAGTTCTTTCATTCTTTACACCATTTTCTGTCCTATCTTTTCCTTGACTTTTCATCAAATAAGGTTAAGATGAAATTAGCTTTAATACGACTATTTCGGGAGGTTGCTTTTATGAAACGAATCATTTTAACCGGCGGAGGTACTGCCGGACATGTTACTCCGAACATCGCTCTGATCCCCAAGCTTAAAGAGCTGGGTTATGATATCCAATATATCGGCTCATACAACGGCATCGAAAAGGAACTCATCGAACCTTTCGGTGTTCCATATCACGGAATATCTTCAGGTAAGCTTCGCCGCTATTTCAGCGTGCAGAATTTTACAGATCCGTTCAGGGTTATCAAAGGCTTCGGCGAGGCTAAGAAACTGATCAAAGACCTGAAGCCTGATGTGATATTCTCCAAAGGCGGATTCGTATCCGTACCTGTCGTCCTTGCGGGAAAGCAGTGCAAAGTTCCGGTAATCATCCATGAATCGGACATGACGCCCGGTCTTGCAAATAAGATAGCAATTCCTTCAGCTGAAAAAGTATGCTGTAATTTTCCCGAGACTCTTGAATCTCTTCCGAAAGGAAAAGCTGTCCTTACCGGATCACCTATCCGTCAGGAACTGCTGTCGGGAAACAAGATCGCTGCCATGGATTTCTGCGGCTTTACTGCGGACAAGCCCGTTATCCTTGTAATAGGCGGCAGCCTCGGATCTGTTGTTGTGAACAATGCAGTCCGCGCAAGTCTGCCGGAACTTCTGAAAGAGTTTCAGATCATCCATCTCTGCGGTAAAGGCAAGGTGGACGACTCTCTCAAGGATACGAAGGGCTACTGCCAGTATGAATATATCAAAGATGAACTCAGGGATATTTTTGCTCTTGCCGATATTGTAATCTCAAGAGCCGGAGCCAATGCAATCTGCGAGCTTCTTGCCCTTCGCAAACCAAACCTTCTGATTCCGCTCTCTGCCAAAGCAAGCCGCGGTGACCAGATCCTGAATGCCCGTTCCTTTGAACGTCAGGGATTCAGCATGGTTCTCGAAGAGGAAAATCTGAATGAAAACACTCTCGTATCGGCTGTGCACGAACTCTATAACAACCGGGGAACTTTCATTGATGCAATGAGGAACTCCGACCAGCAGGATTCGATTGATACAATCATTGCTCTGATCGAAGATGCCGTCTCCAGAAAGTAACTGATATGTTATTGTGCAGGTGCCGCAGGCACCTGCATTTTTCAGTCTTTCCTGTTCATCTCTTCATATTCCGCACCGTAAGTCTTTTTGATCCACTTCTTCGCCCTGTGGAGCAGGCTGTGTAACACGCCGAGGCGGACTCCCATCATTTCCGCTACTTTTTCCTGAGGTATATCCATATAGTAGGCGTAATAAACCGCCTCGTACCATCTGTTATTTTTCTCCATAAGTGCTTCAAAGATCGTTTCATGCAGTTCGGCTCTTTCCCGTTCAAGCTGATTTTCCGAATATTCCTCTTCCGTACTTTTCCGGCGCGGTTCTTCGGGCGGGCTTTCCCCGTCAACGCTCAGTATCTCACGGCTGTGCTTTACCTTGTAGTTTATCGCCGCATGCTTTGCAGTTGTATAAAGCCATGCAGATACGTTTCCATTCTTGAGATTATCAAATCCTGTATACAATTTCAGAAATGTTTCCTGAGTAATATCTTCTGCCGCATCGTAATTGTTACCTGAATAAATGTATGCCGCTTTCAGGACGAGATTCTTATACTTCTCATAAATCTCGTTAAATTCACGATTACCTGTTAACATAATTACTCCGGTTTTATTTCATTTTTTCGAGTATCTCGTTTTTCACTTCATCTGTCAGCTCTCCGACTTTCCATTCCAGTCCCACCTGATCTCCTTTATATCTGGGAATCAGATGCATATGGAAATGAAATACAGTCTGTCCGGCACACTCTTCATTGTTCTGCACGACATTATAACCGTCGCATCCGAGCACGTCAGTCATTTTCTTTACCATTTTTTTGGCAAGAACCATAGCTTTTGCCGCTGTTTCATCATCAATATCATACAGATTTCTGAAGTGTTCTTTCGGGATGATAAGGGCATGTCCCTTTGAAGCCGGCCCAAGATCAAGAATTACCCGGAAGTCATCATCCTCATAAAGTGTCGCAGACGGAATCTCTCCTGCCGCAATTTTACAAAAGATACAATCGTTGTCTTTCATGTTCATTCCTCTTTTCCAAAGATTATTTCTGATTAGTAGTATAGACCATTTTCTGGAAAAAGAGAAGGTTTTGTTTCGACTCGCCGGCAGTGTATTCCGCGTCGAGAAAAGTCGAACGGTTTTTGTTGAATGCAGTCACCTGTCATGCTACACTGAAAGTTAGCGGATACTATTCTGCAATTATAATCATAATGAAGCAAAGAAGGGATTTTTATGCTCAATAACATAGATATTAACCAGATGAACCGTCTGATGGAAGAAAATAAAGATGCAAAACAGATTATTACACAGCTTCTGGAAAACTACCATACCTCTGTATCTATGATCGCACATGAGATCCGTAATCCTTTAACTCTCGTATCTTCATCTCTCCAGATTATGGAAGCACAGCATCCGGAAGTTAAGGATTTCCACAACTGGGATCAGACAATGGAAGATATCCGTTTTATGTGCGAACTGCTCAATGAATTATCTACCTTTAACAACAGCAGTACTCTCCATCACTCTGTATTTTCCATTGAGAAACTTCTTAAAAATATTGCCGTATCTTTTGCGATTTCTCTGGATGCGGAGGACAGCAGTATCCGGTTTTCTTCAAAGATCATGTCTGGCATGGGAGATTTCACCGGTGATAAAGTTAAACTGGAAGAAGTCATTCTTAACCTGCTGCAAAATGCAAAAGATGCCGTGGGCTTTGAAGGCAGTATCACGCTTTCCGCCGAACGTAAAAACGACACTATCATAATCCGTTGTCAGGATGACGGATGCGGCATCCCCGCCGATCGGATTGAAACAATTTTTGACCCGTTCGTTACTTACAAAGAAAACGGAACGGGCCTCGGTCTGTCATCAGCCAGACGGATTGCAGAAGCTCATGGCGGGTCAATTGAAGTGAAATCCTCACCTGAATCGGGCACTGTTTTTACTGTGACCCTCCCTGTCTGACTTCAGCATTACTATTCATATATATTTTTTCTCCGGTACAAAAGAACCGCCAGCAGGAATCCTGCGGCAAGCCCTCCGATATGCGCCAGATTGTCTACACCGCTGCTCGTCAGTCCGAAGTAAAGACTTAACGCAACCATTATCAGCATTCCTCTTCCCGACAGTCTTCCAAGTCTTCCTCTGTTTGCAATTACCACATAAACAAGCGCTCCCATCAGTCCGAAAATTGCTCCTGATGCACCTGCGGAAACGGAAGGCTGCGCAGTTGACATATCATAAAACAATGAAGCTGTGTTTCCTGCAATACCGCTCCCGAAATAGATAACAAGGAACCGGATTTTCCCGATCTCAAGCTCAAGATTCCAGCCGAGAGCCCCGAGCATGACCATGTTGTTGAGCAGATGGCTGATTCCGAAATGAAGGAACAGGCATGTAAATATCCTGTAGTACTCATGTCCTTGTATAATGTATGGTTCATACATTGCTCCATGCCCGAGCATGAATACAGCATTCTCTGTATCTCCGAACATCGTCAGGATCAGGAAAACTGCAATATTTATGACAATCAGCGCGACCGTACAGACCGCTTCCGGCTTCTGTCTCACGGATATTTCCTCTTTTCATTTATATATTTTCTCTGCCGTCATTCCGGCATAACTGTTACTCCACATTATATATGCCCTTTTATATTCTGTCCATCCATTTCCGTGATCAGATCTTCCCATTGTCCCCATCGTCCCGTCCTTATTCTGTTTACCGCCTTGCGGAACGGGCTGTATCTTACCGGCTGTCCGCCGATTATTCCCTCACCTGTTATTGTACTGTTTTGCTTTTTCTCTTTCTCATCCTCCCCGCTGCTGACCGAAAAGACTGCTGTGCCTGAAAAACAGTCTCGGTCATCCTCAGACTTCATTTTCTTTTTTTCTTCGGAACACGCTCTCTCTTCCGCACACGAATCCATGATCTTCCTCAGTTCATAGCTCTCTTTCATAGTCTCCTTATGCATTTTGCAGGCAAGAAATACGCCCTCCGTATCCTGATAATCCAGATTTCTTACAAAGTACTCTGTCATACAATGAAACGCCCGGCAAAGCGATCCTTCTTTTTCTCCCGCGTCAACAGGAAGATAACAGAATCTGTACTTTCCGTTCTCTACAAAGACAAGTTCCGGTTCCAGAAGAAGCCGGTCCGGATCAAGAAGATATTCCTTCAGTGCGTCTACCGTTTCCACAAGATCTTCCGTAAATCTCAGGATATCTTCTTTCTTCAGATCTTTTCCTCCAAACTCTTTCATCATAGTATTACCGCTTCTGATGCGGAAGGTATATCTCCCGTGTCCGTCTCTTCCGCTGCCTTTTACTTCAAGGAGCCCCGGAATTTTGTTGCTTCCAAGCATTTTAACCTGATAATTCTCCTCATATGGAACCGGAATGTCGACATGAATATTCATATGTTCCCATCCGTTTTCGTATGTCACATTCACTTTTCTCACCTCATCCGCCTGATGTTTTTTTCCGGTTCTGCACATAGTGCCGCCTGTGATACGTTTATACCCATAAATGACTTTTTCGCAGATGCCGATACTATAATTTCATCCTCCGACCTGCTCACCGATACACTTACATCTGTCATATAGATCAATTTGCCATCTGTACGCTCCCGGAAGAATTCTTCCAGATCATATTCCGTTCCCTCCCTTCTTTCCGCCTGTACGCCAAGGATTGCCGTCTCTGACGCCGCACCGTTTAAGACTGATTTATCGTGGAAATAAAATACCGTATGGACGATAAGTACAAACAAACCCAGAAAGACCGGCATTATATAAGACATCTCAATTACCGTACTTCCGCTGACCCATTGTTTTCTAATATTGATTATGGTTCTCTTAATATATTCCAAAGAGCATACCTCCAATGTAAGCTGCCGTCAGAAAAGGTACAAAAGGAAAGGATGATTTTCTGTGAAATTTCTTCCGGATCAGCATAAATATGGAGAATAATGCCGCCATAGAAAAAGCGGCTGCAAGCAGGGATAGTATATTCCAAAACCCGAGAAAACCTCCTGTGATCACAATGAGTATACTGTCCCCGTACCCGAAAGAATCCTCGGTAACTCTGCTGATAATCACAAAAATAACTCCTACAGCCGCTCCTGCAGCCAGTAATATTATATGAATTTCTCTTTCGCACAAAAACCCCGCTGCAAGAGGCAGAACTCCTGAAAGAAGCACTATAAGACTCAGCTTTCTCCATCTGATATCCATAACAGCAAGTACGATCATATAACCTGCAAATATAATCTGACAGATCAGCCAGCCGCAGTCAGAAATCTTCTCTGCCACATGTACTGCTTCTATTGCCGCTGTCCCGAACATCTGGAACATCCCCGCACACCTCCCGATTCTGATCTTTTCACTGCATATATGGTACGTTTCAGACCACTGCAGCCAAGTGTATTATGATATTTGTTTCCATTTTCCGTAATATACACGCCGGTCATTGCCTGACCCATCACACATTTCCCGCACGCATGATACCTTCCTCCGCTTTCATTCCGTATCACTTCCAGTTCCTTATATGGAATATACCGGATCGACAGCCGAAGGTATGAACAATTATAATCTTCATGATAGACCGAAGCATTTTCTGTCATATAGACGATTTCACTGTTTCCGTCTCCTATCAGTTCGTTATTACGTCCGCTCCACGAACTGATCCTGAAGGACTCTTCCAGACGGGCCGCCGGGCTTCCCATAACAGGAAGCGGCACCATGATCTCATATTCCACTTGTATATTCATTTCACCCGTATCAGGAGAGACATAAGATTTCCAGCATGATATTCCGGAACTTCCGCCTTTTATTATGCTTCTGTTGATCCTTTCCTCCCCGACCAGTGATACAATATCTGATTTCAGCTTTATTGTATTAAGCACCGGAATTACCGCTGTATCTTCCGCCGCACTCTTTGCGGCACTCTGTGATGCAGCTGCTATGCTGATCTTAATACTCTGTATCTCAATCAGCCAGATCAGACACAGTGCCGCAAACAGAAAAAGAGGGATTCCGAATGCCGCCTCAATTGTGACACTGCCTTTCTTATTCATAATATCCTCTTTATTACTTATCCCCGGTACAGATGCCCTTTCCAGTTTCATCAGGTTGTTATCTTTATTCGGTTGTATTATCATCGCGCCGATTCTATCCTTTCTTAAGATTTGAAAATTATTAATAAGTTAGAGATTTCCGCATGAGGGAATGCGGTAAGATGAAAGGGCACCTGTACCGGGGATAATTCTTTTTCAGTCAGAGTTTCCTGCTATTCGTACCCGAAATATGCCGGAAATGAATACGTTATACCTCCTAATATTTCTGCTGTATTGTCTGTTTCCAGTTTTGTGATACACTGATCTGCCCTGAAATAATCCATGCCATATTCTGTTTTCATATTCTCTTCGATACGGTCCAGCGATCTCATGTTCAGATCCTCAGTATTTTCCAGAAAAAGGAAGACTCTCAGATAATCTTTATACCTGATACCTCCGGAAACATCCTCTCCTTCAATCTGCTCTGTTCCGCTCCCCAGAGTCAGAAGCGATGAAAGAGAAACCTGCCATGTCTCAGAGCTTTTCACGAGTGCCGCCCTTTTTCCGGAGAGCAGCGCCCGGATATCCACAACGCTCTCCCCGCCGGCCCACGCAAGCAGTATAAGCTGTTTGAGCACTTCCGCCGCCTCGGGAATCAGAAGAGCTGTTGTCACGGCAACAGCAAGTGCGGATACTTCTGCCTGTTTTGCCTGATCCCCCATAAGATAGACGTAGTTTAAAACCATACGTACAAGAAACAGCTTCATAAGAAATGACTCCAGATTTTCTTTATCAGAAGATTTCCCCTCAAGTATGTATTCTGTTTCATATGCAAGAGACCTGTCTTCAGCATCACCGCCCGGCACACTGTTTTCTTCACTTTGCGATTTGCCGGATACCGCGTCAGAAAAAGTATTGAGAATATATTCGTTAAAAAGCAGCCTCTCTTCAGGTCCCCCTGTCCCCTGTCTGGCAGGAAATACTCCTTCTCCAGTATTCAGGCTTCTGTTTGATACCTGTGTGCCCGGATCGATCTTTCGTCCGGAAAGCTCCATGTCCGCAGGCATTACAACTGAGAGAATACCTGATTTTTCAATTTTTTCGATACAGGTAAACGGACCGCCGTCTGTAAGATTCTCCGCGTCTGCCATCTCATCCGATATTTCCTCTTCTATTTTGTCTTCGTTTTCGGACGGGGCCTGCGCTCCCTCCATCAGATCATCTACACCTTCAAGGATTCCTTTTTCTTTCTCTTCCATCTCTTCTGCCTTCAGAGCCTGTTCCTCCCACTGCGGTGTCAGACCCGTAAATTCCCTGATGAGTGAAATACCGTATTTTTCCTCCATATATCGGATCACCTGCTCCCTGAATGCCTGTCCTCCCTGATCGGTCAGATACTGTATACCTGTTATTTTCTGCTCTATGCCGCCGGCTCCGTAATACTGCATTCTTCCTGTCAGATGATCTTCACCATAGCTGCCGGTTCCGTAACTTCCTTCAATAGCAAATATATGATAATTTTCCATCAGCGCGGCATCATATTCCCCAAATACAGAAAACATCGCCCTGTCCACCTTGAGCCGGCTCATATTTTTTGACGTATGTATAATTGATATTTCCAGAATTCCCAGAACGAACGATACAAGAAGAACAAAAGTCAGACTCAGAAATGCTGTAATCTCGGCTTTTTTCATATCAGATCCCGGAACTTTCCGATACGATCTTATCAAAGATTGTATTGATCAGATCGATAAGCTGATTCTTAAATATCAGCAGAAGGGCAATTACAATCACAAGGATCAGTACCAGCTCAATCACCGTAATTCCCGATACATACCGGTGCCTCATATAGATTTCTTTCCATTTATTCTTAACAGTTCCGGCTTTCTGTTTTACTTTTTTAACTGATGTTTTCATTTCTTACCTCCCTTAGATTATATTTTTAATTAATTCCGGTTCACTTGTTCTATTCTGTTTTATATCCTGATCGAAAAGAATGCAGGTATGATAACAATGGCAAATACGACGATCAGCATAAGAAACAGAGGAATCATTAATTTCGTCCCCGCTTCTTCACCCAGTTTCTTTGCGAGATTCTTTCTGTCTTCAAATGCCTCTTCCGCCTCACGGCTCAGAAGTTCTGTCAGACCGCCGGATCCTTTTCTCAGATTCTGCGCCAGCATAGAGCCGAACTTTCGGTAGACGGAAAGCCTGCACCGGACACCGAATTTTTCGTAGCACTCGCCCTCGGGAATTCCTCCCTGAATCTGATGCATGGTACTGACCATCTCTTCATATGCTCTTCTCCTGTTTTTTTCTCCGCATTTTTTCTCATAATCTTTTGCAATCAGAAACCACGCTCTGCGTATAGTCATACCGGATCTTATATACAGATTGAACTTATTAATTATTTTCGGATAATCGAGCTGCATCTGTCTGGCTGATTTTCTGTCATCTTCTTTCTTCCGCTGACTTTCAGATATAATAAGCATAAAAGCTGCCCCTGTTCCGAGAATAAGAACCGCTGCTGCTCTGGTATTTTTTCCGTAATCCCAATGGACCGCCTCTCCGTCAATCCGCTCCGGAAGGATCATATAATTCTCTGTTTTCGTCTCCTCGTCAGACTGGACTAAACGATCTTCCAGATCTTTCATCAGCTTTTCATCATCACTTCTAAGCGGCGGAAATACTTTGATATAGAATTCACAGGAAGCCTTTTCCCCCTCATATCCGAATACCGCAGTCAACTTTACAACCGTCCCTTCTTCCTCCAGTTCCTCTTCCTGAAGATGCCCCTGCGTATCGATCACATCATACCGGTCTGCCTGCCACGATACGGAGATTCCGGTATCCGGAATTTCCGTGATTAGATCAAGATCACTGCGGACTTCATCAAGGCTTTCATTTTCACCGAGTATCAGGGTTCCGATATTCTTTTCTGCTTCTTTAAAGGCCTGTTTTCTTTCTTCATCGTTATACTGTCTTTCTGAAACAGATACTGTTATATCTTCTTCCCTGTCCCCGATCTTTACATGCATCCCCTGTGTCCGTTCTTCTCCCTCTTCCGGCCTTTCCAGTATCTGTTCTCCCTGCCCGTTTGTCTCCAGTTTCCTGCTGTTATCCCCGATATACATACCGGCAAAACAGACCACTGACACGGCAAGCAGAATTCCGGCTTTCAGATACGACGGATTTTCCCTGATCCTTTTTCTTAATGTCTCACATTTCATATCACACCTCGATCCGGATGATTTTTCTTCCCAGACAGTATGCCGCGATATAAATTCCCAGACATACGGTCATAATAACTGCCCCTGCAGCATTTCCATACAATACATCCAGAAAATCTCCGAATGTCAATTTCATATACATGATCATAAGAAAAGGTACTGCACACATGATTTCGAATTCCAGTTTTTTCGACGCGGTCATTGTCTGTATTTCTTTTTCCGTGTCTATTTTTTCTCCGATAATCCTGACAGCATTTCTTATGATCAAAATACTGTCTCCTCCGTTTTTCTTTGCAGCGGCAAATACATTTACGAAATCTTCCACGTCCTCCTGTCCGGTTCTGCCTGCAAATGCCTCCAGCACATTAACCGCCGGCATCTTCATATCCAGCTGATGTGACATTCTGTCATATTCCCTTCGTATCCTCGCATCTTTCTCATACATAGGTACCAGAGCCCTGCTCACCTCTCTTATTGCATTTTCCACAGAATATCCTGCCTTAAGTGCCGCCGCCATTTCCTGAATACTGTCGCGGAACTGTTCTCTGAACTGCTGTTCTTTCTTCTTCGCGGTATCAGCCAGCCAGTCTCTCATATACAGGAACCATACAGGAATCAGAAAAGGTACCGCTGCGAAAGAGCCGTAGAACACATATATGATCGCTCCGAATACAGCCGTAGTCTTCAGCACTCCGAAAATATATTCAGACTTCCTTATATCCTGCAGCCATAAGCTTGCTCCGGTTCCTGAT
>CAKNJS010000056.1 GCA_930986645.1 uncultured Lachnoclostridium sp.
CTGGCGACAGACGCATACGGTCCGATCGCGGACAATGCGGGCGGTATCGCAGAGATGGCAGGCCTCGAGGAAGAAGTGAGAAGACGTACCGATGCTCTGGATTCTCTTGGAAATACAACGGCTGCAACAGGAAAAGGATTTGCGATCGGTTCTGCGGCTCTTACGGCGCTGGCTCTTATCGCTTCCTATGTTGAGAAAGTACAGGAAGTTGGCGGCAGCGCTGTGGAACTCGATATGAGCGTTATGAATCCGACGGTGCTTGTAGGTATCTTTATCGGAGCCTGCCTGCCGTTCGTGTTTGCGGCACTGACCATGGACTCTGTAGGCCGCGCGGCTCAGAGTATCGTGGTCGAGGTAAGACGCCAGTTCAAAGAGATCAAGGGGCTGATGCAGGGAAAAGCGGATCCGGATTATGAGAGATGCGTTGATATCTGTACAAAGGCAAGTCTCCGCGAGATGGTCCTCCCGACGCTCCTGGCGATCATCACTCCTGTGGTGACCGGACTGATCCTGGGTTATAACGGTGTGATCGGACTTCTGACCGGATCCACTGCAACCGGATTCCTGATGGCGATCTTCATGGCGAATTCAGGCGGCGCATGGGATAATGCGAAGAAATATATTGAGGGCGGAAAACACGGCGGAAAGGGCAGTGATTGCCATAAGGCAGCCGTCGTAGGCGATACCGTGGGTGATCCGTTCAAGGATACGTCAGGACCGTCAATCAATATCCTGATCAAGCTGCTGTCCATGGTTTCCATTGTATTTGCGGCGCTGGTTGTGAACTACCATTTATTCTAAAATAAGGGATTGAAGATTTTGGATTTCCCCTGCAGACCACATGCTGTGTCTGCAGGGGAATCTGCTGTTTTTGGAGAAAAAAGATTGAAATAATGAATGAAAATTGTAAATAAAAACCTGAGGATGAACAGAAAATTATAAAAAATGGAGAAATGAAAAATGGATTTTGAGGTGATGTTGTCTGAGGTGAACAAACTTGAAAAATGTCGGAGAATCTGTTTGACAAAAGAAAAAAGGATTGATATACTAAGCCGCATAGACGAGGGAGTCAATTACGAAAGATGTTCGTAACTGGCTCCCTTTATTTTTTTCATCCAAAAAGTGTACACTGGAGAAATGCAGGACAAAGGGGTCATCGGCAGGGAAGAAATTCCCGGCGGATGGCCCCTGATTTTTTAGGGAGATAGGAGATTATGATGAAAAAGAATAAAATTGCAGCAATACTTTTAAGTTCAGTTCTGGCCGTATCATTGGCCGGATGCGGAGGAGGATCCAAAGGAGATTCCGGAGAGGATACGGTAAAAGTCGGAATTCTCTATTCGGCAACAGGCTCTATGGCGATCAGCGAGGGAGCTGTCAAGGATGCAGAAGTGCTGGCGATTGATGAAATTAATGAAGCCGGAGGAATCCTTGGAAAACAGATTGAATATATCGAGGAAGACGGTGCGTCGGAGCCGTCGACGTTTGCAACAAAGGCGGAAAAGCTCATCGATCAGGATAAAGTAAAGACCGTATTCGGCTGCTGGACATCAGCGTCAAGAAAAGCAGTAAAACCGGTGTTTGAGGAATACGGGAACCTGTTATGGTACCCGGTCCAGTATGAGGGAATGGAGTCATCATCCAATATTATTTACACAGGTGCGGCTCCGAATCAGCAGATTGTTCCGGCCATTGATTATCTGATAGATCAGGGATATAAAAAGTTCTTCCTTCTCGGATCTGATTATGTATTTCCGAGAACCGCAAATATGATCATTAATGCGCAGTGCAAGGCAAAGGGTGTTGAGGTAGTCGGAGAAGAGTACGCTCAGATGGATCAGACTGATTTCGGCTCCATCATTTCAAAGATCGAAGCCGCAAAACCGGACGTGATCATTAATACCCTGAACGGAACAGGAAATCTTTCCTTCTTTAAGCAGATGAGCGAGAAAAATTATACGGCAGATGATTATATGACGATGTCGTTCTCCATCGCAGAGGAGGAAGTCAAGACGATCGGAGCGGATATCCTTAAGGGACACATGGTTTCATGGAATTATTATATGTCTACGGATACCCCTGAAAATAAAGCTTTCGTGGAAGCTTATCAGAAAGCATATGGCAGCGACAGAGTGACATCCGATCCTGCGGAGGCGGCATACGATGCGGTATATCTGTGGAAGGCAGCTGTAGAAAAAGCGGAAAGCTTTGAACCGGAAGATGTGATCGCGGCAGTTGAAGAAGGTGGGATCACATTTGATGCCCCGGAAGGAACTGTGGAAATCGACGGTGAAAATCACCATCTTATCAAACCTGTGCGCATCGGTGTGATCAATGCGGACGGTCAGATCGATACAGTGAAGGAAACCGAACCGGTTGTCCCGGATCCGTATCTGAAATCCTATGACTGGGCTGTAGAAGCAGATCTCCAGCCGCTGGAATAAAAATTTCAGATAAGAGGGGATTGATGGATAGAGCTGTTCGTGCAACAGCTCTATCTCTACATTCATCAGTGAAATTACCGTATGATAATGAAAGAGAGGTATGGGCATGGCACAGTTTATAAATACGGTCTTTAACTGCGTAAGTCTTAGTTCCATTATACTGCTGACCTCCTTGGGACTTGCAATCACATTTGGGCTTATGAAAGTTATCAATATGGCGCACGGCGAATTCCTTATGATCGGCGCATACATGACATATGTCGTACAGAATATTTTCGAAAAATTTTTCCCGGAGAGTATGTTCAGTCTATATTACTTCTTTGCTCTTGCTGCGGCTTTCGCAGTGACATTTCTCCTTGGCGCAGTCCTGGAGAGATTTGTTATTTCCAGACTTTACGGACGCGAGGTAGACAGTCTGCTCGCCACCTGGGGGATAAGCATTATACTCCAGCAGGCTGCCAGGAGCATCTTCGGAATGCAGGGAGTCAACGTAAAGGCGCCGTCATTCCTCAACGGCGGTATTACGATCGGGGCATGTACTTTTTCATATAACCGTATTTTCATACTCGGCATGGTCATCCTCTGTATGATCCTTGTCTGGTATATCATGTATCGGTCGAATTTCGGAAAACAGATGCGTGCTGTCATGCAGAACAGGGCGATGGCGCAGTGTATGGGGATCAACTCCAGAAAAGTAGATATGCTTACGTTCTCTTTTGGTTCAGGTCTTGCAGGCCTTGCAGGATGTTCTGTTGCACTGCTCGGATCGATCGATTCTACGATCGGGCAGAATTATATCGTGAACTCGTTTATCGCGGTCGTTCTCGGCGGAGTCGGAAGACTGACGGGAACAGTGCTTGGCTCGTCGGTTATCGGTTTCGCGAGTATCGGAATTGAAAATTATACGTCCGCAAGTATTGCCAAGGCGGCGGTCCTGTTTATTGTGATCGTGGTCCTGCAGTTCAGGCCGCAGGGACTGTTTGCGATAAAAAGCAGAAAGCTTGACGAGTAAGGAGGCAGTGTCTTATGAGATTAAAAAACAAAGGCTATCATATATGTTTTGCAGTGATCGTGGCCATACTGGCTCTCATGCCTCTCTTATTATCGGCCGGAGTGATCACAAGCAGTTCATTTGTTTTGTTCCTGGGAAAATGTATCGCGTTTTCTATCGTGGCGATCGGGCTGGACCTGATCTGGGGATATACGGGGATCCTGTCACTGGGGCACGGCCTGTATTTCGCGCTCGGAGGTTATGCAATGGCAATGTTCCTCAAGCTGCAGGCGACAGGCGGGAAAATCACTTCATTTATGCAGACAGGCGGAATGACCGAACTGCCGGTGATCTGGAGACCGTTTTTATATGCCCCTCTTGCAATGATCCTTGTTGTGGCAGTTCCGGGCATTCTGGCCGGAGTGATCGGATTCTTTATTTTCCGAAACAGGATCAAAGGTGTTTATTTTTCGATCATATCTCAGGCGCTGACCTGGGCGGCGTATTCTCTTTTTACCGGCCTGCAGTCGTACACCGGAGGGAATGTAGGTATCACCGAGATCACCTCACTTCTCGGCAGCATCAAGGGAGATTCTAACAGAGGAAAGATGTTTCTGCTGTTCTATATCTGTCTGGCAGTACTGGTATTGATCTACATACTGTCAGGATTCCTTACGCAGAAGAAGTTCGGAAAGCTTCTGATCGCGATAAGAGACGGAGAAAACAGGACATATTTTTCCGGCTACTGTGTGAGCCGCTATAAAAACTTTATCTATGTTCTTTCGGCAGTGTTTGCGGGGATTGCCGGAGCTATATTTGTCAACTTCAATGGTTCTATAACACCTGCGCAGATGACAATATCCTATTCTATCACAATGGTCATCTGGGTAGCGGTCGGAGGACGGGGAACTCTTGTGGGAGCGGTCCTGGGAGCATTCCTCATTAATATATGTGACTATAATTTTTCATCAGGGACCATGGTTGAGATCTGGCAGTATATCCTGGGGGCGATCTTTGTGCTGACGATCCTGTTCTTCAAGGGCGGCCTTGTGGGAATCGTGAGAGATCAGCTCCCTGAATGGAAGAAAAAATTAACCCGCAGGGAGGTAGAGCAGCATGGCAAATGAAAATGTCCTTGAAATAAAAAATATTACGGTTGATTTTGATGGATTCTGCGCACTGCTGAGAGTAAATGTGAATGTGAAACGGCATACCATTCATTTCTTTATCGGACCAAACGGGGCCGGAAAGACGACCCTGCTTGATATTATCTGCGCAAAGACAAAACCGACAGACGGCGAGTGCATGTTTTATCCTGAGGGGCGGGCTCCCGTTAAGCTCACAGGGATGAAGGAATATAAAATAGTGGAACAGGGGATCGGAAGGAAGTTCCAGGTCCCGTCCGTTTTCGTCAATCTGACGGTCATGGAGAATATGATCCTATCCCTGAAGGGAAACAAAGGAGTGTGGCAGTCTATTTTTTATAAGCTGTCGCCGGAAGAAGAAGCGTATATAAACGAGGTCCTTGAAACGATCGAGCTGCTGGATAAAAAGGATGAGAAGGCAGGGGCTCTGGCCCATGGCCAGAAGCAGTGGCTTGAGATCGGAATGCAGCTGGTCCAGAAGCCGGAGATCATCATGCTTGATGAGCCGGCGGCGGGAATGGGAAAGCCGGAAACGTTCAAGTCCGGTGAAATACTGAAAAAGATCAAGGAGACATGTACGATCATAGTTGTCGAGCATGATATGGATTTTGTAAAACAGATTTCAGACTGTGTGACAGTGCTTCATGAAGGCAAGGTGCTCATGGAGGGAACCTGTGATGAGGTGCTCGCGGACGAGACGGTTCAGGCAGTATATCTGGGAAGAGGAGGGGAAAGAAATGCTGAAGATTAAAGATATGGACGCCTGTTACGGGGAAAGTAAAATCATTCCTGCCCTGTCCCTGGATGTTGAGAAAGGCAAGATCGTCTGCCTGATCGGGAGAAACGGTGTGGGAAAAAGCACAACGCTGAAAAGCATCATGGGACTTGTCAGGACACCGAAGGGAAGCATCCGGCTCGACGGAGAGGAAATCATAAAAATGCCTACCTACAACAGAGTGAGGAAAGGGATTGGTTATGTGCCCCAGGGACGTGACATTTTCCCGCAGATGACAGTCTATGAGAACCTTATGCTCGGACTTCAGGCGAGAGGCAGAAAAAGCGAACTCCCGGCGTATATCTATGAACTGTTCCCGATATTGAAACGGTTTGAAAAAAGGAAAGGCGGAGACCTGTCAGGAGGCCAGCAGCAGCAGCTTGCCATTGCGAGAGCGCTGGTGACAGAGCCGAAAATCCTGATCCTGGACGAACCGACAGAAGGAATTCAGCCGTCAGTCATCCAGGATATCGGAGAGGTGATCCGAAAGGTCAATAAAGAACTGGGACTGACAGTGCTGATCGTTGAGCAGTATCTTGATTTTGTGCTGGGGATCTCTGATTATCTATACATCATGGAAAAGGGAGAGATCATACTCAAAGGAAGTACATCTGAACTGGATGCCGCGGAAGTGCAGGAGAAGATGACTCATTAAGAAAGGAGCAGAGAGGATGCATTTGACACCAAGAGAACAGGAGCGGCTGATGCTCCACTATGCCGGGGAACTTGCCGGAGCACGGAAGGAGCGGGGACTGAAATTAAATTATCCGGAAGCGGTTGCTTATATTTCTGCTCAGCTCCTTGAAAAAGCACGTGAAGGCAGGAGTGTGACAGAGTTGATGCGGCTTGGAACAAAACTGCTGACAGCGGACGAAGTCATGGACGGTGTTCCGGAAATGATCGGAGAAATCCAGGTTGAGGCCACGTTCCCTGACGGTACGAAACTGGTAACGGTCCATACGCCCATTCAGCCGAACGGGAAGGTCACGCCGGGAGAATATTTTTTTGATGATGATGAACTGCTTATCAATGAAGGAAAAGATACTGTGGAGATCAATGTTACCAATACAGCGGATCGTCCCTGCCAGGTCGGATCCCACTTTCATTTCTTTGAGGTAAATAAACAGCTCGAGTTCAACCGGCGGCTGGCATATGGGATGAGGCTGGACATCCCTTCGGGTACGGCAGTGCGTTTTGAACCGGGAGAAACAAAAAGAGTGCGCCTTGTTGAGATTGGCGGGAAAAGAAGAGGGTTCGGCCTGAACAGCCTCGTGGAAGGAAGCTTTGATGATGACGCAGTCAGAGAGGCGGCGTTCAAAAAAGCAGAAGAAAGAGGATTCAAGGGGGTGGGCGAAGATGTTTAAGATGACAAGAAAACAGTATGCAGAAATGTTCGGAGCTTCTGCAGGAGACAGAATACGTCTGGCTGACACCTCACTTATCATTGAAGTGGAAAAAGATCTGACGGTCAAGGGCGAAGAGGCGAAGTTCGGCGGCGGAAAATCCCTTCGCGACGGCATGGGTCAGGCGTGTAATGTCTCCGACGAAGAATGTCCTGATACTGTGATCACAAATGCGGTGATCATCGATCACACCGGGATCATAAAAGCGGATGTGGGAATCAAGGACGGCAGGATCTGCGGGATAGGTAAGGCGGGAAATCCGGATATCATGGACGGGGTAAGCCCGGAACTGATCGTGGGAGCCGGAACGGAGATCATTGCCGGTGAAGGTCTGATCCTCACTGCAGGAGGAATTGATACGCATATTCATTTCATCAGCCCCACACAGATAGAGACGGCGCTTTATTCCGGGATCACGACCATGATCGGAGGCGGAACAGGCCCTGCCGACGGGACCAACGCTACCACTTGTACTCCCGGCCGGTTCAATATAGAGAAAATGCTTGAAGCTGCCGAAGATTACCCTGTGAACCTGGGATTCCTCGGAAAAGGAAACTGTGCGGATTATGGAGCCCTCGCTGAACAGATCGAGGCAGGCGCGTGCGGGCTCAAGATCCATGAGGACTGGGGGGCGACTCCGGCGGTCATCGACCAGGCGCTGAGGGCAGCGGATCATTACGACGTACAGGTATCGATCCATACGGATACTTTGAATGAGGCGGGATTCGTCGAGGATACCATCAATGCGATCGGAGGACGGACGATCCATACTTATCATACAGAGGGGGCGGGCGGGGGACACGCTCCTGACATTATAAAAGCAGCCGCGTTCCCGAACATCCTGCCGTCGTCTACCAATCCGACGATGCCTTACACAGTCAATACAATAGATGAGCATCTTGATATGCTGATGGTCTGCCATCATCTCGACAGCAGAGTAAAAGAGGATGTCGCCTTCGCGGATTCACGCATCCGCCCAGAGACCATTGCGGCAGAAGACGTACTGCATGACATGGGGATCTTTTCTATGATGAGCAGCGATTCACAGGCAATGGGACGAGTGGGAGAGGTCATTACCCGGACGTGGCAGACGGCATCTAAGATGAAAGATCAGAGAGGTCCCCTGCCTGAGGACTGCAGCAGAAATGATAATTTCAGGGTAAAAAGGTACATTTCAAAATATACGATCAATCCGGCTGTTACACACGGACTGGCAGAACAGATCGGATCAGTAGAAACCGGGAAATTCGCTGATCTTGTCCTGTGGAAACCTGCTATGTTCGGCGTGAAACCCGAGATGATCATCAAAGGCGGATTTATCACAGCATCAAAAATGGGGGATGCGAACGCATCTATCCCGACTCCGCAGCCCGTTGTCTATACGAATATGTTCGGTGCGCACGGGCTTGCCCGTAAGCGTACCTGCATTACATTTGTCTCCAGGGCCGCGGCGGAAAGCGGAATCAAGGAAAGGCTCGGGCTCTCAAGGACAGTCCTTCCGGTTGAAAACTGCAGGAACATTGCGAAAAAGGACATGAAATTTAATGACAGGACCGGAGATATCCAGGTCGATCCGGAAACATACCATGTGAAAGTTGACGGAGAAGAAATAACCTGTAAGCCGGCGCAGGAACTGCCGCTGACACAGAGGTACTATTTGTTTTAATACAGGAAAGGATATGTGAAAAAGAATGGTCGTTGATAAAATTCTGGGAAGCCTTCATGAAACAGATAAAGAGGTTGATACTGTTTCCATAGAATGGTTTGAACGTGATAAAAAAATCCTGAAGAAGACTTCGAAAAAAGGTGTAGAAATCGGTCTTCGGCCTGACCGGCCTCTGAATGACGGCGATATCCTGTATGAGGATGAAAAAAGCATTATCGCAGTCGAGATAGCAGAATGTGAGTTGATAAAGATCACGGTGTCAGATATGGTAGAAATGGGGCGGCTGTGTTTTGAGATCGGGAACCGTCATATTTCTCTATCTATTAAGCCGGACTGTGTCAAGATCCCTTATGATGCTCCTACATATGAATATCTGTCAAGGATGGGATTTAAGACAGAAAAAGTAGTGGAGCGTTTCACAGATTACACGGAATGCAGAGGCCATGCACACCGGGACGGACATGGCCATACACATGAAGGGCATCATCATGGACAGTAAGTTCATCAGGCTCGTTCAGAGCCTTGATCCGCTGTTCCCGATCGGAAGTTATACCCTGTCAAACGGGATGGAGACATATGTACAGAAAAATGTTGTATGCAGCAGGGACCAGCTGAAAGAGCATCTGGAGTCTTATCTCTATATGCTTACGTTTAATGACCTTGCCTTTGCGGCAAAGGCATATGCAGGATGTGATGTCAGGGAGCTGGATAGGATATGCAGTGCTCTGAAAGCCCCGTTTGAAATACGGAGCGGGAGTGTGAAACAGTGCATCAGGTTTCTGAAGCTGCACACAGAGCTTGACGATTACCCGGCGCTTGAGCAGTATAAGGAGCAGGTCGACAGCGGAGAGTGCAGCGGGCATTACTGTATTGCAATGGGACTGTTCATAAAAGAGACGGGAGTGGATCTGTCCGAGGCGCTGGAGCTGTACTGTTACAGTATCCTGTCGTCCATGGCCAATCATGCCGTCAAACTGGTTCCGCTCAGGCAGCTGGACGGGCAGAAGGCACTGTATGACGTTGAAAAGAAAATCCCAGATGCGGTCAGACGGTCGATGGCGATGGAGATGGATGAGCTTGGAGCTTCCGGATGCGGGTTTGATATACGTTCCATGCAGCATGAAAACTTATTTTCGAGATTATATATTTCATAAGGAGAACTGAAAATGTCGTATGTAAAAATCGGTGTGGGCGGTCCTGTAGGTTCGGGAAAAACTGCACTTATAGAGCGTCTTACACGAAAAATGTCAGAAAAATACAGCATCTGTGTTGTGACCAACGATATTTATACAAAGGAGGACGCTGAGTTTCTGATCAAAAATTCTGCTCTTCCCGCGGAGCGGATCATAGGAGTCGAGACAGGAGGGTGCCCTCACACGGCGATCCGTGAAGACTGCTCCATGAATCTGGAAGCTGTGGAGGAAATGGCCAGAAAATTCCCTGATGTAGAGATCATCTTCATAGAGAGCGGCGGAGATAATCTGAGCGCAACATTTTCCCCGGATCTTGCGGATGCGTCGATTTATGTGATCGATGTTGCGCAGGGAGAAAAAATTCCGCGGAAGGGCGGACCGGGGGTTATGAGATCAGATCTGCTGGTGATCAATAAAACGGATCTCGCGCCGATGGTGGGAGCGAGCCTGGAGGTTATGGCATCTGATTCAGAGAGGATGCGTGGGGGCCGTCCGTTTCTGTTCACAAACCTTATGAGTATGGAAGGCGTCGATGAAGTGATCAATTGGATCAGGCGGGATGTGCTCTTTGAGGGGATGTGATGGGCAGGCTGTATATAGAAACGGCTCAGGAAAACGGAAGGACTGTCGTGAAGGATAGTTTTTTTACATCGCCCTTTAAGATAACAAAGCCGTTTGAAAGAGGGGGCGGAGCGGAAATCATGATCATGCAGGCATCCGCAGGAATTCTCGAGGGAGACAGCCACGAAATGGAATTCAATATCCGCAGCGGAAGCAGCGTGATCATTACCGGGCAGTCCTATACGAAGCTCTTTAGAATGGAGAAAGGGCGGGCCGAGCAGAAAGTAAAAATCAGAGTTGAAAAGGGTGCGTCTCTGTGTTATCTGCCGTGTCCTGTAATACCGTTTGCTGATAGTGAGTTTCTTGGAAGAAATGAGATCTACCTTGAGAAAGGAGCGCGTTTTGCCATGCAGGACATACTGGCCTGCGGAAGAAAAGCCATGGGAGAGCGTTTTGATTTTCGTAAATATCATTCCAGGACAGTTGTTTATGAAGATGATAAACCCGTCTTTGCGGATAACACACGGCTTGTACCGGAGGAATTCCGGATCAATGGTATCGGATATTTTGAGGGGTATACTCATCAGGGGATGGCATATTTTTACGGATGGAAAGAAATTTTACTTCACGAGAGAGATACTCTGCTGTCCGCGGTCACCAGAGCGGTGGAGGGGCAGACAGTGAGGATCCTGGGAAGCAGCAGTGAAGAGATAGAGAGCTATATCAGAGAAATGATCAGGGAGGAGTGTGTTTATGGCATATAATGTTATCACCGTAACAAGACAGTTCGGAAGCCTGGGACGTAAAATTGCAAGGAAGGTTGCGGATAACCTTGGGTATGAATATTATGACAGGGATATTATTGAACTCGCTGTCAAAGAAATGCGGGGGGATATTGAAAAACTGTCGGCGTTTGACGGTCAGCTGTCCTCGCCGTTTGACAAAATGATGTATCCTTTGGGAAAAGGAAATTCAAATATGAAAAGAGCTCTTTTCGAAATGGAGAAGAGCGTAATGGTCGATCTGGCTCTATCGCGAAATTGTGTTATTGTCGGGAGATGTTCAGATTATGTCCTGCGGGAATATGGAATTTCCGATGAGAATATGCTGAACGTATTTATTTATGCACCGATCGATAAAAGACTGCACAATTGTAAAGAAGAGCTGAACCTGGATGATCCGGGAGAAGCGTATAATTATCTGACCAGGGTGGATAAGGCGCGCGAGGATTTTTACAGGCATTATACAAAACAGAAGTTTTTCAGCAATAAATACCGGCATCTGCTGATAGACAGCTCAATGGCTGATTTTGATAAAGTGGCGGATATCATAACGGATACTGCAAAGATAAAACTGGGGATCAAACAGGCAGGATGAGCGGAGACTGACCGGACAGGAAAGAAGCTTGGACAGCGGCTATGAGCTGCCTTGAGGAAACGGGCGTATTGTGGTGGGCAATATGTCCGTTTCTTCTATTTATAAGTAAGAACCCGATCAGTCTGCAGAGAAAAAGGACAGTTTTGATTTACAGGGCAGTTTATTGTATACTGGTTGTATGTAAAACAAAGGATGAAAAG
>CAKNJS010000057.1 GCA_930986645.1 uncultured Lachnoclostridium sp.
CACCAAAGGTTTTGGAGACCCCTATCATACCATTTGACCAATCCCCTGTATCGCGGCCTGCCTTCCGCAAGTCACTTATATAGTATACTGTGAGAAACATCATTTGTCAAGAATTTTTCTTTCTTTTTAAGTATAAAAATATTATACTGACATTATCAAAACTACAATGTTAATTATCATTCCTGGCTCTACTACCAAGTAGTACACTGATTCTATAAATGTGTCAAGCAAAAAGGCCATATTCAATGATTCATTCCTATAAAGCAAAAAAACATCCGGGTGATCATATCTCACCCGGAACATTCTGCTTTTCTGGAATTATATTTATTCTATATTTTTTAGTATCCTTCGAATAGTCTCTTCATCTTCTTCCAGCTCATCAGCGATTTCTCCAATTGATTTGCCTTTGGCAAGCTTCTTCTTTACCTGCTGACTAAGATGTTTTTCTATTCCTTTTTCTATCCCAAGTTCTTCCACATAATCGCTCAGATTGCACATTTGGTTCAACTCCTCTCCCATATCATTTTCCATCGGTATGTCAAATTCATGTTCCAACTGATGTATCTTCACCCCGGTTTCAAGTCTCGGAGATAAAAGTATACCGAGCATCTTCGTCAGACGATTTCCTTTCTCTGATTTAGGATTCAAACAAATCATAACAACAGAAATTTTATCATATGTTTCTTTTTCATCCGGAATTCCCGGGATGGCATCATTTTTTTGGATATTATCATAATCTCTGCCGGTAAATTCGATTCCTTTCTGCGATGAAAGCATCCGCGCCCCATAAAATATTCCTCTCGTTATAAGCGAATATCCATGGCGGAATTCTTTCTGGGCCTCCACATTAATGATCAGCTTGATTCTTTGTTTCTGGCGGGCATAGTATACAGAAAATCTGATATCGTAATACAATTCTCCCTCGCCCGGTACTGAATCTCCTTCTGATTCACCTATAATACGTTCTGATCCCGGTGTATTTGCTCTTCCGGGCAGAACGTTTGCTTCTGACACCTGTACATCTGTACCAATACATTCCTTGATCTGACCGATATCCATATACACAAATTCCTCTGCAACATATTTCAGTATCCATGCAAGGATGATTTTGTTGGCCAGAATCCGTTTACAGTATGTATCATACTGGCTTTTTCCTTTTGCCAGAGCAATGTCCCCGGCAAGTTCATTTTTCATAGGCTTTTCTTCATTATATCGGATGTCACTGCAAGTTACAAGCGGTTGATTTTCGCCTCTGGATTGCTGAGGCAAAGAACTAACTACCAGAATCTCTGACGGCTTAAGATATGGCGATGAGCCTGCCGCTTAAGATAAAACGAGTCTATCATATTTCTGTCTGATTTACAAGAAATAATAGTATTGTAATTGAGATACATAGATGCTGACAGCCTGCGGATGAATCGCATTCATCTGCAGGCTGTCCAAACTTTGTCAAAACTCTGTAATTTATAAATCTGTTTCTTATTAAAATTGCATCCTGCCACACGGACTACAGCAGTTTCTCCATCAGTGATTCCCCGATCGTTCCCTCCGGCATCTTCACACCGAAGTTATCCGCGGCTGTAGCGCCGATCACAGCGAATGTATCCGACTCCGGAAGTTCACCGTTTCCGCTCATAGACGGGGAATATGCAAGGAACGGCACTTTCTCTCTTGTGTGGTCTGTGCCTGTATATGTCGGATCATTCCCGTGGTCCGCCGTAATGATCAGCAGATCATCGTCTTTCAGAAGCGGCAGGAGCTTCCCGAGATTTACATCGAACTTCTCGATTTCTTCCGCATAGCCCTGAGGATTTCTTCTGTGTCCCCACAGTGCGTCAAAATCTACCAGATTGACAAAACACAGACCGTGGAAGTCTTTCTGCGCCAGCTCAATTGTCTGCTCCATGCCGTGGACAGAACTTTTGGATTTATACGCCTCGGTGATGCCCTCTCCGTCGAAGATATCACGGATCTTTCCTACAGAGATTACATCCAGTCCTGCGTCCTGCAGAGCATTGAGAGCGGTCTTCCCGAACGGTTTCAGTGCATAGTCGTGACGGTTGCTTGTGCGCTTGAACTCACCTTTTTTCTTTCCCACATAAGGGCGGGCGATGACGCGCCCTACGCGCCACTCGTCTTTCATGGTGATCTCTCTTGCGATTTCACAGCAGCGGTACAGTTCATCCAGACCGAATGTCTCTTCATTTCCGCAGATCTGCAGAACAGAATCCGCAGACGTATAAACGATCATATGCCCTGTGGCAATCTCCTCTTCTCCGAGCTCGTCTAAGATCTCCGTTCCGCTGGCGCTCTTGTTTCCGATCACTTTATGTCCTGTCCGCTTCTCCAGCTCCGCGATCAGCTCCGGCGGAAATCCGTGCTCTGTAAATGTCTTGAACGGCTTTGTGACTTCAAGCCCCATCATCTCCCAGTGGCCTGTCATCGTATCCTTGCCCCTGCTCTTCTCGTTCAGCTTTCCGTAATATCCAATACTCTTTTCCACCGGCTCCACCTGTTTTAAAGGCGTCAGGTTCGCCATGCCCATTTTCTGTAGATTGGGCATACAGAAGCTGTCCACTGACTGTGAAATATGCCCCAGTGTATTAACGCCTGCGTCCCCGAATTCCGGGGAGTCATCCATAGCTCCCACGCCGAGAGAATCCATGACAATGACAAATATTCTCTTATATTTCTCCATACTTCAGCCCTTCCTTTCCGGAATCTTTTTGTAACAGCACAACCGCCTTATTCTTCCCAGAATGCAGACAGGAATTCTCTTATGGCTCTGTCTGCATCCGCCTCCACGGCAAAATGGATATCACCTCCGGGAATGGGATGTTCCCTCAGATCGGTAACGATCATCCCTCTTGTGTAGGTTCCGTCACACTCCACTCTCGCTCTTCTTGTCTCCGTGCGCAGGATTCCCGTCGTCCCGGCGTACATCGCAGCCAGAGGATCGTGAAGCGGGCAGTCGTCTATACAGTAATTCTGCATCTGATTGCCGTACCAGTAATATTCCAGCGCCCGGTTTAAGAAGTTTACTGCTTTTGCTGCCCGGGCGCTCCTGTGCCGGTTCAGCCACTCCATATGTTCCCGCTTCAGGCGGACCTTCATCGTAACGTCCAGTCCCACTGCCGTAATGTCCATTCCCGACAGGAATACCTGATCGCAGGCCTCCGGGTCTCCGGTCACATTTGCCTCGCCCATGGGTGACACATTCCCCCGCATGGCGACCGTGCCGCCCATCATGACCATGCGTCTGATCTTCCGGGCAAATTCGGGATATTTTTTCAGAGTCCGCGCCGCATTTGTGAGCGGCCCTAAGGTGACCAGTGTCAGTTCTCCCGAATATTTATCCGCCAGCCTCATATAGAAATCTTCGATTTCTTCTTCTG
This sequence comes from uncultured Lachnoclostridium sp., assembly GCA_930986645.1. Taxonomy (GTDB): domain Bacteria; phylum Bacillota; class Clostridia; order Lachnospirales; family Lachnospiraceae; genus Mediterraneibacter. Next base: position 3,396 of record CAKNJS010000057.1, read on the forward strand.
CCGGACTGCGCCCGGTTGGGGGAAGCTCTGTGTTTCCCAGCCCGTTATCTCCGTGGATCTCCCGCACCCTTCCGGCCCATGTACCGCATACAGGCTTCTCCGCGCCTGCCGCAACCGGTATGTCAGGGGCGTCTGCCAGATCCAGCACTTTCAGCGTGTTCTCCGCTGCAAGCCGCGCCTCCACATTTCCGCACACTGTACCGATCCCGACAATATCATACTGCGGCTTAAAAAGCATATAGAGCAGAGCCGCCGCGTCATCTACTCCGGTATCTACATCCAAGAGTACCTTCATACATTTTTCTCCATTGAATCTGCCGCCAGTTTCAGCGCACAGCGTATCATCATATCCAGGCTCTGTTCCCTTTCCTCGTTCGTCAGAGCCCTGCCGCTGTGCAGACTGCTGCCCGCAGTCAGCATGCTCAGCGCCCTTTTGCCTGCCCGCGCCGCGGTACAGTACAGGGAATATGTCTCCATCTCCTGAACAAGCACGCCCATTTTCGCCCAGACGCCTTTCTCGCCTTTCTGATCCTCATAAAATACATCCGAACTGAATATATTTCCCACGTGGAATCTGACCTGATCTATTCTGGCTTTTTCCACGGCGCTCTCAAGCAGCCCGAAATCCGCGATCGGGGCAAATGTACCGGGGAGATGGTACTGTGCCGCGAAATTGGAATTGGAACAGCACCCCATAGCGAACACAAGATCTCCGACCTGTACATTCTCGCTTACGGCCCCTGCCGTTCCGATGCGGATGATATTGTCCACATCATACTCGTGATACAGTTCGTAACAGTAAATTCCCATAGACGGGATTCCCATGCCGCTGCCCTGTACAGACACGGCCGTTCCTTTGTAATATCCCGTGTAACCGTTCATACCTCTGACACGGTTGTAGCAGATCACATTCTCAAGATAATTCTCCGCAATATATTTTGCCCGGAGCGGATCGCCCGGCATAAGGACAGTCTTTGCGATCTGGCCGGGCTCCGCCTCGTTGTGAAATGTCTTCATATTCTGTATACTCCAATCCAGGTACAGTTATCCGCACCTTTCTCATTTATTTTTCCTCCTCAGACTTAATTCATAGAGATCTGCCGTCATATATATTTTCTGTGACAATACGGGTGTATCATACTGGGTGTAAAGTTCCTCCTCCAGAATCAGGATTGCTTCTTCCTCCGGTATCTCCAGAATGTTTGCAAGCCTTTCCCTCGCCTTTCTCATACGCAGCTTTGTGTCGCTGTAGATTCCTGATGATGTGAGGAGTTTCATATAATATTCATATACACTGTCCGTATTCTCCAGATCCACATTACTTTTCTCCAGAATAGAATACGGCATATAGACCATCGCAAATCCCACCGGCATCTTCTGGCTGTAATAGGTGATGTCGATAACCGCCACAATGCTGGAAGGTCTGAGTTTTAATACTTCCTGATGTTTGTGCGTCGCCGGCTGAAAGCCGATCGTCAGCACTTTTTCATCGACAGGCTGGAGACAGAAATCGATGATCGGATTGCCGATCTTCTCCAGCCCGCCGGCTTTTACGTCATGATTTGAAAGGACAATATTACCTTTTCCCTGATGGTTGTTGATCAGCCCGTCCTCCTGAAGCAGAAGCATAGCCTGACGCAGCGTCCCCCGGCTCACCTTGAACTGCTCTGCCAGAATATTTTCTCCCGGGAGTTTGTCCCCGGGTTTATATTTTCCGTCCTTGAGCCACTGGGTGATTGTCTCGTAAACGGATACATATAGAGGTATTTTTACGTTTTTCTCTTTGATAATATTGTCCATGCAGGCATCTTCTCCTTCCACTAATCACAGGCTGCAGCAGTTCACGCACAGTTTCATCGAATCCGGTATAAACTGCAGCTGCCATCAGATGTACAAGTAACCTCCACTTGTACATCAACCTTATGTTTAGTATAAGGCTAATCTACCAGTTTGCCAAGTGCTTCCGGCCCTTTTACCCGCTTTCCGACGAACAGCAGGATCAGCAGTGTGACCACGTACGGGAGCATCTGTACAATCTGTGACGGGATCTCGAAATCCGTCAGATAGAACCTTGTCGCCTGTGCCACAGCGAACACCATGCCCGCTCCCAGAGAGCCGATCGGATTCCAGCCGCCGAAGATATTTGCCGCAAGGCCCATGAAACCACGTCCGGCTACCATATCCGTGACGAAGAGGTTGTTCTGTGCAAGCGACAGGTAAGAGCCTGCAAGCCCTGCGATCGCTCCTGATGCCATCATGGCGATGTAACGGTAACGGTTGACCGGCACGCCGCAGGTCTGCACGGCGTAAGGCTGATCGCCGATGGCGCGGTAACGGAGACCGTATTTTGTACGGTAGAACAAGATCCATGCAGCTGCTGTGATCAGGATCATCAGATACAGGTACGGCGACTGCTCATAGAACAAGGCTCCGATCACCGGGATCTTCGACAGACCGGGTACAGTAAAACTTGAAAATGCCTCCACAGAATCGGACATTCCTTCTGTATGCCAGATAGCTTTCAGCATGACCGCCGTAATCCCGCTGGCAAAGAGGTTGATCCCGACTCCGACTACAGACTGCTGTGCTTTCCATTTCAGACAGAACAGTGCGTAGAGCCAGCCGGCGAAAGCTCCGGCAAGGACAGAGATCACTGCGCCGGCAAATGCAGAACCTGTGAAGAAAGAACCCGCCACGCCGGCAAACGCGCCGATCAGCATAAGTCCCTCCACACCCAGCAGGATGATACCGCCGCGCTCAGCGATCGTTCCACAGAGTGCGCCAAGAACAATAGGTACCGACAACTGCAGCATAAGTGCAAGGAAATTATTAATATCTGCCATGAAGATCACCCTCTCTTTCTCTTCTTATTCCATTTGATCAGTTCCGGAGCCGCCACCAGAAGGATGACCAGACTCTGAACCACTGTTACCATATTCGTAGATACATCAGTCACCCGGCTCATACGCAGTGCGCCCATGTCCATAATACCGAACAGAAGTGCTGTGAGCAGTACGCCTGCCGGATGATTGCGGCCAAGTATTGCCACCGCGATCCCCGTAAATCCGAACGACGGGGAGAAGCCCTCTATAAATCTGTGGTACTTGCCGAACACTTCTGTGATTCCCGCAAGGGCTGCCAGACCGCCGCTTAAAACCATTGCCATGATCATATAAGTCTTCACCCGGATGCCTGCCGTTCCTGCGGCCGACGGGTTCGCGCCTACTGCACGGAGCTGGTATCCCACAGAAGTTTTCCATAAAAATATGTACATAAGAACCGCAGCAGCGATCAGGATGAAAAGTGCTGTCGTAAGCTGTGTCTGGGGGATCAGTCTCCCCAGCCATACACCCTCCGGGAGCACTTCTGTCTGTGCAGTGGAGCCGTCCGACTTGACCGGTCCGTTTACCAGCCATGAGGTAAACAACGTGCAGATATAGTTCAGCATGATCGCCACGATCACTTCATTCGTATTAAGTCTTGCCTTAAAAAAACCCGGGATGCCTCCGACGATCATGCCTGCAAGGATGCCTGCAATGATACTTACGATCAGCACGATGGGCTCCGGGAAAGCGGACAGGCTTAAAGCAGTCAGCACTGCGGCCATAGCGCCTGCGTGGAGCTGCCCTTCCGCTCCGATATTGAGCATACCGCAGCGGGAGCCAAGTGCTACTGCCAGTCCGGTAAATGCCAGCGGAATACTTTTACTGATGGTATTTGCTATGGATTTCGGACTCCCCAGCGCTCCCTTTAACAGGGCTCCGTACGCTTCGATCGGGGACTCTCCTGACAGCAGGATAAACAGAGCGCCGACCAGAATGGCGATCCCTATGGCTGCCAGAGATTTTTTCAGTTCACTCATCTGTTCCCATTTCTTCATGAGTTCTTACCTCCCGCACTTTTTCCTGTCATAAACAGTCCGATTTCTTCTTTTGTATATTCTCCGTTCTCAAACAGGGCGCTCACCCTTCCCTCGTAGAGCACCGCGATCCGGTCGCTTAAGTTCATGATATCCGAGAGTTCCGCAGATATGAGCAGGATGGCTTTTCCCTGTTCTTTGAGCTCCAGCAGGGTCCGATGCACCTTCTCGATAGCTCCGATATCCAGACCTCTCACCGGCTGTGCCACAAGCATAAATGACGGATCATGGCTTGTCTCTCTCCCGAGGATGATCTTCTGCTGGTTTCCGCCCGAGAGCTGTCCGATGGGCTGATCCAGCCCCGCCAGCTTTGTCTCGAACCGGTCCGCTTGTTCCTGCGCGTCTTTCCGCAGATTTGCATAATTGATAAAACCGTGACTGTTATACTGCGGTTTGTCCTGATATCCAAGGAGGAAATTCTCTGCGATGGAAAAGTCCGCTATCATGGCGTTCTTATGACGATCCGACGGAATATAGCCGATTCCCAGTTTCTTTCTCTCTTTTACTGACATTTTCCGGGCTTCTGTCCCGTTGATGAGCAGTGAGCCCTCTTTCATCTTTTTATTTCCGATGATCAGAGCTTCCAGCTCCTGCTGCCCGTTTCCATCTACACCCGCGATTCCCAGTATCTCACCGGCATGAACTGTCAGGCTTACTGTCTCCTGTGCTTTCTTTAACAGACGGACGTTTTTCAGTTCCATGACTACACCGCCCCGGATCTGCCCTTTCTTTGTTATGACCGTCTCCACCGACCTGCCAACCATCTTTGCGGCAAGCTCTTTCTCGTCTGTCTCTGATGTATTGCACCGGCAGACAACCTTTCCTTTTCTCAGCACAGTGATCCTGTCCGAGAGCGCCATGGTTTCATTTAGCTTATGTGTAATAAACACGATCGTCTTTCCGTCTTTTTTAAGCTGTCTCAATATCTTGAACAGCTCGTCCACCTCCTGAGGGGTAAGTACTGCAGTCGGCTCGTCCAGTATTACGATATCCGCCCCGCGGTACAATGTTTTTAAGATCTCTACTCTCTGGCGCATTCCTACGGATAGATTTTCAACTTTTTCCTGCAGATTGATTTTAAAACCGAACTTCTCTACAAGTCCGGATACCTGTTCTTCACATTTTTTCTTGTTAAGAAACAGTCCGCCCGGCTCTTTTCCCATGATAATATTCTCCAGAACCGTAAGCTGATTCACAAGCATAAAATGCTGATGCACCATACCGATTCCAAGCTCATATGCATCATTCGGATTGGAGATCGCCGCTTTCTTTCCGTGAATAAATATCTCGCCTTCATCCTGATGGTACAACCCGAAAAGTATATTCATAAGCGTGCTTTTTCCCGTTCCGTTCTCCCCAAGCAGACAATGGATCTCCTGTTCATTGACAGTAAAATCAATTCCGTCGTTTGCCCGGACACGTCCGAAACATTTAACGATTCCTGTCATTTTAATTGCTTCCATATCTGTCACCTCTCTTCCTTTGTATCAGTCCAGTTCGTTCGGTACTTCGATCTCCCCCGAAATGATTCCTTCGCGGATCTCGTCCAGACGGGAGAGAATGTCGTCCGGCACCTTGATATTGCTCCCTTCCACCGTGCAGTCCACACCGCCGTCGCTTAAGCCGAGAAGCTGATTCTCTCCCGTATAAGTATCGTCCACCACACTCTCGATTGCCTCATACGCGCAGGTATCCAGCTTCTTGAGCATGCTTGCCATAATATAATCCGGCGCGATATTGTTCTGGTTTAAATTCACGCCGATGGCGACAAATCTCTTCTCCTCTGCTGCTTGGAACACACCCATTCCTGATGCGCCTGCTGCATGAAAAATCACGTCTGCGCCCTTCTCATTAAAGGTATTGGCGATGGTCTTGGCTGTGGTCGGATCATTGAAGCTTCCGGCATAATCAATCAGTACATTGATATCCGGATCCACGTATTCGGCTCCCGCCTTGTATCCTGCTGCGAATTCATTGATCAGCGGATTGTCTACACCGCCGACGAAACCGATGGTATTGCCGTCTGAGAGTTTGCTGTCAATCTTCTCCTGCTTCGCAAGTACTGCCAGAGCGCCTGCCATGAAGCTCCCTTCCTGAGCTTTACAGGAGTAGGACGCTACATTTGGAAGATCGGAAGTCGCGTCGAGAAGTGCAAATTTCTGGTCTGTATAGACAGATGCAACATTTTCCAGCGCATCCACCTGTTCGTCACCCACGCAGATGATCAAGTCATACTCTTCCGAAGACGCCATCTCGTCCTGAATGATCTCCTCGTCGGCCACGGATTTTGGCTCTACCTGATCATATGTAATGCCGAAATCCTCCGCGGCCCGCTGCATGCCTTCAAGCGCAAGGTCATTGAAAGAATTTCCGCCAAGCCCTGCCTGCGTAAAGATGATCCCGATGTGAGGCGCCCCGGGCTTTCCCTCTTCTTCGCCGCTGCCCGGGGCACAGCCTGCCATGGACGCCGTCAGACAGACCGCCATGAAAACAGACGCGATCCGCTTCATTTGTTTCTTCATTTTTCTCCTCCTTTTCGGTTTTGTTGTACCATTTATTATCACTTGTTGTACAAGTTGATTTATATATATCACAAGTTGTTGAATATGTAAACCATTCTGGATGTATTCAAATTATTTTCATAAAATATGCATAAAACTGTACATGCCGTTTTGTACGGTATCACTAATCACCGAAACTTCCCAAAAGCACACACCCATCGATCGGATAAGCGGAACCGTCAAATGTCCGATCATACCCCCGGCAGACGCTTGCCGGGCTTATCGCGAAAAAAAAGGAAAGAGCATGATTTACTCTTTCCTCTGATCCAATTTTTTTCTTAAGTTTTTGCTATTTGCAGACTTTTCACATTGTCACGGCTTACAGATTCCGCACGGTTCGTACCCTTCCTCAATCAGTTCGTCCCGCGTGCCCGTGAATTCTCTTTTATTTTTCTCTTTGATATCCTCCACGCTGGAGCAGTCCGGATCGTGGAACTTCTCTGTATTTTCATTTATTATATAAGTCTGTTCCTCAGACTGGGTTTTATTTTCCCGAGATACTGATCCACTGTCCTGAGCTGACTGTCCGTTCCCGGATCCTGTCCCGGCAGCATCCGGCACTTCATTATCTGACCCTGAGCTCTCCCAGTTTTCACCAGTTGCATAATTGATCGTTATCTGCGGCTGTACATTATATACATATACATTGAAACAGATTCCGGCCCCGTCATCTTCTACAGACTCTGCCTCCATCTGTACACCGGAAGCCACCAAATCCTCTCCCTCGAAAATAGGCGTCACCCGGTACAGCACATGATTGTCCGTCTCATGGATATAATCGGCTACCATATTTTCAAAAGGGAGCATCCCTTCCGTGTTCATATAGCGGGTTCCGGTAATGAGATTTTCCTCATTGGCATTCTCCCCGGTGAGCTGGAATCCGATCAGATGACAGCGGTTATACACATATCCACCGTCCACAATGTCGTACTTCTCATTTTCCCAGCCGGTGGGCTCCACACTGCTGATACTCTCCCGGTCTTCGGTTGGCATAGTCTCTTCTCCCACACATGCCTCCGCTTCCCCGCATCGGCCAAGTTCGTCCAATTCACTGTAGTTTTCAAAGGGAACTGTAGTCAGTTCGTACTCCTCAAACTCCGGCTGATTGTCATTGATCTCCACATAGGGCTCTCCACTGTACTCCGGCACATCCTCAACTGTATCGGCGGTCTGTACTGAGGAACTGCCGTTCTGCTGACCATCGACGGTATTGCCGCTATCCGCAGTGCCTGCGCCCGGACTGCCGCAAGCTGCAAGCGAAAAAGCAAGCAGCAGAGAACACAATATCGCCCTTATCTTTTTCCTGTCTTTCATCTTCATCCTCCCCGTAAACAAACGTTCTGTACATCTGTTACTCTAACACGAATTCAAAAACAGTACAAGATAAAGGCCGCATCAGGCTGTATTCTCACCTGATGCGGCACTGTTTTTTTATTGTTTATTCATATTCACTTGTTCTTATTCATTACCTGCCGTTCCGGAAGTCCCCGGGTCTTCTCTCCGGCTGTCTCACCGGTACTCTTACCGGCACCGGCTCCGGGATCAGTCCGGGAATCAGCCCGTTTAAGACTTCTTTTACTTTCTTACCGATACCACTGTTTACTAATCTATAATAATATTCTAAAGACATAATCCGTTCCTCCTGTGAATGAATCTCAAAAATCAAAATGTCTGTTCCACGCTACCTTTGCATTTTAACAGAAGAATCCGGTTTTGTCAGTGACTTTATCACTTATTTTAGAATTGTTTATACTTCTTTAATTTTAGTGAATATT
>CAKNJS010000058.1 GCA_930986645.1 uncultured Lachnoclostridium sp.
TGAGAAAACTGGCCGACAGCATCAACAGGGAACTTCTGCTGCTTCAGGATGACCGTCGCCGCTGTCAGCAGGGTGATAAGGATCTGAAAATTGCAGTCACCAATATTTCCCATGATCTGCGCACACCTCTAACTGCCATCTGCGGTTATCTGGATCTTCTCGACCGGGAAGAAACGTCCGAAGCAGTCAGCCGTTATCTGAAGATTATCCGGGGACGCACAGAAAATATGCGCCAGCTCACGGAAGAACTGTTCCGCTATTCGGTATTTACTACTGTATCAGGCGGAACCCCTGATGAGCCGGTAATCCTCAACCGTTGTCTGGAGGACAGCATCTCGGCCCTTTATGCCTCTCTGAAACAGAAGCATATCACGCCTGAAATAACCATGCCGGAGCAGAAAATAAACCGGATGCTTAACCGCAGTGCCCTCTCCCGTGTCTTCGAAAATATTATCAATAATGCGGTCAAATACAGCGACGGAAATCTTGTCATTACACTGAGTGAAGATGGCGAAATTATATTCGCCAATCATGCATCTCAGCTTGACGAAATCAAGGCAGGCCGTCTCTTCGATCGCTTCTACACCGTGGAGACTGCCTCAGCAGAGTCGACTGGACTCGGGCTCTCTATCGCAAAGGTGCTGACCGAACAGATGGGCGGGAAAATTTCAGCTGAATATGAAGACGGAATGATACGGGTGAAAATAAACTTCCCGAAAACCTGTTTTTTATGAAATGTCAATATACATTCTCCCGGCTAAATGCTAAAGTAATTCCACCGGCGAGGATCAAGGGGAGAAAGGAGTTGACAGTATGACAGAAGACAACAACCAAATGCTGTTGTCTATATCTGAATTATTAGACAGAAAATTAAGTTCAGAATTACAGCCAATGAAGCAGGATATGACTGGACTCAGGCAAGAGCTCCGCGATACGAAACAGGAATTGCGCGACGAGATCCGCTCAGTAGAAAATTCTGTCCTTGAGGAGATAGACCGGGTTCAGGAAATGGTAGAAAAACGGCTGGACAAACAGGACAAGAGGATTAACGTCTTGGAACAATATTACAGGATCAAAAAAGCAGACGACGAAAATATGTCTGTTGTACTGAAACTTGTACTCGATTTGAAAGAAGATGTCGATGTCTTAAATGCAAAGATCCCCTAAAGTCTTCCTAAAAGCATAAAACAGTACTCCAGCAAAAAGACTCCCCCGCAGGTTTAACTTGAACCTGCAGGGGAGTTCTTTCCTCACTCTCTTTTTATACTTCTGATTATTCGTTTAATAATCTATTTCTTTTGAAAAAAACAACTGCTGTTCCTCCGGCTATCGCAGCCATTACCGCCCAAAGAAGCACAGAATAATCGTCTCCGGTCTGGGGTGTTTTTTCTTCAGATTTATTATCGACATTTTTGTCGCCTTTATTCTGAGAGTTCTTATCTGTCTTATTATTATCTGCCTTTGAGTCATCACCAGTATTCTTATCAGAATTTGCCGTATCGCCAGTATTGGTTATCTCTTCTTTCAGCGAATATTCTGCCTGAGTTGTTCCGGTATAATTTCCAATAAACTCAACTGTTACTGTTACATTGTCACCCTCAGTTACAGATGAAATCGTATAGTCTGTGTCTTTTACAAGAACAGTATCACCGTCTTTTATTTCATACTTATCAAGATTCGTGTTTTTGTCAATTCCGTCAAGTTTGAGTCCTGACAAATCCTTTGCCTGAACCGTAATTGTCACAGGAATATTTTCAACTGTATAATAATTATCTGTATCTACAGGAGTGTATGCGATATATGCATCTTTTTCTCCCACTGGTCCGGACAGTTCTGTTGCATCATACCATTCAAATCCATCCGGTAATTCAATAGATCCCAGAGTATCGCCATATACCATTGTTAAATTAGTCGGAACCGTATATTCCGGGACAGCTTTTTCAATATGAAATTCTTTCACTGCTTCCAGTCCTGTATACTGGTCTGTTGCAGCGACCGTTGCTTTCACATAATATGTTCCTGCTGCCTGCGGAACTTCGGTTGTGTATGTACCATCTTCTTCTGTGCTGTATGTATATACCACATTACCGTATTTTGCCGACGCACTCGGTGCATTTGCAGTTTCACCATATGTCCAGTCGCTAATACTCAGCTCCTGTGTCCATGCATTTGTAGACTGTCCGTTTGTACGGAAATTCATAACAGAGCTTTCATAACGTGTACCGTTAAATACTGTATGGAACTGATAGGTATAGTTGGTTCCGGGCTGGAGGACTACACCTGTCTCATTTGTTATGTTGTACCAAACATTCAGATGTTTCCCTGACACACCCGGATTTTCGGATTTTGTTGCCACGACTTGTCCGGATTCATCCCATACTGTGATTCCTGCCTCTGTAAATGAACCACTGACATTTGTATCAGCTTCTATGTACATATATGCATTTGTAGTATCCCATTGACAGTCACTGTTGCTCCATGAGAGGGAAACTGTAACCGGAGTATTTGTCAAATAAACGTAACCCAACAAGTTTCCCCCGATTCCAGCAGATCCCATATCACTGATATTCCGTCTACGGATAACGGTATATCCATTTGCTTCTGAATTAAGATATCCGCCTTCACTGATAATTGCCTGATTTCCTTCGATTTTTTCAACTACTGCTATATGTCCTTCATAACATGCTAATGCATTTTCCCGAATCTCTTGTCCTCTTGAAAAGCCATAATATGCATATGCATTATTATACCAATTGGATCCAGAATAAATCGTGGGAAATTCAATGCCTGTTATTTGGCAGGCTCGGGCTGTGGCAAACCATGCACATCCCTGTGTTGTATATGCCCAATCCCCCCAATTAGGTATTTCTGCAAAATGTGTATATGGATAAGCATTAATATCAATATAAATACCACCAGTACCATTGCCTTCTATTCCACTTTCACCTGCCGCCCGCGCCGTCATCATACTCCCCAGTACTGTCACCACACAGATCAGCATGGCAATCAGCGCTTTTAGTTTTCTTTTCACTTTCATACTTTCTCCATCTTCCTTTCATAGATTGATATTTATAATTTATATTTCACTTCATTATATGTATTTTTAATGCGTACTGTCAACACTTTTATATATTTATAATGCGTATTTTTCCGAAGTATATATATTACAATAGAAAGACAGGAGGTCAGATATGTACGAGACATTTTTTTGCAGAAGACTGACTCAGCTTAGGCTTGAAAAGGGCGTATCAGCACGTGAGATGAGCCTTGCACTCGGACAGAGCGAATCATACATTAACCGGATAGAAAATCAGCAGATGCTTCCTTCTCTGACTGTATTCTTTTATATTTGTGATTATCTGGAAATTTCTCCAAAAGATTTTTTTGACGATAATCCTAAAATAAACTTAGAATATATTGAACTGGCGCATGACCTGCAAACAATTCCGCAGGAAGAGCGGGAACATATCGCAGCTCTGATCAAAGATATGAAACGTCTTACCAAAAATAAATGAGCAGACTCATCCACGAAATGAAATCTGCTCATTTTTATTTTTTTAAGTATTAATAATTCTCACCAACGCTATCTCTTCTGTACTTATTTTCCAGCATCCTCACCAGCCTGCTCCTGTCCTTCTGCCGGCTCTTCCTCCCCGTTATCCACACTCTCGATCAGCATGGAATCCAGCTTATCCATATCTCCCTGATCGATCGTAAATTCCCTGCTGCCCTCCTTTGTGACATGCAGTGCCGCATTTCTTGCTCCGCCGTACAGCATCCCGGAGTCCACGCGTTCTTTGAGTACATCATAATATATCTGATAGATCTGACTCTGCATTTCTTCATCTGTCGGCATCTCGCCCCCGTTCATCACACTGTCAGTCACTTCCTGTGCATACTCCTGAGCCCGTGTCTGGAACGTCTCATATGTATCAGTAAAAAGCGTGATCGGTTTGATAATGACCGGCACTGTATATGTGCCATCCTCCTGTTTTTCAGGCTCCCCGATCGTATAGCTGACCTTTCCGGCAATCTCTGCGAAGAGTTCCCGGTACTTGGGCAGCATCTCCTCCGGCATCTCAGAACTTTCAAAGCCCGCCATTGTAGCGTCCAGATTGTCCTCAAATATCTTTTCCGCTTTCTCCTTGGAAATTCCGGTAATCTCCACGTACTGATCTGTTTTATTTTTGTAGGATGTATCCAGAACCGCCTGTACATATTCCCCTGCGTCAAACCGGTTGATATACAGATAAATACCGGCAGAAGCCCCTGCTGCAATGATAACAGCCAATATAACTGTGATAAGAATGATCTTTTTCTTCTTTGTCATCATGTTCCTCCTTTTTCATAAGTTTGCCACAGTATACCACTGTAACAGCAAGAAAAAGGAAGAATCCTGTCGCCAATAGAAAAAGAGCAGCTGCCTGCTCTTTTTCCTGAAATAATCCTGTCTCGTTGTACGTTATATGTCTTCACGCTGCACACAGCTTACATGGATGATCGAATTTGTCTCATCATCGACCACGGAAGCGTCGATGTCTGACGAATGATCCAGAGGATAAAGCAGCGGCTGTATATCCAGTTCATCCGGTATCAGTTTCTTCTTAAATGTCTCAATTTCATCCGCCTGTTCATAATAATTCATATGCGTGCCGCCTGATGACAATCCATCTGTGCCGGCTGCAGGAAGAGTTTCCATCTCCTGTATAGACTCAACCTCATAGTCCCCTAATTTCTTTTCCGTGTCGATACCATATTCGCCAAGAAGATTACACGTGTGCTCAAAAAACGGATAGACAAACATATCCGTAATCTCGCCGTTCTTAGAAGATTTGACCCTCACATATCCGCACGGGAGCGCTTCTTCCAGCTGTTCCATCCGAAGTCCGGATACATCCTCCCGGTATGCGTTAAGGAGTTCTTCTTTCTGATCACCTGTAATCTGAAGGGCAGTATCTTTTACTCCGTCCTCCCATGCCAGCCGGTCGCCCGACACATCCTCAAGTGTCACAGCCGGATAGGCGATCTTTCTGTACTCATCTGTCTCATAAACGCCGGCAAACATTTCGACCTGTTCCCGGCTCAAAGGATAAGAGCGGTAACGTGTACTGCCGTCAGGCATATAATAACAGACTTTCGCATGTGTATAAGGGGTGCTGTCTGCGCCTTCATTCTCGCCCGGATCATTACGGATAATCTCCTGAAGCCATCCGAGCACTGCTGTCCGTCCCTCATCTTTTAGCCGATACCCGCTTAACTGTGCATTTGTCTCATATGTTTCCCTGCTTCGCGCCGCTTCGTCATATGTCCAGTAATCCATTCCGATCCCGTCAATGCTGACCCCGACACTCTCGGCATTTTCAGGGAAGACAGAATCGTAAGCGGACGCCCCTGCAGGAAATGACAGTCCGGCGGCAAGCACTGCCGCGGCTGATACTGCAAGCTGCCGCTTTCTTCGCAAAAGCTTTGCTCCCGTGCCCTGCACCGCATACTCCAGCAGACAGTGTATCACAAGAGCAGCGCACACGCCGCCTGAGGCACAGCCGATCAGACTGCCTATGCCGGCAGCCGGATCTTTTGAGAAATCAGAAAGGAAGCTGAAGATCCACAATCCTGCCAGAAATGATACCAATATCTGTACCACACGCTCCGCCGGTGCAAATGCGAAAATCCATCCTGTACGCTCCGTCTTTCTCCTTTTCTGTGCAAATGCAGACAGTACAAAAGGGATACCGATCCACAGGACTGCAGCTGCTATAGAAGACAGTTCCGGTGTAAAGGAAAGCACGAAAGGCTTTTCGAACACACTCATCCCTGTCAGGTCTGCTGTCAGCCGCTCCGGTGACAGGACAGTGTAAAGCCGTTCAAGAAGCGGATTCTTATAGTATGAAGTAAAATAATTTTCCGAAAGCGTAATACAGATATTCCCTGTCAATATCGGAAAGTAAAGTATTCCGGCCGCACAGACCGCAAAGGCAGATATGATATTCCCGCAGATTACGATGCACAGGATTCCCAAATGATAAAAGATCAGATACGATGCCCCATAGGCAAGAATGCTCTTCAGTGTATAACTCCCGGCATAAGGCCCGAACTGAGGATCTATGGCTGCCTGATAAAGCCCGCATACTGCCATAACAAGGATCAGCGGCACAAGCATATGAAAAAGGCCGTGCACGTAACGGCTCCAGAATACAGTCTCCCGGCTGACCGGAAGGCTGTAGTAAAAGTCCTGCTGTCTCTGCCTGAACAGATAAAAGTACTCGATAAACGCTGTAAGGATTCCCAGTCCCATGCAGATCCACCGGAGTTCCAGAACAGTGCCCCCGATCCCGAAATATGTATTTTGTGTATCAAAGCTCAGCCTCGTCACGGCAAGGATGCCGTAAAGGATAAACATCCCCCATCCCAGCGCCGCCACAAGGTGTCCTCTGCCCGCTTCTTTCATCCAGTTAATGAAGCACTTTGCGGATGTCATATCCTTTCACCTCCATTTCCGCGATAAAGATTTCTTCAAGACTCATAGGAATTTCATTTAATACGCACGGATGCTCCTCATTCAGCTTTGCCAGAATTTTCTCTTTCTCTCCCCTTGCAGTCAGTGTAAGAAAAGTGCCTTCTGAACTGACGCGTACAATATCAAGTTCCCGCATCAGCCTGTCCGTAATCTCCTCCATCTTCTCTCCGGCATCCGTACGGTTATCGTCTGCATCGTCCGGCCGAAACGCGCATTGATATTTCCACATATCTCCTGCCTGTATGCGCATATCTCCGGCAGTCACCAGCCCTCCTTTATGCAGGATCGCGATGTTTCCACAGATATCCTCCAGCTCATACAGTTTGTGGGAAGCTGCGACCACGGTAAATCTGCGCTCTTTCATCTCCTGCCGGAAGAGATTCTTCATTACATCCGCGGCGATCGGATCCAGTCCGTCAAACACCTCGTCGCACAGCAGATATTTCGTCCCTGCACAGAGCGCGAGAATCAGAAAAGCCTGTCTCTTCATCCCCTTGGAAAATGTCCGCAGAGGCTGCCTCATATCCAGATTCAGAGATTCTGCCATATAGCTTACTCCCTCTGTATCCATTTTGGGATACTGGCTCTGATAGAACTTCGTCATCTGCTCCATTGAAGCATTCGGAAAATAATACGGCGTATCCGGAAGATAAAATATCTTCTCTGCCGCAGCGCTTAAAGGTTTGTCATCTACAAGGATTTCCCCTGAATCCGGCTCCAGTATCCCTGAGAGAAGCCGGAGGAGCGTCGTCTTTCCCGCGCCGTTTGTCCCAAGCAGGCCAAACATCATCCCCTCCGGAATATCAAGTGAGATCCGATCCACTGCCCGGTTTGTACCGAATATCTTTGTAAGCTCTTTCACGCTTATCATGTAATATCTCCTTAATTTATTTAACATTTTCGTAATAATTATAATATATATTGATGCTCATGTAAAGTATATAGTAATATATCCGGCAAAAGATAAAAGGCTCCGGAATGCGTATCAGCTATGCATATCTCTCTGCATGGCTGATACCGCGTTATTCCGGAGCCTTAAAACTCAAATGAAACCGACGGTCAGACTACCGCCCACGGGTCTTCTTTTCCCTCTGCATGGTAAATACAGCTGAGCATAGAATTCTTCACCATATCGCTTACCGCCTGATCCGTGTAAAACGCCATATGCGGTGTGACGATCACATTCGGAAATCCCCGTAAAATGTACAGGTCCCTCTTGCTCAGTATGTCAGACTTTCTGTCATAATAATACATACCGAACTCATCCTCGATCACGTCCAGGCCGGCAGCGCTGATCTTCCCTGACTCAATTCCTTCGATCAGAGCTTTCGTATCGATCAGTCCGCCCCTCGCCGTATTGACGATCACAACGCCGTCTTTCATCTTCGCTATGGCATCACCGTCGATCAGATGGAAGTTATCATCGAGCAGCGGCATATGCAGCGTAATAAGGTCACACTCTCTGTAAATTGTATCCAGATCCGCATACTGCGCATACTCTTTCACCGAATCGTTTTCATATTTGTCATAAGCATAGATCTTACAGCCGAATCCTGAAAGATCACGGATCACTGCACGTCCGATCCTTCCTGTTCCAAGAACGCCTACCGTAAAGTTCGGCAGTTCTCTGCCCTGAATGCCCGGAAGAGAGAAATCATTGATTTCCTCCCTCTGCATGATCCTCTTCATCTTACGGATTGACATGAGCATCAGCATAACCGTATAGTCCGCCACACATTCCGGTGAATACGATACATTGCTCACATGCATGCCAAGACGCTTTGCCGCTGCAATATCCACATGATCATAGCCGATGGTGCGGGTAGAGATCATCTTCACGCCCAGCTCATGAAACCGCTCCATCAGTTCTGCGTCGATCTTCGTTGTAATAATGCTCACATACTCATACCCTTCCGCGAGATATGCATTTTCCATCGTCGGATCATCTGTGGAAATACCGAGTTCCACGCCATACTCCTCTGAAAACTTCTGAAAATACTCTGCTTCGTCAAATTCCCTGTAACTGTACACAAAAATCTTCATCGTCTTTTCCGCCTCTCCTGTTTTTGCTTTATAATGCCGTCATCGAATCTATCTGCGTATTCCCCTCTTATATCAATCCGTAATGCTCCAGAGCAAATGCGATTCCGTCCTCTTCCACTGCTTTTGTCACAAACTCTGTATAAGGATCAAGTACCTTATCATGTTCTCCCATCGCCACGGCATGAACAGCGAATTCAAACATCGCCAGATCATTGCTGCTGTCGCCAAACACATAAGCCTGATCTTTCGTCATATTAAGTCTGTCCAGCATAAACTCACACGCTGTCCCCTTAGAGTAACCTTTCTGGACTACTTCATACGCATTGCCGCCCCGGTCCAGAGCTTCCATATCTTCATCGATAAAATCCAGAAAGCTCTTCAAGTCACTCTGTGCATCAGCATAAATAAAGAGCTTGTCATATATAAAATTATCCTTCTCGATAGGACATTCAATCCCCATGCCCTTCTCCCGGAAATATCTTCGGGAGGACTCCAGCTTGTCGAATCTGGAAATACGGCTCGGAAAATATACATCTTCCGGTCCCTCCGCGACACCTCCGAGATTACACTCAAATACTTTTTCAATAATTGCCCTGCCCCGTTCCCGCGTCAGTGACTTTGCCAGCAATTCCTCGTCATGGAAAAAAAGATGCGTACCGCATCCGCACAGGAAACCGTCAAAAGGCATTCTCCGGATCTCTGCCGGTATGCTGCAGATTGTCCTTCCGGTATTTATAAAAAGCAGATGTCCCGCCTTTTTCGCCAGCTGCAGGGCTGTCACAGCACTTTCCGGTATCTTTCTTGTCTT
Organism: uncultured Lachnoclostridium sp.; assembly: GCA_930986645.1. GTDB lineage: Bacteria > Bacillota > Clostridia > Lachnospirales > Lachnospiraceae > Mediterraneibacter. The sequence goes on from CAKNJS010000058.1 coordinate 9,369, forward strand.
CTCGCTTAAGATCGTACCGTCAATATCGAAAAATAAAATCGCTTTTTCCATGGTAATCTCCATTCCATTGTCAAAATTCCAGATATCATTCTACTATCCTTTTTCACAAAAGTCTACCACGGGCGCAAAAAAACAAAAAGCTAAAAGAGCTGTGTTCCCGGTAAAAATCCCCCATGAACACAGCTCTGTCATAACATATATACTGACTGCCAAACGTTATTTTCTTCTGCTCTTAAACAGTTCGACTATATCATTCATTTCCTGTGACGGATTCGATATCACCGCCGACTCAATCACCTCGCACGGCGGATCTTCTTTCACACTTTCCACTGCCGCCGTAACAGCAGCCACATCTCCGCCCACAAATACGAGTGCATGGCCTCCGCATTTTGTGTCCTGCGTTACATATTCTACTTCAGAAGTCTTAAGCATACGATCTGTTACAAGAATAGCATTCGCCTCTCCCACGACCTCTACAAGTCCATAAGCTCCATATGTCATATCTGTATACCAGTCCTTTCCTGCGCTTTTTCAAACATCTTTTTCATTTTCTTCTGCCACAGTTACTTTCCGATCGTCATTGCAATCGCCGTTTCTGTGTCTTCTGACGGGGCCGCTATCACGGTATGTGATACAACTTTACTGCGTCCCTCTGCCGCTTTCAAAGCAGCTTCCATAGCCGCTTTCACATCCGACACACTTCCGCGCATTTTTACGCAGGCGCCTGACTTCAGTCGGTTTCTCTCCACCGCCTGTATCCTTACATCTGCTGCTTTTGCCGCTGCATCGAGAGCCACAAAACAGATACATTCACTCTCCAGTTCAAATATACCAATCGCCATTCCTGTATAATCTTCCGCCATAACGTCCTCCTAAGATTTATCCTCGACTTAATCTATAGCTATGATACCAGAAAAAACGTTTATTTTCAATGTTGCTTGCCTGTGGTTTTTTCAATTTCCGATCAATTTTACACTGTTCTATATTGCCGATATCAGTTTTAAATACATTTCTTATTTCATATGATTATAAAAATCATATTTGTGTGGTGATTATGAAAAAGCAAATACTGATCCGCATTTTTTCTTTCTTTCTCCTTTTTACAGCCGCATATCTTGCCGGAACCGGAGCTGCCGTCTGGAGAGATCAGGCAAAAACCATAAAACAGCATAATGATTTTTCCGACCCAGCCGTCAGCACCAAAGAGGTTTCCGCCGGTGCGGAAGGTAATTGGGGACTGAGCTTTCAGGAAAACGGACAGCTGCCAATAGGCAACGCCACCATAGAAGAGCTTGCAAGATACGATGCATATTACGCACAAGATACTGACGACAAAGTCCTCTATCTCACTTTCGATGCAGGATATGAAAACGGAAATACTGCACCTATATTGGACGCACTGAAAAAGCATAATGTATCGGCCACATTTTTCGTCGTAGGCACATACATCGAATCCGACCCCGATCTTATCAGAAGAATGGTTGAAGAGGGACACACTGTCGGAAATCATACATGGCATCACCCTGATATGTCGCAGATTGCAGACATGGATTCTTTCAAAAAGGAAATAACAGCTGTAGAGGACGCTTTTCTCGATGTAACCGGTCAGGAAATGACCAGATACTATCGTCCTCCTCAGGGGAAATATAATGAAGCAAATCTTCAGATGGCTAAAGAACTGGGATATAAAACTTTCTTCTGGAGCCTTGCGTATGTAGACTGGTATCAGGACGATCAGCCCGCAAAAGAAGAGGCCTTCGACAAACTCCTCGGACGTATCCATCCCGGAGCCATCGTACTGCTCCACAGCACATCATCCACCAATGCAGAGATAATGGATGATTTACTGACAAAATGGGAGGAGATGGGATATCAGATAAGACCGCTGTCGGAACTTGTAGAATAAATTTCGATTTTTCGGACTGATAAAATATCCGCCGGGAGGCAGGTATTGCTAACGCACACATTTTCATTCGGTCGCAGCGTAACGGTACATAAGAGCGCAAAAGACGCGCTCTAAGTGTCGACGCTGCTCCAACGGTGCGTACGCAATACCTGCCTCCAGGCTGCTTTCTTTCCCATTCCGAAAATTCTCATGCAAACGGGTAGAAGAAGCGACTTCATCGACTATGATCCCATTATTTCAGTCGATATAGGCTTTATTGAGTTACCCTTTATATGATGCGGCTATTGGAAATTATGTACCGGTTTCTGTCAGTT
>CAKNJS010000059.1 GCA_930986645.1 uncultured Lachnoclostridium sp.
AAGTCGCATCACGCTCTTTGCACTCGTCGATCGTGTACTTCACGTCGTCTTCACAGAGCGTAAAATCGACAAATTCCAGACTCAGATGTCCGCTGTAATCAGCGATCGGGGAAATATCGTCGAAGACCTCTTTGAGTCCTTCATCGAGGAACCACTGATAGGAATCCTTCTGAACTTCAATGAGGTTAGGCATCTCCAATACTTCTTTTTGCCTGGAATAGCTCATGCGGAAGCTTTTTCCGGTTTTGATGGGACGAATTCTGTTTTTCTCCATTGACGTTTCACTCCTCATTCATTTAATGTATATATGAAAAGAGCCCTGCGACAGTATATCTGCCGCTAATATGGCACACCTTTCCATAATAGCGCATTTTTTACTATAACACAAAGCTCTTTTTGTTGTCAACAATAATCCTCGAATTTTAGCATTTTTCTCTTGACTTTTTTCTTTATATGTGATATGTCGCCATAATCTGCATACAAATCACTCTTCAACGGTGCCGAAAGCAAAAAACCGCAGAAGCATTTTTATCTTCTGCGGTCCTCTCATCACATCAAAGGCGATTATTTCAGGTTGACTTCTGCTCCCTGCTCTTCCAGTTTAGCCTTGATCTCCTCAGCCTCTGCCTTGGAAACAGCCTCTTTCACTACCTTCGGAGCGTTGTCAACAAGCTCTTTTGCTTCTTTCAGTCCAAGACCTGTGATCTCACGTACAGCCTTGATAACTTTAACCTTAGAAGCTCCCGCAGAAACGAGCTCTACATCGAACTCATCCTTCTCTTCTGCTGCTGCAGCTCCGTCTCCGCCTGCTGCTGCAACTACAACGCCTGCTGCTGCAGATACGCCGAACTCTTCTTCACAAGCTTTTACAAGCTCGTTTAACTCTAATACTGATAACTCTTTGATCGCTTCGATCATTTCAGCTGTTGTCAATTTAGCCATTTTTAATATCCTCCATTTTTTCTTTTTCTTATAATCGTTGTCATCCCTGACGGGATCTCTGAATCCTTGTCCCTATGCGCTCTTCCGAGTGCTGTCCGGATTATTCTGCTGCCGGTGCCTCAGCCGCCTCTGCTGCCTCAGCCGGAGCCTCCGCTGCCTCTGCCGGTGCCGCCTCGCCGTCTTTCTCAGCGATCTGCTTAATAACACGAGCAAAGTTTGCGATCGGTGACTGCATGCTTCCAAGCAGTCTGGAAAGAAGAACTTCTCTTGAAGGAATCTTGGAAAGTTCTGTCAGTCCTGCGATGTCATAAACTGTTCCTTCAACTACGCCGCCCTTAAGCTCAAGAGCCGGAGCGTCCTTTGCGAAATTGCAGATGATTCTTGCCGGTGCCGTAGCGTCATCCTTTGAGATTGCGATAGCGCTCGGTCCCTCCAGGCATCCCTCAAGACCTTCGAACTCTGTTCCCTCGAAAGCTCTCTTCATCATCGTGTTCTTATAAACCTTGTATGTCACACCTGCTTCTCTGAGCTGTTTACGAAGCTCTGTATCCTGAGCAACTGTAAGTCCGCGGTAGTCAACAAGAACGACTGACTGAGCGCCTTCGATCTCTGATGCGATTGCCTGAACGATCGGCTGTTTCAATTCAACTTTTGCCACTTTCGGGTACACCTCCTTATTTTATTCTGCGTGTACTGCCAAAGTCTAACATGTAAAAAACCTCTGTATCCAAAGACGCAGAGGTTTGAATCCATACTTTCGTATAAAATCTAACTTTCCTCGGTAGGCGTTTTGTCCTTACGCTTCACAGCACCTACTGTCTTCGGCAGTTGCTGATAAAGCATAACACAGCATTTTGTGTTTGTCAACCACTTTTTTTCTTGAGTTTCCGCAGAGTTACTGTCAAGTAATAAAATACAGATAATTTACTAGTAATCAGCCAAATTTTATGTTAAAATATAATCAAAGATACAATTGTCCAAAATCATTAAACAGAGAGGGGGAGGGGCAAACAACTATTACATTGAAGTATGCTAGAGAAGGGAGGGATAATATGAAAAAATTTAAAAAAATAGTTTCATTATTGATGGTCGTTGCCATATGCTTTTCTTTTTCGATAACAGTTAATGCTGAAGAAACTGAGCCTACGTTAAAATACGGTGAAAGAGAAGAGGTTACCGTTTTGAAAACGGAATATGTTACTGTAACAGTGACTCCAAGTGGACAACCTCCAGGAGGAACAAAATTTTCTAGTGGTGGCAGTTTATACGTAAATACATCAGGTGGTCCAACTACATCTGTGGATTTGTCGGTTTCATGGGGGATTGTAGGGGTAACTGTAAGTGTAGGAGCAATAGGAGCCGGTCCAAGTGTTGACGGTGCCATTTTACCTGCACCCAATAGAACAGATTATTTTATTGCTAAAATAGATAAGACGTTTAAAGTGCAGTATAAAAAAATTGATCGATATCAATATAACAATTATATTGGAACATCTTATGTGTCTGATGCTACACTTTACGCCCAAGATCCTTACTTGGTGAAGGCATGAAAAAATACAATTTAAAACTCTGGATAATCAGCTTTTGTATATGTATAATGGCCATAATTATTATAGCGAAAGATAGATATACAGAAAAAGAAGTTTGGAATGAACTATTAAAATTAGATGCAAACACTTCAATAGATGATTTAAAAGAAAATGGTTATATCGATGTATCGCAAGTTATGGATTCACCAAATAATGAAATAGACTCTTTTTTAAAAAGGGCAAAGGACAAGAAAAGTGGTATTTTACGGATTGCGACTATATTAGATGGAAAATTGTGTGCTAAAATTCTAATATATGACCAAGAGTTAAATGCTATCAAAATGTGGACAATGTATCCCAACCAACAACAAGCAGATTCTCCAGGAAAATGTTTTAGTCCCGAAGCTTATGAGATAAAAGAAACAGATATTACAACTGTTTTTTTAAAGAATATACCTGACCCATCTATTCCAAATAATCAAACAACGTTATTAGATGAAAAATTATATTCTTATCATTAGTTTCCAAAAAACTCCTTAACTTTAAATTTCTATCAAAAGGGGCGGTTGGTTAATACCATTTTTTAACCCCTGAGGCGCAAGGAAGAGGCAATCCCACAGAACGGGACTACCTCTTCCTTTTTATTCCTCCTATTTCAGAGCGCAAAAACCTCTTGTCCGGATTTTGGGGAGTGCTCCTTCATCAACGCTGTTTTCCACTCCTTTTCCCCACGTATTTCTTGATTTCACGATGTAAAAACGATAGTATTCATGATATTTCTGCCAATCGCATACAGCATGAACTCTTTATATACTTTTTCCTTTGACCTATAGTTAAAACGTCGGAAGTTTTCGTTCTCCTTGATATCTCCAAAATATCCCTCCGTTTGGATCGACCATGTCTGCCGTTTCAAGATCCCTTCTTCACCCTGGACATTCGCATTGGACTCTTCCCTCAATTCTTCCTACCGTTCATTGATCTTCATCACTTTATTCTGGTCCGGATTTTTTTCAGCATTGTATTTATAAAGGCATCTAGATTTATGTTCACAGACGCCGCAGTCCGCGCAACCGTATACCTCCACCGTCTGGGTATAGCCATCCTGCTCTTTGCTTTCTGTCCGGATATGCAGCAGTTTCCTCCCATCGTGGCAGATGTAATAATACTCATCCTCAAAAATGGCGCATGTCATGTTGTAATACTTCCCGATGTCTTCTTTGTATTCCCGAATCTTCCGTTTTTCATAATCCTGAAGTTTGATATAGCTCCGAATCTCATTCTTTTTCAGATACAGCAAATTCTTTTCACTGCAATAACCACTGTCTGCGGTAACCGCCTCCAGGATATCCACAAATGCGCTCTGATGTTTTTTAGGACAGGGATCAGCGTATTGTAGTCTGTCCGATCATTACTCACATATCCATAGACAATGAAGTAATTCTCTACCGCAATCCCCATATACGGTTTTGATCGAGATTTCCCTTTTCCTTTGTTTCTGTAGGCCTTTACATTTCGCCCTTTCGTTAACTCATCATTAATAGTTTTCCAAAATAACTTGGGTAATCATCCTTCCTAATTCACAAACATAAGCGAAAACTTTCCGCTCCAAAATCTTGAAAGATACTAGGTTTTCTTCTACAATAAATTTCATCATACAGTCTCCTTTACGTGTTTTGTTTCGCAACTAACATCATAAAAAGCTGTATGATTGGGAAGTGGAGATTTTCTCTGCTTCCCTTTTTGATTTAGGAATAATTCCTATCTTTGCCAATAATAATTATACACTAACATTTTCAGCCATGTGACAAAAGACAGCATTCAGAGCTGTATTTGAGCTACAAATGCTGTCGTATAGTTCAGGCAGTCCGGCAGAATGCCTTGATGAAATAAGAGAAATCAAAAGAGCATTGCCATTTACCGCCGCACCATTTTCAGATAAGTTCGGCAGTTCTGATGATTGTAATCATATTCCAGCGCTTTTTCAAACTTCGCCGCAGCCTTCTCGTTCTCTCCTCTCCCCAGATAGGACAGCCCCATCAGATAATAGCAGTGGGCCTTGTTCTTTCTGTTCAGATTATCGTCGAAGATCAGGAAATCCGGCAGCGAGACCGCAAAATAATCGACCCGCATCTCATCCCCCAGATGCTGCTCGCCGTAATCCATCAGCTTGTTGAAGCATGCATGAGCCTCCCGGCTCTTTCCCAGCTCCTGCTTCGCAAGCCCTTTGTAGAGAATCATATCCGCCGGCTGGTCATAATAATACATCACTCCGGCCGGCTCATTTTCCCCGAGCTCCGCCAGATGGAAGCAGTCAAGGGATTCTTTTGTTTTGCCGAGGTGCTTTTTCACAACGCCCAGATAATAGTAGATATTATTATCCTTCGTTCCCTCCAGCCTCCCCTCTCCCAGGTTCTCCGGATAGGACAGGCAGCGTTCCAGCAGTTCTTCCGCTTCTGCATACTTCTCCTCCTCCATCATCTTCTTCGCCATCTCAAGGAGTGCAGTCTTATACTGGGCCGCGATCTTCCCTTCCGCGCCCTCCCAAGGTCCGAAGGTGTGGGACATGATCGTCTCATAAGCCTTTTCATGCATGCCGAGAAGATTGCAGAGCGTCACATATTCGATCATAACGTCGTCCCGCATACGGGTGAGTCCGATATGCTCTTCATAATTTTTCAGCCGCGTCTCGAAATCCACTCCCAGTTTCTTATAGAGCTGGTCCAGCTCAAGGAACACTCTCGCGTCTGTTTCATCCAGGGCAAACGCCTTCTCCATCTCTGCGCGCGCCTTTTCCGGCTCGCCCTGCTTATTGTAGTATGCCAGGGCAAGGTTCCTGTGCACGGTGGGGAACTCCGGTCTTCTCTCGGCAGCATCCTCCCACAGGCGGACTGCGCGCTCATACTGCAGCTTATCGTAGTACAGATCGCCGAGATAATAGTACGCCATCGCCCCTTCCGGATACAGCTCCATGGCGCCTTCCAGCACGGCGATATCCTCCAGCTTGTTCGGGAAGCAGTACAGCGGCGGGCAGCTGTCCGCTTTTCTGCACGCTTCTTCTGCCGCCTCCGTCTCTCCCTGCCGGTTCAGATAGTATGCTCTGTAATATGTAAGCATCGGATAATCGTCTGAGCATTCTCCAAGGACTGCCAGTGCCTCTTTCAGGCAGCCGGATTCCGCATAATCCCGCGCGGTCTGGAGATAACTTTCCCGGAAACCGCGCATCAGGGCATTCATCTCACGAAGGACCGCATCGCGCTTTGGACTGACCTGTGCGAGCTCGAATCTTGAGAGATAGTCAAAAGGATCCACTTCCAGATTCTCCTCGATCTGCCTGCGCGCCTCCTCTGTTCTGCCGAGCTTCCTCAGGATCACCGCTTTCAGGCCGCGCGCCTTGATGTTGTGGGCATTTTTCACAAGCCCTTTCTCTGCAAATTCGAGAGCCTCTTCATAATGGCCTTTCTCTGACTCGATGGCCGCAAGATAATAGAAGGACATCTCCTGCTGCTCGTTGCTCCATGTCGCCTTGTAGAATGCATCAAACGCTTCCTCCTTTCTGTCCTGATAGAACAGTGCAAGCCCGAGGTTGTAATACGCCTCGCTGTCGTACGGATTCGGATTCTTCCAGGTGAGCCGCTTCAGCGCCTGACGGAAATACCCTTCCGCCTCGCCAAAGCACCCACTCCTAAGCAGCAGGAGGCCGTAGGCATTGTTGATGCGGATATCTCCCTTATCCCGCTTCAGACCTTCCAGATAATACGGGTCGGGGAGGTACGTCGCGTGGCGGTACTGTTCGATATGCTGTCCTGTCAGGAAGAGCTCCTCATTGGTCATGATCTCCTCCGGATCCTTTGCCGCCTCCGCCGGCTTTGCGGTCTCCGGGATCCCCTCCTCTTTGGGCTGGTATTCTACAAGGAGTTTTCCGTCCGCATAGACAGCGGCGCGGATATCTGACGGCTTCTCCGCCCGGAAGGGGACTGTCTTTTCATAGATATCCACCGGCGAGAGGACCGTGTTCTCCCGATAGATCTCATCTCCCCTGCAGCTTAAGACGATCTCTGCATTCTCATATCTCTCTGTGCCGTAGACTGTCAGAGCGATCTCATTCTCCGAGACCTCCATATTCAAGACAGCGTGGATCGTGGCGTTCTTCACCGGTCCGACCTTTTTATACGGCATGAAATACTGCCTGAACACTTTTTCCTCAAACGGCTTCAGCCAGGTGAAATCCGGCTGATTATCCGTATATACACCGGTCATCAGCTCAATGTACGGGCCGTCCTCATCCGTCAGGTTCCGGTCCCAGGCTTTGCCGAAGTCGCCGCATCCCCATGTCCACTGCTTTTTCCCCGGCGAGACATGATGGTCCGCCACATGCAGGATGCCCGCCTCTTTTCCGTAGTCATAGCCTCCGACGAAGTCATAGTCTGACTTTTCCGCCATATAAGAGGTCGGCACAGGTATGTTCTTATAACGTGAGATGTCTACGCCCTCGCTGTAGTCATGCTTGTAATAAACGCCCTTTGCGATCGGGAATCTGGACACATCCCTTTTCCCGTGGTCCATGACAAAATGGACGTCCGGCGGAAAGATCGACTGTGTATGGTCGTTTACAGGGACGGCCGGATTCGCCCACCAGAGAAACGTCTGGGGCAGCGACGTCCTGTTGTAGAGCTGGCCTCTGATCTCAATGTATGCTTTGTCAGGATAGAGAGTAAATGCGGCGATCCCCTTTGTCCCGTACATCTGATCCACATCGTTGACGAGAAGGGTCCTGCTGCCGTCCTCATTCTCCCGGATCAGATGGTCCACCGGCATGAACGTAGTCGGCCTGTGGTGCTGCGGCCAGTTGAATTCGATGCCGCCCGAGATCCATGGTCCCAGCAGCCCGACCAGAGCCGGCTTGATCACGTGGTTGTAATATACGAAGTCATAGCCGTTGGTCTTGTCATAAGCCCTCTGGATCCTTCCGCCGAGTTCCGGAAGAACCATCACCTTTATATAATCATTCTCAAGAAAGACCGCGTGATATGTTCTGTCTGTTTTCACGCGGCTGATCTTTTCCGTGGCAGGGTACGGATACACTTTTCCGCTGCTGCCCTGATAGACTCGTTTCTCCAGAAACATCGGATTCTTATCCGGCTCTCCGACTTCATAGGTCGGGATCACTACCTCTTCTTCCCATATTCTTGCTTCACTCATCTTCTTCTTCCTTTCCCTGAGTCACCTGTTCCGTCTGGTTCGGTATTTATACATATTATATCCGGATAACCCGGCGGAATCATTAGCGTTTCTTGCCATTGAGTTTCAAAAAATTGCTCTTTTCATCCTTCCACAGGGAAAATGCCTCCTCTGCTTTTGTTCTCCGCACAGAAGGCCGGGGAGAGCTCCTGTTCTCAGATCTCTCCCCGGTCTTCTTTAAACTTTATAGGAAGTCATTCGGCAGAACGCTGTTTCTTCTAGTGTTCCCGCTGTCTGTTCTTCTGCGCGGCCGCTCCAATGGCAAGTGCGGCTCCCATGACTGCAATGAGCCATACCAGGTTCATCTCATCCCCTGTTTTCACCGCACGGTCTGCTGAAACGTTTGTCTTCTGTACAGTATTTCCATCCTTATTGACAGTGTCTCCCGCCGATGCGCTCAGGTTATCCCCGCTGCCAGTATCTGTACTGCCCGCAGCAGAGCTGCCCGAACCTATATCACCTGCGCCGCTGTCTCCGGCACTGCCGCTTTCCTTCTTCACAAGCTGATCCAGAGATGCCCTGAGCTCTGTCTCCACCGCTTTTACCTGAGCCTCATCAGCCTGTCCGTCATTATATACCGCGACCGCCCTTGCAAGCGCGCTGTTTAACGCCTGTACAGACTCTTCAGTATATTCCGCTGCATTGACCGCCTGCGCCTGGCTGATAAGTTCCTCAAGCAGATCTTTGTCCGGTATCAGCCGAAGATTTCCCATCGCAGTCAGCAGTTTATTCCATGCCCGGTCAACCTCATCCTGCATTGCATTTTCATCCGCCTCTACTGCTTTTGCTTCCTCAAGAGCTGCCTTGAACTCATCCTGTCCTGCATCCAGATATTTCTCCAGGTCAAGACCGTCCGCCATCTCGATCACTTTCCCCAGGTCAGTCTTGTCTCCCTGTCTGAATGAAAGCATCTGCATGATCCTCATCAGCTCTCCCCAGTTCTCGTCGACCATCTCCTGCGTCACAGATGCATCCTGAGCCTGTGCTCTCGCAAGCAGATCCTCTGCATCTGCCAGGCACTTATTGAACTTCTCCACTACCGCCGGAACAACACCTTCGGTGTCGGCCGTTCTGGCAATCTCTATCATATACTCCAGGACTGCTGTTGAAACGGGCGCTGTGTATTCTGCCGCGCCGACATCTGTCTTCCCATCTGTAAGCGGTGTTCCAAAGTAGTCTCTTCCGCCATTGTCCTCGATCTCAAGTCCGGCATCGATCGCCGGCGAGCCTTCCCTGAGACGGTATCCCCTCAGTGTATCGATGGCAGAATCGCCGAGCACTCCTGTGCCGCCTGTTCCCGGATCGGCGAACATCGGGTCAGCAATGATCTTGCTGCCGTCTTCCGGTGTGCTGTCATATCCATAGTACAGATTGTTCTCATAGGAGAAGTTTCTTCCCCATGTCGTTGTCGTCGATGTGCCCAGATTGTAGAAAATATTGTTCTTCAGCGTCGCAACTCCGCCCACGTCTTCTACAACTTCTGTGTCCAGTCCCTCTCCAATGTAGAAGGTATTGTTGTAAACATCTGCATTATGTGTATTCGATGTGAGGAACAGGCATCTCTGATCATTCTGGCTGATATTGTATCTTACCACGCTGTCCAGTACCTCGGACTGGCAGATCAGGATAAATCCGCCCTCATTGTCATGGCTGTAGTTGTACTGATAGACCGTTCCGCGGCTCCAGTCGCAGTCATAAGCCTGTCCGTCGCCGTTGAGGATCGTTCCGTAGCACTCGTTGTACTGGAATACAGCATCCTCACAGCGCCACGGCCAGATTCCTGCATTGTACATGGAAGTATGCTTCGTGTTCTGGCTCGCTCCGTTGCTGATATTGTATTCGATCAGAGGTTTGATCGAGAACATCGGGACGATTGCATCGCCGCCGGACTCTTCCACATAGTTATTTCTGATCAGTACATTCGTGTGTCCGTAAGCATCCAGGACTTCCTGCGGGATATTTCCGCCGTGTCCGTCCCAGAGATCCGTGGATGACGTCATTCCCACAGAGATTCCCGTGCGGCTGACGCGCTTCACAATACTGTTCACTACCCGGATATCATCAAAACGGGTGTTGTTCGAGTGATCGCTCACTACATAGTAAAGCCCTCCGTTCGGGAGTGTCTTCTCCTCGTAGGTTCCGTTTACATCATGGATGTAGACATTGTCGATATATACGCCCTGCATTACGCCGCAGCCTGCTGCTTCCACGCATACTCCGACTGACAGTTTCCGGGTGTCTCCCTGGTTGGAGATCTCGAGATTGTTCACCCGGACGTGAGAAGCATTTTTAATATGCAGACCGTATGAGATCTGATTTCCCTGGTACTCAAAGCTGTTCTTTCCGTTTCCTTTGATGTGCGGCCTCTCTCCGGCCTCAGCGCCGACGACCTCTCCGTCATACATGTCTATGATGATCGGATTCTCCGCTGTGCCGCCGCCCTTGATGGAAAGAGCCTGATCTTCAAATACACTTCCCGCTTTCAGAAGAATGCGGTCTCCCCCGATGAGTTCCGTGTCGTTTAATTTTGCCAGTGTCTTCCATGCAGTCTCCGGCGTCCTTCCGTCCGCGCTGTCGTCTCCGTTTTCACTGTCCACATAGAATGTCGCCGCCTCTGTACGTTTTTCTTCAAAAACCGCACTGACCGTCACGTCTTTATCCGGCATCACGAAAGTCGTACTCTTGGCATAGGCGTCCGCAAGATCGACGTCCCCGGACTCCCACTTGACGAAGCGCTCATCCTCAGCCGGTTCATCCGCAGTGATCGTCACTGTATCGCCGGCAAGATATGTTTCCTGATCAGCCGTACCGCCGTTTACCGTAACTGTTCTCTCGATGTTGGAATAGTGCAGCTCCTCGAATCCGAAGACCGCGATCTGCATGCTGGCAAATCCGCCGCCGTACGCCGGATTGTACCGGTCTGTAAAGGTCAGGACCAGTGTATGCTCCCCGTCTTCCAGACCTCTCTTCTCATAAACCGTCCCTGCCGAGCCGGTGCCGCTCGCGCTGAAGAAATCCACATCCTCGACTACCGCTCCGTTGTCGATATTTGCTTCCGCAATGGGACCGTTCTTCGCGATCCCTCCGATCACGGCGATCCCGGTTCCGTTAAACTTGACAGTCACCGTGCTTCCCACCGTGTTGGAATACATCTGACGATCCTCATAATTATTCCAGTGCCCCTCACTGTAAGTCACGCTCGGGTCATCGAACGCAATGCTCACCCGATCTCCGTCTGCCGCCTGAACAGTCCTTCCGCCGACAGCAAATATCAGAACACAAAGACATGCCAGGATCAGGCTGAATATTTTCGTATTCTCTGTTTTTCTCTTTTCCATTTTTTTCCTCCTGCCCGGGGTCACAGCCCCCAATTTTCTGCGACTGCGTCCAGCTCTTTTTCATACTGCTCTCTCACGATCATGCTCCGGACCATTCCCTGTTCTTCATCTGACAGATCCGTGTCCTTCTCAAGCTCTGCAAACTGTATGTAGACATTCTTTC
>CAKNJS010000060.1 GCA_930986645.1 uncultured Lachnoclostridium sp.
ATGAGCTGAATCAGGCGCGCAGCAGCCGGGTGATGGGAGGCATGATGTGGATGCGTCTCGGAAATGCCCGGGTCAAGACAGTCATTGATCTGTCAGGTCTGGGACTTGATCAGATTGAGGATGAAGGAAATGTCATTAAGATCGGTGCGATGTGTACGCTGAGACAGATAGAGCAGTGCGAGGCGTTAAAAGAACTGTGCGGTGACGGAATTGCCGAGTGTGTCCGCCATATTGTCGGAGTACAGTTCCGCAATCAGGCGACGATCGGCGGAAGTATCTACGGCAGATTCGGCTTCTCTGATGTGCTGACGGCTTTTCTTGCGCTGGACACTTTTGTGGAGCTCTATGACGGGGGGACGATCCGTCTGTCAGAGTTTGTGAACAGGAAACCGGATAAAGACATTCTCTTGTCGATCATTGTCAGGAAAAGCAAGAGAAAGTTCCGCTATGACTCCATTCGCCAGACAAAGACAGACTTTCCGGTGATTGCCTGTTCTGTTGTGACCGGAATGGTGCACGGTAAGGAGACATGGTATTTTTCCGTAGGGGCCAGACCGATGAAAGCGGCTCTTCTTGAAAAACAGTGGGAAATTCCTGCGGATGCCCCGGATGAAATGATCGCTGATTATGCAAGACAGGCGGCGTCGGAATTTACATACGGATCCAATATGCGCGGCAGCGCCGAATACAGGAGGCATCTGGCAGAGGTGCTGATCCGGCGTGAGATGACTTCGATTCTGGCGGAGGAGAGATAGGATGGAAATACAGTTTACATTAAATAGAAAACAGGTAACTGCTGAAGTGGGAGCGGACACAGTGCTTCTCGGTGTGCTGAGAGATCTCGGATGCAAGAGCGTGAAATGCGGATGCGAAACGACGAACTGCGGACTCTGCACGGTCTGGATCGATGGAAAATCAAGACTGTCATGTTCTGTGCTTGCGGCGGGCATAGACGGACATGAGGTCACTACCTTGGAAGGAGTAGAGGAAGAGGCGGCTGAGTTCGGCCGGTTCCTCGCAGCTGAGGGCGGTGAACAGTGCGGATTCTGCTCTCCGGGATTTATTATGAATGTACTGGCGATGAAGAGGGAGCTTGAAGATCCGGAGCTGGAAGAAATCAAAGAGTATCTGGCAGGCAATCTCTGCAGGTGTACCGGATACATGAGCCAGCTCCGTGCGATTCAGAAGTATATGGCAACACAGAAAGAAAAATCCGGAAAGGAGGCGCAGGCATGAATATGGCACAAGAGAAAAAAAATATGCGTGTTGTGAATCAGGCTGTGCCGAAAGTGGATGCGGAAGCGCTTGTGACCGGAAAGGCGGTCTATACAAATGACCTTGCGCCGTCAGAATGTCTGATCGTAAAGATTATAAGGAGCCCCCACGCTCATGCCCTGATTAAAGATATCAATACGGCAAGGGCAGAGGCAGTGCCGGGAATTGAATGTGTCCTTACATATAAAGACTGCCCGGATAAAAGATTTACAATGGCGGGGCAGACTTATCCGGAACCAAGTCCCTATGATCGTCTCATCCTTGACCAGAGGATGCGCTTTGTGGGAGACGCGGCCGCGATCGTTGCCGGAACATCAGAAGAGGCAGTAAAGAAGGCAGTGAAACTGGTTAAGATTAAGTATGAGGTGCTGGAACCTGTACTTGATTTCAGAAAGGCGAAGGACAATCCCATTCTTGTCCATCCGGAAGACAACTGGAGAAGCCTCTGTCCGGTAGGCGCTGATAATAAGAGAAATCTCTGTGCCCATGATGAGAGTGCAAGCGGAGATATCGAGGCTGTTCTTGCGGACTGTGACTATGTGATTGACAGAGTTTACCACACAAAGGCAAACCAGCAGGCGATGATGGAGACGTTCCGTACCTATACTTATCTTGACGCGTACGGCAGACTGAATGTGGTATCCTCAACGCAGGTTCCGTTCCATGTACGCCGTATCCTTGCAAACGCACTGGACATTCCAAAGAGTAAAGTACGTGTTATCAAGCCGCGTATCGGCGGAGGTTTCGGCGCGAAGCAGACAGCCGTCTCGGAAGTATATCCGGCACTTGTTACGTGGAAGACAGGTAAACCGGCGAAGATCATATACACGAGAGAAGAATCTCTGATCGCGTCTTCACCGCGCCATGAAATGGAAATGCATGTCCGTCTCGGTGCGGACAAAGACGGACGTATCAGGGGAATTGACCTTTATACATTATCTAATACAGGGGCATTCGGCGAACATGGCCCGACAACAGTAGGGCTTTCGGGGCATAAGTCCATCCCGCTCTACGGACAGGCTGAGGCATTCCGTTTCACATATGATGTTGTATATACGAATGTAATGTCCGCCGGAGCCTATAGAGGGTACGGCGCGACACAGGGTATTTTTGCTGTTGAATCTGCGGTCAATGAGCTTGCTCAGGTGCTCGGTATGGACCCGACCGTCTTAAGAGAGAAGAACCTTGTCCGTGAGGGGCAGGTCATGCCGGCATATTACGGGGAGACAGCAGCAAGCTGCGCACTTGACCGCTGTCTTGCAAAGGCAAAAGAGATGATCGGCTGGGATGATAAATATCCGTGCAGGGATATGGGCAACGGAAAGGTGCGCGGCGTAGGTGTAGCCATGGCAATGCAGGGTTCCGGAATTTCGAGCGTGGATACAGGATCTGTTGCGATCAAGGTAAATGATGACGGCTTCTACAGTCTGATGATCGGCGCGACCGATATGGGAACGGGCTGCGATACGATTCTCTCCCAGATGGCGGCAGAATGTCTGGACTGTGATATGAAAGATATTATTGTCCACGGCGTGGATACAGATATATCTCCGTATGACTGCGGTTCCTATGCATCCAGTACGACTTATGTGACCGGTATGGCTGTCGTAAGGACGTGCGAGGCGCTTCGAGAGAAGATTTGTGAGAGAGGTGCAGAGTATCTTGGCTGCTCAGTGGACGAAGTGGAATTTAACGGGGCAGAAGTGGTTAATTTAAAGACCGGTGAGACGATCACCCGAAAAGAAATCGGAAACCGTGTGATGTGCTTTAATAATGAGGCGCTTTCTGCAAGCGAGGCATTTTCATCCCCCACATCTCCTCCGCCGTTTATGGCAGGCATTGCAGAAGTGGAGATCGATAAGGAAACCGGCGTGGTTGAGATGGTCGATTATGCGGCAGTAGTGGACTGTGGAACTGTAGTAAACCCAAGCCTTGCACGGGTGCAGACAGAGGGCGGTATTGCGCAGGGAATCGGGATGGCACTCTATGAGGATGTGGTGTATAATTCCAAAGGAAAGAATTACAGCAATTCCTTTATGCAGTACAAGATCCCCAGCCGGCTTGATGTGGGCAATATCCGTGTGGAATTCGAGAGCAGCTATGAGCCTACAGGCCCGTTTGGTGCTAAGTCCATCGGTGAGATTGTCATCAATACACCGTCTCCGGCTATATCCAACGCGGTTCAGAACGCAGTGGGAGTCATCGTAAGGGAACTTCCGATTACTGCTGAAAAGGTATACAAAGGAATGCAGGAAAAATAAAAAAATATATTGAGACGACCGATGAAAGAGGGGCAGCCGGAGACGGCGGCTCCTTTTCATCATACTTAAAAACCAGATATCGCCTCTGGAAATTTGGCGGAAAATGTGGTATATATTTATTTTGTATCATTTTTGGCATTAAAGAGAAACTTTATTTTAACATCAGTGCAAGATCTGGAGGGATTATAATGTGGATCGCTGACAAATATATTGATCATGTAAAAGAAGAGACGACGGCGCATCCCGGTAAGAGCTGGGATCATATGCTGATGGGCTTTAAACTGAACAAGCTGCGCACGAAGCTGCTTCCGAAGAAAGGAATATCGAAGGGCTATCAGAAGCTGGAGGCCATGATGATGTCCTTTGTGGCGGACTCGCTCGCCCGCCCGGAAAGCTATGTGTGGGGCAATATTTTTTCACCCTGTGAGATCATGGAGTGCTTCGGACTGAACACACTTTCGATCGAGTGTCTTTCCTGCTATTTCAGCGGGTATCATCTGGAAGATTTCTTTATCGACTACGCGCAGAATACGGGGATTGCTCCGACGTTATGTTCCTACCACAAGACATTTGTGGGAGCGATCGACAGCGGGGCGGTGCCGGTGCCGCAGTATGCTGTGACGACCTCGCTGTCCTGCGACGGGAACCTGAATACGTTCCGCTATCTGGAGAAGAAGAAGGGAGTGCCCTTTACTTTTCTGGACGTTCCTTACAGGGATGACGAGGCGTCTGTGGATTATCTGGCAGAACAGTTAAAAGAGTTCACGGCAGAACTTGAGAGACGTTTCGGAAAATCCTTTGACGAAGAGAAACTGAAAAATGCAATACGCATTGAGAATGAGACGAGAAAAGAACTGATGCGCTTCTTTAAACTGCAGAGTGAACGGTATTATCCCGGCGAGCTGATCAGCCATCTCTATATGATGATGGGAATGCATCTGCTCATCGGCAAGCAGGAATTTCTGGATCTGATCCGGTTTATGATAAAGGATATCGAGAACTATCCGAAGTTTGACGGCAAAAAGATCCTGTGGATCCATCTGCTTCCGTTCTATCAGGAGACGCTGCAGAGCTATTTTAACTCCAACAGGAAATACCAGATCATCGCCAGCGATATCATCATCGATTCCATGGAAGAGATGGACGAGACAAAACCGTTCCATGCGCTGGCGAAGAAGATCATCCGCAATCTGTACAACGGCTCCTATTCCCACAGGGCGGATATGGTCGGAAAGCTGGCGGATACCCTCCATCCGGACGCTGTCATCCAGTTCTGCCACTGGGGATGCAAGCAGTCTTCGGGCGGCAGTCTTCTGCTCAAAGAGAAATTAAATGAGATGGATATTCCCATGCTGATCCTTGACGGAGACGGCATTGACCGGAGAAACAGCCATGACGGCCAGATCAAGACGCGTCTGGAAGCATTTCTGGAGATGCTGGAAAACGGAAACCCGGCAGAGACGGACGGAGACGCCGGTAAGAACAGCAGGGGCCAGATTACAGAGGAGGAGCAGGAGAGAGCATGCTAGGTTATATATGTAAATACGCACCGGTAGAAGTGTTTGAGTCCATGGGAGTTCAGATGGAGCGGATCGAGCCGGATGTGACGAATTTTAATCAGGCGGAGATCCGGATGCATCCGAATATCTGCAGCTTTGCGAAGGGCGTGCTGGAAGAGGTCATGAGCAGTGATTACGAGGGTGTGATCCTGACGACCTGCTGCGACAGTATCCGCAGGCTCTATGATGTGCTCAGAGAAGAATTCCCGGACAAGTTTATCTATATGCTGGATACGCCCCGGATCACGAAAGATGCGGGGATCACTCTGTATGAGCAGCGTATCCGCACAATGATAGAAGAATTCGAGAAGTTCTCGGGAAAAACATTTGATGAGGAGAAATTCTGTGCATATTTAAAAGAAAAAGAGGAAGCAAGGCAGTATGCCGTAAAGGACAATGCCCTTAATATCGGTATTATCGGCGCCCGTGCCAACGAGAGTATAAAAAAGATCCTTGCGGAGAACGGGGCAAATGTGGCATTTGACCTTACCTGTACGGGACTTGGCAGAAAGATCCTTGTCGACGAAAAAGATGTATTGACCGGATATGCAAGAGGACTTTTGAGTCAGTTCCCCTGCATGAGGATGGAGCAGGCGGCAGGCCGCGATGAGCTGATCCGCAGAAGCGCGGGAAGTGTGGACGGCATTATCTATCACACGGTGCAGTTCTGTGATAATTACGCTTACGAATACGCATGGCTCAAGGAATGGCTGGACCGTCCGCTTTTACTGCTGGAGACCGACTATACGAGACAGAGCGGAGGTCAGGTGCGTACAAGGATCGAGGCGTTTCTGGAGTCGTTGGCTGCAGAGCGAAAGAAGACGGAAAGAAAGAGAAAGGAAGACGGGACAATGTATGTAATGGGAATAGACAGCGGATCTACATCGACCAATGCAGTCATCATGGATCAGGACAGAAAGATCAAGGCATTTTCCGTGGTCCGTACCGGAGCCAAATCCGGTGTCAGCGCGGATAAGGTACTCCACGAAGTGCTTGAGAAAGCAGGACTGAAGCGGGAGGATATCTCATGGATCGTATCTACCGGATACGGCCGTGTGAGTATTGAGTTTGCCGATGAGAATGTGACGGAGATCAGCTGCCACGGCAAGGGCGCGCATTATTTCAATCCGAACATCCGCACGATCCTCGATATCGGCGGGCAGGACAGCAAAGCAATCCGCTTAAGCGAGAGCGGAGAGGTAAAAGACTTCGTTATGAATGATAAGTGCGCGGCGGGAACAGGCCGTTTCCTTGAGATGATCGCCCGGACGCTGGAAGTGTCTCTGGACGAGCTGGGAGCGATTGCCCTGACGTCTAAGGAGAAGATCGAGATCACCAGCATGTGCTCTGTATTTGCGGAGTCCGAAGTGATCTCTCTGATCGCTAATAACAAGGAGAAAGCGGACATCGCGGACGGTGTCTGCCATGCCATCGCCAACAAGGCTTCCGGCCTGCTGCGGCGTGTGGGCATGGAGCCGGAATTCATGATGACCGGAGGCGTGGCGAAGAATCCGGGCGTGGTACGCGCGGTGGAAGAGAAGATCGGCTCAAAGCTCTATATCTGCGAAGAGCCGGAAATCGTGGGTGCTGCGGGAGCAGCTATCTATGCGCTGGAGAAGATGGGCGCTTAAATTTTACCTGATATTTTTTCCAGATCACATACTTCTTTGTTTCAAGTACAGGCTCCAGCGGCCGGAAACACAGGCCGCTTTCGGAGTCTGTTTTTATGAGGTTATCAAATGTCAGCATATATCCCAGCCCTTTTTTGACAAATACAGAACCGTTGCAGGACAGATTTATAATATCAGCGGCTGAAACTAACTGCACTGCGGATTTTACAAAAAATAGTTGCGCCCGCTACAAAAATGTGATATAGTTCCCATTCGGAATGGAAAATCCCCGTTCAATTATAGTATCTGATGAATATGATAAGGAGGCGTTTCAGTATGTGTGAGCATTGGTTCCCGGAAATGGGACGCTGGGTATCGATTTTTGACCGGCTCATGAAAATGTATTATGACCGGGGACTCTCGGAATTTGAGATCGGCTGGGGCCAGCAGTTCTATGTGGAGTATCTTTACACTCATCCGGGTGCGACTTCTCAGGAGATGGCGGAACGGTTCCGCGTTGACCGTGCCACGCTGACAAAGACAATAAAGAAACTCGGCGAAGTAGGATATATACGCGTCGCAGGAGATGAGAAGGACCGGAGGGTGAAGCATCTGTATCTGACAGAGAAAGCCATTCCGGCAGCTGAGAGGATCAAGACAGTCCACGCAGACTTCTATGAGACGCTGAGCCGGGATATCCCCCGGGAGGAACTGGCGCTGACAGAACGTACCCTGCAGCGGATGGCAGACAATATCAATCAGAAAGTATGGCACAGAATGGAGGAACATCATGGAAAATAAAAAAGAAATACAGTTAAGCAGCGGCAGAAGGACAATGATTTTTCTCTGTCTGGTCGTATCAGGAATCGCATCATCAATCTTATCCACAGCAATGACAACGGCCCTGCCCAATGTAGTGGAATATTTTGGGATCAGTACGTCGATCGGACAGTGGATCACCAGCGGGTACTCTCTGGCAATGGGAATGATCATGCCTCTGACTGCGTTTCTCATTACGAAGTTTCCTACGAAAAAGCTGTATCTGACGGGGATTGCCGCCTTTATCATCGGACTCCTGATCAGTATCTTTGCCGGAAATTTCGGGCTGATGATGGCCGGAAGAGTGATACAGGCGTGCGGCAACGGTATCCTGATGACAGCGGCACAGGTCATCATCCTGACAGTTTATCCTGTGGAGAAGAAAGGAACGATGATGGGAACCTACGGACTTGCCACAACGGCGGCTCCGGTGATTGCTCCCACAATTGCGGGGCTGATGATCGATGCGTTCGGATGGAAATCGATCTTCTGGGTGGCGCTTGTCATCATGGCGGTATCCTTTGTTATATCAAGCATCGTCTTTGACGACGTACTTGAACTTCAGGACAAGAAGTTCGACGTGATATCCTTTGTAGAGAGTATTGCAGCGTTTGGAGGCATTACTCTCGGTATCGGAAATATCAGCAGTTTCGGTCTGATCAGTATCGAAGGCGGTCTTCCCCTTGCGGCCGGTGCAATTGTATGCGTATTCTTTATTGTCCGCCAGTGCACCCTTGAGAAACCGTTCCTCGATGTCAGGATTCTGGCCAACTGGAAATACGCGGTCAGTGTGATCGCCAGCATGGTGCTTTATCTGGTTATGATGGGATCCTCTGTGATGATGCCGCTGTATGTTCAGAGTGTTATGGGATATTCGGCCGTTGTCTCAGGTCTTGTCACACTGCCGGGTTCTCTTGCAACTGCCATAGTCAGCCCGTTTGCGGGAAATCTGTATGACCGGATCGGGATCAAAAAGATTTTCACGGCAGGATCGGCAGCTCTGGTCATCAGTAATATCGGTATGTATTTTCTTACCATGAGCACGCCGCTGTGGGTTGCGGCAGCCTTTAATGTAATCCGCAATATCGCCATCGGCAGTCTTATGATGCCGCTCCTGACATGGGGAACAAGCAATGTACATCCGACGAAAGTTGCGGACGCATCTTCGCTCCTCACCTCGCTGCGCACGATTGCCGGCTCGATCGGTTCGGCTGTGTTTGTCGGTATCATGACAGTAGTGAGCACGGCTTCGGCAGAAGTGTACGGCGGCAATGCAATGATGCACGGCATGAATGTATCATTTCTCTGGATGACAGCAGGGGCAGTGGTACTGCTTCTAATTTCCATATTTGCAGTCCGAGAGAAAAAATAGGACGGAAACAGAAAAATACAGAAAAACTATACTTGAACCGTAAGAATTGATATGTGGCGGTGAAATTTCATGAAACAACTGATCCGCCGGCTTGCGGAGCCGGCCGTATCTATACCGGATGAGAGAAAGATCTTTTCTGATCATGCGCTGAAACAACTGATCCTGCCGCTCTTTCTGGAGCAGCTTCTGGAAGTGCTGGTAGGAGTTTCCGATACATTTATGGTGAGTTATGCGGGGGAGGCTGCGGTATCGGGGGTCTCTCTTGTCAATATGTTCAATACAGTATTTATCTTCCTGTTCTCTGCATTGGCAGCAGGGGGCGCCGTGGTGGTAAGCCAGTACATCGGCAGCGGGGATGAGAAGAACGGAAATATGTCGGCAGGACAGCTTGTGATGATCGCCGCAGTTTTCTCTGCGGCCGTGATGATCTTCTCTCTTGTACTGAACCGTCAGATTTTAAGGCTTCTGTTCGGAGAGGTAGATCAGGAAGTAATGGAGGCCTGCGTGACCTATCTGAGGATATCCGCGTACTCTTATCCGGCAATCGCTGTCTATAATGCCGGTGCCGCCATATACCGGAGTATGGGAAAGACAAACGTGACCATGAATATTTCCCTTGCATCGAACGGGATCAATATAGCCGGAAATGCGATCGGCGTATTTGTTTTCCATGCGGGTGTGGCGGGTGTTGCTTATCCGTCGCTGATCGCGAGGACATTTTCCGCAGCGGTCATTCTGGTACTCTGTTTCCAAAAAAAGAAGCATGAAACTCAGAAATGCGGGAAACAGAGAGAAGAAACTCCTTCCGGCTCTGTCAGTGTCCGTCTTAAATGGAAAAATATTTTCCATTGGGAAGGCGGCATGGTAAAGCGGATCCTTGGGATCGCAGTGCCAAACGGAATTGAGAACGGTCTGTTCCAGCTCACGAAAGCAGCACTCAGCAGTATCACCGCTCTTTTCGGGACCGTACAGATCGCGGCCAACGGGGTGGCACAGAGTTTCTGGTCTGTGGCAGCTCTGATGGGAACCGCTCTGGGGCTTGCCTTTGTCACAGTGATCGGACAGTGCATGGGAGCAGGCGATACCGAAGCGGCAGAGTACTATATGCGCAAGCTCCTTCGGATCACATTTTTTGCATCCATCCTGTGGAACGGCCTGATCTTGCTGGCGGCGCCTTTGGTTCTCCGCGGCTATGCGATTTCCGATGAGGCGGCGCAGCTGGTCGTGATACTGGTTATCATACACAATATTTTAACGCCTTGTTCTATCCACTGTCGGGCGCGCTTGCGAACGGCCTGCGGGCGGCAGGGAATGTGGGATACACCATGTATGTAAGCACCTTTTCCACGATCGGCTGCAGTGTCGTATTTTCGGTCCTGTTCGGCATCTGTCTGGATCTGGGCGTGATCGGTATCGCATTTGCCATGTGTCTGGACTGGATGATCCGGGCTGCATTCTTCTGGGCCCGGTTCCGAAGAGGCAAATGGAAAGAGTTCCGGGTGATCGGATAAAAAGATAAAAATTTATTATAGGAGGCAGACGACAATGTATAACTTTTTTAACCCTGCGAGAGTACTTTTCGGCGCAGGACAGCTCAACCATCTTCATGAGCAGGCAATGCCGGGAAAGAAAGCAATGGCAGTTATTTCAAATGGTAAATCAACAAGAGAAAATGGAGCTCTGGACCGTACCATGAACGAGCTGCATCAGGCAGGAGTGGAGACGGTGCTGTTTGATAAAGTCGGGGCAAATCCGCTGAAATCTGTAGTAGAGGAAGGCGGAAGATTCGCCCGTGACAACGGCTGTGACTTTGTTGCGGCACTGGGCGGAGGCTCTGGGCAAGACTGATGCAAAAGACCCGATGGACTTTGTGACAGCACTTGCAGAACTGCAGGAGGCGTGCGGCGTGACTGATCTGAAGATGTCCGATTACGGCATTCAGAAAGAGGAGTGTATGACGCTGGCGAAGAACGCACGTGTTACAATGGGAGGACTGTTCATGTCGGATCCGGTACAGATGACAGATGAAGAATGTGCCGCAATCTACGAGAGGTCTTACCGCTGATAAAATTTGCAAATTTAATATACGGAATCAAATTTAGTTGATGTAACGTTTAAGCAGACAGGAGTCATTTCTTTCGAAGAGGAGGAAAGGCTCCTGTTTCCGGTTTGCTTGTTATAAAATATGTAGTAGTCTGCAAATAAAAAGTCAAGCAGAAATAAATGAGCTTTGAAAATTTTATACA
>CAKNJS010000061.1 GCA_930986645.1 uncultured Lachnoclostridium sp.
TTTAAACCCCTGTGGAATTTAACTCTGCACTGGAATTTAAAATTTCAAGTTAGCACTTTCTCGTTTTGCCCAATTGTGATATACTCTGTCATAGTGCCGGTTCCGGCAGTGTTCTTAACAGTAATTCTAATTTATATAAAGAAAGGAAACAGAATCATGGCTTTTGACGGAATCGTCGTGGCAGACCTTGTCCACGAATTCAGAAAAGAACTGATAAACGGGCGGATCTCAAAGATCATCCAGCCGGAAAACGATGAACTGCTGCTCACAGTCAAAGCGTCCGAAGGACAGAAAAGACTGCTCATCAGCGCGGACGCTTCTCTTCCGCTTATTTATCTGACAGATACAAATAAAAATGCCCCCATGACCGCGCCAAACTTTTGTATGCTTTTAAGGAAGCATATCGGAGGCGGACGGATCGTGGATATCCGGCAGCCGAAACTTGAGCGCATCATCCATTTTACAATCGAACATTTAGATGAAATGGGCGATCTCTGCCGGAAAGAACTAATCGTAGAGATCATGGGAAAGCACAGCAACATTATCTTCTGTACACAGGATGGAAAGATTATCGACAGTATCAAACACGTCTCCGCGCAGATGAGCTCCGTTCGGGAAGTCCTGCCCGGCCGGGAATATTTCATTCCGGATACCATGCACAAGGCAGATCCTCTCACGGCAGATGCGGAAACATTTAAAGATCTGGTCAAAGCAAAACCACTCCCTGTATCCAAGGCAGTCTACACAAGCTTTACCGGGATCAGTCCGGTTACAGCAGAGGAAATCTGCTCCCTCGCAGGTCTGGATTCATCGATTCCCGCAAAGGAGTATTCAGATGATATCCTGCTTCACCTGTACACGCAGTTTACAATCTATCTTTCTGCTGTAAAAGAAGAACGGTTTTCGCCTGTCATCTATTTCGACGGCAGAGAGCCAAAAGAATTTTCCGCACTGCCTCTTACCCATTTTGCGCAGTACGAATGCAAAGAGTATTCTTCTATGTCCGAGGTTCTGCGTACTTACTACTCTGCCCGCAGCCGTCTCACACGCATCCGGCAGAAATCAGCAGATCTGCGCCACATCGTCCAGACTGCCCTTGAGCGGAACCGTAAGAAATACGATCTGCAGATCCGTCAGTTAAAAGACACGGAAAACCGGGAAAAATATAAGGTATACGGCGAGCTGATCAACACCTATGGATATAATGTGGAAGAGGGAGCAAAAAAAATGGAGGCTCTCAACTACTATACTAATAAGATGATCTCCATCCCTCTTGATCCGGCGAAAACACCGCAGGAGAACGCACAGCGCTATTTTGCAAAGTACAATAAACAGAAACGGACTTTTGAAGCGCTCTCCGCATTGAGCCGGGAGACAAAAGACGACATCACCTATCTGGAATCCATACAGACAGCTCTGGATATCGCCCTCACCGAAGACGATCTTGCCGGTATCCGGGAGGAGCTTGTGAGCACAGGGTATATCAAACGCAGATTTACAAAGAAAAAGGTAAAGATTAAAAACACTCCCCTTCACTACATCTCAAGCGACGGCTATCATATGTATGTCGGGAAAAACAACCTCCAGAACGATGAACTTACCTTTAACTTTGCCTCCGGAAACGACTGGTGGTTCCACGCCAAACAGGCGCCCGGCTCCCATGTGATCGTAAAGGCAGACGGCGCCGAGCTTCCGGATACGACTTTTGAAGAGGCGGGACGGCTTGCCGCTTACTATTCCAGTATGAGGGGAAGCGACAAAGTCGAGATCGACTATGTTGAGAAAAAACATGTCAAGAAACCAAAGGGTGCGAAGCCCGGATTTGTCGTATATTACACTAATTACTCACTGGTGATCGACAGCGATATCAGTAAAATAAGGGAAGCGGCGGATTAACGCTGCTTCCCTTATTGATCAGCACTCAAATGTTCCCTTTACATCTTTCCAGTGTTCTTCTGCATATGCCATCAGTTTCTTCGCATCTGCCATTGACATCGGGTTAAAGTACAGGAGCATGCTGTGGGAACCATATCTCTGGACAAGGCGGTCCACATTGCGGATCCAGTCATCTACGTTTCCTGAATATACTTTGATCCAGAGAGATTTTCCGGCTCTTCTCGCCTTGTCATAGATCTCATACCAGTCTTCCAGTGTTCCGTCCGGGCCGTGGTCTCCGCTGGTCCACTGGAGCGCATCGATCTCTTCAATCTCCATCAGTGCATCCAGATGTTTGATGGCATCCGGTCCGTCCAGATGATACAGGACATGATCCAGCTTCCGCGCCTGCTGACGTAAAGAATCCACAATAAACTCGCGGAACTGGTTCGGTGACATCAGCGCAGAGAAGTCGCACTGCAGTTTTGCTGTTTTTCCTTCTCCCCAGATCTGGAAGACCGTATAGCTTGAGGACCCGTCCTTATCTTTTACAAGATCATAAAATCTGTCATAATAGTCGAAATAAACATCTGTTACCTGCTGGATCCTCTCCTCCATCTCTTCCGGCTCATCAATCAGGTCAAAGACTGTATTCTGTGCGCCCCTCAGAGATGCAAGCACATCAATATTTTCCATCAGGTCCGGAATCGGGATATAGAAGTCGTCTCCCGCAAGTTCACGGCATTTTTTTACAAGTTCCAGATGCTTTACGAGCCACTTATTCTCCGGGTCGAACTTCAGGGCAGGGGTATCCTCCCACTCATCCACGCACTCTGTAAACCAGACTGTATCATCGCGGAATTCGATATCAGATCCAAGGTATGCCGCCACAGATCCCGGTCCGAAATCAACGCTCATATTCGGGAAACTCTCTCCCATAAACTCATGGTTCTCGCAGAAATGACGATATCTGGCTACCATACGCTCTGCGTTCATATATTTATCTTCCATATCAACAGGTTCCAGCTCTTTCGGAAGCGGTTCTGCATCCTCTTTTTCCGCCCATACGATCATGAGCGGTCGTCCTGTATTCTGGTGTTTCCAGTAATTTCTGAATTTTTCTTTCGTCTCTTCCCAGTTCTTCTTATATTTCATTTTTGTTACTCCTCTCCTTTTTTAATCAGATGCACTTCATAATGCAAAGGCTTCATTCCGGGATAACTTCCGGAGCGCTCTGTACTGCTGAGTGTCCCCGTTTTTTCGTCATAACTGAACCGCGTCACTGCATATTCACCGCTTTCATACCCGTATCCGTCGCCGCTGTCTTCATAATAGCGGAAATCTGCGTCTTTTCCCGTATATACATTCAGTTTCAGCATCATTCCTTCCGCCTCGTCTGCATACATAATCTGATCGATCATCGGAAGGATGGTGCCTTCTTTCACAAAGAGCGGAATTTTATCGATAGGCGCATCTGCCGTCACATACTGTCCTCCGGTGAAATATTCATTTGTCCAGAAATCGTACCAGCCACACCCTGCAGGCAGATAACATGTTCTTTTATGTTCTCTGCTGACGGGTTCGCTGTTCCTGTCATAATACATCGGTTCCGTCACCGGATAAACGAGAAGCGAATGGCCGAACATATATCCGTCCGACACTTTTCCTGCCTCAGGGTCATCCGGGAAATCAAAGAACAGGCTTCTCATCATAGTTGCATTGTGAAAATGTACATCTGCGGCCATCGAATAAATATACGGCATCAGCCGGTATCTCAGCTTGATAAATTTTGCGATGGCATCGTAAAACATCGTGCCCGGCTCCCCGAAATTCCAGATCTCTCTCGGCGTATCTGTCCCGTGGGAACGGAATACAGGAAGGAATGCCCCGAACTCCAGCCAGCGTGTGTAAAATTCACGGTATCCCAGATCGTCCACGCCCTCTTCATAATCTCCGTGCCAGAACCAGACCATATTCGGATTGGTGCTGTTGCCGCATCCTCTGTGTCTCCAGTTTTCATGCACAGTAAAGAATGCGCCGATATCTAGCGTCCAGTAAGGATAACCGCTCAGTCCCATTTGAAGGCCCTCAACGATCTGTTCTTTCATCGTCTTCCATGACGCTGCGATATCGCCGGACCAGAGGATTGCCCCGTATTTCTGAGAACCTGCGTATCCTGATCTGGTCAGATTTACAACTCTTTTTTTATCAGTAGTTTTTCTCTGATTCTCATAAATACCTTTTGCATGCTGCAGTGCATATAAATTACTTTTTTCCGGACTGATGAATGCCTTATGTTCTTCGGAAACAATATAATATCTCTCCCATGGTTCCCGCTTCATTTCTCCGCACCAGTCTTTTCCGCTGAACGGTTCGGTAGAATCACACCACCATGCGTCAAATCCCTTCGAGAACAGCCCTTCATTTGCCTGTTTCCAATACAGAGCTCTTGCATTTTCATCGAACGCATTATAAGTGGAACAGTCATTCAGAAGACAGCCTTTCTCCAGAAACTGCCGGTAATCTTCTGTCCCCTCAGCTGCTGTGGGCCACACAGAGATCATCGTATGGGCATGAAGATCATCATGCAGCTCCCGGAACCTTTCTTCAATATCACCGTAGCGTTCCGGATCAAGACTTTTTTCTCCCCAGTGCTCCGGCCGCCAGCTTTTCCAATCCTGAACAACACAATCAAGAGGGATTTCCCGTTTTCTGTACTCTTTTACTACATCCAGAAGTTCTTTTGCAGAATGATACATTTCTTTTGACTGTATATAACCAAATGCCCACCTCGGGAGCATGACAGCCCTGCCTGTCAGTCCTCTCAGCTTCGCAATAATATCATCCGCATTACCGCCGGCTATAAAATACGTATCCGCCTGATATACGGTATCCATAAAAAGGTAGGAGTCCTCTTTTCCTCCATGCCATGTCATGACCGAACCGCAGTCTGCCAGCATGCCGTATCCTCTGGATGACAGGAAAAACGGCATGGGGATCCTCATATTATGCTGATACAGATACTGGTCATGATACCGATAGTCGGCAATCCCTTCTTCTGCCTGTCCCAGTCCGTATATCCGCTCGTCTTCTGCAAAATCAAAATGGATCTTCGCCTTGCTTGCCGTACCCGCTTCTTCTTTATGCAGGTTTTTCACAAAGTTCCGTTCTCCGTCGATGGTCTTTACTCGTTCAATGACCGGCGGTTCCCCTTTTGTCGTATAATGTATGATCGGTTTTTTCTCTGCTTCACGACCTGCTTCATTGAGAAGGATTTTCCCTTCCCTGTCTCTATAACTGATGCGGCCGTCTGCAGATGCAATAAATACGTCCAATTCTTCGGTGAGGAGGCGCCATCCGGCTTCCTCTTCCTTCCATACACAGGACTTTAAACAGGGCTCCTGCGCTATGATCAGTTCAGAACTTTCCTGTACATCATCAAGGACTGTATAGACACAGCGGATGATGCTTCCGCTTATGGGCATGATCATATAGATACCGTATTTGTCCTGAAGTTTTAAATATTTGTCTGTCTGCTCTATTTTTTTCAGCATCTGTGTTCCTCCGAAAATATTGTATCAGCAATCAGCCTTTGACTGCTCCTGCCGTCTGTCCTCCGACAATGTATTTCTGACATACAAGATACATGATGATAACCGGCAGACACGTCAGAAGGATATCGGCACATACAAGATTCCAGCTTGTGGAGTACTGTCCGAAGAAGTTATATACTGCCAGTGTCATCGGCCATTTTTCTGAAGAATTCAGGAAGTACAACGGCATTACGAACTCGTTCCATGTATTCAAGAAACAGAGGACCGCCGCCGTGATCATGCTGGATTTCATCATTGGCATAACGATGTTGAAAAACAGTCTCCACGGACCGCATCCGTCAAGGACTGCAGCCTCGTCCAGATCTACCGGCACCTTGGACACAAATCCATACAGGAGAAATACGGTAAACGGCAGCTGCAGCGCAGTGTACAAAAGAATAATTCCGACCGCCGTATCATTGAGCTGTGTTACCTGCATTACTTTCATCAGCGCTACATAGTTGATCGGGATAACGATGCCGAGCGCCATGTAGATATACATTGTATTCTCTTTCTTACCGCGTCTTCTCGCGAACACATATGCGGCCATGGATCCGAATAATACTGTAAGGATCGTTGCGCATCCTGCGTAGAGAAGGCTGTTAAAGAAGCTTCTTACCAGTTTTCCTTTCTCGATCACCACTGCAAAGTTACTGAAATCCCATTCTTTCGGCAGAGAGAGTGTCATAGTCAGAGCTTCAGAATCAGGCTTGAATGCATTGACAATGATGAGTGCAAGGGGGATCAGCATCAGTAATGAGAAGGCCCATGCAAGTACATTTTTCAAAACACTGAGAATCAGTTTTTTCCTTTTTGCGTTCATTACTCTACCACCTCATCTTTCGTCAGAACTTTAATCATAAAGCAGCCTACGATCACCATAAATATGAACATTACGGAACTGATGGTCGTACCTTCCGCATACAGTCCCTGAGAGAACAGTTTAAACACCGCTGTGTACATAACCTCTGTTGTATGTCCCGGACCGCCGTTTGTAAGGGCGTATACCATATCGAACACTTTCAGTCCATACAGAACATTCAATACGATCGTAACCGCCAGTGTCTGCTTCAGCATCGGGATCGTAATATAAGTAAATTTCTGGAAACCGTTTGCCCCGTCAATTCCTGCTGCTTCATAGTAAACCTGCGGAATAGCAAGAATACCAACGATCAGGATTGTCATGATATACCCGGTACCTCTCCAGATATCAACACCCATGACCGACCAGAACGCAATATCCGGGTTGGTAAGCCACTGCTGTGTCAGGCTGTCCAGTCCCACTGCACGGAACCCTGCATTGAGAAGTCCTGTCTTCGGGTTCAGGATCGGTGTAAACACAAGACCGATGATCAGGATTGAGAGCACAGACGGCATATACATAACGCCCCTGTGGAAGTTTTTCAGCTTAATATTCCGGCTCAGTGCCAGTGCAAAGAGCAGTCCCAGTCCTGTTTTTGCTGCCGTGGTCACCACGGTAAAAAGCAGTGTGTTTGTTATGTATTTCAGGTAATCCTGATCCGCACTGAACACCTCTTTAAAATTTTCCCATCCCACAAAATGCAGATCCGTTGAATACGCTGACCAGTCGGTAAACGAGTAACCGATACCGATAAGCCCCGGCACAACCGACAGCGCAGTATAGATCAGCAATGCCCCGGCTGCGAAATACCATGGGTACATTTTTGACTTTTTCACGAAAATCATCCTCCGTTCTTCTTTGTTTTTATTCATTTTATACTTGTATGTACTTTTTTCACATGCATGCAAAAATCCATTTTATGTATTTTTTTAACCCTTCTTCATTTTTCCTGTGCGTTATGCTAAAATATATTTCACAGGCTGATGGAGGTTTACATATGAAGTATACGAAGCAAAAGGCAAAAAACATACAGAAGATTCTCTTTTCTTATTTTCTGATTAGTGCAGCAGCTCTTCTGATCCTGCTCACAGCCATCTTCTCAGGTGTTCAATATTACATCCTGCATGAAAACATGGAGAATGATATTCTCCGCACCTGCACATCGATCGGTAATGATATTGATCTGCAGATCAGCCAGATGGACAATGTATGTCTGAATACCATTAACTCCACGGCTATCAAAAGCGCCTTTTCCGACTGGGTTTCCGCTGATATCTTGTCCCTGCCCGAGCAGCTCGAGTATCAGGCCACCCTGTCCAGCTCCCTTACTTCTGTCAAAGGAGTAGATTCTTCCATACGACAGGTAAATATTTATTCCATGTCTTCTAATAAAGGCTACGGAGCCGGCAATTATACCGGAGTAGTCAACCTGCTGCCCGCTGAGCAGCCATGGTATGAAGAGACAATCGCCCAGCATGGATACCGCCATTTTGATGTTTCCCAGAATTTTCTTTTTTCCCGTAAAACAGGAACCGATTCTGATAGAAGATATATTTCTCTTTACCGTATGTACTTTGATAATTATCATAATCCCGTCGGGTTTGTTGAAGTCATGAAATATTATGATACGCTTTTTCTTTCCGCTGAATCCCCGCGGTCTAATTATGACCTCAACGTCATAGTTTACGACCCGGACGGCAGACAGATCTACCCTCTTACAAATGACAATAAAGAAGAATTCAATTATATAATGTAATAAAAGGAAAAGAAAACTCCAAAAATCTGCAAGTCTACAACACGACTTCCCAGCAGAAAGAAAATGTATATGCTTCTGTACTGGATTACAGTGACTTTACAGTGGTGACGTCGATCAGATCTACTGATTTTTTCCTTCCTATCATGCACAACATCCTCTGGATACCTTTTCTCGCAATAGCACTGTTTTTTGCCAGTCTTTTTGCAGCAAAAATTATCAGCAGATGGCTCGCGTCTCCACTTACCAAAATGTATCAGTTTCTCTCAAATATTGATTCCAGAGATCAGTTTAGGGAAATGCGGTTAGAAGATTCCGGTGTTATTGAGATTGATAAACTCCGCGATTCTATGAATGCAGCCCTGCGAAGCCAGAAAGAATCCGCACAGACAATGCTTCTCTTAAAAGAACAAGAACTGCAGGCGCATATGCTGGCTCTGCAGGCGCAGATGAATCCACATTTTCTTTATAATTCCCTGAACACGATCAGCGCCATGGCCGAAGAGGGTATGTGCGCGGAAGTTTCTTCCATGTCTCAGGACATCACTTCAATCCTGCGCTATATTTCTTCTGACAAAGAACCTGTTTCAACCGTTGAAGAAGAACTGGAACACTGTGATCTATATCTGAAATGTATCAAATCCAGATATAAAGATGCACTCAGTTATGAATTTGATATTGATGACGACCTTCTGGACATGGATATCCCCAAACTGTGTGTTCAGCTTTTGATTGAAAACTCAGTTAAATTTGCGACCCGGACACAGCCGCCGTGGCATATACGTATTGAGGGCTATATAGATTCTGAACGTTGGCTCATCAGTGTTAAAGACAACGGTACCGGATTTGATGAAGCGGTGTCTCAAAAACTCCGCTCACAGATGGATGAAATACTCGAAAATAGTATTCTGCCAAGCCTTGAACTGGACGGAATGGGAATACTTAATATTTTTCTCAGGTTTTATCTTACTTTCGGGAATTCTTTTATTTTTGATTTCGGCAATCTTCCGGAAAGAGGAGCCTTTGTAATCGTAGGAGGTCATTTTAACAACAATGAAGAAAATAAAACACTTTAACATTATGCTTGTCGAAGACGAGGAACTGCTCAGCCAGTCCCTTTCCAGACATATTGAAGAACTGGATGCCGGATATAAAGTTGTGTGTCAGATGCCTGACGGGCAAAATGCTCTGAAGGCTTTAAAAAAGATGGATATTCATCTTATAATAACAGATATCCGCATGCCCGTCATGGACGGATTGGCCCTTGCTAAAAAAGTGCACACACAATACCCTCACGTACTGACTATTGTTCTTACAGGTTATGCGGATTTTAAATACGCTCAGGAAGCTCTGCGTCAGGGTGTATTCGACTATCTGCTGAAACCGGTCACAACAGAAGTACTGGAAGAAGCTCTGGGAAAAGCTTCCCTTCAGCTTCAGAAATACTTTCAGCTGGAGGATGATTCTGCAATGGTCGGAAAAGACGCAGAACAAATCGTGGAATATACAGTCCTCTATATGCGCGAACATTATATGGACGAGACTGATTTCAGCAAACTGTCTGCAAAGATGGGATTCAGTTCTGCCTATCTCACAAAACTTTTTAACAAATATATAGGAGACACACCCTTGAAATACCTGACAGATATCCGGATCCATGAAGCGAAGCATCTGCTTCTCAACACAACGCTGCCAATCCGGGAAATAGGGGAAAAAGTCGGATATCCCGACCAGTTCCATTTCAGTAAAACTTTCCGACGGCTGACCGGGAAGAATCCGACGGCATACCGCAAAGAAAATGCAGCATCCGAAATCCAAAACAATTAAAGAGTAAGTGAATATCGAGTGTGTGAAACTTTTTCTGTAAATATGTAACTGAAAGGTTCTTCTATGATAAAATCTAATTCATAGGAGGGCCTTTTATTATGGCAAAACAAAAGAAACCTGTACATCGAGTACAAATGACAGAGGGTAAACGCAACATTATCCATCAATTACTGGAAGAATACGATATCCAGACGGCAGATGATATTCAGGAAGCTTTAAAAGACCTGCTTGGCGGAACTATTAAAGAAATGATGGAAGCCGAAATGGATGATCATCTCGGATATGAAAAATCTGAACGTTCTGACAATGATGATTACCGGAATGGCTATAAACGCAAACGCGTGAACAGCAGCTATGGATCCATGGAGATCGAAGTGCCTCAGGACCGCAAATCAACATTCAATCCTCAAGTGGTCAAAAAACGGCAGAAAGACATTTCAGATATTGATCAGAAGATCATTTCCATGTACGCCAAAGGGATGACTACCCGACAGATCTCTGAAACAATTGAAGATATTTATGGGTTTGAAACCTCTGAGGGCTTTATTTCTGATGTAACAGATAAGATCCTTCCTCAGATCGAAGACTGGCAAAACCGACCTCTGGATGAAGTCTATCCAATTCTCTTCATTGGTCCTATGTCAAGAAAAAGTACAAATTAAATATGCCCTTTTTAGTGTTGAGTT
>CAKNJS010000062.1 GCA_930986645.1 uncultured Lachnoclostridium sp.
CGGAAGTAAACGCTACTGCCCTTGGGAGATGCGGAATTTAAAATTTCATTTTTGGAAAACGAGAAAGTATTTCAACGGAATTGACTTTTTTCGAAAAAAAGGAATATAATTGTTCTCTGGGTGGAAATAAATATGAAAAAGTATGAAACAGATCATGAATGACTATAAGAGCTTGATATGAAAGGAAGGATGAAAATGATAGTAGAACATGGTTTGATCTCTTTTTTACAGAAATTTGATGAGCAGCCCTTTCTCGTAAAACTTGGGGGAAAAGAATACAAGATCGGAGAGGGGGACCCCACCTTTACCGTAAGGTTCAATAAATCAATCCCGGTAAGCGAGCTCCTTACAAGCACTTCTATCGCTCTCGGCGAGGCTTATATGAATGGAGACCTTGAGATCGAGGGAGATCTCTATGAGGCGCTGGATCATTTCCTTGGGCAGATGGGCAAGTTCTCTACGGATCAGAAAGCTTTGAAGAAACTGATCTTTACCTCATCAGGGAAAAAGAATCAGGAAAAAGAAGTCCGCAGCCATTATGATATAGGAAATGATTTTTATAAACTGTGGCTGGACGAGACAATGAGCTATTCATGCGGATATTTCGCACATGAAGATGACACACTGTATCAGGCGCAGGTCAATAAAGTAGATTACATTCTGAAGAAACTTTATCTCAAGGAAGGAATGTCGCTTCTGGATATCGGATGCGGATGGGGCTTCCTTCTCATCGAGGCGGCAAAGAAATATAAAGTACACGGCACCGGGATCACGCTGAGTGAAGAGCAGTACAAGGAGTGCCAGAACCGGATCAAGGCTGAAGGACTTGAGGATTATGTGGACGTTGAGCTTATGGATTACCGTGACCTGCCAAAGCTGGGCAGACAGTTTGACCGTGTGGTCAGTGTAGGCATGGTAGAGCATGTGGGCAGGGACAACTATGATCTCTTCCTTAAATGTGCAGATCAGGTGATGAAGAAAGGCGGGCTCTTCCTGTTACACTTTATCAGTGCTTTGAAAGAACATCCGGGCGATGCATGGATCAAGAAATATATCTTCCCGGGCGGAACTGTTCCGAGTCTGCGCGAGATGGTAAATGCCATGGCGGAGCATGATTTCCACACAATGGATATCGAGAACCTGAGACTTCATTATAACAGGACACTGCGCTGCTGGAGAAAGAACTATCTGGAGCATCTCGATGAGGTAAAGAAGATGTTTGATGAGAGGTTTATCCGTATGTGGGACCTGTATCTGGCGGCATGTGCGGCGACATTCCACAACGGTATCATTGACCTTCACCAGATCCTGATGACAAAAGGCATTAATAATGATCTGCCGATGGTGCGCTGGTACTAAGCACAAGGCGCTTGTCTGATGTCATCATTAACGGTTGACCGTTCCGGTACAAGAGGGTATAATAATATAGATTTACTCCGCGCTGCGGAGTTAAAACTATATTAGTAACAGAGGATGGTTTGACATGATAAAGAGCATGACCGGTTTCGGCAGATGTGAGATACAGAAAGATTCGAGAAAGTTTACGGTGGAATTAAAAAGTGTAAACCACCGGTATCTCGATGTGAATATCCGGATGCCGAAGAAACTGAATTTCTTCGAGACTGCCATACGCTCTCTTTTAAAAACGTATGCAAACAGGGGAAAGATAGATATCTTCATTACCTATGAAGATCTGTCCCAGACTCAGGCGGCTGTAAAATATAATGCGGTGCTTGCAGGGGAATACCTGAAATACCTGAAGCAGATGGAAGAGGAGTTCGGTCTGGAAAATGACGTCCGTGTCTCTACACTTTCCCGTTATCCGGAAGTGTTTACCATGGAGGAGCAGAGCGAAGATGAAGAAGAACTGTGGAACGGCCTGAAAGAAGCACTGGCAGGAGCATTCACACAGTTTGTCGAGACAAGGAAGACAGAGGGAGAGAACCTGAAAAAAGATATTCTCTCCAAACTGGATCTCTTAAGTGAACAGATCGGATTTATCGAGGAACGTTCGCCTCAGATCGTGGCTGAGTACCGTGCAAAACTTGAGGATAAGATGAAAGAACTGCTTGCAGATACACAGATCGAGGAAAGCCGGATCGCTGCAGAAGTGATCCTCTTTGCCGACAAGATTTGTACAGACGAAGAGGTCGTAAGGCTGAAAAGCCATATCAGCCATATGCGGAACACGCTGGAAGAGCAGGATGAGATCGGAAGAAAGCTTGATTTTATCGCACAGGAAATGAACCGGGAGGCGAACACGATCCTGTCCAAGGCAAATGATATCGAGGTGTCGGACTGCGCGATCAGTCTGAAGACAGAGATCGAGAAGATCAGGGAACAGATTCAGAATATAGAGTAAGAGGGATGGGCATGAAGGAAAAAGGAATATTGATCGTAGTATCCGGATTTTCCGGCTCAGGCAAAGGAACGCTGATGAAAGAGCTGCTGGGGCGCTATCCGGATACATATGCGCTTTCCATCTCGGCGACGACACGTCTGCCGAGGGAAGGAGAAATTGACGGCAGGGAATATTTTTTCGTCTCGAAAGAAGATTTTGAAAAAATGATTGCCAAAGACGAACTGATAGAGTATGCTAAGTACGTGGAGAATTATTACGGTACACCGCGTGATTATGTGGAAAAGAAGCTGAATGAAGGAAAAGACGTGATCCTTGAGATTGAGATTCAGGGCGCGCTCAATGTAAAGAAGCTTTTCCCGGATACACTGCTTTTGTTTGTCACGCCGCCCAGCGCAGAAGAACTGAAGAAGAGGCTTGTCGGCAGAGGAACAGAGACGATGGATGTGATCGAATCCCGTATGAACCGCGCCTGTGAGGAAGCGGAAGGGATGGAAAATTACGACTATCTGATCATCAATGATAATCTGGAAGAGTGTGTCGAAGAGATGCATTCCATTATCCGGAGTGAACACCGCAGAAGTTCACGTAATTGTGAATTTATGAAAGAGATAAAAGAAGACCTTGAAAGACTAAGGCACTGAAACCGAGTATACCGTTATGCCGTGAAAGTATGGCACCATTCAATGAAAGGAGAAAGTTAGGTTATGCTGCACCCATCTTACACAGATTTGATGAAAGTAGTAAACAAAGATGTTGAGGAAGGCGATACAAAAATCGTTAACAGCCGTTATTCTATCGTTATGGCAACGGCAAAGAGAGCCAGACAGCTCATCGCAGGGGATCTTCCTCTGGTAGATGCAAAGGAAGGAGAAAAACCGCTTTCCATCGCGATCGATGAACTCAATCAGGGAAAACTGAAGATTCTTGCCGAGAATGCAGAAGAAGAGGAATAGATTGGGACAGGGCAGATGCACATGTGGTATCTGCCTTTTTTGTGATGACGACAAGCCAAAGTCCGGGCTTGCCCGAGACCTTGGCGACCGCTTGCAATCCCGGAATGTGCCTTTGGCACTTCCGGTGATTGTGATGACGACTGCGAAAACTACGACCGGAGGTTGATATATGAAGATATTGTTTATTTCTCTCGGATGCGATAAGAATCTTGTGGATACGGAAGTGATGCTGGGGCTTCTGGCATCGAGAGGATATGAAATGACGGATGATGAGAATCAGGCTGACGTCATTGTAATTAATACGTGCTGTTTCATCCATGACGCGAAAGAGGAGAGCATCCAGAATATTCTGGAGATGGCAGAATATAAAAAGCAGGGAAAGATCAGGGCGCTTATCGTGACGGGATGTCTTGCCCAGCGTTACCGGCAGGAAATCATAGACGAGATACCAGAAGTAGATGAAGTACTGGGTACAACAGCATATGACAAAATACTCGATGCCGTTGATGCGGCACTAAAAGGCCGGCATGAGGTGATCCTTTCAGAGCTGGATGCACTGCCGCTTCCGGAAACAAAGCGTCTTGTGACTACGGGCGGTCATTTCGCGTATCTGAAGATAGCGGAAGGATGCGATAAACACTGCACCTACTGTATTATTCCAAAAATCCGCGGAAACTTCCGCAGTGTTCCCATGGAGCGGCTCCTGAAAGAAGCGCAGGATCTTGCGGATCAGGGGGTAAAAGAGCTGATTCTTGTGGCGCAGGAGACGACATTGTACGGGAAAGACCTCTATGGCGATAAGTCTCTGCATATATTGCTGAAAAATCTCTGTAAAACAGCCGGTATCCGTTGGATCCGCATTCTTTACTGTTATCCGGAAGAAATTACGGACGAGCTGATACAGGTTATAAAAGAGGAACCGAAGATCTGTCATTATCTTGATCTTCCGATCCAGCACGCAAATGATACGATACTCGGCAGGATGGGACGCAGGACATCGAAACAGGAGCTTGTGGATATTATTGGAAAATTAAGAAAAGAGATCCCGGATATCTGTCTGAGAACAACACTGATCACAGGATTCCCCGGGGAGACGAAAGAACAGCATGAAGAGCTGATGCAGTTTGTGGATGAAATGGAGTTTGACCGTCTCGGTGTGTTCACATATTCTCCGGAGGAAAATACGCCGGCGGCAGAGATGCCGGATCAGATTGATGAGGAAGTAAAGCTTGACCGTCAGGCAGACCTGATGGAACTCCAGCAGGAGATCGCCTTTGAAAACGCAGAGGATATGGTGGGGCGTGAGGTGCTTGTAATGATCGAGGGAAAAGTGGCCGGCGAAAATGCATATGTGGGCCGGACTTACCGGGATGCGCCCAATGTGGACGGACTGATCTTTATTAATACAGACAGAGAACTGCTTTCCGGTGATTTCGCCAGAGTAAAAGTGACCGGGGCTTTAGATTATGATCTGATAGGAGAATTATTATGAATTTGCCAAATAAACTGACTGTTCTTAGAGTTATCATGGTACCTTTTTTTGTTTTTTTTATGCTGACAGATGCGGGCGGGGCTGCCAACAAGTGGATCGCTCTTGCTCTTTTTGTCATTGCCAGTCTGACAGATATGCTTGATGGAAAGATTGCACGAAAATATAATCTTGTGACAAACTTTGGGAAGTTCATGGATCCTTTGGCGGACAAGCTTCTTGTCTGCTCCGCAATGATCTGTCTGATCCCTTCCGGCAGGCTGAATACTGCAATCGTAATTATTATTATCGCAAGGGAGTTCATTATCAGCGGGTTCCGGCTTGTTGCTTCTGACAGCGGGATCGTGATCGCTGCAAGTTACTGGGGAAAATTCAAGACGGTTTTCCAGATGGCAATGATCATTGTTCTGATTGCTGATTTCGGCGGTGTGTTCGATCTCATCGGTGAGATTCTGATCTGGATCGCCCTTGCGCTTACGATAATTTCATTGATCGATTATATTTGGAAAAATCGTCAGGTGCTTACACACGGCGGGATGTAAGTTTTGTGAAAAACTTGTCAGCCTGAGATTGACGAATGATGTAAATTATGAGAGAATAAACCATATATGGGGCAGACGAAAATACCGCATCAGGCAGCGGAAAGTCTCGCGTCATATGCGAAGAAAATCATACATATTGAAAGGAGTTTTAACATGATTTATTCACATGAAGTAGAAATGATGTGTCCGGTGGCTCAGGGCGCGAATCACGGACCAGCTCCGATCCCGGAAGAGGCGAAATGGGTAAAAGCAAAAGAGATCAAAGATATCTCCGGTTTTACACACGGCGTAGGCTGGTGTGCACCTCAGCAGGGAGCATGTAAACTGACACTGAATGTAAAAGAGGGTATCATTCAGGAAGCGCTGGTAGAGACACTTGGATGTTCAGGAATGACACATTCCGCTGCTATGGCATCTGAGATTCTTCCGGGAAAGACAATCTTAGAGGCACTGAACACAGACCTTGTATGTGATGCAATCAATACAGCAATGAGAGAGCTGTTCCTTCAGATCGTATACGGAAGAACACAGAGTGCATTCTCCGAAGACGGACTTGCAATCGGTGCAGGACTGGAAGACCTTGGAAAAGGACTTCGTTCTCAGGTTGGTACAATGTACGGAACACTTGCAAAAGGTCCTCGTTACCTTGAGATGGCAGAGGGTTATGTAACAGGTATCGCTCTTGATGACAACAACGAGATCATCGGATACCAGTTCGTAAACCTTGGAAAATTCACAGATTTCGTTAAGAACGGCGATACACCGAACGATGCTTGGGAGAAAGCAAAAGGACAGTACGGCCGTGTTGACGATGCAGTGAAGATCATCGATCCGCGTAAAGAGTAATCGCAGATCTTGCAGTAAAATCTCAACAATGGTAAATAAATCAGGAGGATATATAAATGGCTTTATTTGAATCATATGAAAGAAGAATTGATAAAATCAATGAAGTTTTAAACAGCTACGGTATCGCTTCTCTGGAAGAGGCAGAGAAGATCACAAAGGATGCCGGACTGGATGTTTACAATCAGATCAAAGGCATTCAGCCGATCTGCTTTGAGAATGCATGCTGGGCTTACATCACAGGTGCAGCTATCGCAATTAAGAAAGACTGCAGAAATGCTGCTGATGCGGCAGCTGCAATCGGAGAAGGACTTCAGGCATTCTGTATTCCGGGATCTGTTGCTGATCAGCGTAAAGTAGGTCTTGGACACGGAAACCTTGGCAAGATGCTCCTTGAAGAGTCCACAGACTGCTTCTGCTTCCTTGCCGGACACGAGTCATTCGCAGCAGCTGAGGGTGCTATCGGTATCGCAGAGAAAGCAAACAAAGTTCGTAAAAAACCGCTCCGTGTTATCCTGAATGGTCTTGGAAAAGATGCGGCTAAGATCATCTCCAGAATCAACGGATTCACATATGTACAGACAGAGTATGACTACTTTACAGGCGAGCTCAAAGAAGTACAGAGAATCGCTTACTCTGACGGACTTCGCTCCAAAGTTAACTGCTATGGTGCAAACGATGTTCGCGAGGGTGTTGCAATCATGTGGAAAGAGGGCGTTGACGTATCTATCACAGGTAACTCAACAAACCCGACACGTTTCCAGCATCCGGTAGCAGGTACATACAAGAAAGAGTGTGTAGATGCAGGAAAGAAATACTTCTCCGTTGCATCCGGCGGTGGTACAGGACGTACACTTCACCCGGACAACATGGCAGCAGGACCGGCTTCCTATGGTATGACAGATACAATGGGACGTATGCATTCCGATGCACAGTTCGCAGGTTCCTCTTCCGTACCGGCTCACGTTGAGATGATGGGTCTGATCGGTGCAGGAAACAACCCGATGGTCGGCATGACTGTTGCAGTTGCAGTTTCCATTGAGGAAGCAGCTAAGGCTGGCAAGTTCTAATTGACGGCATAATAGAATATGATCATGAAAACCGCACCGGCTGCCGGTGCGGTTTATTACATATTTTTTGAACTATAATTTAATGCGGAAGGAGATACATTGATGAAAGTATTGATGATCAACGGAAGTCCTCGTGCAAAGGGAAATACATCCATTGCCCTGCACGAGATGGAACAGGTTTTTGCTGCGGAAGGGATTGAGACAGAGATCGTACAGGTTGGAAACAAAGATATCCGGGGATGCATTGCCTGCAACAGCTGCTTTGAAAAGGGCAGATGTGTCTTTGATGATCTTGTAAATGAGACGGCTCCGAAATTCGAGGCCTGCGATGGCCTTGTAGTGGCAAGCCCGGTCTATTATGCATCGGCAAACGCCACATTGATCGCTTTCCTTGACCGGCTGTTCTACAGCACTCATTTTGATAAGACGATGAAAGTAGGTGCAAGTGTAGTAGCGGCGAGAAGAGGAGGCCTTTCTGCAACATTTGACGAGCTGAACAAATATTTCACGATCTGCGGTATGCCTGTGGCTTCAAGCCAGTACTGGAACAGTATCCACGGAAGAGAGCAGGGTGAAGCGCAGCAGGATGCCGAGGGACTTCAGACGATGCGTACGCTTGCGCGGAATATGGCATTTCTGATGAAGAGTATCGCACTGGGAAAAGAACAGTACGGTCTGCCGGAGAAAGAGCCGGCCTGTTCTACAAATTTTGTGCGCTAGAGAAATCTAGGAAAACATAAGATTGGAAAAATTTCGGAGTGTAAAATTGAAAAATATATTGCGGGGCAGCAGGCT
The DNA here is from genome assembly GCA_930986645.1 of uncultured Lachnoclostridium sp. Lineage (GTDB taxonomy): Bacteria > Bacillota > Clostridia > Lachnospirales > Lachnospiraceae > Mediterraneibacter. The sequence continues at coordinate 8,055 of CAKNJS010000062.1, forward strand.
TGGAAAGAGCCTGCTGCTTTCGTCTTTCCGGAGAAAAGTATATATCAGATCAAAAAATATATGTTGAAAGATATATAACTATATGATAACATTAATACACAATGTGTATATATCGGACTGGGAAGTTGAAGAAAGGGGAGAGAACCAGTGAGTCTGAAAGAGGAATTGATCGAATTAAGATTGAGTACAGGGATGAATAAAGCGCGGTTTGCCAGATATTTCGGGATTCCGTACCGGACGTATCAGGAATGGGAGCTGGGCGGAAGAAGAGTGCCGGAGTATCTGTTGCGCTTGATGGCGTATAAGATTGAGGTGGAGAAAATGGGAAAAGAAATGGGAGATACATAATGGAACAAAAAGAACTGGTGATTTTTGAATCAGAGGATCAGTCTGTATCGCTAAAAGTACCAGTCGAAGAAGAAACTGTGTGGTTGACACAGGCACAGATAACAAAATTGTTTTCTGTTGACAGAACTGTAATAACACGTCACGTAAACAATGTGTTTCGGGATGAGGAGCTTGATGAAAAAAGCAATGTGCATTTTTTGCACATTGCAAATTCAGATAAACCTGTCAAGTTCTATAGCCTGGATGTAATTATTTCTGTAGGCTATCGTGTCAAGTCAAAAAGAGGTATAGAGTTCAGACGATGGGCGAATAAAGTCCTGAAAGACTACATATTAAAAGGCTATGCTGTCAACCATAACCGTATCAGTCAACTGGGAGAAGTGATAAAGATCATGAAGCGTGTGGAAGAACGTCTGGACGCGAAGCAGGTGCTGACGGTGATTGAACGATATAATCTTGCTCTTGAACTGCTGGACGAATATGATCATCAGACTATGAAAAAACCCGCAGGCAATAAAGCAGTATATGTACTCACATACGAAGAGTGCAGAGAAGTGATCGACAGCATGAAGTTTGCAGAGGAGAGCACACTTTTTGGCAATGAAAAGGATGATTCTTTTAAAGGAAGTATCGGGGCAATTTACCAAACATTCGGCGGGACAGAAGTCTATCCTACACTGGAGGAAAAAGCTGCGAATCTGCTTTATTTTCTAACAAAGAATCATTCATTTTCAGATGGAAATAAGAGGATAGCCGCCACGATTTTTCTCTATTTCCTAGATAAGAACAATGCCCTTTTTACTGAAGAAAGAAAGCGAATTGATGATTATGCCCTTGCGGCTCTTACGATCATGATCGCAGAGTCGAAGCCGGAAGAGAAAGATATGATGGTAAAGGTTGTGATGAACTGTCTGGAGGACAGGGAAAGATAATTGGCACGCAAAAGCATATGGACAGCCCGTATTTCCGTGGGATATAATGATAGCATATGAAATATACGAAAAAGGAGAGACAGATTATGAGAACGATCAAAGCAGAACCACTGACACATGAGGCGTATGCACCATATGGAACTTTTTATAATATGACAGAGCCGTCAGGCTATTCTCTGAGCGGAGAACTTCACCGTTTTTTTCCGGACCGGATGACCGAATCTTATACAACTAGAACAGCATTTTCACCGATTCTTGTCAGAAAACCGGAAGTGATGAAGATCACACAGGCAGAGTATCACACAACCACACCGGAGATCATTCTGCCGATCAATGATGATATGATCCTTCACGTAGCTCCAGCTTCTGCAGGTACACCGGTTCCGGAGCTGACGAAAGCATTTATTGTACCGAAGGGAACTCTTGTGAAGATCAATACGGCAATCTGGCATCTTGCGCCTCTGCCGGTGCATGTGGACGAACTTCAGGCTATGATCATCCTGCCGGAGTGTACCTATGCAAATGACTGCACGGTAGTGGATTATGCAGAAGAAGAGCAGTTTATAATCGAGGTATAATGTATGAAGTTTGCGTTTATTATCATGGGAGAATTTGATTATGGAAATGACCGTGCGGCTATACACGACGGAATGGCGCAGATGATCGGTGTCAGCAGTGTGGAAGAGGCATGTGAAGCGGCAAAAATACTTGCAGATGAAGGAACAGGATGTATTGAACTGTGCGGTGCATTTGGAGAGGATGGTGCCCGCAGAGTGATCAAGGCTTCCGGCGGTCAGATCCCGGTGGGGTATGTCATCCATCTGCCGGAGCAGGATGAACTGTATAAAAAGGCATTTCCTGAATAAAATGCAGCATGATTTGATGGATTCAGGCTGGCTGATTTAGGGTGCATAACTTCTGTATAGATAAAAGGAATACATTATCATACATATCACGTATTAGACAGGAATCAGAAAAGAGAATATAATCCCATCTTTGACAGTTATGAGAGAGAAAAAGCGGCTATATCCCTGATTT
>CAKNJS010000063.1 GCA_930986645.1 uncultured Lachnoclostridium sp.
ATGGAAACAACGGGGCTCGAACCCATGACCTCCCGCTAGTCAGGCGAGCGCTCTCCCAGCTGAGCTATGTTTCCATCTATAACGAACCGCGAAGGTGTTCAACTCTTCGCGGTCAAGTGGAGCTGGCGGGAATCGAACCCGCGTCCAAAAACCCATCCCATGTACTTCTACTATCATAGTTCGTTCTTTTTCATTCCCTCTGCTGCACGGAAACGAACATCCTTGCAGGTTCAGTAGCTTCATATTACGCCTGACGGCTCAAAGCTTTGCCGGCATCGTTTCTCACATGTTTGATACCGGATTCCCGATGTGTGAGTGCATCAGGAGCGGCATGCAGCATTTAGGCTGCAGCTAATTCGTAATTATCGTTAGCGTTTAATTTTAAGTTTGCGATTTGACGCATCAGCCTGCGGATAGCTTCTCCATCTTCAAGATCCCTGTCGAAACCAGTACAACCCCTGGTCATAAGTACAGAGTAATCTGTACGGAAAAAGTGTGCTAACGACCACACAATATATAATATAGGACCGGCATAGAGAAAAGTCAAGATTACATTTATAAAAAATCATGCGGGCATGCTTTCCTCTCCCGGACATCCCCGCGGCTGAACTGTTACAAAAAATTAACATACAATAGATATAGAGAACTGGATTTTTTACATAGGATGTGTGATAATATGTTACGTACGGCCAGCCGTGCGGTTTCAGATACCTTTCGACTGTAAGCTGTGAACGGCATGGCAGAGAAAGACAGAAAAATGCAACAGAAAAGGGGAATATTTATGCCTACAACATACGCACACTATAAATTTGGAAAAGAAGTTATCAGTGCGCTGCCGCGTCCGCTTCAGAGTTCCATTGAGAATAACAGGGAGTTGTTTGACATCGGCGTTCACGGGCCTGACCTTCTTTTTTATTATAAAGCACTTATTAAAAATCCGGTCAACACTCAGGGCTACGAACTGCATGACAAGATGGCCGACGAGTTTTTCAAAAATGCAATAGAAGTGATCAAAAAGGCGGAGGATCCTGCAGCGGCGAGAGCCTATATCTATGGTTTTATCTGCCATTTTGCACTGGACAGTGAGTGTCATCCATATATTGAGAAGATGATACAGACCAGCGGGCTGAGTCATTCTGAGATTGAGATGGAGTTTGACCGTCTGCTGCTCAAGGAAGATTACATCAATCCGGTGCGGTATCTGGCCACCGGACATATTCATCCGAACAGAGAAAACGCTTCTGTGATCGCACCGTTTTTTCATGATGTGACGCCGGAGCTTATAGAGAAGTCTATGCGTTCTATGATCTTCTGCCACAAGGTGCTGCTGGCTCCGGGAAAGGCGAAGAGAAATCTGATCTTCGGCTGCCTGAAACTGGCAGGACATTATGAGGATAAGCACGGGATGGTTATGAGTCTGGAGCCGAATCCTGCGTGTAAAGAATACTGCCAGCTCCTGAAACGTCTGTATGCAGGCGCGGTGCCGCTGGCGGCAGGTCTGATCATTCAGTACCAGAAAGCACTGTTTGACGGAAAAGAACTTCCGGAACGTTTCCACCGTACATTCGGCGCCGGCGACAAGTGGGAAGAGCTGCGGCTGTAAAAACGCAGGCCCGTATATAATGTCGGCAGGCGGAAGGGCCGATCACAGGGGGATATCCTGAAAAATAAGAAAGGGAAGAGAGACATGAAATTTAAACTGACTTCACTGGAAAAGAAGTGGGTGCTCTACGATGTGGGAAACTCTGCGTTTACCCTGATGGTATCCACGATTTTTCCGATTTATTTTAATGCGCTTGCAGAGAGCGCCGGTATATCGGATGTGGATTATCTTGCGTACTGGGGTTATGCTACATCTATCTGTACACTGATCGTAGCGATCCTCGGGCCGACACTTGGTGCAATCGCCGATACAAAGAACTTTAAAAAGATTATCTTTTCCGCCGCAATGGGCGTGGGAGTTTTCGGGTGTATCGTGCTGGGCTTTCTGTCCTCGTGGCTCTGGTTTCTGGTTATATTTGTTCTTGCGAAGACCGGATATTCGGCCAGTCTTGTGTTCTATGACGCCATGCTGACGGACGTTACCGAACCGGACCGCATGGATTCTGTCTCTTCCCACGGATACGCATGGGGATATATCGGAAGCTGTATTCCCTTTGTGATCTGTCTTGTGATCGTTCTGGGCGGCGGAAATGTGGGACTGAGCACACAAGCTTCCATGATCCTTGCTTTTATTATTACAGCAGTCTGGTGGCTGGGGTCATCTGTGCCGCTTCTGCGCTCCTACTGGCAGAAGTATTTCTCCGAGGCAGGAGAACATGTGGTGATAAACAGCTTCAAGCGTCTGGGCAGAACATTTATCGAGCTGACGAAGCAGAAACATATCTTTGTATTCCTGCTGGCGTTCTTCTTCTATATTGACGGCGTTTATACAGTGATCGATATGGCGACGGCTTACGGACAGGCACTGGGACTGGACAGCACAGGTCTGCTCCTTGCTCTGCTGGTAACGCAGATCGTTGCGTTCCCGTGTGTCCTTATTTTCAGCAGACTTGTGAAGAAGATAAGCTCTGAGACGATCATCACGATCTGTATTGCTGCTTACTTCTGTATTGCGGTCTACGCATACTGGCTGGACACACAGTTTGACTTCTGGCTGCTGGCAGTACTGGTAGGCATGTTTCAGGGAACAATACAGGCGCTGTCCCGTTCTTATTTTGCCAAGATCATCCCGGCGGAGAAGTCTGGAGAGTTTTTCGGGATCTATGATATTTGCGGAAAAGGAGCTTCAGTTATCGGTACGGCTCTGGTATCAGTTTTAAGTCAGTTGACTGGAAGCATCAATATCGGTGTGAGCGCGCTGTCGGTTATGTTCCTGATCGGACTTGTACTGTTCCGGTTTTCTGCAAAGCTGAATACAGAACATAAAAAAGTGTGAAAATAATCTGAAATTACTGGAAAATTCTCAACTTTGCGAGAGTTCCATGTTATAATTAAATACAGATGATGTTGGGACATAAGCCCCAGCTGTGATGCCTGCAGATTTAAATCTTTTTATCATGGCATCATATAATTTAACAGAGCGGATACATGAAAAGTATCCGCTTTGATTTTCATAGGAGCAGTACATATATGAAAGATTTTGTCAAATTGCAGGATATTACAAAGATTTATAAGATGGGAGAGGTCGAGATCCGGGCTGCTGACAATATCAGTTTTTCCATTGATAAGGGCGAGTTTGTCGTTATCGTCGGACCCAGCGGTGCAGGCAAGACGACTGTGCTCAACATTCTCGGCGGGATGGATACGGCCACGAGCGGAACGCTTCTTGTAGACGGGGAGGAGATCACTGCATACAATTCCAGACGGCTGACCGAATACAGACGGGAGGATATCGGTTTTGTGTTCCAGTTCTACAATCTGGTACCGAATCTGACGGCTCTTGAAAATGTGGAGCTAGCCCTTCAGATCTGCAGGGATCCGCTGGATGCCAGAGAGGTAATGGAGGAAGTAGGTCTGGGAGACAGACTGAATAACTTCCCCGCCCAGTTATCCGGCGGCGAACAGCAGAGAGTTTCGATCGCAAGGGCTCTGGCGAAAAATCCCAAACTGCTCCTCTGTGACGAGCCGACAGGTGCTCTTGACTATAATACAGGTAAGGCAATCCTGAAACTTCTGCAGAATATGTGCCGGGAGCGCGGGATGACTGTGATCGTGATCACGCATAATCAGGCGATCGCTCCGATGGCCGACCGGCTGATACATATTAAGAACGGACAGGTTTCGCGGATGGAACTCAATGAGCATCCGATGTCCATCGATGATATAGAATGGTAGGGTAACGGCAGATGAAGAAAAAAGCGTTGAGAAAAGACTTTTATATGGAGATAAGGCGCAGTACCGGGCGCTTTATGTCCATTTTTTTCATCGTTGCGATCGGGTGTGCTTTCTTCTCCGGGATCAGGGCATCAGAGCCGGATATGCGTTATTCCGGGGACGCTTATTTCGATAACAGGAATATGATGGACATCGAGGTAATCAGCACTCTCGGGCTTACCGATGATGACCTGCAGGCGATCGAAGATGTGGACGGAATAGAGGCTGCGGAAGGCGGTTATTCGGTCGATGTGCTGAGCTCAGAAGGAGATAATCAGATCGCGGTACATGTCATGTCTCTTCTGCCGTCTATGAATCAGGTGCAGCTGGAGGACGGAAGGCTTCCGGAAGCGGAAGACGAGTGCGCCGTTGATGTGGATTATCTGAATGAGAGCAGTCTTAAGATCGGAGATAAGATCACGCTTTCAAGCGGCAGCGGCGATGAGGTTACGGATACACTGAAGACGGATACATTTACGATCACGGGCGCTGTGAGCAGTCCCAATTATATTTCTTTCCAGAGAGGGAGCACGACCATCGGCAATGGAAGTGTGACAGCGTTTATCGCAGTTCCGGAGAAAAGCTTTTCGCTGGACGTGTATACGGAAATCTATGCACAGGTGGACGGAGCGAAGGAGATGACCGCTTTTACGGATGAGTATGACGACCGTGTTCAGGAAGTGATAGATAAGATCGAAGAAATTAAAGATGAGCGGGAGCAGATCCGCTATGATGAGATCGTGGATGAAGCCAATGAAGCTCTTGAAGATGCGCGGCAGCAGGTAACGGACGCAGAAAAAGAACTGGAGGACGGCAAAGCAGAGGCACAGGCGGAGCTTGCGGACGCGCGGCAGCAGCTGGAGGACGCACAGGCGGAAGCAGACAGCGGGCGTCAGGAACTCGAAGCATCGAAGCAGCAGCTGGAATCTTCCCGGCAGCAGCTGGAGGACAGTCAGGCCAAGGTGGATCAGGGGCAGGAGGAACTGAATGCCAATATTGATGCCCTGAATGAACAGATCGATGAACTGAACGCGGCGAAAGAACAGTATAATGCCCTCGCGGCCAGCGGCGCTGCGGATGATGTGACGATGGCTGCGCTGAATGCGATGTATGAGGAGATCCAGAAAGGCGAGTCTGCGGTTGCGCAGGCACAGGCCCAGATTGATGCCGCCAAGGCAGAACTGGAATCCGGCCAGCAGCAGATCAACAGCGGCTGGGATCAGATTACACAGGGTGAACAGAAGATATCTGATTCTGAGGCGCAGCTTGCAGATGCAGAAGCTGAGATCGCAGACGGCTGGGAAGAATATTACGAAGGAGAAGCTGAGGCAGAACAGGAGATTGCGGACGGCGAGCAGAAAATCGCGGACGCGAAGGATGAGCTTGCGGATGCGGAAGCCGAGATCAATGATCTCGAGAAGCCGGAGTGGTACATATATGACAGATCAAATCTGCCGGATTATACCGGATATGGCGAAAATGCAGACCGCATGCGGGCGATAGGAGAAGTGTTCCCGGCAATCTTCTTCCTCGTGGCGGCTCTGATCAGCCTGACGACCATGACCCGTATGGTAGAAGAGCAGAGGACGCAGATCGGAACGCTTAAGGCGCTCGGTTATGAGAAACATTCCATAGCCGGAAAATATCTCGGCTATGCGCTTCTGGCAACAGTGTCGGGCAGTGCAGTGGGAATCCTTTTCGGCGAGAAAGTATTTCCGTACATTATTATCAATGCATATGGTATCATGTATCAGCATATGCACGACATTGTTATACCGTATAATCTGGGATATGGACTGGGCGCGGCGGCTGCGGCGCTGGCGAGCACGCTTCTGGCGACGATTCTTTCCTGTTACAAAGAACTGAGGGAGCAGGCGGCGGAGCTGATGCGTCCTCCGACTCCGAAACAGGGGCAGCGAGTGCTGCTCGAGCGTGTGGCATTTATCTGGAAACGGCTGAATTTTTCGTGGAAAGCAAGCATCCGTAACCTTGTCCGCTATAAGAAACGCCTGTTTATGACGATCTTCGGCATCGGCGGGTGTATGGCTCTCATGCTTGTGGGATTCGGTCTGAAAGATTCTATATTTGCCATCGTGGATATCCAGTACGGAGAGATTCAGCTCTATGACGGCAATATTATCCTGACAGACGATGCTGCAGATGAGGAGAAAAATAATATCCTTACAGAGCTCGACAAAGACAGTGCCATGACAGGTTCTACGGAGGGGCTGCTGACACAGATCTCCGTGGGAAACGGAGATGAATGGCATGACGTCTATCTGGATGTGCCGAAGGATGTGGAAGAGTTCTCGGAATTTGTTGTACTTCAGGACCGTGTAACGAATGAAAAATATGAGCTCGATGATTCAGGAGCTGTCCTTACAGAGAAGATGGCTAAAGAACTAGATGTGAAACCGGGCGATACGATTACGATCCGCGATGAAGACAGAGGAGATCTTAAAGTAGAGATCAGTGCTGTCTGTGAAAATTACATGGGGCATTATCTGTATATGACGCCGGCATATTATGAGAAAGTGTACGGGGAAACTCCGGACTACAATTCGATTTTTTATAAAACTGCTGACCGGATTACAGAAGAGGCTGAGCGGATCGGCGAAGAGGCACTGGCGCTTCCCGGTACACTGAGCATCAGCTATACGACAGATCTGAGGGAACAGGTGGACAATATGCTGGGGGCGCTGGATGAAGTAATAGTGGTGCTCATTATATCTGCGGGAATGCTGGCGTTCGTGGTGCTCTACAACCTGAACAATATCAATATTACAGAACGGCAGAGAGAGCTTGCCACGCTGAAGGTGCTGGGCTTCTATAACGGTGAGGTGGCAATGTATGTGTACAGAGAGAACATTGTCCTGACAATCCTCGGGGCCATCTTCGGAATCATCCTCGGAAAGATCCTGCACGGGTTCATTATCGTGACGGTGGAGATTGAGTCAGTCATGTTCGGGCGGAATATTGATCTGAGCAGTTTTGTCTACGGTTTTCTGCTGACACTCCTGTTCTCCCTGCTGGTAAACGGAGCGATGTATTTCAAGCTTAAGAAGATCAATATGGTGGAGTCGCTGAAGAGTGTGGAATAAAAATGAGCAGCAGAACAAAGAAATTCTGCTGCTCATATTGTCTACAGTACCTGTTCCGCGATCAGGACAAGCGCCGGCATTGTCACTGCGCCAAGCACGGTTGTCAGGGAAAAGATCTCTGAAGAATAGGTATAGTTGTGTTTGTAGCGGATCGCCATCATCGTGCCGGTGGTGGCCGACGGACATGCCGCTGCGATCAGAATCGTCATGGATATCACTGTCGGCAGATGGAAGAGCATGAGCAGTGGTATCGTGCAGGCAGGGAAGATCAGCAGTTTGACCGCGGAGGTATAGTACAGCCTCGGGTTTTTGCACATTTTTCTAAGATCTGCCTGAGCTACGGAAAAACCTGCCACCATCATGGCGAGGGGCGTGTTCATATCCGCAATATAATTCATGGAATCCAGAAGTACAGACGGGATCTTCAACTGCAGGAAGAACAGAAGCACCGCGATCAGTGTTGCAATGAACATAGGTGAGATCAGTCCTTCTTTGAGGCTCTTGAGCGATAATTTCTTTTCCATCAGGACAATGCCGTGGGTCCATGAGAACAGATTAAACATAACCATATATGCACTGAGATAAAACACTCCGGTATCGCCGAGCACACTTCCGATCAAGGGGATGCCGATGAAGCCGCAGTTGGAATATATTGCATTAAATCGTTCGATACCGTAATCCGTACCGTCTTTGGGGCGGATCAGCAAGGTTGAGATTATGATGCCGAGAATATGAGTGGCGGCAGCTGCTGCGAAAGAAAGCAGAAGCCCCCGGACCAGTTCGGGATCGTATTCCGTCTGATAGACCGTGATGATCAGGATTGGATTTACGATCAGGAGCAGGAGATTTGAAACGGTTTTGTTTCCGTTTTGATCTACCAGTCTGATCTTGTAACATACAAATGCGAGCACCATAATGAAGAACATCTTCAAAAGCTGCTCAAAAATAAGAATAAACATAATTCAATACTCCGTTTTATTTGCTAAATAGTATCTGCATATTCGGGAAAAGATATTACCGATGGATTCCTGACTGAAGTTCATCAGCCCATGACTGGAGACTGTAGGTGTGTCCGTTGAACAGTTTCAGTATCACTCCGGTCGGATTATCTTCGTTTGCAAATGCGTTTGCCTCGTCCGTATCCACGTGCATGGCCAGAGAGTAAGACGGACTCACCCTTACAACAACATCAGAAAAGATCAGGGAGCGCTCGTAACTTGTCGTGATGACAAACACGATATCATTGTCTTTCACATGAGCACGGATCGCGTCGACCGGAGTCATATGGATATGACGCTTTGCTACAATAACTCCTTTTTCCAGTTCGATTTTTCCTTTCGGCCCGATCAGGGTGCATCCGGGCGTGCCTTCCAGATCGCCGGATTGCCGGATCACGCTCTTGATGCCAAGGCGCCTCGCGTCTGTCACGGAAATCTCCACCTGAGTTTCTTTACGGCAGGGTCCCAGTATGACAACCTTTTCAAATCTGCCTTTCGGGCCGGCGACGGTCAGCCTCTCTTTGCAGGCGTACTGGCCGGGCTGGCTCAGTTCTTTTGCAAAAGTAGGTTTTGCTCCGGCCCCGAACAGGGTCTCAAAATCTTCCTGTGTGATATGGATGTGTCTTGCAGAAGTCTCGATCGGTATTGTTAAACTCATGGATTTCTCACTCCTTTACACTATTAGATTTTAGCAGAATAAAGTGCTGTTTTCAATAATGAGTTGTCAGAGTGGAAATACTGTATTTATCGGAATGCATCACATAAAATGTTAAAAAGCTGTCAAATATAAGTAAAAATAATATAAAGATCTTGTAAAATATCGTTGACACAAAGGAATCCGGCATGTTAGTTTTAAATTAGCGCGCAATTTCGCGCGCCGGAAACGACGGACAACTACATACAGACAAATATTAGCGCAATTTATATCAAATAATATCAGGCGCTATCGTTCGCAAAGGAGAAAAAGGAATGGGAATAACAGATGTACTTTCTTTGTTCGGTGGCCTTGCACTCTTCCTGTACGGAATGCAGATGATGAGCAGCGGCTTGGAAGCGGCCGCCGGCAACAAGATGAAATCAATCCTTGAGAAACTGACTTCAAACCGGATCAAGGGGGTTCTGGTAGGAGCCGTGATCACAGCCGTGATCCAGTCTTCTTCGGCGACCACAGTCATGGTCGTAGGCTTTGTAAATTCCGGTCTTATGACACTGCAGCAGGCTGTGTGGATCATCATGGGAGCCAATATCGGTACCACCATCACAGGCCAGCTCATCGCTCTGGATATCGGAGCCATCGCACCGCTGTTTGCGATCATAGGTGTCGGCGCGATCATGTTCTCGAAGAATGAAAAGGTGCATCATATCAGCAGCATCATTGCAGGTCTCGGTATCCTCTTTATAGGTATGGACATGATGGGAACTGCGATGGAACCGCTTCAGGAGTCACAGGCATTTATCAACCTGATGACACAGTTCAGCAACCCTCTTATCGGTATTCTGGTAGGAGCGGTATTTACCGCTGTCATCCAGTCCTCTTCGGCATCCGTAGGTATCCTGCAGGCTCTGGCGGCGACAGGCACGATCCCGCTGTCAAGCGCGGTTTATGTGCTTTTCGGACAGAATATCGGAACCTGTATCACGGCGGTCCTTGCATCTATCGGTACTAAGGTGAATGCGAGACGTACGACGGTCATCCATCTGATGTTTAATATCATCGGTACGGCGATCTTTACGGTAATATGTATGGTAACGCCTTATGTATCCCTGATCGAATCGCTCACTCCGGGAAATCCGGTGGCGCAGATCGCGAATGCGCATACCATATTCAATATCGTAACAACGCTGATCCTGCTTCCGTTCGGTACTTATATGGCACGGGCGGCAGAGAAGATCCTTCCGGACAGCAAGAAAGAAGACGACGAAGAACTCCGGCTCAAATATATCCGGCCTTTTGACTCTTCCTATGCAGTCGGAAACAGTGCCATCGCGGTCGCTCAGGTGAAAGAAGAAGTAAACCGTATGCTGGATATGGCGGCGAAGAATATCGGCGACGCCTTTGACACACTCATCAAATACGATGACAAGTCACGTAAGAAGGTCGAAGAGAGAGAAGAGTATATCGATTATCTGAACAAAGGGATTTCAGAGTATATTGTTTCCCTTATGGCAGGAGAGATGAACGCGGAAGACTCCCGCAAGATCAACGGTTATTATGCGATCATCAGCAACATTGAGAGAATCGGCGATCACGCTACCAATATTGCAGAGTACGCCGATGATATGAAGAAATGGGATCTGAAGTTCTCGGATACTGTGCTCGACGAGCTGGAAGAGATGAAAAAGCAGTGTATCACCTGTCTGGAAAATGTAAAAAATGTGGA
>CAKNJS010000064.1 GCA_930986645.1 uncultured Lachnoclostridium sp.
CAGCTTCTCGTCCACCGGCAGTTCCATTGACACTACTGTCTCTACCATCACTGATCTCCTCCACATTCACATATATTTTCTGTTCCTGAGATGCATTTCCCAGAAAGATTCCTTTGTCTACCACGCAGTCCGCGTAATCCCGCCCGTGAGCGAGCTTGATATAGTAATCATCGATATGCAGGTCATTTGTCGGGTCCAGACCGTACCAGCCGCCGTCCGTATAAATTTCCACCCACGCATGGGTGGCTCCCTCCCCGATCATCAGACCGTTTACATACCGTGCCGGGATTCCCATTTGACGCATCACTGCGATCATGATATGGGCATAGTCCTGACATACGCCCTTTCCCAGTTCGAGCGCCTGTTCTGCGGTCGTCCCGATATCCGTCACACCGGGGATATATTGAAAACGGGTATACAGTTCATGCATGGCGCACACCGCTCTGTCCATAACTGTCTCTGTCCCCTGTCCTTCGCACTTCTGCAGCACCTTTTCTGCAAATGCAGTGATCCCGGGTCCTGGTTCCGTATACTTTGACGGATACCGGTACATGGGATGGAGCGGACATTTCTGCACGGTCATTCCCTGCACAACGGCTGTGCCCGCGACATAATAGCTGAACATATCATGTAGTCTCCGGCAGCCTCCGCTGATCTTCAGGTTCCCGAATCCGTCTTTATCCGCACTTGTGTAATCGGCAGGACTCACACGGCATTCGGTCAGCGTGATCTTCTGCCGCAAAGAATCCCCGGGGACGCAGCGCAGTGCAAAATAATGGCTGCTCACCGGAGATGAAAATTTCAGTTCCATACTGTACTTAAATTTTAATTTTCTCATAATCAAGCCTCGAAATTGGCCAGCTGTAAATCGGCCACCTATGCCAGCAGAGCGCCCAGGCACCCCAGCGCTTCCCTGTAGTACTGCTCCGGATGCTCCTCCCGCAGTATGATCTCTTCCAGACGGTTCAGACTTGCCTCATGGTAAACCAGATTTGTTTTTCCGAGCCTGTTACACAGTTTTCTTTACTCTTTTTCCAGGTTTTCCGTATGATAACCAAGCCGCATACAGAGGTCAAGCCGCTCTACATATTTCCCGCATTTGAGGATATTGCGGCAGTCCTCCTGCTCCACATAGTCGTCAGCCCCGCCCCAGAATGCCAACAGATAATCAATGACCTGCTGCAGCTCCAGAAGCGGCGCCGTCGTCTTCCTGCACGACTCAAATGTATCCAGTGCAAGCTGTACATACGAAAGCACAGTGCTGCTCAGCTCGTCACGGAGCACTACGGCATTATCATACGCCCGCTTCATATTAGAAAGCACAGAATCCGGATTCTCCTCTCCAAAGAGATACGACCGCACAAACTGCCGGTTGGATGTGTAGATATTGGGGATGTTCAGCCTTTCACAGTATTTCGCATAAATCCCTTCCGGCTGTTCGATCATTTTGTCATAGATATGAAAGAACACCCGCAGCGTTGTATAAACTCTCTCTGTATAGCGTCCGAGCCAGTACAGATGATCTACTTTTTCCATTGAGATAATACCCATGTGTCTTTAAATCCTCCTCCCTGTGATGAATTCACCACAAATGAATCCGCATTCCTCGAAAATCTGGTAAGGCCGCCAGGCCATACCTTTGCCGTTTCACCTGACAGGACAAATGCCCGGAGATCTGCTTTTCTGAACACTCTGTCCTCTCCCTCCATGACCTCCATATCCTGAAAATCAACGACTTCCTGGGCAATAAAACGTCTGGATTCTTTCTCGATCAGCTTCTTCATCTCCGAGAGCTTCTCACTGCTCAGCTCATTTCCGAAGATCACGCCGTAGCCCCCGGCTTCCGCCACATCCTTGATGACCAGCTTCTCCAGATTGTCGAGCACATATTTTCTGTCCTCATCGTAGAACGGCAGATAAGTCGGGGCATTTTTAAGGATCGGCTCCTGCTCCAGATAATAGCGGATCATTTTGGGGACGAAATAATAGATTCCCTTGTCGTCAGCTACTCCGTTTCCCGGAGCATTCACAATAGCCACATTTCCGCTGCGGTACACGTCCATAATATTGGGAATGCCGATCAGCGATTCCGGATTAAATGTCATGGGGTCCAAATATTCGTCCGAGATCCTCCGGTAGATCACTCCCACTTTCTGTTTCTTCTCCCGGTAATCCCTGTAATACAGGTAATTGTCTTCCACAAACAGATCCGTGCAGGTGGCAAGCTCGCTGCCCGTCCGCTCCGCCAGATAGGAGTGCTCAAAGTATGCCGCATTGTAGCGCCCCGGCGTCATGATGACCGGAATCCCGCCGGTATTCACCCAGTCCATGGTCTGCCGCAGCATTGCTGCATAGTTCCTGTTGTCCACCACGGAGTTGTTGCTGAATGTAGCAGGCGATACTCTTCTGCATATCTCTCTGGCGATCATGGGATAGGATGCGCCGGAAGGAATCCGTAAGTTGTCCTCCAGTATGTACCATTCTCCGTCTTTTCCAAGCACCAGATCGATGCCTGATATGTGGCTGTATATGTTTTTCGGCGGCGTGATGCCCTCACACTGCGGCAGATAACCGGAGGAAATAAATACAAATTCTTCCGGTATAACGCCGTCTTTTATGATTTTCTTCTCACTGTATATATCATTAAGGAACAGATTCAGCGCGTCTACCCGCTGGATCAGGCCTCTTTCAAGCTGCTGAAAATCATCATGGGTGATGACCCTCGGGATCGCGTCGAACGGAAAGAGCTGCTCGTGGAATTCACCGCCCTTATAAATCCCGAATTTGACGCCGTACCGCGCCATCAGCCGGTTGATCCCTTCTGTGTGTTCTACCAGTTCTTTCATGCTGTGTTTCCTCCTGACATAAATCAAATCCCCGCCCGGCCTGCTGTCCGCGGAACGGAGTTTCCTATAAACAAAAAAGACGTTCCTATGCACTGCACCATACAGCAGAAGAAACGCCTTTGTCTCCTGACCGCCTGAGGACGGTCCTTTATTCATATATATGTAAAAAGGACACTTGACCAAATGATCAAGCGCCCTTGCTATGGGTGTTAATATAAACGTTTTTTCTCATCTGTCAAGACTTTTTATGCGGAAGTATCGACAATTTCCCTTCAGATGGGTGCTGTCTCAAACTGTTCTGCTGTATATAAATTGATGTAACGCATCGAGCTGATCTTTAAAATCTTTCATCCCCAGATCATACAGCTTTTTCTCCGTCTCCTCATCCATAGAATAGGTCCCCACTTTGACCGGTTCGCTGGGAGCGAAGATGAACGCTTTTCCTTCTTTCTCCAGATCAAATACTTCTTTCTGGTTTTTTGTATATGTAATATGTCTCTGATCAATGGCCTCTATGATCTTCGGATACTTCCGGCAGAGCGCAGAATACAGGAACCGCATTCCCTGAGGTTTCCTCACATAATCCCGGCGTTTGGAAAGGATCACCACCAGGCGGTCACATCCTTTTTCCAGGGCATGGCGCACGGGAATAGCGTCGGCGATGCCCCCGTCATAATAGGGGACGCCGTCGATCACGACCGGGCGGCATGCCGCGGGGATCGCGCTGGACGCCATGATGGGACGGTAATCATCCTGCTTCATCTCTTCTTTTCCGAAATATCTGGCTTCTCCGGTCAGGGCATTTGTCGCTACTACTTCATACTCTGCAGGGCTTTTCATAATGGCGGCAAAGTCCAGCGGATCTTTTCCTCCGGAATTTGTCAGTTCTCCATATATATACTGAAGGCCGAACAGATTGCCTGTCGCAAGAAGGCTCCTGATGCCGAAATACTTCGGGGAATGGATATGGTCTGTAAAAAACCGGAGATTCCTGCCCCGCTGTCCGGCCACATAGGAAGCCACATTGCCCGCGCCGCCGGATACGCCGATACAGTAATCAAAGGAAATGCCGTGATCCAGAAATGCATCCAGGATCCCGGCATTGTAAGCGCATTTCATCCCGCCTCCTTCCACTACAAGTCCGATCTTTTTCTTCCTGTCCATCCTGTACTCCTCCGTTTCAGTTTCTCCGGTTTATCTGTATTTCCACGTTTCATTTTTGTCCTTCTGTCCTGCCAAACTGCCGCTCCCAGCCGTTCGGCGGTACCGGATCCATATTGCGCAGTGTCCCGGCACCGGGAATATCACCTGCGAGCATACCGTGGGCTACATCAAACAGGACATCCGCAAGATCTGCGCGATATACTGCCGCACGTGCCCCCACTTGATGCAGCATATCCGCCGCTGCACCCTGCAGAGGTCCGCGAAGGTGCTGCCAGAGCATCCCCCGTTTCATATCCAGACTGCGGATGTGGTCGGGATGACGTGCACGTGCTGCTGAAAAGATTGCAGATTCCAGATAGCTTACCGGACTGTCGGAAAGCCATATCCCGAGTTTGCTCTGCACATATCCCCGGATCCCCACCGTAAAGAACTGATCAAGGAGCCAGAATTCTCCCAGATCACGTGCCATAAGTTCAAGCGGAGCGCCCTTTTTATGTGCGTCCTCCCATATCCTGATCCAGCGGTCAAGGTACCTTCCGCTGACGCGCGCGGCTGTGGGAGGATTGATCTCTTTGAGATCAACAAATCCCAGATGACCGTCTTTTATCATTTTTCCCATGCTGCTTCCTCTTCTTTCTTTTTCCGGTAAACTCTTCACATTACATACTACATTTTAGAAAAAAAGAAAGGTGTTTGTCAATAAGACGCGTGTCTCCATAATAAAAATCACCGTCTCCTGCCCAGCTGCAAGATCGCGGAAAGTATCCGGACCTTATGAACATCTATCAGCAAAAAGGATGGATGCGGCTTGTGAAGTACTACTGGAGTTTGAAAGTCCGGAATCTTTGTACGGAAGTATCGACAATTTTACTTCTCTGTATTATAATTTGTCCGGTGGCAACAGTTCATCCATCTGATGCCTGTCAATGAGTAAAACAGCGGCGGCAGCCGCAATAAGCACGAAGTGCGGTTTTATGAATAGCGCAGGCCGGACTGTTGCATTCGCTTAAACCAGCTTTCACCAACAAGCAAAAATAAGGATTACAGAGGGAAAATACCATGAGTTTTACATTTATCAGACAGCTTCCTTCTCCGGACGAGGTCAAGGCGCTGGAACCAATGTCCGAAGAAATGAAACAAATAAAAAACGGACGCGACAGGCTTATCCGTGACGTGATCACAGGAAAATCCGATAAGTTTCTTGTGATCGTCGGTCCCTGCTCCGCAGATAATGAAGACGCCGTATGTGAATACACCAACCGTCTGGCAAAGGTGCAGGAAAAGGTTGCGGACCGCCTTGTGCTTGTACCCCGCATCTACACAAATAAACCCCGGACTACAGGCGAGGGATATAAAGGAATGCTCCATCAGCCGGATCCGGAAGCCAAGCCGGACATCCTTGCGGGGATCCTCGCGATCCGCCATATGCACATTCGTTCCATCTCGGAAACCGGACTTACCGCCGCGGATGAAATGCTCTATCCGGACAACTGGCACTATCTCTCCGATATTCTCTCCTACGTAGCTATCGGAGCCCGCTCTGTAGAGAATCAGGAGCACCGCCTGATGGTCAGCGGACTGGATATCCCTGTAGGCATGAAGAATCCTACCAGCGGAGACTTCTCTGTCATGCTCAACTCCGTTGTTGCGGCACAGGGCAGACATGATTTTATCTCCAGAGGCTGGGAAGTACGGACAGAGGGAAATCCGCTCACCCACACAATTCTCAGGGGAGCAGTAAATAAACACGGAAATACAATTCCAAACTACCACTACGAAGATATCCAGCTTCTTCTGGAAAAATACGAGGAAAGGAATCTGGAAAACCCGGCTGTCCTTATTGACGCCAACCATTCCAACTCCGGCAAGAAGTATAAGCAGCAGATCCGCATTGTAAAAGAGATCCTGCACAGCCGCCGGATCGATGAAGATATCCGAAAACTCGTCAAGGGCGTCATGATTGAGAGCTACCTTGTAGAAGGATGCCAGCAGATCGGAACCAGCCATATATACGGAAAATCCATCACTGACCCATGTCTTGGCTGGGAAGATACTGAGAAACTGCTGTACACAATTGCGGAGCAGTGCTGATAAATACTGCAGTGCTGTATCGGCATCATTTCCGCAAACGCTGCACGCGGATCGACAGGCGCGGCGGTGCTGTATCTGGCGCCGCCGCGTTTTACTTTGCTCCCGCGCCGCTGTATTCACATTCTTCCAGACGGTCATCCGGAAGATGACACATCCGCCGCTCCTGCTCTACCAGCCTGCCGACGAATTCAGTAGCCGGGTGGTGCAGAAGTTCTTTCGGCGGTGCATACTGCTGGATTTCCCCCTGATCCATAACCAGTACTTTTGTCCCCAGTTTCAGCGCCTCCGAGATATCGTGGGTCACAAACATTACTGTGATCCCCGTCTTTTCATAAATCTGGTGAAGTTCTGTCTGGAGCTGGCCGCGGGTGATCTCATCTACTGCTCCGAAAGGCTCATCCATAAGAAGGATCTCCGGGGAAGCCGCCAGAGCGCGGGCAATCCCTACTCTCTGCTGCTGACCGCCTGAGAGCTCCGCCGGATAGCGCTCTCTCATTTCCTCATCAAGTCCCACGATCCGCATCCACTTGCTGACCGCATCTCTCGTCTTCTTTTTATCTCTTTTATTCAACAAATTCGGAACATAGGCTATATTCTGCTCCACAGTCATATGGGGGAACAGTACGCTTCCCTGAATCGCATAACCGATATTTCTCCTCAGCTGTGTCTGGTCTTTCTCCCGAATACTCTCTCCTTCTACGAGAATGTCTCCCTCCGCAGGTTCCAGAAGTCCGTTGACCATCTTAAGGACAGTCGTCTTACCGCATCCGGAAGACCCGATGATCGTCACAAACTCTCCTTTCTCAACAGAGAGATTAAAATCTTTCAATATGACTTTATCCCCGTAAGCTTTCTTTACATGACGGAATTCAATCATTGCCTGCATGGTTCTGCCTCCTCATTTATTTCTCTAATAATCCGTGGGAATCCAGATACGCTTCAGCTATATCCTCTGGCTCTCTGCCCTCTGTCACCACCTCATAATTCATCTTCGCCATATCACTGTCCGTGATCAGCCCGGTCACTTTGTCAAACACTTCATTCAACTCCGGATGCTTCTCCAGTACTTCGCTGCGCACTACATTTCCGCAGAGGCAGGACGGATAGAACTGTTTATCATCCTCCAGTACTGTCACGTCTGCGGCGGACAGCTGGCCGTCTGTCGTAAATACGACCATGACATCGATCTGTCCCTGTTCGAGCGCCTGATATTTCAGTCCGATGTCAAGATCCATCGTCTCTTTAAAATTCAGTCCGTAAGTATCGCAGAGCGCATCATATCCGTCCTCCCGCTCGAAGAAATCATATTCCGCCCCGAATATAAGCTGATCCGCAGCTGCCGCCAGATCCGAATACGTGTGCAGGTCGTACTGCTCGGCGATATCTTTTCGCACAGCCATGCCGTAAGTATTATTGAAGCCGTACATACCAACCCACTCCATAGAATAATTGTCCTCATATTCCTTCTGGAGTTCTCCGAAAAGATCTTCCGTGTACAGTTCTTCATTCTTCAGCACCATATTCCAGCCTGTACCGGTATATTCCGGGTAAAGATCAAACTCTCCGCTCTCCATAGCCGGCTGGATATTTGACGTTCCCCCGCCCACGCCCTGAGTCAGCTCTACATTCAGATCCGTATCCTGCTCGATCAGTATCTTCAGCATTTCTCCCAATACATACTGCTCTGTCATCGGTTTTGTGGCAATGTGTATCGTCTCGCCCGTGCGCGTCCGGAACACACTGGTTATCACAAGAACAATGCAGATTATTACCGTTGCCGCTGCAGCCATGAAATGGTTTGTCTTCTTCGCTTTTGCACTGCGCATCTTCATACGTCGTTCAATGAATCCGAGAAAGAAGTCCACAACAAGAGCCAGTACCGCGATCAGCAGGCTTCCCGTCATGGTCATGGCACTGTTGTTTGTCGTTATCCCCCGGTAGATCGCGACGCCGAGACCGCCTGCGCCGATAAATGATGCGATACCGGCGAGGGCGATAGTCATTGTCACCATGCTGCGGATACCGGACATGATCACCGGCATAGCAAGAGGGAGTTTGATCTTAAATAGGATCTGCGTCCGGGTGCTGCCCATACCTTTTGCCGCCTCAAGGATGGCCGGATCCACATTGACCATTCCCGTATGTGTGTTTCTCACCATGGGAAGCAGGGCATATATAGTAAGGGCAATGACTGCCGTGGCATTGCCGACGCCGGAAAACGGGATCAGGAATCCCAGCATGGAGATTGACGGGATTGTATACAGGAAGTTGATGACCGCCAGCGCGGGTTTCGCCGTCCTCTGGAACTCGCTGATCAGTATTCCTGCCAGACCGCCTGCAAGGATCGCGATCACAATGGCAAACAGGGATATCTCCAGATGTTCCAGAAGAAGCCCGGCGAAAAAGCCAGTTCTTTCAGTAAGCAGTGTCCATATTTCTTTTATCATTTTTACTCACCCCTTTTTATAATTGCGCTTACCGGACAGTTTTCATAACATAATCCGCAGTGCAGACAGTGTTCCTGACTGATCATAAAAGGTGTTCCCTCTGAAATACACTGCTGCGGGCAGTTTCTCTGACATTTGCCGCATCCGATACAGGCATCTGTGATATCAAATCCTTTCTGCGGGGCTTTTACCGTTCCGATCGTAAAGCTCTCTCTGCATATGGGAGTCTTTCCAAGATCAAAAAATTCAATCTGTCCGTCTTCAATACAGAAAGGCTCCAGAATATATCTGCTCTCTCCCGGATAGACGTCCTTCATAGACGGATTTGCATCAAAGATCCGGTCAATCCATTTCTTCTGTTCCGGCAGCCTCTTTACTTTTCCCGAGAGACGCACCATCTGATAGTCCCGGTTCATCCCCGTGATCTCTGTGCGAGGATTTTCTGTAATCTGCCGGTAGAAATCTTTTCCCCTTGCTGTACAGAAGTAAAGTTTTCCATCTTCCACCAGCATCACATCGATAATCCGGACATGAGGCATCCCATTCTCATCTGCTGTGGCAAAAGCCACATCTTTGACATCTCTTAAAACCTGCAGACATTTCTGTGCATCCATTGTTCTCTCCTCCTAAATGTTTTTCCTTATTATTCTATTACAGTTCAGCCATGGAGCTGACCATGAGAGAAAATCATGCTCGCATGATTTTTCGAGCGGGCTGTTCCATGAGCTGAGCGCCTGTCAATGAGTAAAACAGCGACGGCAGCCACAGTAAGCACGAAGTGCGGTTTTACGAATGGCGCGGCTGAACTGCCACCACTTGAAAACCTTAATCAGTCTTATTTTCAGCTTCTGAGTGCATTATAATTTTCATAGTATCTAATGTAAAGTAAGCACTTTTTTGTACTGTAGTTACCAAAATGATACTATTGCCTATTTATAAGGTTTTCACTATTGTAATAATATAACTGAGGGGAGTATAATATCTGTAATGCAACAGTTCAGACATCAGATATGCTGAGCAATAATATAGGAACATAGGAACGGATATCAGATATCCGCTTTGCAGACAGGAGGAATAGTTATGGCAAATCAGACAGCGTCTAAGAAAGATCTGCCCGCGTGTCCGGTCGAAACGACACTGACACTCATTGGCGACAAATGGAAGGTCCTGATCCTGAGAGATCTTCTCCCCGGCACCAAACGCTTCGGCGAACTGAAAAAATCTATCGGGAACGTCTCACAGAAAGTGCTGACCGCACAGCTGAGGGATATGGAAAGCAGCGGTCTTGTCAATCGCAAGGTTTATGCGGAAGTTCCGCCCCGGGTGGAATATTCCCTGACCGAACTGGGACAGAGCCTCAAGCCTATCCTTGACGCTATGCAGGACTGGGGACTGGAATATAAGGCGAAGAATGCGTAAAAAGGGACAGGGCAAACCGCGGTTCCCGAGGGCGTAAAATTTTCTGTGTCTATGGGAAAAATTCTTCTTTGATAAGAAA
>CAKNJS010000065.1 GCA_930986645.1 uncultured Lachnoclostridium sp.
CGACTGCCGTTGAATATCCGTAGTCTCCGTTGAGAAGACCGAGTCTGTATACATAGGTAGAAAGGATCTCGGAAGCCGGCAGGTTCATATCTGTCTGCAGCGCATAGGCTTTCTCAAATCCGATGCTCATGATGTTGCCGGCCTGAAGGATAAACTGGATCACGATGATATCTTTGATCGCAGGAAGCTGTACGTAACGGATCTGCTGCAGGATATTCGCTCCGTCCACGATCGCCGCTTCCTCCAGATCCTTGCTGGCATTGGAAAGCGCCGCAGTGTACATGATGGAGGACCATCCTGCCGTCTGCCAGATACCGCTGGCAATGTAGATCGTCCGGAACGCCTCCGGCATTGTCATCCAGTTTGTATCAATCCCGAAAAGAGAATTGATCGGTCCGACCGGTGACAGGAACATACGGACCATACCACAGAGTACGATGACCGAGATAAAGTTCGGCGCATAGATCAGAAGCTGTATCTTCTTCCTGATCCCGGTCCTGCGGATCTGGTTCAGAAGAAGAGCCAGGATGATCGGGATGGGGAATCCCCACAGAAGCCCGAACACACTCAGCTTCAGTGTGTTCATCAGATAATTCATAAAATCAGGCGATGATAAGAACCGGCGGAAATAATCCAGTCCGACCCATGGGCTTCCCAGAACGCCCTCGATGACATTGTAGTCTTCAAAAGCAATCAGGATCCCGCCCATCGGGCCGTACTTGAAGATCAGCGTGAGCAGCAGTCCCGGCAGAAGGAAGAACACATACAGCTGCCAGTTCTTTTTAACATACTTCAGTTTTTCCCGCGGCGTCTGCTTTGCGACCGCCGTACTTTTTTTACGGAAAACTCTCATTTTTCTAACCCCTCCTTTTTTACATTTGCACCATTTGCATTTCTCGATCGATTATTTTATGCATAGATGATTTAAAGGTTATGGTAATAGTATCACTCATTGTGCATACTGTCAATATGGTTTTTACATTTGCATAATATTTTAATGTTACAATTGCACTATATAATTAAAATATGCACATTATATGCCTGTTTTTGATTTTATCTTTGTTTACGATGTCTTTTTACATTTGACAAATAGATGTAAATCATTTACATTAATTGTAACATCACTAAGCTAAGAGAGGTGCTAATCTAATATGGAAAAGAAAGTTACGATCCAGGATATTGCAGACGCCCTGGGGCTTTCCAGAAATACAGTATCAAAAGCATTGAATAACACCGGCGTTCTGGCAGAGGAGACCCGCCAGAAGATCCTTGAAAAGGCCGCAGAAATGGGATACCGCCGTTTTATCTATCTTGCCCAGCCGTCAGCCGCAGAGAATACAGAAGTAAAAGAACTGGCGCTGTTCACACAGAACATGCCCTACGGCTCTCATTTCGGAACCTATGCGCTGAATACGTTTCAGGAAAAGATAAGCAGGAATAACTACCGTCTTTCCATGTTTCCCGTAAGAGAGGCGGAGATCTCATCCCTTCAGCTTCCAATGGGATTCAATAAAGAAAAAACAGAGGGTATCATCTGCATGGAGATGTTTGATCCCGATTACATTGAAATGCTCAGCTCACTGGACATTCCTCTTCTTCTGATCGATACGGCCGCCGACACTGATATCACGCAGGTCAAAGCAGATATCCTGCTTATGGAAAATCATATGAGCATTTACAATCTGACGGACACACTGATCCAGAACGGGTATCGAAATCTGGCATTCGCCGGCGATCCAGAACACTGCCGTTCTTTTGCCGAACGGTATCAGGGATTCAAGCATGCCCTCAGCGAGAATAATCTCACCCCATTTACGGCACAGTTTACCGGAAGGACTGTTTTCGACACTCCCGACACCCTTGCGGAAACCGTCAGACGGACGCTTCAGCTTCCTGACGCTTTTATATGCGCCAACGATTTTGTTGCCATCGATCTGATCCGCACGCTCAGGAAACAGGGATTCAAAGTCCCTGACGACATCCTTGTCACAGGATTCGACAATTCTGCTGAATCGCGGATCATTGAGCCCCATCTCACCACTGTGGAGATTCCAAGCTCTAAAATGGGCTATATTGCCGCAGATATGCTGCTCTCCAGGATCAGCGAGCCTGATACTCCCTACCGGATCATGCATGTTCAGACAGCGCTGAAGTACAGGGCTTCTACCGGCAAGCTGAAAATATAATATGTTCTGTAACTTCAAAAAGGGTGTCCCGGCGGAAGATTCTATCTTCCCGCCCGGGACGCCCTTTTCAATTTTCATTTCCGGTTTCGACGGTCCGCTATTCCTTAATATATCAGCGGCCTTTCACACAGATCACATGAAATTAATATCAATCTTCTTAAGTTTTTCATACAGGGTTTCCGCATCTGTCGAATTTTCCTGTATCTTGTCCATCTCCACCCTGATCTGCTGCATGGTCTCATCCACATGCGCGATCTCATCCGCGCATTCCTTCAGCCGTGCGATCACCTTGTCTGCATTCTTCACATTTTTCTTGTACTTGATCTGATGCTCCAGGCTCGCCCAGAAATCCATTGCGATCGTACGGATCTGAACCTCTGCCTTTACTTCCTTCGAAGACTCCGCAAAGAAGATCGGGACACTGACGATCAGATGAAGGCTTCGATAGCCGTTCGGCTTCGGATTGCTGATATAGTCCTTCCGTTTGATCAGCTTGATATCGTCCTGTTTGGTCAGCGCATCTGCCAGGAAATAGATATCGTCTATATAAGAACATATCACTCTGATCCCGGCGATATCATTCAGATTATTTTCTATATTTTCCCGCGAAGGGGCAATCCCCAGTCTTGCCATCTTCTCAAGGATGCTCGTCTGGCTTTTCAGGCGGGTCTCAATTGAACTGATCGGATTTCTCTTGTACCTCACTTCAAATTCCGTATCCAGCACCTCGAACTTTGTATTGATCTCCTTGATCGCACAGGCATATCCCATCATAAGATCTTTATAATCCAGGACGCCGTCAAGCAGATTCATTGCCTGCCCTATAATGACGTCCTTCGATGTGCCTTCCACAAGCTGAAGCCAGTTTTCTTTCTCCATTATTCCCTCCGTTCCGGCAGAAAATCCACTGTCTGCCATTCTATGCTGTATACTATTTTAGCTGATAATGACAGAAGGTCAATTAAAATACTCTAAAAAAATGTGAATTCTCTGGAACCCGCGTCATTATAGAAAGACAGGCCTTTCTCTCCTGCATGGAGGCATTATAAAAAGCCGGCAGGCACCGGCTTTTATCTATCATTTCCATATTCTATTTTCACGCCGCCGGGTTCATGCTGTTCAGGCAAGTGAAAAGGTCAGCGTCACATCTCCGTTTCCAAGAGCGTCTTTCCAGCCGGTCAGGTCATCAATTTTCCCCAGCCTTGTGTAGCTCCATGAATTAGAACCGTAGAAGATAACGATCTGGTCTCCCTGATACAGCACGATATCCCCCGCCTGGGTCGTTGTCTGCCTGCTGCTTGTCGGGAGACTCGTTCCCAGCGGTCCCACCTTCTCAAATCCGGCATAGTCACTCATCTGGATCGTGACCGGCTTCTCTCTCATCATCTCCACCAGAGCATCCACTGCTTCATTGTTCTCTAAAGTGGCAGTAAAACGGCTGCCGTTCACTTCTACGATCACTTTTCTATCCATATTTTCTTCCTCCTCACCTTCCTCGGACTCATTTTCTGCCGTATCTGATCCCTGCATTTCATCAGCAGGAGAACCAGGATCGGCAGGCTCCGCGCCCTCGTTCAAGTCCGGCCCCGGTGACTCCGTTCCGGGATTCTCTGTCCGCCTGCTGTCCGCACAGCCCGGCAGTACAGCCGCAAGGGCACACACACAAATAAGCATCATAAGGACAATTTTTTTCATTCAACCGATCCGCCTTTCCGCCCGTTCTGAACCGGCACTCGTCTGCGTCTTATCTGGGTACAGCCGGTACCGGGAAAGCCAAACTCCGCCCTTTTCCGGATTTTTCTACATACTTTCTATCAGAATCTGCTTCACTTCATCCCGGTCAAGGATCTTATATCCTCCCTGCATGATCAGTGTTCCGTCAGCAATGCCGTCGATCATTTCCTCTGAAGCGCCCAGTTCCGAAATGTTCATAACAAGCCCCAGTTCTCTCATCCAGCTTTCCATGGCTTTCAGGCCTTCCTCCGCAGTCTGCTCATCACTCTTTCCTTCCGGATCCACATCCCATACATTGACGGCAAAGCGTTTGAACTTTTCTATGCCGTAAGGCATGATGTGACGGTAATAAGGCAGAGAAACCGCCGCCAGTGTCATACCGTGGGTCGCATTCGTGTAAGCTCCTACAGACTGTCCGATCATATGGACCATCCAGTCCGTTGATTTCCCACGGGAGGAGTCTCACAGTCCGGTTCTTCAAAACGGAGATAATATTTCTCCCACGGATCTTCTTCACAGTTTACAGAAACCGAAACCGCTTTTGCAAAATCACAGACAGACCCCCCGCCTACGGCAAGAAGAAGATCTGCGTGGTGATTTCCTGCGATTTCCACGCCTTCATACAGTTTCTCCAGTGTCGGGTTCGGCATCACACCGGAAATTTCCGCAACATTCTTCCCATTGTCTTTCAGGAGCCTGCATACATCGTCGTAGATCCCGTTCTTTTTAATGGAACCTCCGCCATAGATCAGGACTACATTATCTCCGTATTTCGGAAGTTCCGTGTTTAAATAGTTCAGTGAATCCTCTCCAAAATAAAGTTTCTTCGGATTACAGTATTCAAAATTTCCAAGCATTTATTATCTCTCCTTTCGCTGAATCTTCCCTGTATCTGAGTTTATCTTATAATGAGGGAATATTTATTTCAAATATTTATATTTGATGTTTTTCAATAGTTTTAAACTATTTTGTGGATATATTTTTATTTTTTATAAAAAGCAGACTTCAATAAGTTATATCTAGTTTAGTATTGTGATTTTAAAAAGAAATCTATATAATAATTAAAGAGATCAAATTCAAAGAAAGAAAGGAAAAGATTATGGAACTGCGCGTCCTGAATTATTTTCTTGCCATTGCAAGAGAGCAGAGTATTGTACATGCTGCAGAAAGCCTCCACCTTTCTCAGCCGACACTTTCTACGCAGATCAAAGGCCTGGAGGAGGAACTTGGCAAACAGCTTCTCATCCGGGGAACAAAGGGATCCCGCAAAATCACTCTCACAGAAGAAGGGATGATCCTCAGGAAGCGGGCGGAAGAAATCCTGGATCTGGTCAGAAGGACAGAAAACGAGATCACTATGAGTGATGATATCGTCATGGGCGATGTCTATATCGGAACAGGTGAAACAGACGGCGTCCGCCTGATCGCCAGAGCGGCGCAGGTACTGCAGACCCGCCACCCCGGCATACATTATCACATCTGCAGCGGGAACTCTGCCTATGTGTCTGAATATATGGACAAGGGGCTGATCGATTTCGGTATCGTATTCGGCGATGTAGATCTGAAAAAATACAATGCGCTGGAAACATCCTACTCGGAAACATGGGGCGTTCTGATGCGCAAAGATTCTGTCCTTGCAGGCCTGGAATCCATTACGCCGGACGATCTCAAAGATAAACCCCTGATTCTCTCCCAGCAGGAATCCCAGGGGGGAAGTCTGACTCAGTGGATCGGTCAGGAGGTCTCAGACCTGAATATCATAGCTACCTATAACCTGCTTTATAATGCTTCTCTTCTCGTGGATGAAGGGCTGGGATATGCCATGGGTTATGACAAGATCATCAATACAAGCGGAAACAGCCGGCTTTGTTTCCGGCCGCTGAAGCCCCGGCTGGGAAATAAAATGAGTATTATCTGGAAAAAATACCAGATCTTCTCCAAACCTGCCGAGAAATTTCTTGAAGTGCTGCGTGAATCATTATCCCAGCCGAAATCCACGGACGAATCATAGAGCGCCAAATACAGAAAAATGCAGACATGAATCTGCCTGCATTTTTCTGCTGCCATTATTATTAGAATTCCTGTTGAATTCCATTTTCTATTTTTTCCCGCTTCCGTCAGCAGCTTTTCCAAGTTTTCTCCTCCATCTGAACACTACGATCAGTTCGACCGCGGCCAATACTGCTGCGATCGCCACATCTATGCCGATAAAGGTCAGCGTCATATTATCAAGTCCTGCCTCATCCGGATTTTCCACCGTGTAATTTCCACTGTTTGCCACTGTGTACATGATATTCTTGGACGCCTGCCTCAAAGCCTGCACCAGCGTCGCGGAATCAGTGTCTGTAAGCGCATTGGATTCATAGGAGTTGAATCCCAGCATAGCGTCATTTCCATTCCTTACACAGTCCGTCCCCGCACTCTGTCTGTATCTGTCCGGACTGTTATCTCAATCTGCGGATCTGTTTTTCAATCCGCTCCGCGGTTTCGGATATTCCAAAGGAACTCCTCATACTGATTTTTTCTCCAATTGAAAAATAAGATAATCAAGACAGGATATTTTCTTTTCTTCTTTGTGTACACGTTTCAAGAGCGTCTTCCGATATTCTTCCAGAAGCGCTTTCTGCCTGTGCACTCTTTTCTCATCCTCACAAGAAAAAAAATCCTTTATTATCTCAGCGTTACATCCGGCATCCCTAAGATTCTGTTCAATATCATCTCTTGATAAAAAATACATTCTCTTGTTCACCTCATGTTTTTCTGATAATATAAGTCTTTTTCCATCAAATAGCAAATACTTATGTTTTATTGTAAATAATAGTTTTTTCCTATCCGCCTTTTTTTCTTCCCTCCCCAGGGGATAATTGAAATCCTTACTACAACATTGAAGTTCCAATTACAGCTCCATGGTTCTTATATCTTGTAATCCTAACTGAAACAACCTGTGTTTCAATTAATCTTTCAATCACCCCTGCCCCGTCGACGTATCCCCCTGGGCAGGTCCGACAATGACTGTATATCCTTTGTGTCGCCATAACCTCTGTCGCTTTTCAGGGCCTACTGCTCCCCTTAGCCGCGGAAAAACTGGGTATGGTGGACAACAGCCAGAATGTCATGAAAACTTTCAGTGATTACCGGGATGATCAGGAAATGCAGCTTATACAGATCCGATTGTTCCCGGGGCAAAATATATCGGGAAAAACTAATAGAACTGAATCTGGGAGACGTTCTTGTCGTGCTGATTCGGCGCAAAGACAGAAATACAGTAGTTCCAAGAGGAGACGCCCGGATACAGGAAGGAGATGTTCTGGTGATGAACGCGTCTTAACCAGCACTTCTGCCTTATAATCAATATCGCCTTCCCAGGCTCCGGCGGAATGATTTTTCAATTTACCACAGGACTTCAATCCTCAGTCTGGCGGGCTGATATGCAGCAGAGGGAGCAGTGCGCGCACAATGCGCTCCTGCTCCCTCTGTTCTTTTGCCGGCTTCTTCTCATCTGATATACTTTTCCAGATCTTTCATTACATCGGCCAGCGTGATCGACTTCAGTTCCCGCTCCATCGCCTCCTGTACCCGCTGCAGTTTATCGTCCAGGATATTGTGTATATTCCTTCCTACAGGACAGTCCGAATTCGGATTCTCATGGAAATGGAACAAGGTATTATCCTCAATGCATTCCACCGCGCGGTATACATCCAGGAACGTGATCTCATTCAGCGGTTTGATGACCGCCGCGCCCCCGGTCCCCCGCTTCACCTCGATCAGTCCCGCATCCCGGAGCTGGGCGAGGATCCTGCGGATGATAACAGGGTTTACATTAATGCTGGATGCCAGAAAATCACTGGTAACCTTATACTCTTCCTTAAACATCTCCATACAGGTCATCATATGTACAGCGATTGTAAATCTGCTTGAAATCTGCATATCATTCTCATCTCCTTCTTATTTCCGATTCTGCGCTCATTCCCCCGGTATCCATTGTAATGTCAAATATTACATTTGCTCAGCTCTTCTTCATACAGTTCTCTGTCCAAATCCTTAAACACATTAAAAATAACCCTGTCGAACTCAGCCTCATGATCCTCCAGAAACTCTGTCACTGTCCCCACAGCGATCTTCGCCGCTTCATCATTTGGGAAATGGAATTCCCCGGTGCTTATGCAGCAGAATGCGACAGATCGGATCTTATGCGCCACACAGCATCTCATCACATTCTCATAGCAGCTTCTGAGCTCCTCCCGGTGCTTCCGCGTCAGCCGTCCGCCCACGATCGGTCCCACCGTATGGATCACACGCTCTGCCGGAAGATTGTATCCCTCTGTCAGGACTGCCTGCCCGGTCGGCTCTTCGTACCGGCGTCCGTACTGCATTTTTCTCCCGTCCATGTAGCGGCTGCACTCTTCTCTGAGCTGGATTCCCGCCGCACTGTGGATGGCATTATCGATACATCCGTGGCAGGGGACAAAGCATCCCAGCATCTGGCAGTTCGCCGCGTTCACGATGGCTCCCACATGGAGTCTTGTAATGTCTCCCTGCCAGATTGAGATCTTATCGGCAAAAGAATGCCTGCTCGCATACTGCTCCTCCGCCGTGGGGATCCCGCTCAGATCTATGATCCCCTTCTCCTCTGCCTCCACGGTAAGGAATTCATCCTGTACCCTGACCACATCCTCCGCCATACTGCCGGGCATGCGGATGTTCATCAAAGAGCGCAGCGCTGTCCTTTTTTCCATATAATCGTCTCCGACCTCCAGATTCCTGTACCGGACTGAATCCTCTTTAAATTTCCTGAGAAGATAGTCGAGACGTTCTTCCTGTCTGCTGTCCGTCATCTTCATCCTCCTCAAATGTTTTCAATCCAGCTTTGTATCAAGCTGTTTTGTGTTTTTTATCATCTGCCGGGTGACATAAACCGCAACAGCAAGCTCAGTTACCGGCATTGCGAACCAGATCGCATTTCCACTGAATACTGCCGGGAGCAGATAGATCAGGACGCCGCTGATGACCAGCCCGCGCGCCACTGAGGCCATAAAAGCCGTCTTCGGTTTCATCAGCGCCTGGAAGTAATAGGTGGAGAAAACGTTCAGAGGCAGGAGCAGGAATGAAATTCCGTAGCACCGCATGATCCCCGGAGCGATCTCCAGCACCTCCGGCGTGGGCGACATGAAGATCCCGATAAACGCATTTGGCAGCGCTGTCGTAACGGCCGTCCAGAAGATACTGAACACAGCCACTGTCCCAAGCGCATATTTCAATGTCTCACGGATCCTGTCTCCTCTGCCCGCGCCGAAATTGGTAGAAATGATCGGCTGGGAAGCCTGCCCCAC
>CAKNJS010000066.1 GCA_930986645.1 uncultured Lachnoclostridium sp.
TTTTCATAACTTGTTTGTGCCTTGAGCGAAGCGAAAGGAATGGTAAAAAATATGATCGGTACATTAGAAATCTTCCGGATCTCGCTGCACCAGTGATAGCCGTTGTAGAACGGCAGTGTAATATCCATGAGCACCAGATGCGGATCATATGACGTAAATGTTGTCAACACGTTCTGGAAATCCTGCACATATTCCGCCTCGTTGCCCCACATCTTCATCTCTTTCTGTATCGCCTGCGCCATGGGCAGGTCGTCTTCCACGATAAGTATCTTATACATAAGCCCTCCTTTAACAGACAGATCGGTGCACAGCGGAAAACTCCGCCATACACCGATCAGTATAACAAGATTCTCTTTTTTCTACAATGTTTCAGGAGAGATTACTCTCTGGATATGAATCGCCAGAAATCCGATTTCTTCCTTCCCCACCGGTTTTTTCAAAGCCTCGCTCATATAGTTGCACACCTTTTCTGCCACATGCCCTGTCGCCGGGTAATTACTGAAGATAAAATCATTGAAGTCCACATTGGTAGATTCTCCGTTCCTCGTACGGGCCACCATATAATAAAGATGGCTCATCAGGCGGGTATATGCCAGCGAATCCTCGGGAAGCTTCTGCCGGAATTCCTGCTCGATCATCCGGATCCCCTCATTGATGATCCGCGTTGTATCCAAAGCTACAGACACCTGCTCGTCAGACAGTCCTGCATGAATATGGAGCGTAAGAAACCCCACCTCGTCATCCGATATCTCATACCCTGTCATCTTCCTGATGATATCCCGGCCGCGCATCGCAACTGTATATTCCCTGGAAAACAGCACCCGGATATCCGGGGTAAACGGATTGGAGATCTGCCTGTTTTCCTTTGCCCGTTTCGCCGCAAGAGCAATGTGATCAGCCATGGGGAGAAGTATCTCGTGATTTACTTCTTTAAAAACCTTTTCCGCCTCTTCTATGATACGTCCGGACGCTTCGATAAAGCTGGGATGTATCCCGTTGACGACCTTAAGCACTGACTGCTGTTTTCTCCTTGTGACAAGAGAATATACTTTCGCTCCGGGCACACCTTCAATCTGCTGCGTCGGCTTCTTGCCGAATCCGATCCCGTTTCCCATCAGAATCTGTTCCCTTCCCGTCTCATTATGATACACAAGAATTCCATTGTTGTTCAGCACCTTTATGATTCGATACATACCCTCTCATAACCTTTCCTCTCAGTAACCCTCTTAAAAAGAAATAATCTCCGCTGTCTCATCAAGAGCATTTACCGGTCCTTCTTTCGCAAGCCGGATTTCTTCTCCTTCCTTGAGGCTGGTAAATACGATAATACACTCATCCGACTTCGCGTGTTCCTTTATATATTCTATATCAAAACCGATCAGCTTGTCACCCTTTTTCACACTGTCGCCGTCTTTTACAAATGCCTCGAATCCTTCTCCGTTCAGATTAACCGTATCAACGCCGATATGGATCAGATATTCCACTCCGTCACCGCCGAGCAGCCCCACTGCGTGCTTCGAAGGGAATACAAACGACACCGTCGCATCTTCCGGCGCATATACCATGCCTTCTGACGGTCTCACAATATATCCGTCTCCCATCATCTTTTCTGCAAAGGCTTCATCAGACGCTTCCGTGATCGCCGCCGCTTCTCCGCTTACCGGTGAGCAGAGGAGTTTTTTTACCTGCCCGCTGCCGGTTGGCATATTTCCTGAAATTTTATCTGTTCCATCTCCATCGCTGACCGCCGCACCGTCTGATGGGTCATTATTGGCGGTTACGTTGTCCGGTATATACTCTTCATTCGGTGCAGTCTCCAGATAATCCTCAAGATTGGATTTTATCACTGCCACCGACGGTCCGTAAATGATCTGTATACCCTGTCCCTTTCGGATAATTCCCGACGGGGATGTCGATTTCAGTATGTTTTCATTGACCAGCTCCGGCTTTACTACTGTACAGCGAAGCCGTGTCGCACAGCAGTCAACATCTGAAATATTTTTCTTTCCGCCAAGTCCCTGCGTGATCAGTACACTTTTCTCATCACCGGCTGCAGGGGCATTGTTTTCGTCTGCTCCCGCACTCTGTTTTGCACGATAATCAGCCTTGGTGTAGAGTTTAGTCTCCACATCATCGTCTTCCCTGCCCGGAGTCTTCAGATTGAACTTCAGGATCAGGAACTTGAAAATGAAATAATACAGGAAGAAATAAATAATTCCAACCGGAATAATAAGCATCCAGCTTGTCTTGTCATTTCCCTGCAGGATACCAAACAGAAGCAGATCCAGGAAACCTCCGGAGAATGTAAGTCCCACCGCTATATTCAGTATATGTGCGATCATATAGGCAGCACCTGCCAGGATAACCTGTACAACAAACAGCATCGGCGCAACGAACAGGAAAGAGAACTCTATAGGCTCTGTAATACCTGTCATCATGGATGCAAGCGCCGCCGAGAGCAGCAGACCTCCTGCCTGTTTCTTCTTTTCCGGTTTCGCGCAGCGGTACATCGCAAGGGCTGCTCCCGGAAGTCCGAAGATCATGAAAATAAACTCGCCAGAGAAGTATCTTGTCGCGTCTGCGCTGAAGTGAACTGTATTCGGGTCAGCGAGCTGCGCGAAGAAAATATTCTGTCCGCCCTGAACGACCTGACCGGCTACTTCCATCGTACCGCCCACCGCGGTCTGCCAGAACGGAAGATAGAATACATGGTGCAGTCCGAACGGGATCAGCGCGCGCTTAATAATACCGAAGATCAGGGTTCCGAAGTAGCCTGTTCCTGTGACAAGTCCGCCCAAAGCATAGATTCCGTCCTGTACAAAAGGCCATACAAAATACATTGCGATACCTACCGCCACATAAGTAATCGTCGATATGATCGGTACAAATCTTGATCCGCCAAAGAATGACAAAGCGTTAGGCAGCTGGATCTTATAAAACCTGTTGTGCAACGCCGCAACACCGAGTCCCACTATAATGCCTCCGAACACGCCCATCTGCAGCGACTGGATTCCGCACACACTGGTGATCGTACCGTCCAGCACATGGTCCGCGAGCGTACCGTCCGCAAGGATATCTCCCCGAATCTCCAGCATCGCATTGATGCAGATATGCATAACAAAGAATGAGATCATAGCCGCAAGCGCTGCAACCTCTTTCTCTTTTTTTGCCATACCGATGGCCACGCCTACCGCAAAGATCAACGGCAGATTGTCGAAAATTACATTTCCCGCACTGCTCAGGATCGTGAGGAGCGCGTTCAGGATCGTGCCCTCGCCCAGAATACTTTCGAGACCGTAAGTCTCAATCATAGTCGCATTCGTAAAAGAGCTTCCGATACCAAGCAGAAGTCCCGCCACGGGAAGGATTGCAATCGGAAGCATAAAGCTTCGTCCGACTCTCTGCAATACTCCGAAAATCTTGTCTTTCATCTTGTTTCCTCCTTAAACCCTCATTTCCGAATCCGTCATATTGTGCTGGCGCTTCACACTCTCCAGCCGTGCTGCGCACCTCGATTCCGCTCCGCTTCTTCTCGGTCGCGGGCTGGCGCCCTATACCTGAGTAGAAAAGCGTAACGGAAAGCAAGCTTTCCTTCCGCTTTTTTACTCAGGTGCACGGCTTATAGCTTACGCGCAAAAAAGGCATAAACTGAATCCTTTTGTTTGCTTATAGTGCAATTTAAAAAGGATAGTTTATGCCTGATGCTCAGTAACACACTATCTGACGTATTCGATTTACGTTCTAAGTATAAACAAATTTTCCATAAATAGTCAACTCATAAATATTGACTAATTTCGTTTGAGAAAATTGTGCAGTTTATACAGAATTATTGTTCACCTAATATTTTCATAGCGATATCTCCGTCTCCGCTGATGGAAAATCCGGTTTTCTCATAAAAACCTGCCATCAGTTCATGATACTGATCCGGGCCGGTATAGCCAAGCGGGGCCAGTTCATAACCTGTAGGCGCAGTGATCAGCGTAACACCTTTTTTACCCAGCTGATCCGCAATCTCATTCATGCACACAGTTCCATATCCTTTTCCCCGCAGAGCAAAATCGGTAAGATAAAACTCCATAATCTCTGCTTTTGTTTTGCTCTCAAGAATATATTCCATATGAAATACCTGATATCCCTCTTCAAACACATCAACTGTCTGAGGACGGTATTGAAATTCCAATATATGTGCGCTCTTATCTTTGATCGTGACAGCACGGAAATATTCTTTTCTTATGTATACTGCTATTGACATGTCTCTCCTCCTGTCCTTGCGAAGATCTGCGTAGCTGATTACATTATAGCAATCCAAAAAGAGAATTACAATCTGAACCGCTGTGAATTCTGACTATTCAGCTCATCCAATTTTTGATAATTAAGACACAATTATAAATTTCTATTTTCACAGCCGGCTGTTCGTTCTAAAATAGATATAAAAAGCAGCATCAGATAAAAAGGGGTTTTTAAAATGAAAATGATCGGAATCGATATCGGAACCACTTCACTCAGTTTTACAGTGACAGACAGAGACACACTGTCAGTTATGCGAAATTATACTATTTCCAACGACAGTTTTATACAGACAGGAAATCCTTGGGAAAGGATTCAGGATACAGATGTGATCTTAAGCCGGATCTATCCTGTCCTTAACGAAATCCTTGATACATACAGCGATATCTCCGCCATTGGGATCACAAGCCAGATGCACGGCATCGTCTACACCGACTCCTGCGGTCATGCTGTCAGCCCGCTCTATACATGGCAGGACGGGCGCGGTGCTCTGCCGTCGTTCAACGGCAGGAGCATCTGCCGGATTTTATCGGAAGACACGAATATAAAGGCCGCACCGGGCTATGGGCTGGTCACCCATTTATACAATGTCAGGAAAGGAATAGTTCCGCCAGATGCATCATCTTTCTGCACAATTGGAGATTATCTGGGTATGATCCTCACCGGACGCAAGGCGCCTCTGGTCCATATCAGTCAGGCTGCAGGCATGGGTATGTTCGACGTTGAAAAGCTGAAATTTATGCGGGAAAAGATAGCAGATGCCGGAACAGATCCGGCGTTTCTCCCGGAAGTAACGAAAAACTTTTCAATTCTCGGTAATTACAAAGGCATCCCGGTCTGTGTCTCCATCGGTGACAATCAGGCAAGTTTTCTCGGCTCTGTTACCGACAGAGCGGATACTGTTCTCGTCAACGCAGGAACCGGCTCTCAGGTCTCCGTAATGTCCAGACAGTATATAGAAATCCCGGGAATTGAAACCCGTCCGCTGACTGATTCATCGTACCTGCTTGCAGGTGCAGCGGTCTGCGGGGGCTCTGCCTATGCCTCATTGGAAAAATTCTTCCGGGAATATGCCGCTGCTGCCGGGGCCCCCGGCGCGCCTCAGTATGACATCATGAAAAAACTGCTGGAAACGCACGCCAAAGAAGATGATGCATGGCGTGTGCGGACAACATTTGCAGGAACCCGAAGCAATCCGGAAGATACAGGCAGCATCACCGGTATCCGGATCGGCAATTTCCATCCCGCAGCCATGATACGAGGCGTCTTAAACGGAATGGCCGAAGAACTATATGAACTTTACCGCCTGATCGAGACAGGCACCGGCACGCACAGGACAAAACTTACCGCTTCCGGAAATGCCGTGAGAAAGAATCCTGCCTTTCAGAAAATACTTGAAGAACGTTTTCGTATGCCTCTTACACTCGTACAAAATGAAGAAGAGGCCGCATACGGGGCCTCTCTTTATACATTATATAGTTCAGGGCATCTTTCCTAAGCATCAGCTTCCGGTTTAACCGGTTCGGCTTCCGGTTTAGCTGCAGCAGCTTCCGGCCTCTTTCTCTTTGCCACCTGAAGCTGTACATTAACACTCAGAGGATTGATCACTACGCCTTTTGCGTCACCGACCAGAACATCCGGAATTTTTGCCGCAGGAATGACTGCCATACGCATTTTCTTTCCTTTGGAAAATTTCTGAAACTCCAGCAGGTCTGTGAAGATGGGCTGATAGATATCCCCGTTTTTCAGTTTCAGAACAGGGATCTGCCTGTCTTCCTGCATGGCAACGATAAAGGAGCCTTTACTGTAATGGGCAAGCAGCTCCTCCTGAAGCTCTTTTAACTCTCCCGTCGGCTGAGGTTTCTCCTGCCGGCGCATCTCCTGCATGAAATAGATCGCTGTCAGCTGCAGAGCCGGATTCTCAAGGATCTTCTTACCATCCGGAAGCTGATCCGGATTCTTTCTCACGACCAGATCAGAAAGCTGGATGCTGATCTGCGTATCTGTACCGTAATTTACGGCGAGACAGTTCACACCCATAGTATATAAACTCGTGTAGAACGAAAGAAGCTGTTTATCTTCCAGTTTTGCAACCGCAGTCAGATATTTTTCTTTTAAAAGTTCCTGTGCTTTTTCCTTTGCATCTTCTACTCTGTAATACAGAAATATTTCATCATCGTATGTCTCATCATCACATTTCACAAAGGGAAGCTTTGTAACTGCTGACATAACAACATAGAGTTCTCCCGGATTTTTGAGAGCCGAAAGCGTCTCCTGCTTTGTGACCGTTGTAGTGTTATCGCTCATTTTCTGTCTTTCCTTTCTCTGTGCCGCTTTTCTATCTATCTGTGAAATACCGCTTATCTGTCAGTAATCCGGATACGCGCCGGACGGCATACCCGCTTAGATATTGTACCATATCTTGCCCAGCAGTTCCAATACATATGGAAGAAATATGATACAGCCGATGATCACTGAAATGATCGCGGCAAACAGCACTGCCCCCGCAGCCGTATCTTTTGCAATCTTCGCCAGCGGCTTTTTCTCTTCTGTCACAAGATCCACCACTGCTTCGATCGCAGTATTCACCAGTTCCAGAGCCGCCACAAGGGCAAACAGGAGAAGACAGATGCACCACTGCACAGCGGTGATCTGAAACAATGTCCCTGCCAGAGTAACGAAAATAATGGCAAGACAGTGTATCTTCATATTCCGCTCATTGCGGATTCCTGTCCAGATTCCTTCAAATGCATAGCCGAAGCTCTCTGTAATGGGATTTTTTCTTTTCTTCATAGTTTCTTTCATTTCCTTTTTATTTCTTTCGCGTAAGTACATGTCTGATAAACACATACATCATGATGAGAAACGCCATCATATACCCGAATGCGCCCAATGCCGGAATTCCGAGAATTTTCGGCGTCATATCCGTTGTGCAGATGATGCTGGAACTTATAAGAAGCGCCATCACCCACAGTCCCATGACAATATTGCGCACCAGCCGCCGCAGCAGCTGTGCCAGTTCATCTGTCACCTGCAGATCCAGATTTACTTTTGCCTGACCTTTCAGATACCCGCTCATCATATCAGAAACCATGGACGGGATATCCAGCGCTTTTCTAAAAGATCTGAGCACACTCTTTCCGCTGTTTTTCAGTTCTTTTTTAAAGTCAATATTACGGAAAAATTCTCCCGACATATGAGCTGTGGCGATCTCCACCATATTGATATCCGGGGCGATATCCGCAAGCACGCCTTCCATGTGTGTCAATCCCCGTGCCAGCATCGTAAGTCCGTGAGGCATCTTGATCTTATTATTTTTCATAACATCCATCAGGTCCGTCATAACTGCCGCGATATTGATCTGTCCCAGTTCGGTATTGCCGTATTTCATGAGAAGCCCTTCAATGTCTTCATAAAGCTTTCTCTGATCCGGACGCTCTTTGAATTCACCGATAGCGAGCACTGCCTGCTCGATCAGACCGACATCGCTTAAAGCCACTCCCTGCACCGCTTTTCCGATCATCTCACGGTCATGCTCTGTCAGGCGCCCCATCATTCCCATATCGATCCAGATGATCTTGCCGTCCCTGATCTTCACATTGCCGGAATGGGGATCTGCATGGAAGAAACCATCGTCCATGACCTGCTTGATATAGTTATCTACCAGCTTGCTTCCGATTTCTTTCAGATCATATCCGTGCTCAAGAAGCGCTTCCTTGTCGTCAATCCCGAATCCGTCTATATATTCCATAACCAATACATTGACTGTCGTATACTGCTGGTAAAGAACCGGCGTGCCCACAAAGCTGACTTCCTTATTCCTTCGGGCAAACTCTTCCATATTTGCCGCTTCTGTAAGGAAATTCATCTCATCCCTCGTCACAGACCACATTTCATCCAGCACGAGATCCAGATCCGCCATCCCCTTGATACTGATCGGCGGCATCAGCTTTACTGCCTTATGCAGAAGGTCGATATCTCTCGCCATCTTCTCATAGATCCCTTTGCGCTGGACTTTTACGACTACATCTTCTCCGCTTCTGAGGACTGCCCGGTGTACCTGTGCAATAGAAGCAGAGCCCTGTGGCTTCTCTTCTATGGAAGAAAATACTCTCTTCCACGAGCGGCCATAGGACCCTTCAATCACAGAGATCACTTCTTCAAACGGCATCGGAGTCACTTCCGAGCGCAGCCGCATCA
>CAKNJS010000067.1 GCA_930986645.1 uncultured Lachnoclostridium sp.
TGTATGTTTGTACATCCTGTCTGAAGTCCGGACGTGTAGAGCGTGCGTAATCAGATAAAGATCCATTTGAAAGACACGGAATAAACCCCGAAGCTGAAATTTTAATGCTTCGGGGTTTTTTACTGCGCTCAT
Source organism: uncultured Lachnoclostridium sp. (assembly GCA_930986645.1). Lineage (GTDB taxonomy): Bacteria > Bacillota > Clostridia > Lachnospirales > Lachnospiraceae > Mediterraneibacter. The sequence goes on from CAKNJS010000067.1 coordinate 133, forward strand.
TTTCAATACTGTTTATACTGAATCCTTTTTGTAAAATCAACAGCAGAACAGCCGGTATCCCGCTGCAAGAAAGAGAATGATAAGTATTACACCCCAAACAAGATTCGGGAGCAGCATCATGATAAACATTCCAATCGCCATCCAGAACAATGCGAAACCGCATACTTTTTTCATTCTGTCACTTCCGAATCCGTCTCTTTACTTATCTTATGCCGGAACCGGCGGAAATATTCAGGGATTCTGCTTTTCTTCTTCATCTGAATCAAGAATATCCATTACATCTTTTTCAGTCATCTTTTCCTCTTTATCTGAAGTAAAACGATCTATCAGATCAGGAACCATATCAAGTATTTTGGTAATAGTGTCCTGATTCTTGATATTTACAAGCCGTGTTTTACCATCCTGAATCACGATAACTGCACTGGGGGTCATTCTGCCTCCGATTCCGCCCATGCCCTTCTCCTTCTTTTCACCGGAAAATGCTCCGGCTCCAATTCCGAAAGATACATCCACAAGGGGAAGAATAATAGTACCTCCTATGTGTATTGCATCTCCTACGACAGTTTTCGAAGATACGACACCATCCATTCCTCTGAACAGTGATTCCAGCGTTGTCTTGAAGTTATTCTTTTCTTCAGCCATTATTTTGTCCTCCTCATATGACATTATTTATGAATCAGCCGCATATATGTCAGCCAGCATATTTTATAGTCTGAACTTTCGTATATGTCTGTACGTAATTCTGACGTTTTTGTCCCACAGCATATTCCATGCAAATATAAGCGCATACAGTATCCGGAATTTACCTTTTAAAAAAATACTGCCCCGGAACACACGGTGTTCAAAATCAGGTTTCAGCTTCGTGAACTCTCCGATCGTCGGATAGATCAAACTGATCCAAGCAAGAGTATATCCGGTGTATGCCGGATCGCTAAATCCAAACTCCAGATCTACAGATGCTTTTGAAGGTCTTAAAAAATGAAGGAACCTTCGGAGTTCTTTGATCAGCCGTGAAAAAGCGTTCTTATGGGTTGTATTTTCCAGAAAAGAAACAATACGTTCTTTCTTCTTTTTTAATGCCTTTATCTTATCACATAATTTCCTGAAAGTATATTTTATCTTTTCCTTAAACTTTTCGAATCTTTCACGTATTCGGGAGATTTTTAAGGAAAAGTTCTCTTCAGCAGGAGAGGATTGCCTTTCCGGCTTCGGAAGCTCCCTTTTTTCTGTTCTGTTATTTTGAGCCGGTTTTTCCGGAATATGTCCGATACCACTGTTCTCCTCAGACATTTTCTGCTCCGGACCGGCCGGCTGTACGGCGGAGTCCGTCTGATTATCTGGTTGTAAAACCGGCTTTGGAGTGCTTTTACGAGTCTCGGAACGTTCTTGAGGAAAAGTTGAGACGGACGCACTGTTTTCTCCGCTGCCGAACTTCTTCCACCCGGCACGAATCTGCCATTTAAATTTGCCGTCGCTATAGCTTACATATCCTTCAAGGAGATAGAACAGCCAGTGGAAACGAAGCATGCCTTTTATGCTCTCTGCACTGTTGTCTGCGGACAGTTCTCCCCTGTACGATAAAGGGGCCAGAATAACCGCGGCAGCAAGGATCAGAAGCAGAATGATAAGTCCCAGCAGCAGAGCCCCGATTATTTTTAATATGAGCAAAACAATATGTAACATCTGACCTACCGTCCTGTCTTTTCATATTCTTCCTGCCGCTTCAGGATATACGCGCGAAGCCCCGCGTCACCGGTCGCATGATAGACTTCTTCTGCAATGTCTCTTATCATAAGGAGCGCTTCGTCATATCCATCGGCAACTCCGACAACAAATAAATCAGCATTATCAAATACATGCTGTTTTAAAAGAATGCTGGAGAAGAACTCAAGTTCATTCTGGCTGCCCTGAGCCAGTGCGGCAATATAAACCTGCGGCTGCACCCGGTTTGCTCTCAGCTTTCTGATTATTTTTGCCTTTTTTTTCTGCCAGCATTCACTGACATACAGATCACAGTAAAATTTTATCTGCATAATCTATTTACTTCCAGACTTTGTTAGTTAGTTGTAATATGAATCTAATATTGTACCGGCAATCGATACTGCTCTTCCGCCGGCACTTCCGTCCGAGCCTTCTGTAATTACGGTAATAACCAGTTCAGGGTTGTCTACATTCGTAAATCCTGTAAACCATGAATGAGTTCTGTCGCTGCTTTCAGAACTGTATTCAGCCGTACCTGTTTTGCCGGCCACAGTGTAGGATCGCCCGGAAAGTACGGAGCCGGTTCCTTCCTGTACAACTGCAGACATATAATCTGTCAGCTGTGCCGCTTCATCAGATGTCATAAGACGTGCATAGCTTTTCGGAACATTTCTGCGAACTTCTGTACCCGTATAATTCGTAACCGAATCCACGAGATATGGCTCCATCAGTACTCCGCCGTTTGCTATGGACTGTGTGATCAGAGCCATGTGATACGGACTCATTGTGGTCCGCCCCTGTCCCATGGCAGTCATCATAATTTCAGAAGTCTGTGAGTCCTGATCGAGCACAAAAGAACTCTTTGTATAATCCAGTACACTGGGAAGCTTCTTGTTAAACAACAGATCCTCCGCAGTCTCTCTGTATTTAGGAATGTCCAGCTGCAGACCAATATTGGCAAAAGAAGAGTTACAGGAATTGGCAAAAGAACTCCTGAGATCCTCATGTCCGTGCACTGCCCCGCCCGCGCAGGGGATCGTAGTGCCGCCTGCGGTGATGGAACCGGTGCAGTCATACTGGTAATCGCTGTAATTACTGTATTGTCTGATATAAGCAAGAGCTGTAACGATTTTGAACACGGAACCCGGTGCATAGGATCCTGATGTGGCACGGTTCAGAAGAGGACTGTTTTCCGTATCCGTATTCAGTGTATCCCAGTCGGATTCAATTTCATTCGGATCAAACTCAGGTTTAGAGACCATGGCAAGAATCTTGCCAGTGTCTGCCTCCATGACGATGGCAGCACCTTTGTAATCTCCCAGTGCATCACTTGCCGCCTGCTGCAAATCTGCATCAAGTGTTGTTACGACCGTGTCGCCCTGATTTTTAGAACCGTCGAATTCATTCTGAATTTTTTCCACAAAGAATGCATTCGATGTGAGGAGTTCAAAGTTCTCTACTGATTCAAGCCCGGTTCTTCCAAGATCCGGATTACTGTATCCCACAACATGGGAGAAAAGAGATCCGTAAGGATAATATCTTGTCTCGGTTCCGTCGTCTGCAGTCTGTGTCTGCGCAAGGATATTTCCGTTACGATCCGTAATATTTCCGCGCACCACATTTTTGGCAAAAGCTTCCTGACGCTGGTTATACGGGCTGTTTACAAAAGTACTTGCCCGCACAATGGTAAAATAGACAATATATCCCATCAGCGCAATAAAAAGAATGACAAAGAAATAGGTGATCCATGCAAACTCTCTATCTCGTGCGCGCTCTTTGCTTTTTCTTCGTCCTTTGTCTGGGTACCTCTTCGAATTTCGGCCCGCTTTTTGGTGTCGTCTTTCTGGTCTTTCGGGGCGCTGTTCTTCCCAAGCCATCTGAAGCCTTCCTTTCTTTCTCATATTTTTCTTCTTCATCCTCGCGGAGAATATACAGTCCTTGAATAATGCCGAACATAATCATGGTGCTGAGCATTGAGCTTCCTCCGTAGCTGACAAAAGGCAGTGTCATGCCGGTTGAAGGGATGAATTTAGTTACTCCGCCGATCTGCAGGAATACCTGAAATATATAGCAGGTACCAAGGCCGAGTGCAACATATTTATAAAAACGATTGCGCAGTTCCATTGCTATATTTAGAAACATAACATAACAGCTTACACAGATCAGAATAATGCACAGTGCAAAAATGACGCCCATTTCCTCCGTGATCGCTGAAAATATAAAGTCCGTCTCAGCTACCGGAATAGTATCCGGCTGCCCCTGAAAAAGACCTGTGCCGAACCAGCTTCCGGTCCCGATAGCAAACAGCGACTGAGCTACCTGATAACCGCTTCCGCCGTAGGTGCCGATGGGATCCTGCCAAGCTTCGACTCTGACTTTGATATGGCTGAAGAGATGGTAACCTGCAACAGCTGCGAGTACTCCGGCGCCAAGCCCGGCTGCAGCATAAAGAGGCTGTCTTGTCGCGACATAAAGCATAACAAGGTATACCACAAAAAAGATCAGAGCAGCGCCGAGATCTGTTGAAATAACAAGAATCAGCACATGAGCAGCCGCAACAGCTGTTGTTATCACTATATTTTTAAATTCACGTGATTTGTTCAAGCTTGCGGCCACATAGAACACAAACAGTATTTTCACGAACTCAGAAGGCTGGATATTGATCCCCATAATTTCAAAACCGAGCTTTGCCCCGCCGGACATCTGTGCGAACAGAGCGACCGCGAGCAGAGCAGCTCCGCCAACCGCGGCGTATATATATGTCCACTTGTCCAGAAAAGTAAGTTTTCGGATAAGAACCGGTACGATCAGTCCGAATATAATGCCAAGTATGACGAATACGAGCTGGCGGACTGCGGTTCCGTAAGGTGATTCGTTGTCAGAAGACAGGCGTGTTATCATAATCATGCCGACTGTGATAAGCATACACATATTATTGACGACCAGCCGTGACACATTCGGGTAGATCAGACTGTACAGCAGGATAACTGCCAGTGAAATGACTGCGAGTGCTGCATACAAAAAGAGAATACGCATATCCTCTGTTGCCAGATACATTGTCCCAAATGCAGCAAACTGCATCAGAAAAAGGAGTACGTCCTGACGGATCAGCACCCTCTTCTCTTCGTCTTCATAATTCCTTGTAAATATAGAAAAACAGGAAAATGTATAAACTGCCATCAGGATAATGATAACATATTTGGACAGTTGTATTATAATGTTTACCATATTACCACCATTTACTTATTTTTACCGATATTCTGTTATAGAATTCCTTTCTTGAAATGTCCTTCCGTATATCTGCCGGGCATTTTCTCTGGAATCAGACAGCCATCTGCAGATTTGTTCACACTATCCCCGAAAGCCTGCGTCATGTACTTCAGTATTTCTGCTGCCTCATCGGCAGATTCCGCAGTGAACCGTATTCTCATACGGGCAGGGTTAAGACGAAGTATCTCTTCCCGGTATTTTGTAAGGCACAGAGGTCTGTCATTATAGATAACGTTATAACAGGAACTGCAGAAAGCTTTGACCGGAAAATGATTTCCGTAACGATCTGTCAGCCGGGATACCCTGTAATCTTTACGGCAGTGTCCTGAAGTCTTAAAAAGGCACTGCGCCGATACCATAACGGGTGCTGCTCCGTATATTTCCAGCTCACAGTCATTTATTCCAAGCTGTTCCAGCTCTTCTCCAGTCAGTTCGAGGGGAGCCGTAAATTCTGTGATTCCCAGTCTGTTCCAGAATTTCCTTGCATAGCTGTTAAATACATATAGATTATGGTCCAGAATCAAACTTTTGTCAAATCCGCGTTCCTTGAGGAGCCGGAATTCCCCGTAATTGCGAACAAGAACTCCATCCACAAAAAGATTGTCCGAAGTATCCAGCACCTGCTTAAAAAGAAGATGTTCCGTGCTGCGCAATATATGCGGCAGCGCAGTGAAAACTTCTATCCGTCTTTCTCTGAATTGATTTACAAGTTCGGCCAGCCTCTCCTGTGCTTGCTCCGACGCGGCAGTTTCAAGGATGCTGCAGTCCAGATAGATCCGGGAAACAGGAACATTCTTCCCAATCAGAAGCAGCACTGCCTTCAGCTGCTCTATTGTTTCTACGGAGACAGCAAATTGCGGAGGCCCATCCGTACGGCATCCTGCCGGCTTTACCTGTCCCGGCATGGAGACGGAAGATGCCGATAATTTAGGAATATTTCCGGGATTGCGCATATACTGTCCTTCAATTTCCGTTTTCAGTTTTTCCAAAGCTGCACGCCGGAGTGTATTCAGCTGCTGAACAGGGACAAAAATATTATCATCCATGTTCACTGACAGAGATTCAAAAAAGAAGCCGGAATTTCCTGTCTTTTTTATCTGTGAACAGATTCGCTCTTCATCCATGGGACGGTTCTGCGCGGGCTGTACCGTATCTGAAGATACTGCCTGACAGGAGACACCGCCGGAAATCACACGAAGGACTGCGGCTTTGCCGATTCTGAGATCCAGTTCACCGCTGACCGGTATCTGCATTTTTTTCTCTATAATACTGCTGTCTATATGCTGCAGCAGTGATTCATTTCTGACACGGTTCAGTACGGCACCTTTTGACAGGCGGATTTGTTTCTGCACAAGAAAAGATATCTGATCAGCTTTATTAACTGCACTGCCCAATGTGTAATTGCTCTTTCCTCCTGCAATTTCAAGCACGTCTCCAGCATTCAGATCTGTGAGTGCAATTCCATGTACCTCGCGTCCTTTCTGATACTGTACTTTTACTGCTGGAACACCGGCATGGTTGGGTCGATCGAGGGACATCATCTTCCTGCCGTTCCGTGTTTTGTAATATCCGGATGAAGAACCGCCGCGATTATAAAGATCCATAAGCATTTCCCTGTCTTCCGGAATAACATGGAAACCTTCGCGGCCGGACCGAAGATATAAATCCGTATATTTCCGATACAGGGATGTAACACCTGCTACATATTCCGGTTTTTTCATACGCCCTTCAATCTTAAAGGAGTCGATTCCTGCTTCGATCAGATCCGGTATCATTTCAAGCGTGCAGATATCCTTCGGGCTGAGATAATATCTCTTTTCTCCGTTAAATTTGTAAGGCAGACGGCAGGGCTGCGCACACTGCCCCCTGTTTCCGCTTCTCCCGCCGATCATGCCGCTCAGAAGACACTGCCCGGAATAGCAATAACAGAGAGCTCCGTGCACAAAGCATTCTATTTCAAGCTCTGTCTTTTCCCTGATCTGCCGTATCTCCTTCAGTGACAATTCTCTAGCGGGCACAATGCGGGTCATTCCCTGCGCTTGTACAAATTCAGCACCTTTAACATCTGTAATAGTCATCTGTGTGCTTGCATGAATATCAAGACCGGGAAAACAGGTGCGGATATATTCTGCCACACCCATATCCTGTACAATCACGGGTCAAGGCCTGTTTCATAATAAGGCGCGAGATATTCATATAAATCATGGATTTCTGTTTCTTTGAGGAGTGTATTTACTGTAAGATAGAGCCTGCGTCCGTAGAAGTGAGCTTCGCGGATCACTTCTTTTAGTTCTTCTTCATTAAAGTTGTCTGCATAAGCTCTCGCCCCGAACCGGGAACCGCCTGCATATACTGCATCGGCTCCAGCTCTTAAGGCGGCCCGGAATGCGTCGGCAGAGCCTGCAGGCGATAGGATTTCTATTGTTCTGTCTGTCATATTATAAACGGATTCCTTCTGAGTCTGTCTTGGTTTCTGATATGTTTGCTTTTATTAATGAAACAGGCTGTCGATTAGGACAGCCTTATCAATTTACCTTCTGCGGTTCTTCATCTCTGTTTCCAGTTTTACGATCTGCATCTGCAGGTCGTTATTTTCATCTTTGATCTTTGCAAGCTCCTTTTCCGCATTCTCCAGCTTGATCTGTGCGGAAATCAGCTCGTGCTTCAGATCATACATTTCTTTGTCTTTCAGTTCGATATCATTCTCAAGGGAGTCTCCCTGTTTCTTTGCTTTAAAGTAGTCATCTGCAATATTCAGGGCGAGAAGTACATTTCTGGTATCAGCGCTCTGTTTCCTGTATCCTTCACTGTTCGCACATTCCGTTATCTTGTGATTCAGATAGGAAGATACTTTCTGCAGGTATTCTTCGC
>CAKNJS010000068.1 GCA_930986645.1 uncultured Lachnoclostridium sp.
GGAAGTAAACGCTACTGCCCTTGGGAGATGCGGAATTTAAAATTTCATTTTTGGGGATAAAAGGAAATTTCCGTTTTCCTTGAAATACCAGTTTTTCTGCTGTATAATTTATTAAAGATTTACTAATTAAGGAGTTAATCATGAGCAGTGAATTAAGGGAAGAGTTTTTTACTTCGATCGTTCATTTCAGAAAACTGGAATCTGCACTTTCCTCTACGTGCGAAATGCAGATGAATGAGATGGTAATACTGCAGAGCATCGCAGGCACCTGCTGCCGTGAGTGTCCGTGCATGAATCTGGATGTCCCCAAAATGCAGAAGAAACTCAATATCTCAAAACCTGCCATCTCCTACATATTGAATACACTTGAAAAGAAGAATTATATCACCCGGGAAATTGATCCGAAAGACCGGCGCAAAGTATCAATCAGTGCAACTCCCGAAGGGAAAGCTGCTGCTGAGCATTCCAAGAAAAAATACGATGCAATCTGGGATGAGCTCCTCACACGGTTCGGTGAAGATAATATGCGCCAGCTGCTCGGACTGATGCACGATCTTGATGATCTTTATTTAGCAATGAGCAAAGAACAGGATTAAGGAAGCGCACAACAAAGGACGGACTAACAGCCAAGATGCTGTCAGTTCCGTCCTTTGTTATTTATATGCTATACAGCGGCACTTTCCACACTTTAGGACAGTGCATATACTTTTTCTTCTTTCTGCAGTTTACGCTCCACTTTAATCCGTTCTCCGTCCGCTGATGCCGTGAGCACTTCATGTTCTCCCGGTTTTCCATCCAGAATCCGATCTGCCACTGCATTCTGCAGCATAGACTGAATCGTCCGTTTCAGCGGCCTTGCACCAAACGCCGGATCATATCCTTTCTCAGAGAGCAGCTCCACAGCGCTTTCTTCTACGTGAAGAATAATTCCCTGTTTCTTCATCCTCTCTGTCAGCTTCGCTATCTGAAGATCCGCTATCTTTCTCACATCTTCCTGTTTCAGCGGATGGAACACGATCACTTCATCGAGACGGTTGATAAATTCCGGACGGAACGTCATTTTAACAGCTTCCATAACACGGCTGCGGATATTCTCTTCCCGACGTTCTTCTTCGCTCTCTTCATTCCTTGCAAATCCGAGAGAACTCTTGCCCGTAATCTCTCTCGCTCCTATATTAGAAGTCATTACGATGATCGTATTTTTAAAGCTGACCGTACGCCCCTGAGCATCCGTCAGACGACCGTCATCCAGAATCTGCAGAAGTGTATTCCACACATCAGGATGTGCTTTTTCAATCTCATCCAGCAGAATAATACTGTACGGTTTTCTGCGTACCATTTCCGTCAGCTGTCCGCCCTCGTCATACCCTACATATCCCGGAGGGGAACCTATCAGTTTAGACACCGTGTACTGCTCCATATACTCAGACATATCAAGCCTGATCATCGCATTTTCATCATGAAACAGGACCTCTGCCATCGCACGGCACAACTCCGTCTTTCCAACACCTGTAGGACCGAGAAACAGGAATGATCCCACCGGACGGTCCGGATCTGCCACGCCCGTCCTTCCCCGGCGGATCGCACGAGCGACAGCGCGTACGGCGTCATCCTGTCCGATCACACGGCTGTGCAGAGATGATTCCAGATCGCGCAGCTGCCTTGTTTCGTCCTCTGTCAGCATAGTCACCGGGATTCCGGTCCATGCCGATACAACTTCTGCAATATCTTCTGCATCTACACAGCTGCACTGCTGTTTCTGCCATTCCGTCTGTTTCTCTGTGAGTTCCTTTACAAGAGCGTTCTGGCTGTCACGCAGAACCGCCGCCTTTTCATATTCCTGTGCGTCAGCGGCCTTCTTCTTTTCTCTGCCGATCCGCCTGATCTCATCTTCCAGATCCAGCAGCCATGAAGGAGTGGACAGCGCCCGAGTACGAATCCGCGATGCAGCTTCATCCATCAGATCCACGGCTTTATCCGGCAGGAATCTGTCCTGTATGTATCTGGATGACAGGCTTACCGCAGCTCTCACTGCATCTTCCGTAATAGTAAGTCCGTGATATGATTCGTATCTTCCTTTGAGCCCCATAAGGATCTTCACTGCATCCTCCTGATCCGGCTCCTCCACTGCCACAGGCTGAAATCTGCGTTCAAAAGCAGCGTCTTTCTCAATATGGCGGCGGTATTCTTTCAGCGTTGTTGCACCGATTACCTGAAGTCCGCCTCTCGCAAGAACAGGCTTCAAAATATTGGCTGCGTCCATCGTCTCGCTCGCACCGGCCCCAGCTCCCATAATCATATGTAACTCATCAATAAAAAGGATTACATTTCCGTCTGCTTCCGCTTCACCCAGAAAAGACTTAATCCTTTCCTCGAAATCACCGCGGAATCTGGCTCCCGAGAGCATTCCCACAAGATCCATGGAAATGATCCTTTTGTTTTTCAGATTGGCCGGAACCCTGCCGTCTGCAATTCGCTGTGCCAATCCCTCTGCCACAGCTGTTTTTCCCACGCCGGGCTCTCCTGTGAGTACCGGGTTATTCTTAGTCCTTCTGGACAGTATCTGAATCACTCGATCCAGCACATCTTCACGTCCGATCACAGGATCATAGGCATTTTCCGAAGCTTTCTGCGTCATATCCGTGCCGAATTTTTCTAACGCGGATACGCTTTCCTCCTCTCCGGCTTCTTCCTGTTCCTCCTGCATATATTCTTCTGACACTGTCTCCTGTACAGAACCACTGCCTGAAATGTTCTGCTTTTGTGCCGGATGCTCTGTCACTGCGTCCCCGGGCGATACATTTCTCGCAATGGCAGGTGTGCCCGGATGCTCCAGATCTCTTCGGATCTCCTCCGGATCCGCCTTAAGCGAGACGATAAGCTGATACGCCGCGCAGTCACCTGCGTCCAGTACAGCCGTCAACAGATCTTCAGGTTCCGTCTGCCGGTGTCCTTTTGATCTGGCGCGCTGCCCGGCAATATGCAGCACCTGCTCCGCCTCTTCGGAGATCTGCACAGCCTGAAAACTTCCGCCCGCCTTAGCGTCGAAGTCATACTGATGGAGATATTCCTCGATCAGCTTCTGATCCAGCCCGCTGCGTCGGAGCGCTCTCCCGGCAGCTCCGCCGTCAAAGGCCAGCGCCCACAGAAGATGTTCACTTCCGATGAAACCATGTTCCATATGCGTAACAAACCTGAGTGCCGACTGAAACACTTTCATCGAACGCCGGCTGAACATATTCAGATTAATTTCCATGTGTACACGCCTCCTTCTCGATCACTGCTATATCATCGCGCAGTTTTGCCGCCTCCTCGTAATTCTCTGTCTCAGCTGCTTCCTCCAGCCTTATCTTCAAAGCAGCAAGCATACGCCGTTTGATCAGACCGGATACCGCAGTCTCTGGAAAAGCGCGGTCGCCCATATGCCTCGGATCCTGTTTTCCCGGCCACCAGCCTGTATAATTTTTAAACTCCTCTGTTTTTCCCGATGCTGCCGCCTGATTCCACATCTTCTGGAGACAGTCCGAACAAACCGGAACCTGATACACAGTACCCATCCAATTTATGTAAAAAACTCTGTCAACTCTTTCCCTGTTACAAAACTGACATTTCATTACTGCTCACCTCTTTATATCACAATATCGCCGGCTGAATGCCGACGTAGTTCAAAACTTAATAGTTAAGTTTTTAATAATATAGTATAAAAATTTTAAAAAGTCAATAGTCCCCCGTAAAACTTCTATATTTCCAACCGGATAAACCGTGTTATAATTATTTTATTCGAACAGCCGGAATTCACGCACATGGAGGGATAATTATGCAGGACACACTCACATCCGGGAAGATCATCCTGAGCGCAGACAGCACCTGCGATCTGGATGAAGAATTAAAAGAACGTTATCATGTCAACTATTTTCCGCTTCACATAAATCTGAACGGAAAGGATTATCTGGACAATGTCACTATCACTCCGGAAGAAATCTATCAGGAATACTACGACCATAAAGTACTGCCGAAAACTGCCGCGGTAAATGTTCAGGAATATACCGAACATTTCCGCCCGTGGGTCGAGCAGGGATATGAGGTTATCCACATTAACATCGGACACGCCCTTTCCAGCTCTTACCAGAACTGCTGCCTTGCCGCACAGGAGCTGGGGCATGTTCACGTCATAGACAGCTGCAACCTTTCCACGGGAACCGGTCTCACCGTAGTTGCTGCCGGGAAAATGATCGCACAAGGAATGGATGCAGAGACAATAGCCAAGAAGCTCCGCGAAGGGACTTCCAGACGGCACGCAAGCTTCATCCTTGATACCCTTACATTTCTAAGTGCAGGCGGACGCTGCTCATCTGTAACTGCTTTCGGCGCGAATATGCTGAAACTCAAGCCTTGTATCCAAGTAGATAACCGGGACGGCAGCATGGCAGTGGGGAAGAAGTACCGAGGTTCCCTTGACAAAGTACTTGTCAAATATGTGAAAGATGAACTTGCAAGATATTCCGACATTAACACGGACCTGCTGTTTATCACACACTCCGGAATTCCACAGGACTACATTGATCTGGTGAAGAAAACCGTAGAAAGTACAATAAAATTTAAGGAAATCCACGTTACAAAGGCAAGCTGCACGATTTCCTGCCACTGCGGTCCCAACACGCTTGGAATTCTGTTTGAGACAATGCGGTAATTATTATGCAACAAAAGGCGCTAAAATATGTCCTTTCTATTTCTTTACGGAAAGGGTAAAAATATAAGGAGGCCATCAACCATGAATACCAGACCGGTCTTCCACGGAAGCGACATTGAAAAAATCTGTGAATACTATCATTTAAGGAAAGAGGACATCACCAACTTCGGGGCCAACGTCAATCCACTCGGATTGTCAGAGCACGTCAAGACAGCCATCGCCGGTCATCTGGATCTGCTCTCATTCTATCCGGACCGGGAGTATGCCGCTCTGCGCGGCACCATCTCCGAATACTGCCATATCCCGGCGGAATACATCCTGCCCGGCAACGGATCCAGTGAGCTGATCTCCCTGCTGATCGAGACGCTCGCTCCCCGCCGGACTCTTATCCTCGGCCCCACATATTCCGAATACTCCCGGGAACTTTCCTTCTCCGGAAGCACACAGGAATATTATCATCTGAGCGAGGATAACAGCTTTATACTGGATGTGGAAGATCTGTGCCGTGTCCTGAAAGACGGTTACGACTTCCTCATCCTCTGCAATCCGAATAATCCGACTTCCTCTGCGATCCTGCGAGATGATATGGAGCAGCTTCTTGAGTTCTGCTCCGAAAATAATATCTTCGTCATGATCGATGAAACTTATGTGGAATTTGCACCGGATATCAGTGCAGTGACAGCAGTTCCGTTTACCCGGAAGTATTCCAATCTCATGGTGCTGCGCGGTGTTTCCAAATTCTTCGCAGCGCCGGGCATGCGCTTCGGATACGGGATTACAGGCAATGCAGAATTTCTCAGTGAAATGAAAGAAAAGCAGATACCGTGGTCGTTAAACAGCATCGGCGCATTTGCCGGGGAAGAAATGTTTAAAGATCAGGAATATATCAGCCGGACAAGAGAACTGATACTGTCCGAAAGGGACCGGATGTATCGAGCCATATCACAAATGGCAGGTTATAAAACATATAGGCCGTACGCCAATTTTCTGCTTGTAAAAATTACAGCCCCCGGCATTACATCTTTCGATTTGTTTGAAAAGTGCATCAAAGCAGGACTTATGATCCGGGACTGCTCGTCATTCCAGTGTCTGGACGGCGAATTTATACGATTCTGTATCATGATGCCGGAAGCCAATACACGGCTGCTGCACGAATTAGGGACAGGGTAAACTTCGATTGGGGACGTAGTAAAATGCGATTTTACTACGTCCCCAATCAAGATTTGCCCTGTCCCTTTTTGATTCAGACAGTGTCCCTCCAAATCATTAACAGATCTCAGCCCCTGCCGGCATATCTTTCTCCGGTACCATAAGCGACAGATTGCCATCTGCATCTTCCGCGCACAGAAGCATTCCTTCGGAGAGCACTCCCGCCAATTTTGCAGGTTTCAGGTTGACAAGAACCATGACTTTCTTACCCACCATCTCTTCCGGTGTATAGTGAGCTTTAATACCGGACACAATCTGTTTTACCTGACTTCCGATCTTCACCTGAGAACAGAGAAGTTTTCTTGATTTCTTCACTTCCTCGCACGCGATGATCTCACCCACCTGAAACTGCATTGCTCCGAACTGGTCAAATGTAATCTCATCCTTCGGCTCAATATCAATAACAGCCTCTTCTTTCGCATCACTGTCTCCAGCCGCTTCTGCACTCTCTTCTTTGTGCGGATGAAGCTCTTCGACTTTCTTCATGACTTCTTCAAGATCAAGTCTCTGGAACAGGATCTCCGGCTTATCTGTCACATGACCGCCGCCCAGCTGCTCAAGGATCTTTTTGCTTGTTGAAGGCATGAATGACTCCAGAAGCTCAGCTCCCGCGGAAATACCCTGAATCAGATTCCACAGCACCGTCTCCAGACGGTCTTTCTTCGCCTCGTCCTTTGCAAGTGCCCACGGCATTGTCTCGTCGATATATTTATTGCATCGTTTAAAGAGATTGAAAATCTCCGTGATCGCATCAGCCACCCTTAAGCCGTCCATCTTCTCATCTACAGCTTTCGGTGTATTCTCAATTACAGCCTTGAGATCCGCATCCACATCTTCTGCTGCTCCCTTGTCCGTCACCGTGCCTCCGAAGTACTTATTTGTCATAGAAATCGTACGGTTTACAAGATTGCCCAGTGTATTTGCGAGGTCGGAATTCAGGCGCTCTACCATCAGCTCCCATGTGATCACGCCGTCGTTTTCAAACGGCATCTCATGGAGCACAAAGTAACGCACCGCATCCACGCCGAAGAAATCAACCAGCTCATCTGCGTAGAGTACATTTCCCTTGGACTTGCTCATCTTGCCGTCGCCCTGAAGGAGCCACGGATGTCCGAACACCTGCTTCGGAAGCGGAAGGCCCAAAGCCATCAGGAAAATCGGCCAGTAGATCGTATGGAAACGGATAATATCCTTTCCAATCAGATGCAGGTCTGCCGGCCACAGCTTCTTAAACTGCTCCGTACTGTTGCCGTCTGCGTCATATCCGATTCCTGTAATATAGTTGGTAAGAGCGTCCAGCCACACATAAGTTACGTGCTTCGGATCAAAATCAACCGGGATTCCCCATTTAAATGATGTTCTGGATACACACAGATCCTGCAGTCCCGGAAGCAGGAAGTTATTCATCATCTCGTTCTTTCTGGATACAGGCTGGATAAACTCCGGATGCTCATTGATATATTCGATCAGGCGGTCCGCATACTTGCTCATCTTGAAGAAATATGCTTCCTCCTTCGCCGGCTGCACCTCGCGTCCGCAGTCCGGACATTTTCCGTCCACAAGCTGTGACTCCGTGAAGAAAGACTCACAAGGCGTGCAGTACATTCCTTCGTAGCAGCCTTTGTAAATATCACCCTGATCATACAGCTTCTTAAAGATCTTCTGTACCTGTTTCTCATGGTCAGCATCCGTTGTGCGGATAAACTTATCATAAGATGTATCCATCAGATCCCAGATTCTCTTAATCTCTGCGGAAACATTGTCCACAAACTCCTTCGGAGTAATCCCCGCTTCATTTGCTTTCAGCTCAATCTTCTGGCCGTGTTCATCTGTACCAGTCTGGAAAAACACATCGTATCCCTTGCTTCTCTTATAACGCGCGATTGCATCCGCAAGAACTACCTCGTACGTATTTCCGATGTGCGGCTTGCCTGATGTGTAGGCGATCGCCGTAGTAATGTAATACTTTGGTTTCTGATTTTCTGACATAATAACCTCCTTTGGGGACG
>CAKNJS010000069.1 GCA_930986645.1 uncultured Lachnoclostridium sp.
AAGGAGCATAAACGGAACGGGCGTTGAGCCGGATGTGGAAGTGGAGTATGAGTATGACGCGGAGGATCCGGAGGCGGATAATCAGCTGGAAAAGGCGCTGGAGGTGGTGCGGGGAGAGTGACCGGTGAGACAGGAACCGGACGTGAAAAAGAGAGGAAGTTGCTCTTATTAAAAAGGGAAACTGCCTCTCTTTTTGTATGTGTAGCAGAATTATGATCCGAGCTCCCTGTTATAAACGGACTGTACAAGGGTAAATTTGTCTGTCCGGTAATATTCATAACCAAAATTAAACGGGATCCCGTTCTTCATATATACAGTCAGTGTCATCAGGATAACAGGGGCTCCGGGAGCGGTCTCAAGGGCTTCGGCAATATGGGCCGGGCAGGCAACAGCTTCCAGTTTCTGGTCGAGAAACGCAAAAGAAATGCCCTTCTTTTCCAGATAATCATAAATAGAATTCTGGATCGTTTCTTCTGTCATGTCTTCACAGTGCAGATAATTGTAATATTCATAGACATACGCCACAGGGATATCATCGGCACAGCGGACACGGGTTACTCTCCATACTTTGTCACCTGTCTCAAGGTGCAGTTTTTTTGCTATGTCTTTGTCAGCGCTGCAAAGTTTCAGAGATGCATTTCTGGTAGAAGGAACCATTCCTCTCTTTCTGGCTTCCTGAGTAAAACCTACGCCGTATTGAAATTCAGCGTATTTGGGTTGCCGGGAAACAAAGGTTCCCCGTCCTTTTTCTTTAAATACAATACCTTCCTGCGCTAAGATATCCAGTGCTTTTCGGACAGTCATTCTTGAGATGTCCAGCTTTCTTGCCAGATCTGCTTCAGAATCGATCATCTGTCCGGGACAGTATATTTTCCTGTGTATTTTATCCAGGATATAGTTTTTTACAATATCACATTTATTTTCCATATTGTCTTACCTCTCGTGAAAATATTATATCAGAATATCAATTATTAAACAATTAAAAAAATATAACTTGTATAAAATTATAGTATTTACAACATGTATATACATGTGGTATACTCAGAATAGATAGGGTACCTTACGAAAAATGAGAAAAGGAGGGAAGTGAATGAATTCTGTATTAGATCAGATCAGACACCGTATGCTGGTATCATGTCAGGGATACGATGAACGGACGTTCCATACAGCTGAGGACATGCTTGCAATGGCAAATGCGGCATATCTGGGCGGATGTGCAGGATTCCGGTTAAATTCCCCGGAATATGTAAAACTGATAAAGAAACATTTCCCGGATATGCCTGTTATCGGGATATGGAAACGGGTGACAGAAGGCTGCGATGTATATATCACACCCGATATGGAGTCTGTTCTGTCACTCAGAGATGCGGGGGCTGACATTGTGGCACTGGATGCGACCCTGCAGAAAAATCATCTTGGCATGTACGGCTATGAGACGATCCGTCAGGTAAAAGAGGAATATCCGGATATTATCCTGATGGCGGACTGCTCTACTTTCGAAGAAGCAGAAAAAGCCTGCGGAGCAGGGGCTGACATCGTATCCACGACCATGAGCGGATATACGCCATACAGCGGATACCGGGAGGGGCCTGACTATGAAATGCTGAAAAAATGCAGGGAACAGCTGTCCTGTTTCGTGATCTGTGAGGGCAGGATCTGGAGCAGGGAAGATGCGGTCTGCTGCTTTAACAGTGGTGCTGATGCCATCGTCGTCGGCACAGCTATTACAAACCCCAAACTGATCACAGAACGGTTTGTTTCATATTTGAAGGAGGTGGATATATGGCAATCATAAATGCGAGGGTAGATGACAGACTGATACACGGGCAGGTTGCTACCAGCTGGATACGGGGACTGCACATTGAGGTCGTAGTGGTGGTGGATGACCGCATTGCAAAGGATGATATGCAGAAATCCGTACTTAAAATGTCTGCTCCGGCGGATACAAGAGTGTATGCCCTGAGTATCGAAGGTTTCCTGGAACGGTATAACAAAGGAATCCTGGACAGGTACCGTGTCATGCTGGTATTTGAAAATGTATCAGCTCCTTATGCTCTGGTTCAGAAAGGATTTCAAATGGAAGTGCTGAATCTGGGAGGCATGAGGTTTAAAGAAGGAAGAAGACAGATTTCCAAGGCGCTGTCATTAAGCAAAGAGGAGGAAAGTATCGTGCGGAAAATGGCAGAAATGGGAGTCAAGATTGAACACCGGCAGCTCACAGGAGATGAATCTGTGGACGTGCTGTCATTATTATAGGAGGGAAAGATTATGTTAGTACAGGCATTACTGGTCAGCGTCCTGGCATCTTTGCTGTCTATTGAATATATGAACGGACATTTCGGGTTTGCTCGTCCGCTGATCGCAGGGGCCTTGACCGGCTTGATCCTGGGTGACCTGACTCAGGGAATTATTGTAGGAGCATCTCTTCAGTTGATATTTATGGGGATCGGAAGTGTGGGAGCAGCTATTCCACCGGATCAGACGATCGGATCTGTTGTTGCTACGGCCTTTGCGATCTTGAGCGGAGAAGGCACGGAGATCGCGCTCACGCTGGCCGTGCCGGTGGCGGTAGGTGCTCAGGCGCTGGATATATTCGGACGGACATTTACCACGGTGTTTATGCATATGGCAGACAGATTTGCGTCAAAAGGGGAATATGGTAAACTTGAAGCGGCGCATTATGCAGGTATATTCGTACATTTTGTCAGAGTATCCATTCTGGTATTTCCGGCAATTTATTTCGGCGTTGATGCCGTGGAGGCTTTTATCGGTGTGATCCCGGAAGCAGTCCAGAGAGGTCTCGAGGTATCAGGCGGCCTTCTTCCGGCAGTTGGTTTCGGAATGCTGATGACCATGCTGAATATCCCGTATCTGTTCCCATTCTTTTTTATCGGATTTGCGCTGGCGACATTCGGCGGTTTCTCAACAGTGGGCGTTACGATGGTTGCGGTATGCGTTGCCCTTGTGATCGATCACTATAAAAAAGGAAAAACAAATGACGGCGGAGAGAAAAAGACTGCATCTGACTTAGATGAACTTGATGCGCTCATGGAAGAATAGGAGGGAGAATATGTCTGAAAATAAAATAACAAAAAGAGATCTGATCCGTATTTTCTGGCGCGGGATCGGCATGCAGTTCTCGTGGAACTATGAACGTATGCAGGCATTGGGATACTGCTGGAGTATCCTGCCGGCGCTGAAGAAACTGCACAGAGATGATCCGGAAGGGCTCAAAGAGTCCGTTACCAGAAATCTGGAATTTTTCAATACACATCCGTATATGGCAATGCCGATCATGGGCGTATCTGTGGCAATGGAGGAAAAGCTTGCGCGGGACCACAGTGTAGACGGAAATGCGATCAGTGCTGCAAAAGTGGCGATGATGGGACCGTTGGCAGGCATTGGAGATTCTTTCTTCTGGTTTACCTGGTTCCCGATCTGCGCAGGCATTGGCGTATCGCTTTCTGAGGGCGGGAATATTTTGGGGCCGATCGTTTTCCTTCTGCTGTTTAATACCCTGAATATCGCAACGCGCTGGTTCGGCCTGAAATATGGATATCATTTTGGAAATGAATTCGTAGAAAAAATATCCGGCAGCAGTATGATGCAGCGGCTGAGCGAAGGCGCGACACTGATCGGACTGATGGTCCTGGGAGTTATGACAGCTACTATGGTCACGGTCCCACTGGATTTTGTAGTCGGAGAAGGAGAACAGGCGATGACACTGCAGGCGATCTTTGACGGAGTCATGCCAAATCTAATCCCGCTGCTTCTGACTCTTGGCGTATATAAACTTATAAAGAAAGGAGTATCCACTACGAAGGTGCTTTTCCTTGTGATCGCACTGTCGATCCTTGGAGCTGTCGTGGGGATTTTCTAGGAGGAAAAATGATTCAGATTATTTTGACGAGCCACGGACCGATGGCGGAAGCAATGATCTCATCCGCAGCTATGCTGTATGGTGAGAAAGACAATGTAACTGCTCTGTCCCTGGGAGAGGATGACAATATAGAAGAATTCCACGCCCGTATGGAAAGGCTTCTTCATACCAATACAGGTGGAGAGGGATCGCTCATTTTATGCGATATACCAGGAGGGACACCGTGTAATACAGCAGTGAGGCTGGCAGAGGAATATAGTAGCATTGCTGTCCTGGCAGGCATGAATATGGTCATGCTTCTGGAAGCTCTTTTATGTGATGAGGAGACCGGGCTTGAAGCGTTGGCTGCCATTCTCCTTGAGAGTGGAAGAGAAAATCTGAAACGAATGCTCCCTGTGGCACAAATGGAAAAAGATGCGCTGGACTCTGCAATGGAAGAGGAGGAATGGTGACATTGAAAACAGGATTTGCGATGAGAAAGATCACGCCGGAGGGTCCGTGCGTCCTGGCAGGATATGCTCCGGCGCGGGAGATGAAAGGAGTACATGATGATTTATATGTAAAGGCGCTGTTCTTCTCTGTGAAAGATGTAGTCTATGGCTGCATTGCCTACGATCTTCTGGCAGTGGACAGCCTGCTGATCGAGCCTGTGATCCGCTGTCTGGAGGAGAAAGGCATACAAAGGGAAAATGTTGTGATCAGTGCCATACATACGCATTCAGCTCCCGGCGGGATTCTGGAGACAAGAAACGGATATCTGCGTACAGCTCTGGATCTTGCCGGAAAGGTTGACGAGGATCTGATCGGGAACATACTCGCCGGCACCCGGGAATGTATAGAGGAGGCTCTGTTGGACATGCGGGATGGAGAGATATTCCGTATGTACGGTACATGCCCAGGGGTGGGCAGTAACCGGAATGTAAGAGAATGGGAAGGGAACGATGCCCTTTTGTGCTTTGAAATCTGGTCGGGCGGCAGGAAAATGATGCTGGTACATTTTGCATGCCATCCGACTGTGCTCCATGCGGAGAACCAGCTCTGCAGTGCGGATTATCCCGGTGCACTGCAGAGGCATATGGAAGCAGAAGGGTATGAAATGATCATGTTTCTGAACGGAAGCTGCGGAGACATCTCTACCCGTTTTACACGGAAAGGTAATGGATTTGATGAGGTAGAGAGAGTGGGGGATCTGCTGGCTGCGAAGTGCGTTTCGCTGTCGGGACAGAAAGTTCCATATGAGGTATATGATATAAGGGTGAAACGTAAAAAGATTGTTCTGAGGGCAAAGGATGCTCTTTCTATGGATGAGGCAGAGCGTATGCTTGAGATCCGGCAGAAAGAGTTTGAGGAAGGTGTTGAAAAAGGTGTATCACCGGTGCAAAAGAGGCTGCTGGAAAGTATACTGGAAGGGGCACAGGCAGATCTGCGTTATGCGAAGAATTATGATGGCGAAAAGCAGTATGAAGTAGAACTGCATTTTTACAAGATCAATGAAGATATTTTTGTCTGCATTCCCGGAGAACTGTTTTCAAGGCTGAGTAATCCTGTTCAGGATGAAAAAACGCATTTTATAGGTTATGCCAATGGTTATCTGATGTATTTTGCTGACAGAAATGCCTATGAGCAACGCTATTATGAAGCTTTGAGCAGCCCTTTCGCCGCAGGAGAGGCAGAGCGGATGATGGATCTGATACAAAATGAAACAGAAGAATGGAGGGAGCAGAAATGAGTGCAGCAGCAGATTATCTGTTACATGTGGAAGAAATTTTGAAGAAAACGATCGCAACCCAGGAGGAATCTCTGCTCAAAGCGGCAGACATGGTAACGGATTCCTGCCTGAATAACGGACGGTTTTATGTGTTTGGATCAGGGCATTCTCACATGATCGCAGAAGAGATTTATATCCGGGCAGGAGGACTCGCTTACGTAAAGGCTATCCTTCCGCCGGAGCTGATGCTCCACGAGATGCCGAATAAAAGTACTTATCTGGAGCGATTGGAAGGTTATTCAGATGCAATGCTGAATCTGTACAAAGTGGACAAAAAAGATACGATCATGGTAATCTCGAATTCGGGCAGGAATGCTGTTCCGGTCGAGATGGCGCTGGGAGCAAAGGAGAGGGGATGCGGAGTCATTGCAATGACTTCTCTTGAGCATTCAAGGAATACGAGCTCAAGGCACAAGAGCGGGAAAAAGCTGTATGAGATTGCTGATGTGATCTTGGATAATGGGGCGTGCAAAGGAGACGCAGGCTTTTATATTGAAGGATTTGACGTGCCCACGGGTCCTACAAGCGATACGATTGGAACCGCTCTCGCCCAGGCTCTGATCGCCCAGACGATCCAGGATCTTGTGCAGAAGGGAATGAAGCCGCCGGTCTTCAAAAGTTCCAATATAGACGGAGCAGACGAGTATAATGACGCCCTGTTTGACAAATATTATGGATACTGGAAATAGATCCGCGGTTATCTTGTGCAATCCACCGGACAGCAGGATATTCCCGTTTGCGCGTGAGGAGGGGAACAGTGTGCTCCCTGTGGGAAATGAGTCTCTCCTGGAACGAAATATAAATATTTTGAAAAATCAGGGCATTCAGGATATTTATGTTATCGGGAAACAAAGCGCTGTTTTAAAAAGGATTGCAGTTGATAATTTCTGTGTATTTGAAGAAATGCAGAACGAGATATTTCTTCAGATTGCCGGTCTTGAAATCCCGGGTAATGTGCTGATCATGTATGGCAGCCTGTACCTTGAAGATGGGGATATGGCTGCTCTTGTACAATACTTGGATCAGGGGACTGCCGCAGTTCTGGGAAGACCGTGGAAAGAGCAGGAAAGCGGATTCGGGGCGTGCCCGGACGGAGACAGGATCCATACGATATATGGACATCCCCGTGATCATTATGTGGATACCAGGATCTTCGGTGCCTGTGTACTGTCAAAGAGCTGGATTTCCGCTCTGCAATATACCGTCAGAGGGGCTGGCGTCATCAATTGCGGACAGATGCCGGATGAACAGTACTACCTGGAAAGTGCGCTGGGGCAGATGATCGGACTGGGAATGGAACTCCATGTGTATATATGCGAAAGACCTGTTGTACAGATCCGTTTTCCGTGGGAGTTGTTTGAGGCGAACCGGTATTGCTGCCGGACCTTGTCAGAACTGAAAGAAGATTGCATCGGAGCAGGAAGCATGGTGCAGGATGTATACCGGAAACAAGGTTTCCTGAAAGTGGGGAAAAACTGCCGTATCCGCCGTGTGACGTTTGAAGGAAACTGTGTGATCGGGGATAATGTTGTGCTGGAAGACGGTGCAGTGATCGGGAATAACTGTATGATCGGGAGTGGGAGCGTCATCCGCCATTCCTGCATGATCCATGAGGAAACCGTGATCGGACCGGGAAATAAAGTGGACTTCGGCGCAGAGATCAGCGGGGTCACAATGGAAGGGACAGCGGCGGTCCATGGATGCGAAGTATTCGGCGTTGTCGGAAGGTATGTGGATATCGCGGCAGGTGTCGTGATGGCGGTGCTGCGTTTTGATGACGCCCAGGTGCCCAGGCGGGTAAATGGCAGAGTGTACCGGAGTGCTTATACAAATTGCGTGTGTATCGGAGATTATACAAGGACCGGAGTACATACCACTTTTCTGCCCGGAGTGTCCGTGGGGTCCCGTTGTGCGGTCGGACCTGGGGTGCTGGTAGAGAAGGATGTGAGAGACAACACGCTTCTTCTTCTCCGGCAGGAGACGGTCCAGAAAGAGTGGGGAAGTGCACGGTATGGCTGGCAGTAACTCGATGCCTGGGTCACAAAATAAGCCAGAAAAATAAAGAAAATGTAAATTAGCACTCGTCTCTTGACATGGCTAATAACTCTTGCTATATTACTACTAGAACACGAAAAGATATCGTGTGGTGATATGAAGGAGGGAATAGCCATGAATATCAATAAATTTACGCAGAATTCATT
>CAKNJS010000070.1 GCA_930986645.1 uncultured Lachnoclostridium sp.
CAGGACTGAGAAAGGTCTTTTTTTCTATTCTGACATGCTTTTTATCCTTCCGAACAGACTGATTAGATACAGACCGCACAGACCGACAATCGTATAGATGATCCTGGACAGCCAGCTCATATTCCCGAAAAGAAATGCTACCAGATCAAACTTAAAGATGCCGATCAGAAGCCAGTTGACTGCACCGATGATAACAATTGTCAGAGCAGTATTATCAAACCATTTCATGTTATTTCCTCCTTTTCCATGTCAATAATTTTATTATTTCCGCAAAAGCTGGAAATATACACAAAGAAATGGTATACTATTTAAGTTATGAAGATGCAGGAGGTGTTATCAGAGATTGGCCTCAGACAAGAACAAATCCATCAGTATAAAAAAATATAAAAATAAACGGGAACTGAATATCGGGCTTTTCCTTTTTGCAGTCGTTTTTATCTATCTGATCGTGACAGTGATCATGTATGTCACGGGAGATAATATCTCTGTCTATGAAGTACGTGAAGGCAGTATTGTAAATGACAATTCCTATACCGGACTTGTGATCCGGCAGGAGACCGCCGTTACTGCGGAGACAGGCGGATATGTAAGCTATTATCAGAACGAAAACAGCAAGATCAAGGCGGGAACCAATGTCTATGCGGTCTCGGCACAGCCTCTTGATACATCGGAAGAAAGTGAAAGCAGTGATGTTTCCCCGTCTCTTAATCAGGAAGTCCAGTCCGGAATCGTTCTTTCTATCCAGAATTATAACGAGAGTTCCGGAGGTGAGGATTTTTCTCCCGTATATACACTGAAGAATGAGATCACTAATTCTCTTCAGAACGCATTCAGTGATACTCGGATGTCTCAGCTGGATGCAGTGATCGCAGCAAGCGGACAGGAAGTAACTTCCTGCCAGTCGGCCGCCGATGGGATCATCGCGTTCAGTGTGGACGGATACGAATCGCTGACAAAGGATACCTTTACAGATGAGAATTTTGACCGTTCAAAGTATGAGAGCATGCAGCTGTCAGACCAGATGCAGGTCAACGCCGGAGAGCCGGTCTACCGTCTCATTACCAGCGAAGACTGGTCCGTGATCGTTCCGCTCTCCAAGGAGACGGCAGAAGATATGAAGAAGAAAGAGATCACCAGTGTGAAGGTGCGGATCGATAAGGACAGCGAGACCATGTGGGCGGACTTTTCTGTGATCGAACGAAACGGAAGTTCCTACGGATGTCTGGATTTTGACAATTCCATGATCCGCTATGCAGAAGAACGGTTTCTCAATGTAGAGCTCATTCTGGAAGATGAGAGCGGACTCAAGATTCCCAAGTCTTCTGTGATCGAGGAACAGTTTTATGTTATCCCCGAGGAATATATCACTACAGGCGGAAACAGCTCCTCCAAAGGAGTAATGATACAAGATAAAAACGGAAACGCCACATTCCAGGCAGTCGACATTTATGATACTTCTGATGACGGAGAAGTGTACATAAGCAGGGACACTGTGAAGCAGGGGACCGTTCTGGTCAAACCGGAATCGGTTGAGACATATACCGTAGAAGAGACCAAACCGCTCACCGGGGTATACAATATCAACCGGGGATACGCGGTATTCAATAAGGTCGTCATTCTCTGTGAGAGCGACGAGTACTATATTGTACAGGAAGGCGATGACTACGGCCTTTCTAATTATGATCATATTGTACAGGACGCCGCCGGGATCAGCCCCGACGAAGTCGTATTTCAGTAAAATATCAGGAGGTTTTGGATTATGTTAAAAGACCGGTTGGAAGAAGTAGAACACAGAATTGAAGAAGCGTGCAGGAGAGCGGGAAGGAAGCGGGAGGAAGTCACACTGATCGCAGTCAGCAAGACAAAGCCCGTGGAGACATTAAAGGAGGCATACGATCTCGGTATACGTGTATTCGGGGAGAACAAAGTTCAGGAACTCACTGAAAAGTACGAGGCTCTTCCCAAAGACATCCACTGGCATATGATCGGACATCTTCAGACGAACAAGGTAAAATATATCATCGACAAGGTGGACCTGATCCATTCCGTTGATTCCATTAAGCTCGCCGAGACGATCGAAAAGGAAGCTGCAAAGCATGACCGTAAGGTCGACATTCTTGTAGAGGTAAACGTAGCTCAGGAAGAGAGCAAGTTCGGACTTAAGGTGGAGGAGGTAATTCCGTTTATTGAACAGATTGCCGGATTCCCTCACATAAATGTGCGCGGACTTATGACAATTGCGCCTTTTGTTGAAAATCCGGAAAAAAATCGGTCTGTTTTCGCAGATTTACGCAAATTATCTGTTGACATTATGGAGAAAAACATTGATAATGTTAATGTCAGCATACTTTCCATGGGGATGACCAATGATTACGAGGTTGCGATTGAAGAGGGAGCCACTATGGTACGTGTCGGAACCGGGATCTTTGGTGCCAGGAACTATAACATCTGACAGTTATGGGCTGGAACAGAAAGTATGGAAAATAAAATTGTGCGGTAAAGAGAAGAGCACAAGATAGGAGTGTAAAAATGGGTGTGTTTGATAAATTTCTGGACATTATGAAGCTGAATGACGACGATTACGATGACGATGATTTCTATGATGATGACGATTACTATGATGAAGAGGAATACGAAGAAAAGCCTCGTCATAAGCTGTTCGGAAAGAAGAACAAAAAAGAAGAAAAATATGATGACTTTGACGTAGCGGAAGACAAGGATTTCCAGCCGGCAGAAAGCAAAGTAACTCCAATGCGTCCTTCCGCAAAGCGGACGGGCAATATGGAGGTCTGTGTAGTAAAGCCGACTTCTGTAGATGACTCCAGAGAGATCACAGAGACGCTTCTCTCCGGACGTACAGTGATCCTCAATCTTGAAGGAATGGATCTTGAGATCGCTCAGCGGATCATTGATTTTATTTCCGGTGCAACATATGCGATCGGCGGAAATCTTCAGAAGATCTCCAACTATATCTTCCTCGTCACCCCTACGAACGTAGATATTTCCGGTGACCTGCAGGATCTTCTCGGCGGCTCCATGGAGACTCCGAGCATGAGAGGCAGATACTAAGCATCATGAAAGACAGTCAGACAAAGGAAATCAAGCTTCTGGAAAAGCGTTTTACAGAATTATCCAGACTTGCATACCAGAGGGATATCATCACATATTCAGATTTTCTTAATCTGAGCGAACAGAATATTTTACATACCCTGCCGAAAGACACGTTATATTCCAGATATGTGTCTTTCGGCGGATATGAATTGGCAGAGCGTCAGATGGCGGCATTTATCCCTGATGCTCTTTATTTGTGTTACGGGAAAAAAGAGCTTTCTCCAGAGGAAATCGGATACCCGTTCCGGGCGGTAAGGGTTGCGCCCCTGAACCGCAGATTCAGCGAGGAACTCACACACAGGGACTATCTGGGAGCAATCCTGAATCTTGGGATAGAACGTGCAAAGATCGGCGATATCCTTCCCATGGACGGAGATGCGCTCGTGTTCGTACACGACGATATGACCGGCTTTATCCAAGAACAGCTTGTCCGTGTGCGCCATACAAGTGTGACTGTCTCTGAAGTTCCTCTGGGGGAGGTCCGCTATACGCCCTCTTTCGAGGAAATCAAGGGAACTGTGGCATCTGTCAGGCTTGACAGCCTGCTCCCGCTCGCCTTTTCCTCCTCCCGCAGCCGCCTTTCGGGGTTGATCGAAGGTGGTAAGGTCTATGTGAACGGCAGGCTCATCACAAGCAACGGATATCAGGTGCGGGATGATGACGTTATTTCGGTGCGCGGAATGGGAAAGTTCCGTTATAAGGGCGCTCTGTCACGCACAAAGAAAAACAGGACCTATGTTGTCATACACAAATATGTTTAAGGATGGAACAGCAATGGAAATTTCCAGAAATATAAAAAGTTACTTATATGCTTTGATCGGACTTGCAGCGGCTGTGGCGGCTGATCAGGCAGCGAAATTGCTCGCCGCCGAACATCTGAAAGATAAGGAACCATTTGTGATCATTGACGGCGTTTTCCAGCTCCGCTATCTGGAGAACCGTGGCGCCGCTTTCGGGATGCTGCAGAACAGGCAGTATCTCTTTGTGGCAGGAGCAGTGGTCATTTTTCTTGTTGTGGCCTTTCTGTACGGAAGGCTGCCTCATGAGAGAAAGTATATCCCGCTGCGTATCTGTGCAGTGCTTGTATGCGCCGGGGCAGTCGGGAATATGATCGATCGGGTCAGACTGAATTATGTGATCGATTTTCTGTATTTTAATCTGATCGATTTCCCGATCTTTAATGTGGCGGACTGCTATGTTGTCATCGCATGCATCTTGTTTATCATACTGATCTTTTTCTATTATAAAGACAGTGATCTTAATTTTTTCAGATCAGGCAGGGACAGCAGGAATAAGGGAAAGTAATAGACGCATATACCCAGTCCCATGCTCATTGGACCAGAAAGGAGTCAGCCTCTATGGATCAAATCAATCTTATTTCTGATATGAACGGGGAAAGGATCGACAGGTTTCTCAGCGGGAATCTGGAGGACCTTTCCCGTTCTTATATACAGAAACTTATGAAAGACGGCCGGATCCTCGTAAACGGGAAACCGGTAAAGGCAAACTATAAGCTCTCGGCGGGCGACGAGATCTGTGTCAGTGTCCCTGAACCGGAAACACTGGATATACAGCCCGAAAATATCCCTCTGGACATTCTCTATGAGGACGATGATATCCTGGTAGTAAACAAGCCAAAGGGAATGGTCGTGCACCCTTCTCCCGGCCATTACAGCCATACGCTGGTCAATGCAGTCCTCTACCACTGCGGAGAGAACCTTTCGGGCATCAACGGCGTGATCCGCCCGGGGATCGTGCACAGGATCGACATGGACACAACAGGATCACTCTTGATCTGCAAAAACGACCGTTCTCATCAGATCCTTGCAGAACAGCTCAAGGAGCACTCCATAACCAGGCGCTACCACGCGGTCGTGTATGGTAATTTCAAAGAAGAGAGGGGAACTGTGAACGCTCCCATCGGGCGTCATCCGGTGGACCGGAAGAAGATGAGTACAAAATCGTCTTCAGGGCGTCCGGCAGTCACCCATTACCGGGTTCTGGAGAGATTCGGGAACTATACTTATATTGAATGCGAACTTGAGACAGGGAGGACCCATCAGATCCGCGTCCATATGTCCAGCATCGGCCATCCGATCCTGGGAGACGCCGTATACGGTCCGGCAAAATGTCCTTTCAATCTAGAAGGACAGACTCTCCATGCAAAGATCCTCGGGATCCGTCATCCTTCCACGGGTGAATATATGGAATTTGACGCCCCGCTGCCGGAATATTTCGTATCTCTTTTAAATTTACTGAGAAAACAAAATTTTTGATTGTAATACACAGACATTATCGTTATAATAGTCATATGAAGGATGATTATGCATACATTTTTTATGCAAAATCACAATGATTTATTTGACGCAAAGGAGAGTGGACTGGTATGAAGACAAATACAATCATTACGATCGGAAGAGAATTCGGAAGTGCGGGAAGGGAGATCGGAAAGAGGATCGCAGATGACTTCGGGATCAAGCTCTATGACAAGGAAATGCTTGCACGCGCAGCAAAAGAAAGCGGCATCTGCGAGGAGATATTTGAATCCCATGATGAGAAGCCGACTAACAGTTTCCTTTATTCACTTGTGATGGATACCTATTCTATGGGTTACGGAAATACATATACGGATATGCCGATCAATCACAAAGTCTTTCTGGCTCAGTTTGACGCCATCAAGAAGATTGCGGACGAAGGCCCCTGCATTCTTGTAGGACGGTGCGCTGACTACGCTCTTGAGTCATATAAGAATGTAGTGACGGTATTCATTCATGCTGATCTTGACGCCCGCATCCGCCGTATCGCGAGAATCTACGACCTGACTGACGCCAAGGCGAAGGATCTGATCGTGAAGACAGATAAGAAGCGTTCCAGCTATTATAATTACTATACGAACAAAAAATGGTCTGACGCAGAGAGCTATGAACTGTGCCTGAACAGCGCTGAGCTCGGCGTGGAAGGGACCGCAAAGATGATCGAACAGTATGTCATGATGAAGGAGAGCATCCCGCGTGCCGACCGGAAGATCTGACCAGGTAGATCGACTGATGACTCTTTTGTCAGAAAGCCCTTCAAAGCTGAAAAGGTTCTGGATGAAATATAATAATTACATTACATAGAGAAGACTCCGGATGGCTGTTTAATGCCTGCCGGAGTCTTTTTCTCTCTGTCGGATGCACCGCTCGGGCCAGCCTGATATATTTCCGTTCAGGATTGCGTGGAACATGCGCTCCTTCACGCCCGGATGATCCTGATTGAGCTGTCGGAGCAGATCCTTTGCATACTGGCGTTTTGTGTAGCCGTCCACCGGGCACTTGCTCTTTACGACCGGAAGATCATACTTGTTCCTGAAACCGATCACATCCATCTCGTCAACGAACATCAGCGGGCGGATCACCGTCAGGTCCATCCTGTCCAGGTAGGTCTTGGGCGAGAAAGAGTGAAACCTGCCCTCAAAGATCAGAGACAGGAGCATTGTCTCGATGATATCGTCCTTGTGATGCGCGTAAGCGACCTTATTGCAGCCCATTTCCTTGACAGCCTGATTCAGTGCACCTTTGCGCATTTTCGCGCAGAGAGAGCAGGGATTCGACTCTTTACGGACATTGAACAGGATATCATAGATCTCTGACGGGACGATCCGGTACGGGACGCTCAGTTCTCTGCACAGTGCTTCTACCGGGCTGAGATCAAAATCCTCGAATCCCAGGTCCACAGTAACCGCGCTCAGCTCAAATCTTTTCGGATAGAACCGTTTCAGCCCGTGCAGGGCATAGAGCAGTGTAAGGCTGTCCTTTCCGCCTGAGATGCCGACGGCAATGTGGTCTCCTTCCTCTATCATATTGTATTCATCTACGGCTTTTCTTGTATAGCTCAACAATCTCTGTAACTGCATTGATAAAATCCTTTCTCTGACGTAACTATTTTTCTATTATACTGATGTAGCCTGACAAATACAAGAGAAAATGTGGTAAAATAGTGGGCAGCGAATATGGGACAAAAGAGGTAGATTTTATGAATCAGAACAGTTTTAATCGTTTTCATGACAGCGCAGAGAATATTCGAAATAAGTTCCTCAATGCGCTTCCTGTCATTCTGTATTT
>CAKNJS010000071.1 GCA_930986645.1 uncultured Lachnoclostridium sp.
GTCAAAGAAGAGTGAGAAAAAAGGAACAGACTTCCGAGGAGAAGCTGTTCCTTTTTCTTATTAAAGAAGATCGTTCAGGATATTCATTGTGATCTCGGAAGCCATGGTTCCGGAAGCATCGGGACCGTCCTGGATGTTTGCCGCAAAGCAGAACACATTGGTTTCTGTCTCAAGGAACCCGATAAACCAGCCGTTGATATTCCGGTTCCCGTCAGAGCCGGTTCCGGTCTTGCCGTAAAGCTTTCCGGCGGGAGTATCGGCGACAAACATTGCGTCCCTGACTGCCTGTATATTCTCTGTGCGGAAACCCCATCTGTTCTGAAGCAGATCTGCGAGCAGTTCTGTCTGCTCAACCGGGGAGATCTTAAGCGACGATTCTGCCCAGTAGCTGCCGATCCCGCCGGACAGATCGCAGTTTCCGTAGGAGATCCGGCTGTAATAGGAAGAGAGGGTGGAATATCCCATCTGAGCGTCCAGCTCCTGGAAATACCAGTTCACAGAGTTCTGCATGGCTGTCGCCAATGTCTGGTCCTGGTTCCAGGAATCAAAGAAATATTCTGTGCCGTCCCAGGAACGGGCGGAAGAATCCGGTGAGATGAGCCCTTCTTCCAGACCGAACAGACCGCTGTAGATCTTAAAGGTGGAATCCGGGGATACCCGTTTCGTGCTCATTGCTTCATTATAGATAAGATAACTGTCACCTGTCATATCATACAGTACGAAAGTGCCTTCGCTCCCATGAAAATAGGAAGACAGGTCTGTCTCTTCTACATTTTTTCCCGCCAGGTCATAGGGAGAATTCTGTGCGGCATAGGCGGTCAGAAACGGACTGGTGGTATATACGAGGAGGACTGCCAGCAGCAGGATGCAGGCGCTTCTTACTTTCCCGGCAGGGGTTTCTGTTCTGTATTCTGCGATCTCTTTTATCCTCTGTACGATGGCAGATTTTTCGCCGCTCAGAGTAGAGAGCGGAGAGAGAAAAGCATTCTGATGCAGTTTCTCCGCGTACCGGATCAAGGTGTGCCCGTAGCTGACAGCCTGATCTCTGCCTACCGTGCGGATGACAGAGCAGTCACAGGCGATCTCGCGGTCTTTTTCCATAATCCGAAATCCGCGCCGGACAAACGGATTGAACCAGTAGACGATCTGGAGGATGCAGGCAAGATCATTCAGCGCCGCGTCTTTGTGCTTGAAGTGCTGCAGCTCATGGAGAAAGATAAAGCGTATATCCTCCTCTGCCAGCAGGACGTCCATGTCCTGGGGGATGATGATCTTTGGCCGCAGGAGGCCGTAGGATACAGGACTGGGGATGCTGCAGGAGGCGTACAGGGCAGCCTTCCTGCGGATCTTCAGTTCTCTTATGCAGGACAGGTACCGGCTGTATAAGTCCGGCTCGGTCTCGGGCGTGATCGGATAGGCCAGTTTTTTGATCCTGCGGATCTTAAGGATATGACGCAGGACCAAGGCGGCGGAGATACAGCACCCGGCGGCCCATATGGCTGTTAAAAGGATGCCTGCTGTGCGGAAACCTCTCCCGGCGAAGGAAGACGCGAGATCCGTCATTCCCAGCTGTACAAAAGAAGCGTCTGCCGTATTCTGGGCAGCAGGGGCGCCTGCCGGTGCGGCTGTCCCGGCAGAAAGAAGATCCAGAAACTGCTCCAGCATTCGGCCCGGGCCTGAGGGGGCGTAAGGCAGGAATGGAAGCAGCAGGGCTGCCGCAAAAACATACCAGATCCGGTACTGACTGTCAGGTGAAATATGTTTTCTCAGAATTTTTTTGAAAAACAGTAAAATTCCAAGCAGTGCTGAGAGAACAAGATTACATATTATAAAGTGGATTGAAAATGACAAAATAAATCACCTCCGGAGAGTGCTCCATCTGAATCGGAATCGACAGGCAGTGGGGGGATGTGTGCCCGCCGGCGCTCTGAGCGTATTCTTACTTGTGTAGTAATTATAGAAGAGGGGGCTGTAAAGGTCAAGGTCGGGATTGGTAAAACTGTATATCTGAAAGCGGGGAAGGCGGGAGAAAATGGCGTACAGACGGCGGAAGAAAAAGGGCAATACATTTTGATTGTCGCATATGAACAATAAAATCTTAAAAATTTCAATAAAATGCAAAAAATATTCTATGTTTTCTCGGGGTTATATGGAGTATACTGTCATTATCAATAAAAGGGCGCCGGAAAATGCGCCGAGAGAAGGAGGAAACGTATATATGAAGAAAAAAATTGTTTTATTAACGCTGGCGGCAGTACTTGCACTTTCAGCGACTGCCTGCGGCTCAGGCGGAAATAGCAGCGAGCCGTCAGATGGAGGCGATGCAAAAACAAGTGATGTAGCTAACAAGGACAAGCCTCTGGTGTGGTACAACCGTCAGCCGTCCAACAGCTCCACAGGAGAACTGGACATGACAGCTCTGAACTTCAATGATGATACATATTATGTAGGATTTGATGCAAACCAGGGTGCAGAACTGCAGGGAACAATGGTTAAAGATTACATCGAATCACACATTGATGAGATTGACCGCAACGGTGACGGCGTTATCGGATATGTTATGGCGATCGGTGATATCGGACACAACGATTCCATCGCACGTACAAGAGGCGTCCGCTCAGCACTTGGAACAGGCGTTGAGGCAGACGGAGCAATCAACAGTGAGCCGATCGGAACGAACACAGACGGATCCGCTTCCGCTGTAAAGGATGGAACACTTGAGATCAACGGAAAGACATATACAGTCCGTGAGCTTGCTTCACAGGAGATGAAGAACTCTGCAGGAGCTACATGGGATGCTGCTACAGCAGGTAATGCGATCGGAACATGGGCATCATCCTTCGGCGACCAGATCGATATCGTTGTTTCTAATAACGATGGTATGGGAATGTCAATGTTCAATTCCTGGTCAAAGGACAACGGAGTTCCGACATTCGGATATGATGCGAACAGCGACGCAGTTGCAGCTATCGCAGAAGGATACGGCGGAACGATCAGCCAGCATGCAGACGTACAGGCTTACCTGACACTCCGTGTTCTCCGTAACGCTCTTGACGGTGTAGATATCGACACAGGTATCGGCACAGAAGATGAGGCAGGAAACGTTCTGTCAGATGACGTTTATGTATACAATGAAGACGAGCGTTCTTACTACGCATTAAACGTAGCTGTAACAGCTGACAACTATCAGGATTTCACAGATTCCACAGTAGTTTGGGAGCCTGTATCCAACCAGCTGGACGAGAGCGAGCATCCGACGAAGTCAGTATGGCTTGATATTTACAATGCTTCCGATAACTTCCTTGGTTCAACATATCAGCCGCTGCTTCAGAAATATGATGACCTGCTGAACCTTGATGTTGAGTACATTGGCGGTGACGGACAGACAGAGTCCAACATTACAAACCGTCTCGGAAACCCGAGCCAGTATGATGCATTTGCAATTAACATGGTGAAGACAGATAACGCGGCTTCCTACACATCTATACTTAGTCAATAATATACATTGCAATAAGGATGAAAGATTATTAGGGAGAAGAAATTCTCCCTAATAACATGTTTGGGGGAAAAGTTCTGCGGAAACTGTCTCCGGACAGAAAAAGTGTGTTGAATACACAAAAATATATGTACAGGAGTAATAAGTATGGCAGATAAGAAAGATGATATCGTCTTATCAATACGCGGCATGAGCAAATCCTTCGGCCGGAACAGAGTCCTCGACCACATCAATCTTGATGTGCGGAGGGGAACCGTCATGGGACTCATGGGTGAGAACGGAGCCGGTAAGTCAACGATGATGAAATGTCTTTTCGGCACGTACCAGAAAGATGAGGGAACGATTATCCTTGACGGAAGAGAAGTAAGCTTTTCGGGACCGAAAGATGCGCTGGAGAACGGAATCGCAATGGTACATCAGGAACTGAACCAGTGTCTGGAAAGAAATGTCATGGACAATCTGTTCCTCGGACGTTATCCGACCAATTCCTTAGGCGTTATTGATGAGGGAAGAATGAAAAAAGAAGCTTCGGAGCTGTTCCGAAGACTGGGCATGACTGTGAACCTTACACAGCCGATGCACAAAATGTCTGTTTCACAGAGACAGATGTGTGAGATCGCAAAAGCAATCTCCTATAACTCAAAAGTGATCGTACTCGACGAGCCGACTTCCTCCCTGACGGTCCAGGAAGTTGAAAAGCTCTTCGAGATGATGAGGATGCTGAAAGAGCAGGGGATCGCACTGATCTACATTTCTCATAAGATGGATGAGATCTTTGAGATCTGTGACGATATATCAGTGCTTCGAGACGGTAATCTGGTCATGACAAAACATGCCAGTGACACGAACATGAACGAACTGATCGCGGCCATGGTCGGCCGTTCTCTTGAGAACCGGTTCCCGCCTGTAGACAATACACCGGGAGATGTGGTCCTTTCTGTTCAGCATCTGTCTACGAAGTATGAACCTCACCTTCAGGATATTTCATTCGATGTAAGGGAGGGCGAGATCTTCGGACTGTACGGACTGGTCGGTGCAGGACGTACGGAACTTCTGGAGACGATCTTCGGTGTCCGCACCAGGGCGGCGGGGCGTGTTTACTTCAGAAATAAGCTGATGAACTTTAATAACGCAAAAGAGGCCATGGAACATGGATTTGCCATGATCACTGAGGAGAGAAAGGCAAACGGACTCTTCCTGAAGACAGACCTTACTTTTAACACTACGATCGCAAACCTGCCTCAGTATAAGACCGGCGCAGCGCTTTCTGACACAAAGATG
This sequence comes from uncultured Lachnoclostridium sp., assembly GCA_930986645.1. Classification (GTDB taxonomy): domain Bacteria; phylum Bacillota; class Clostridia; order Lachnospirales; family Lachnospiraceae; genus Mediterraneibacter. The sequence continues at coordinate 4,778 of CAKNJS010000071.1, forward strand.
GTAAATGCGACTGCAAAAGAGATCAAGGTCATGCATACAAAATGTATGGGACCGGATGATATGATCACCAGTCTTTCAGGAGGAAACCAGCAGAAAGTTATTTTCGGAAGATGGCTGGAGCGTGAGCCGCAGGTATTCATGATGGATGAGCCTACGCGAGGAATCGATGTAGGTGCGAAATATGAGATCTATGATCTGATCATTCAGATGGCAAAGCAGGGTAAGACGATCATCGTAGTTTCTTCTGAGATGCCGGAGATCCTCGGAATCACAAACCGGATCGGAGTTATGTCAAACGGACATCTCTCAGGAATCGTTAACACCAAGGAGACAGATCAGGAAGAGCTCTTGAGGCTCAGTGCAAAATACCTATAATAAGGGAGAATGATGGATATGGCAAACAGTAAAATTCTTACGGCTGAACAGGAGATGAAGCTGCGTCAGCCGATCGACGATTATGTCGGTAAAATTCAGACAAAGATTGACAGCCTCAGAGTAGATGGTACGGATAAGGTTGTCTCTATTCAGAACAAGATAGACGGTATTAAAAGAGACCGTACGCTTTCAAAAGATGAGAAAGATGCTAGAATCAATAAGCTCAGAAAAGACTTGGATACTGCAAAAGCTGTGGAAGCACAGAACAAAGATCAGATCTCTAAGCTGATCGCTGATGCAGAGGGATATCTGAAAGCGCATTTTGACAAAGAATATTATGAACCGGTCAAGGAAAGCTGTGTTCAGGAGAAAGCGGCTGCAAAAGCAAAATATGCGAAAAAGCTCGCTGAATTGGAAAAGGAGCATCAGGCGGCTGTCTCCAAGATCTCCGATCATCAGGAGATCAAGGATGAGAAGTACGTTTATAAGAACCGCCGGTTTGATGCCAAGCTGGATCTGGATAAGGATTATCAGGAGATAAAGGACAGAAGACACAATGCGTTTGCTCATAAATATCACCTGATCGATCTGCTCCGCATGTCAAAGTTTACTTTCGCGGAGTCGATGGCACAGAGCTGGGAGAACTACAAGTATACGTTCAATCGTAGATCCTTCCTTCTGAAGAATGGTCTTTACATTGCGATCCTCCTTGTATTTATCGCTCTCTGTATCATTACACCTATGGTAAAAGGCTCACCGCTGCTTACATACAACAACATCCTGAACATCCTTCAGCAGGCTTCGCCGAGAATGTTCCTGGCGCTTGGCGTTGCGGGCCTGATCCTTCTTGCAGGTACTGACCTTTCCATCGGACGTATGGTTGGTATGGGTATGACAACGGCAACGATCATCATGCATCAGGGAATCAACACAGGTGGTGTTTTCGGACACATTTTTGATTTTACAGGAATGCCGATCGTCGGCAGAATGATCTTTGCACTTGTAATGTGTATCATCCTGTGTACGATCTTTACAACGATCGCAGGTTTCTTCACCGCCAAGTTCAAGATGCATCCGTTCATCTCCACAATGGCGAACATGCTGATCATCTTCGGTCTTGTTACATATGCGACAAAGGGTGTATCCTTCGGTGCGATCGAGCCATCCGTTCCGAATATGGTCATCCCGAAGATCGGCGGCTTCCCGACGATCATCATCTGGGCTGTTGCGGCAGTAGTGATCGTATGGTTTATCTGGAACAAAACGAAATTCGGTAAAAACCTGTACGCTGTCGGCGGTAACCCGGAAGCAGCATCTGTTTCAGGTATTTCCGTATTCGCAGTAACAGTAGGAGCATTCATCCTGGCAGGTATCCTTTATGGATTCGGTTCCTGGCTGGAATGTGCGAGAATGGTCGGATCCGGTTCTGCAGCTTATGGACAGGGCTGGGAGACAGACGCGATCGCAGCCTGCGTTGTAGGTGGTGTATCCTTCACAGGTGGTATCGGTAAGATCTCAGGTGTAGTAGTCGGTGTTCTTATCTTCACCGCACTTACATATTCTCTTACGATCCTTGGTATCGATACGAACCTTCAGTTCGTATTCTCCGGTATCATCATCCTCGTAGCAGTAACACTTGACTGTCTGAAATACGTTCAGAAGAAATAATGGATTTTATCCGGGCTGCCGCATCTGCGGCAGCCTTTTTTTGCGCGGCGTTTACATTTATTTGTGCATTTGTTATAATTATTCGAAGTGAAAAGTTA
>CAKNJS010000072.1 GCA_930986645.1 uncultured Lachnoclostridium sp.
TTTTATTCATTTACGTTATATCCAGAGTCGCCAGCAGCTTTCATTTTGCGAAAAGGAGAGCTAAATATGTATCATGAAAGATTTACAGGGAGACACTATGAGATTGGATACCGATGGGGACCTGCTGGCAAAACATAGAAGATATAGCAATGTTTAAAACGGCCAAAGCTTACGATTTTTTAAAAGAGTAGCCTAATATTTTGACAAAATGGCAGTTATTCGGTACTATATTGTAGGATTGCCCGTTGAATGGAAAGATTAGTTACTTTTGATATCCGCTCGTACGCAGCGGAGTTTTCAATAATCCGGTTATCCCACTCGGGGCAGATAAAAAGGAAATGGTTCCAATAATATCTGCCCCATTTTTTGCGTCTTGTAACACACAGATGGAGGATGTATATGTAAAAAAGTTTCTGGAATATTTGCAGTATGAAATCAATCGGTTTGCGGAAAATCAGAATTAACGTTCTAATCCTTCTAGAAATGAAATCGCTTCATTCACAGTCGAAAATGTTTTACAGGTGGTACATAACCAACGATTTCGGTCATCTGTATCTTCTAATCCGGGTAGTCCGTCTGATATCAGATTGCGCAGCGTTTTTTCCGCATTTTTTATTGCAGTTGGATAGCGTTCAGCAATCCGGGCAGTTGATGCATAATCTCCCTTTTCATAGGTTGGTTCAACAGCAACAACTTCTGCCAGCATTCTCTTTTTATCTGTTTCTGTTAAGATTGATGGTGCAAACATTTTAAAATGCAGCATCAGCCAATATTCTATGCATCCTGTTGTCATGAGAAGTCTGACCCGAATTTTCGGATTCTTTCTCATTTTTCGCAAATAGTTTATAACCTTGATTCGTTGATCCCATTTTCTGATATCCTTTGTTTCCACGTCAAAGAAAAACCAGATTTCATCTGTAACTTCTGCACTGCTGATATATTTCCGGTCCTTTTTATATTTGGCTTCTGCTTCTTCGAACAATCCAGTGGCTGAAGGTCTCTTTATGACTGCAACATCCGCGAATTTATGTTTCAGGAAATCGGTATAAGCCTGTTCACTTTCCCCTTCGCAAAATACATAGATTAGGGGTTTGGTCTTTTTTAGCCGACGAGCCATTACAGCACCTCCTCAATTTCAACATTGGGAGTCGCGCCGTACTTGCCAAGCAGATATCCCTTCCGGATATTATCTGTTGTCCTGGTAGAAAAATCGCTGATGCTGTATAATTCAGACACTCCGTCTTCCCTTCCTTTGTCTGCAAAGTACAGCTGATCTTTCCGAAGTAGTTCCATATTCAGCAATTCTGTATTGTGGGTCGTGAACACAACCTGCGCACCGTTCGGATTTGTTTTTTTGCTCTGAAATTTCGCAACTACATATTCCACCAGTATCGGGTGAAGTTCTTTCTCGATCTCATCTATCAAAAGAATACCGCCATTAGAAAGTGCAGATTCGATTGCCGGCGCCAACGCTATAAATTTACGTGTTCCATCCGATTCATCTGCAAGGTCAAGAGAATAGCGGGCGCTGTTTCCATCGCGATTCAGACCGAAATGAAGTGCAGCAGCCTTAACTTCATTCATCTTCAGACGGACTTCAGAATTGTTTGAGGTTTCTTCGAGAATCTGAAGAAACTGCTGCAGGGCAGCCTTAATCCCTTCAGGGACATCAGACGGGAAAACAATGTCTGAGTCAATTTCGTTGCTGTTGATCTCAAATTGCATATCCTCGATTCCAAAATCAGCCGCCTTTGCATAAGTCGTAATCGCCTTTAACATATTCGGATCACTGGAATATTCCAATAGTTGGCGTGGAATATCCGAATAATCACGGGAAAAGTATACTTTATCCCTGAACCATTTCATGGCAGAAGAGCAAACTACATCGTTCATCGTACAGGCGACCGAAAAAAACAGTTGATTTTTCGCAACTGTTTCACCAATCAGCTTGCGTCTTGCCTTATCTGCGGTGAAAGTAAATTTCTGACCTTTCCGCGAGAACACCATAGCTTTCTGTCCTTTTGGTGCATAGTAAAGAGATTCAGAAAATATTTTATCACGGGTAGCTGCAAAGGAGTACCAATACTTTATATTATCTAATGTATATATAAATGAAAACTCTGTTGGCTCAGTGGCAGAATAATCGTTTAAAGCAAATGGGATTACCGGGACCTCCGCTTTTTCATGCTGTGTTCTCTGTGCATTTTTAATAAATTGTACAGCCAGCCAGAATGCCCGGATTACATTGCTTTTACCGCCGCCATTCTTTCCTAAAATAGCAGCCCCGGGAAGCAGTTTCATATTATTGTATGCAATCAGGCAACCTTTAAAAGTTCCTATTCTGGTAGCCTCCATGGACAAAACCGTTTCATCACGAAATGATCTGTAATTTTTAAAAGAAAATTCAATAAGCATAGAATCACCTCCAATAATAGTATACCCTGTTTTTGAAGAAATACAAGCAATAAAATCATTAAAATTGATTTTAACGCCTGTATTTCACTGAATAAGCATTTGCATTCAAATTTTGTAAGTTCATGCAGGTTATATTGCCGAGGCAGTATGTCTACCTACTATAGTGGATACCAGTCATATTGATTAGATGAGTGTAAAGATTGGAAACAGCCGCAACTTAATAGTAAACAATGCTTGAATGTGGTAAAATGTTACGAAGGGTTAAAGGGGAAAAACAAGTTAGGAATTTATTATTATTTAGAGGGTTATAGGAGAAATACAGTTGATGAATGATACAAAGAAGATCCTCCTTGTGGAGGATGATCCGGAAATCGTGGAAAACCTTACGGAGTTCCTGCGGACGGAAGGGTATTCTGTTACTTCTGTTCCCACGCAGAAAGAGACCATGGAGCTCCTCGACCGTGACAGGTTCGACTTGGTGCTGTTGGATGTGACGCTGAAGCAGGGGAACGGATACAGTGTATGTACGGCGGTGAAAGCAAAGTATGACATGCCGGTTATTTTCCTGACTGCCCTGGACGATGAGTTCAGTGTGGTCACCGGGCTGGATATGGGAGCGGACGATTATATCAGCAAGCCCTTCCGGCCCCGTGAATTGGTATCCCGTATGCGTTCGGTACTCAGGCGGACAGGGCGGACACAGTCCGTGGTCAGCATCCGGGATATCCGGATCGATACGGAAAAAGGAACGGTGTCGAGAGAGGGGGAGGAGATCTTCCTTTCAGCTCTGGAGTACCGTCTTTTTCTCGTGTTTGTGAACCACAAGGGCATGATCCTGACCCGGTCTATGCTCCTGGATGAGATCTGGGACGCGGCGGGAGACTTTGTCAATGATAATACCCTGACAGTCTATATTAAGCGTCTCAGGGAAAAAATAGAGAAAGACCCTCAGAATCCGGAGATTATACTAACGGTAAGAGGGATGGGGTACAGGCTTGGTGAATGAACTGATCTGTCTATTGCCCGCTGCCGCAGCAGCACTGCTCTTCGGCGGGATCTATGTGTATAAGATGAGAAAATATAAAAAGTCTCTCCGGCGGCTCAGCGGCGAGATGGACCGAATCCTGCATGGCAGCGGGGAACTGGTATTGGGCAGTTACGAGGAAGGAGAGATATCGATCCTCCGGGATGAGATCTACAAGATGACCGTGCGCCTCCGGGAGCAGTCGGAGACACTGACAGAAGATAAGGAGGCGCTGGCGGACTCTCTTGCAGATATCTCCCATCAGATCCGGACACCGCTGACGACCCTGAACCTGATGACAGCAAGGATGATGCAGGAAGGGGATGATCCGGAGCAGAGAAAACGGATTCTGAGAGAAATGAACCGGATGCTGGAGCGGATCGAGTGGCTGATCACGGCCCTTCTGAAAATATCTAAGCTGGACGCCGGCGCGATCTGTCTGGAGCCGGCAGACATTTCTATGGAAGGCTTCCTGAAGAAAGTGATGGAGCCTTTTGAGATCCAGATGGATCTGCGGGATCAGCGGTGCCGGATTGAAGGTGCGGAAGGGATGACATTTACCGCGGATGAGGCATGGACTCTGGAGGCAGTCCGCAATGTGGTGAAGAACAGTCTGGAATATACGCCCGACGGGAAAGCGCTGGAGATATCCTGCGTGAATAATCCCCTTTATACGGAGATCTCGGTCTGTGACAGCGGTCTCGGGATCGATCCGGAGGATCTGCCCCATCTCTTTGATCGGTTTTATAAAGGGAAGAACGCGGGGAGCAGCAGTTTCGGCATCGGCCTGGCTCTCGCCCAGTCCATTATGAGCCGTCAGAACGGAGTGATCAGGGCTGAGAACCGAAAGGAGGGTGGCAGCAGGTTCCGAATCCGGTTCTATAAGCAGACGATATGAAAAGTGACAGAACTGTCATTTTAGAGTCACCGGGGTGTCATGAGCCTTTGGTAAGATGAGACTGTAACAGCAGGAGAGGGCGGACAGCAGCGCCCGGCAGGAGGTATTTATGGAAATATTAAGAGTTGAAGATCTTACAAAGGTTTATGGAAAGGGAGCAAATGAGGTCCATGCGTTGGACCATGTGTCATTCTCGGTAAAAAAAGGGGAATTTACCGCGATCATCGGATCATCCGGATCCGGCAAGTCTACCCTGCTCCACCTGATCGGAGGAGTGGACAGACCTACATCAGGGAAAGTGTATGTAGACGGAACAGATGTGTATGCCCAGAATGAGGATGCGCTGGCAGTGTTCCGGCGCAGGCAGGTAGGACTGATCTATCAGTTTTACAACCTGATCCCGGTGCTCAATGTCCGGGAGAACATCACTCTTCCGGTTCTGATGGATGGAAGAGATGTAAATGAGGAGAGACTGGAGGAACTGCTTTCTGTGCTGAAGCTGAAGCGGAGAGAGAGGCATCTGCCCAACCAGCTCTCCGGCGGACAGCAGCAGAGAGTTTCCATCGGCAGGGCACTTATGAACGCTCCGGCTATCGTGCTGGCCGACGAGCCTACAGGAAACCTGGACTCGAAGAATAGTCAGGAGATCATGCAGCTGCTCCGCTATTCCAATGAAAAATATAATCAGACCATGCTGGTCATCACCCATGACGAGAATATCGCCCTGCAGGCGGACCGGATCCTGTCCCTGGAAGACGGGCGGATCGTGAAAGACGAGGTGATCCGGCGATGAGTATTTTTTCAAAGATCACATTGCGCACCATGAAGCAGAGCCGGATGCGCACGGCAGTTACCATCATCGGGGTAATCCTTTCTACTGCCATGATCACAGCAGTTACTACATTCGGCCAGAGCTTCCTGAGTTTTCTGAGGGATTACAGCCTGACTCACGATGGAAACTGGTATGGAGTGGCGGAGTATGTCAGCGATGAGCAGCTGGAAGAGATCAGAAGCGACAGTCAGGTGGAAATGGTAGCAGCGTCGGATATTCTTGGATATGCAGAGCATGATGCACTGACAAGTGAAGAGATCCCGTATTTGTATATCCAGAGCTTTTCAAAAGAACTGTTAGAAGTATTCCCGATTCAGATGCAGGAGGGACGCCTTCCGGAAAATGAGCATGAGGTAATCATATCGCCTTATATGCAAGCCAACGAGCGGGAAGGCCAGACCACCCAGGTGGGAGATGTACTGGAGCTGGAAGTAGGAGACCGGGTCTGGGAAGGACAGCGGCTGACCGCATATGAAGGATACATGGGAGAAGCGTATGCCCGGGAACAGGGCGTAGAGCCGGAACAACTGGAAAATACAGAGCATATGTCCTTTACTGTAGTGGGAATTTACAGTACGACCCCCAATATGCACTACGGGACAGTGAGTTATGAACTGATCGCCGGACCGTCTTCTTCAGGAAGCCTGTCCGAATATCACGATGTGTATATCCGGACACAGGATCCTGCGGACATCTATGATTACATGGAAACCATTGAATGTGATGCGACATCTACCAATGAATCTCTGCTCCGCTGGTATGGGGTGGCGGATAACGACAATCTTCAGGAAATCCTGACAGGGCTGTGCGCCATCGTGATCGGCATCATCATGGTTGGGGCTGTATCACTGATTTATAATGCGTTTGCCATTTCTTTGAGAGAGCGGACCGTGCAGTTCGGACTTTTGGCCTCTGTGGGAGCAACGAAACGTCAGCTGAGCCGTTCTCTGCGGTGCGAGGCACTGATTGTCAGCTGCGTGGGGATCCCGGGTGGATGCGTCGCGGGAATCGTCGGGATCGGGATTACTCTTCATTTCATTGGAGCCGGGCTGGCAAGCTGGATGTTTGGAGGAACGGAGATGGATATCCCCCTTCGAATTTCCTGGATTTCCGTACTTGTGGCGGTTGCAGTAGCATTTGCCACAGTGATGATCTCGGCGTGGATTCCCTGCCGGAGAGTGCGGAAGATCTCTCCCATTGAGGCGATACGTTCGGCCCAGGATATCCGGATAAAAGGAAAAGAAGTGAAGACGTCAAAGCTGTTCTACAGAATCTTTGGTCTGGAGGGAATGCTGGCTCAGAAAAACTATAAGAGAGATCGGAAGAAATACAGGAGTACGGT
>CAKNJS010000073.1 GCA_930986645.1 uncultured Lachnoclostridium sp.
AACCTGCTGATTACAAATCAGCTGCTCTGCCAATTGAGCCACATCGGCATATTTACTTACTGAGCAGCTGATTTGTAAACACATCTGCTCAAATGACCCCGACGGGAATCGAACCCGTGTTACCGCCGTGAAAGGGCGATGTCTTAACCGCTTGACCACGGGGCCAAATATATAAAATAATATAATGCCACTCCTAGCAGCGCTTTATATCATAGCATAAGAGAAGCTATTTTGCAAGCATTATTTGCACGAAACAAGTATATTAAAACAAGTGTATGTAAGACATCTTATCCGCTCATTTTTTCTCAACGTTTTTGGAAGCAACAATATCAACTCCTGTGCCGGCGGCATCCGGTACGATCACGTCGCCGATATGCACCGGAGCCTTCACCTCCACGCCCTTCAGTGCCTTTACACAGTCAAATATCTTTCCCTTCGGAATATCCTTCCGCGTCTTGACAGAGACCATATCCGCTTTTCCGCCTATTACCTTTACTGTGGATGTTACAATCCTTGCAGGATTTGTCACTTCTTTGCGTGCATATGCGTCTCCTCTTTTGCAGGTGTTCCCTGTCACATTCAAAACTTCACTTCCGTCCATCTCCACAGTAATCTGGCATCCCATCGGGCAGCCGATGCACGTCACATTCCTGATTTCCATTTTTATTCCTCCTCTATCTTCACTGTAACCATCTTAAGATCAGGATATTTTTGAAACTGTTCTTTCGTCAGTCTAATCTCTTCCATTTCTCCCGGCGCTGCAATCTGCCGTTTCTTCCGGATAACACGCTCATCATCAAAATAAGCACTAATACAGCAGTTTTTAAATACTGCTTCCACGCGAAAACGAACAGTTACATCCTCACCCATTCGCGCGGTATTGATTGATGCCGGGACAGTGTAGCGTACTCCGTCCGCCGGATTCAGCCGTATTTCCTGTCCGCCTTCCGTTTGCAATTCTCCCTTAACATACGCAGCTGCATTTTTTCCTGCTGTCCCGGCCTCTTCGGAGACAAAATCCACAAGATCATGTACATGAAGAACATTCCCGCAGGCAAAGACGCCTTCAATATTTGTTTCAAGGCTCTCATTAACAACCGGACCCGAAGTCACGCTGCTAATCTTCACCCCCATGCCTCTGGAAAGTTCATTTTCCGGAATGAGACCTACTGAAAGAAGAAGGGTATCGCAGGAATACTCTTCTTCTGTTCCCGGTATCGGTTTCCCTGTCTTATCCACCTCAGCAAGAGTTACGCCCTCAAGCCGTTCTTTTCCTTTGATATCCACTACAGTGTGACTAAGTTTGAGCGGTATTCTGTAGTCGTCCAGACACTGGACGATATTTCTCTTCAGCCCTCCGGAATAAGGCATCAGCTCGGCGACGGCCTTAACCTTTGCCCCCTCCAGCGTCATTCGGCGTGCCATGATAAGCCCGATATCCCCGGAGCCCAGAATAACAACCTCCCGTCCCGGCATAAGTCCTTCCATGTTGACAAGTCTCTGGGCTGTTCCTGCAGAATAGATGCCTGCCGGACGGTAACCCGGAATATTCAAGGCCCCTCTGGACCGCTCTCTGCATCCCATTGCGAGGATAACAGCCTTTGCCCGGATTTCAAAAAGTCCTTCCTCACGGTTCATGGCAGTAACCACTTTTTCCCTGCTGATATCCATTACCATCGTATTTAATTTGTATTCAATCTTGAGTTCTTCCGCCTCATCGATAAATCTCTGGGCATATTCCGGTCCTGTCAGTTCCTCGTTAAAGGTATGAAGTCCAAACCCATTATGGATACACTGATTCAAGATTCCGCCCAGTTCTTTCTCTCTCTCCAGTATCAGTATACGCTCAATCCCGTTCCTTTTTGCCGAGACAGCTGCCGCAAGGCCTGCCGGACCTCCTCCGATAATAACAATATCATAGTTTTTCATGCCCGAAGCCTTCCTTTCTATAAAGTTGCTTTATTCATACCGGTAACAAGTCTGGAGTTTCCGCCGGATTTTGTGATATCAGACATACTCACTTGCAGCTCACGGGCAAGGATCTCCATCGTTCTCGGGGAACAGAATCCCGACTGGCAGCGTCCCATCCCCGCTCTTGTCCTGCGTTTTATCCCGTCCAGCGACCGCGCGCCCAGCGGGCGACGGATTGCATCCAGAATTTCACCCTCCGTGATCATCTCACATCGGCAGATAATATTTCCATAGGCTGGTTCCCGTCGGATCAGCTCGGCCCGTTCTTCTTTCGTCAATTTATCCGGATCAAGAATTCCCTTTCTTGCTGCAATAAAATTCTCTTTCCTTTCAAGTTTCAGCCTTTCCTGTAAAATCCCCGCAACCATCTCACCGATCGCAGGACAGCTTGAAAGTCCCGGCGATTCAATTCCTGCACAGTCAATAAAGCCTTTTGCATCTTCCGGCTCCCCTATAATAAACTCTGCGCCGTCCTCATGGGCCCGCAGTCCGGCAAATGAGGTGATAACCTGACGCATAGGAAGATTTTTTACATTCTGTTCCGCCTTCGAAATAACTTCATCCAGCCCCTCTCTGGTCGTGTTTGTCCCCTCTTTATTTTCAATATCAAATGCCGTCGGTCCCACAAGCAGATTGCCGTGTACAGTAGGAGTAACCAGCACGCCTTTTCCGTATTTTGCAGGAAGGGGAAATACCGTTCTATTGACATGTGTTCCCGCACTTTTATCCAGCAGACAGTACTCGCCGCGTCTGGCTGTAATATGTATCTTCTTTTCACTTACCATATTGTGAAATTTATCTGCATAGACACCGGCCGCATTAACTACATATTTTGTCCGGAATGTCCCCCGATTGGTACAAATCTCGTATTCACCGTTGATTTTCCGGATGTTCTGAACCTCAGTATTAAATCGAAATTCAATTCCGTTTGTATATGCATTTTCCGCCAGTGCGATATTTAGGCTAAATGGACATACAATTCCTGCAGTCGGTGCATACAGTGCCGCATACACATTATCGGTAATATTAGGCTCCATCTCGAGAACTTCTTCCCTGTTCAATATTTTCAGGTTCTTCACACCGTTTGCGCTCCCCTTATCATAGAGTTTCTGCAATCCCGGCATTTCCTCCCTGCTCCGGCAGATAACCAGCGATCCGATTCTCTGGAATGGGAAATCCAGATCTTTGGAAAGCTGTTCCATCATTTCATTGCCACGTACATTGAGCTTTGCCATCAGAGATCCCGGTTCCGCATCATATCCTGCATGCACAATACCGCTGTTTGCCTTTGATGTTCCACAGCAGACATCTTCCTCTTTTTCTAATACACATGCCCTGACTTTATAGCGAGACAACTCGCGGGCCGATGCCGTGCCGGATACACCTCCGCCGATTATGATCACATCATACATGGCTGTCATTTCTCCCTTCATAATGTCCTCTCAGCAGTTTTCAGTCTTCTTTTGCCCAGCCGTAAGCATATTTTACTGCCTTGTTCCATCCTTTGATCTTACTCCGCCTTTCTTCTTCACCGATAGACGGGGCAAATGTCCGGTCAATCTTCCAGTTACTGATTACATCTTCTTTGTCCATCCAATATCCCACTGCAAGTCCTGCAAGATAGGCAGCTCCCATTGCAGTCGTTTCTACACACCGTGGACGGTTTACCGGTGCATTGATAATATCAGCCTGTGTCTGCATCAGAAAATCATTTGCACTTGCACCTCCATCTGCCTTAAGCGAGGACAGACTTATACCTGAGTCGGCTTTCATCGCTTCCAGAACATCGTTAACCTGATAGGCAATGGACTCAAGCGTTGCACGGATAATATGGTATTTATTTACACCTCTCGTAATTCCGACTATCGTTCCTCTCGCATACTGATCCCAGTGGGGCGCGCCAAGTCCAGTGAATGCCGGAACAACATAACAACCGTTTGTATCTTTTTCTTTCTTTGCCATGTATTCGGAATCTTCAGCCGAATCAATCAGTCTCATCTCATCCCGCAGCCACTGTATGGCAGCGCCTGCCACGAATATGGAGCCTTCCAATGCATAATTTACTTTTCCGTCCATTCCCCATGCTATAGTTGTAACCAGCCCGTTTTTAGAAAATACAGGTGTTTCCCCTGTATTCATAAGAAGGAAGCATCCTGTACCATATGTGTTCTTTGCCTCGCCCGGTGTAAAGCACGTCTGTCCGAAAAGCGCCGCCTGCTGGTCTCCCGCCGCGCCTGCGATTGGAATCGGACCGCCCATGAACGAAGGATCTGTCACGCCGTAGATACAGCTTGACGGTTTTGGCTCCGGCAGCATGCATTTCGGGATATCCAATTCCTCAAGAATCTCGTCATCCCATTCTAATGTATTAATATTAAACAGCATTGTTCTGGATGCATTAGAATAGTCTGTTATATGTACCTTGCCTTTCGTAAGTTTCCAGATCAGCCACGTTTCTACTGTTCCAAACAGAAGCTCCCCGTTTTCCGCTTTTTCTCTTGCACCCGGCACATTATCAAGGATCCATTTTATCTTTGTAGCTGAAAAATATGCATCGATCACAAGTCCTGTTTTTGCCCTGAATTTTTCCGTCAGCCCCTTCTCTATCAATGAGTCGCAGTATTCCGATGTCCTGCGGCACTGCCAGACAATAGCATTGTAGACCGGTTCACCTGTATTTTTATCCCATACGATAACAGTTTCTCTCTGATTCGTAATACCGATTGCCGCAATATCTTCCGCAGCAGCCGATATCATATTCATTGCTTCTACGGCAACACCAAGCTGACTTGCCCAGATCTCGTCGGCATCATGCTCTACCCAGCCCGGTTTCGGAAAATGCTGTTTGAACTCCCGCTGAGCCACACTGCACATCTCGCCCTTCGCATTGAACAAGATACATCGGTTGCTCGTTGTCCCTGCATCCAGAGCCATCACATACTTTGCCACATTCACTTCCTCCTTCACGTTTTTGTTATATTTTATCATAGAATCTGTGATCCGTCATAATTCTCATACATATATATTTTAGGTATAAATTTGACATAAAAGAGCCACGAAGTTACATCTGCAACTCATGGCTCCTGTGAATTAATCCTGACAGTAATAATCTATACTGTAATTTAAAGTTTTTTCTTTTCTGCTTCTTCAAGTATTTTATTTGATGTTTCTTGATTTTCTCCTCGTATTTCGCCTATTGTTTTATCGGCAAAAGCATCATCCGTCGATTTAACTGTGGGATCTGAGAGGTAAACCGAGGCATACGCTTCATAAAATCTCTTTGTAGTATCTGTTAGGTCAGAAAAATCAGAAAAGCAAAACTCATTTAAAAGTACTGCATATTCTTCAGTATCCCGCTTTATGCCCATATCATGCGCTTCTATGTATTGATCAATGTCTTCCCCAATTTGCTCAATGGTAACGTCATAAGAGAATGTCTCCGGAAGCGAACTATTATAAGTTCCAGATGTTTCATTATCCACTTTCTCTGATTTCTCTGCACATGCAGTTAACATCAAACCCAGAGCACATATAACAGCTGACAAAATTATTAGTTTTCGTTTCATATTAATATCCCTTTCTTGTCTACATAATCCACTCAGCATTACATGAGTATAATAGCATAATATCAGCATATTTTTATATTTTCCATAACCTGCTTTTGTTTTCTCTATTTTACACAATAATACTACAACAATTTTGTGTAATTTTTAAAATTCAGCTTTATCCTGCTCTTTCATATTTATAGAAAGAAAAAACCTCACATTACATATGTAACATGAGGCTTAATAAGCTCCCCCTGTTGGACTTGAACCAACGACACTTCGGTTAACAGCCGAATGCTCTACCGACTGAGCTAAGGAGGAATATTAAATTAAATGAAGTATACCTTCAAAACTGCACACAAAGAATCAATCATCCATCTTCACCTATTCCGC
>CAKNJS010000074.1 GCA_930986645.1 uncultured Lachnoclostridium sp.
ACAGTTTAGTGCATAATCACTAATTTGTAAATGAAAAAATATAAAAAATAGACAAATTAACGAAAATCACTGAGGCGCAGAGCAAAGATAAAGAAAAAATGTTATACTGGTAACAATGTACAAAAAGGCGCTGTCTGCTCCTATATGCAAACGGAGATGCAGTGCAGAACAGGAGAGAATATATGAAAAAGTATGATTATCTGATCGCAGGAGCCGGGCTGTACGGGGCAGTGATGGCGTATGAGCTTGGCAGAAAAGGAAAAAAGTGTCTAGTGATTGACCGAAGAGACCACATTGCAGGCAATATTTACTGTGAGGATGTGGAAGGAATCCACGTGCATAAATACGGAGCGCATATTTTTCACACTTCGGATAAGAAGATATGGGACTATGTGAATCAGTTTGCAGAATTCAACAATTATATCAATTCACCGGTTGCGGTCTACAAGGATGAGCTGTATAATCTTCCGTTTAATATGAATACATTCAGTAAAATGTGGGGGATAAAAACTCCGCAGGAAGCAAAGGAAATTATCGAAAGACAGAGAAAAGAGACGGGAATAACGGAACCGAAAAATCTGGAAGAGCAGGCGCTGTTTCTTGTGGGAAGAGACATTTATGAAAAGCTTGTAAAAGGTTATACAGAAAAGCAGTGGGGAAGAAAATGCACGGAACTTCCGGCATTTATCATTAAAAGACTTCCATGCCGCTTTATCTATGACAATAATTATTTTAATGACAGATATCAGGGGATCCCGATCGGGGGATATACACCTATTGTAGAAAAGATGCTTGAAAATGCAGATGTGCGTACTGGAGTGGACTTTTTTGAATTCCGGAAAGAGAACGGGGATATTGCGGAGAAGATTATTTTTACCGGTATGATTGACGAATATTTCGGCTATCAGCTCGGAGCCCTTGAGTATCGTTCGGTCCGGTTTGAAACGGAAGTTCTGGATTGTGAAAATTATCAGGGAAACGCAGTGGTGAATTACACAGACCGGGAAGTCCCTTATACAAGAATAATTGAACATAAACATTTTGAGTTCGGAAAACAGGAAAAGACGGTAATTTCCCGGGAATATTCCTCAGAATGGAAGGTGGGCATGGAGCCGTACTATCCGGTTAATGACGAGAAGAATAATTCTCTTTTTGAAAAATACAGGGAGCTTGCGGCGAAGGAGAAGAATGTGATTTTCGGCGGAAGACTCGGAAATTATAAGTATTATGATATGGACAAGGTAATTGCAGCTGCACTGGATACACTGTCCGGAATGGAATGATCCGGGGATTTATAAAAACTCTGTAAATCTGCTTGCTATTTTGCAATGTATCAAGTAAGATACTTATATTCAGATCGATCTGATCTGAATCAGTTAATCTTTTTCATCATCAGTTTCAGATGAGTTTCATCAGGGAAAAAGGGATGTATTGTGCCGGCGGGAATGTTGAGGGACTTCCTGCCGGCTGACATATACAGCCGAGAGAAAACAGAATATGGAAGAAATGTATGAAGTTCTCAAATTTATTGAACACGATGCGCATTGCCGCCAGAGCATGGACTGCATCCGCGGCACTGTACTTCTCAGCTATCTGAAAGAACATACTCGGATAGAGAAAACGGTTCTTTTCAGCTGGTTCCGTGAATTGGCGGTTTCCGTCGATCAGTATCACAGAAGCCGGAACAGACAGAATTACCGCTATCTGAATCCGTGCAGTATTGTTGTTTCGGATGAGGGGAGACTGTTTCTTCTGGATATGGAAGCACCGGATAATGAACCGGCGATGAAGCATATGCAGAATCGGGCGGTGAGGAGTCATTTTGTTAAACCTGTGTATGAGATTGGTGTATGCAGGAATAATGAAGCTGATCTATTTGCATATGGCAGGACGATTCAGTTTGTTCTGGCATATACGGAAGTTTATCCTGCTATGAAACGAAGGGAAGAAGTATGTCTGTCCAGAATCATTGACCGGTGTACAGGAGAAGCAAGAAAGAAATACGATGATATGAGAGGAGTGCTCAGAGATCTGCCGGCAGTTCCAAAGCAGAGGGAATATTCTGATGAGTGCCGTGCGGCAGACGGAAGGGGAAGCTTTGCAGGAAGGAGAATGCCGGTAATACTTGCAGGATCGGCGGTGTGCATCGGAATTATTATTGCGGCCGGAGTGGGAAGAAAGGGGCTTGTTGAAAGCAGGAATGCGTACGCGAGAGAACGGAAGGCAGAACAGCAGGCGGAACAGCTGGCAGAACAACAGGAAGAGGATCAGAGAGAGCAGCAGGAGGAACAGCAGAGAAAAGAAGCGGCGCGGGAGAAGGAAAATGAGGAGGCAAAGAAAATGCTGCTGGATCAGGCGATAGAGGCCTATGGAAAAGTAATGGAACTTGAACAAGATCAGGACAAGCTCAAAGAAGCGGGGATGAAAAAGATGGAACTGGAAATGCAGAAGGGGGATTATGAACAGGCTCTTGAGACAGCCGGAATGATAGCAGGGAAAACGGGCGGGTCAGAAGAGCTGGAAATGCTGATTGAAGATTGTGAGAAAAATATCCCGTAAAAAGGGAGGATGCCGGGCAACTGATCGGCTCAGCTCCCGGCATGTATTATGAAAAAGTTTATTCAAAATAACTTGTCAGCGTCTTAATTAGATGTTGTTTCTTTGTTTCTTTCGATGGTTTTAGTATATGGAAGAGAAATGAAGAAAACATGATAATAAGATGAAAGATTTTTAAATGATAAATGAACAAATTATGAACAGGCAAATGACCGTTCATGCAAGCATGGAGCCGCCTGCCGGGCTTATCGCGCAAAGTAAAAGACCGATGGGGGAGCCATCGGTCTTTTGAGGGGAGTATAAATAATTAATAAGGGGTTGTAGAAAATAACCTTTCTACATTGAACAGTATAATATACGGAATTGGAAAAAGCAAGAAAAAATTTTTAAAAATAATAATTAGATCGATCGCCTTCTGCCTGCCGCCGGGGTGAAGATTTACGGTGCAGTGGTAATTTGACGAATAAAAAATTCCGGATGTGACATACTAAAAGCGAATTAAATAAACAGGAGGGATTACTCATGGCAAAGAATTATAGCAATACAAACAATTCTAACAAAAATGCAAAGAACAGCTCTTCGTATGGAAATACGCAGAGCAAGAACAAAAATTCCAATAAGAACAGCAGTAATTCTTATTCGAATGCTTCTGACAGCAGAAATTGCGGCAGAGATTCCGATGCCTTTGATGAGTCTGACCGCTATTAGTCAGAGCGCCGTAAAAAGGCCGGATTTGTACAGAGAAACAGTCGGAAAATAAGGGATGGGGCAGGTAAAGTTCAACTTTACTCTGCCCCTGATTTATAGTAATATGTATACAGACAAAATGTAAGGACGGAGAAATTCATGGATAAAATGGAATGGATTGCGCCCTGCCACTTTGGTCTGGAATCTGTTCTGAAACGCGAAATTCAGGATCTGGGATATGAGATCGTGCAGGTTGAAGATGGAAGAGTAACTTTCAGCGGAGGACTGGAGGCTGTATGCCGGAGTAATATTTTTTTGAGAACTGCAGAGCGTGTGCTGCTGAAAGTCGGAAGCTTCAGGGCGGAGACATTTGACGAGCTTTTTGAAAGAACAAAAGAAATTCCGTGGGAGGATTACATACCCGGGGACGGAAAATTCTGGGTGGCGAAAGCTGCATCGGTCAAGAGCAGGCTGTTCAGCCCGTCGGATATTCAGTCTATTATGAAGAAAGCCATGGTGGAAAGGCTGAAGTCAAAATATCACATACAATGGTTCCCTGAGACGGGCGCCTCCTATCCTGTGAGGGTTTTTCTTATGAAAGATACCGTTACTGTGGGGCTGGATACAACGGGGACTTCTCTCCATAAGCGGGGATACCGCCCTGTGGCGGGGAAGGCGCCTATAGCTGAGAATCTTGCGGCGGCGCTTATTATGCTGACGCCATGGAAGAGAGACCGTATACTGGTGGATCCGTTCTGCGGCAGCGGAACATTTCCCATAGAAGCGGCGATGATGGCGGCAAATATTGCTCCGGGGATGAACCGTTCGTTTCTTGCGGAAGACTGGACCAACATAGTCTCCAAAAAGAGCTGGTACGACGCGGTAAACGAAGCTCAGGATATGATCGACGATGAGATCGAGACTGACATACAGGGTTATGACGCGGACGCAGAAGTGCTGCGCGCGGCCCGGAGAAATGCGGAAGAAGCGGGAGTTGCTCATCTGATACATTTCCAGCAGAGAGAGGTGAAGGATTTAAGCCATCCGAAGAAATACGGCTTTATCATTACGAATCCTCCTTATGGAGAAAGGCTGGAAGAAAAAGAAACACTGCCGCGCATCTACCGGGAGTTTGGAGAGGCGTTCCGCGGACTGGACAGCTGGTCCGCATATATGATCACAAGTTATGATGACGCGCAGAGATATTTCGGCAAAAAAGCGGATAAAAACAGAAAGATATATAACGGGATGATAAGGACCTATTTTTATCAGTATCCGGGTCCGCGTCCGCCCAGACAGAAAAGATAGAGGATATACAAAGTGATGAAGAAAAGGATTATTTTTGCAACAGGCAATGAAAATAAGATGAAAGAGATACGGATGATTTTGAAAGATCTCGGTCTCGAAATATTGTCCATGAAAGAAGCGGGAGTAGATATAGATATCGTGGAGGACGGCATGACCTTTGAGGAGAATGCAGAGATCAAGGCCCGCTCCGTTGCACGGGTGCTGACAAATGATATAGTGCTTGCCGATGACTCCGGACTTGAGATTGATTATCTGGACAAGGCGCCGGGAATCTATTCTGCGAGATTTGCCGGAGAGGACACCTCCTATGATATTAAAAACCGCATTCTTCTTGACAGGCTTGAGGGCGTTCCGGAGGAAGAGCGGACGGCAAGGTTTGTATGCGCAGTGGCGGCGGTGTTCCCGGATGGAACGGTCTCTACGGTAAGAAAGACCATTGAGGGGAGAATAGCGGAAGAGTCAGCAGGATATAACGGATTCGGATACGATCCGATCTTCTATGTTCCGGAGTACGGTTGTACGACCGCCCAGATGAGCCCGGAACAGAAAAATGAATTAAGCCACAGGGGTAAAGCGCTTCGTGCCATGAGAGAGATTCTGAAGGAAAAAATCGGCGGGGATATATAATGAGAGTATTAGTTGTCAGTGATACACACGGCAGACACGCGAATCTGGACCGTGCCTTGAGTGAAGCAGGGGATATTGATGTGTTTATTCATCTTGGGGATGTTGAGGGCGGCGAGGATTATTTAAACGCTGTGATAGAATGCGAAAAGCATATCGTGAGGGGCAATAATGACTTTTTCAGCGATCTGCCTCGGGAGGAAGAGTTCTATCTGGACAGATATAGAGTGTTTATCACCCACGGACATGCATATTATGTGTCCCTTGATCCAGAATACATTTTTGAAGAAGGACGGGCGAGGAAAGCTGATATTATAATGTACGGACATACACACAAGCCGTTCTTTGAACAGAAAGAAGGTATTACGCTGCTCAATCCGGGAAGTATTTCATTTCCGCGTCAGGAGGGAAGAAAAGGCAGTTATATGCTTATAGAGATTGCTGATGGCGGGACCGTTACATATGATCAGCGCTATCTCGACTGAACATTTTCTTGTGAAAATAAAAAACAGATTAAAAAAATAAAAAAAGTTGTTGACATTAGTAAAAGCTTATAATATAATAGTCAATGCGCTACGGGAAGACAGGAAACGTAGTAAAATACC
>CAKNJS010000075.1 GCA_930986645.1 uncultured Lachnoclostridium sp.
ATCATGAGCCACTGATCGCGGAACGGGAAATTGATCTTGGCAAGAGCATATCCGGCAAGGCCGTTTACGATAATGCTCAGGACAATCAGAATCGCCGCGTATAAAAGTGTGTTACCCATATATCTCAGGAAACTTGTATTCGTGATGATGGAAACATAGTTGTCAAAGAAGTTTCCGTTTAATGCCGGCGGGATAAACGCCGCAATGGAATTCATGTCCGCTGTGATCGCTGCATCCGGCTTAAAGGAGTTTGCAAGCATCCAGATGACCGGGAACAGGAAGAAGATCGAGAGCACCAGCAGGACAGCTACAAGGATCCAGTTAATTCGCTTTTGCTTTTTTGTTACCATGTTTTCTCTCCTCCTTGTCCTTAGTCAGTACATTCTGGATGATCGTCAGGATGACGACGAATACGGTAAATACGATTGCCATTGTGGATGCAAGACCCATCTCCCAGTTGACTGTACCGGTTTCATAAATGTCGTACACAAGTGTGTAAGTTGAATGATCAGGACCTCCGCCTGTCATAACCATCGGCTGTACCAGCATACGGAACGCGCCGATCGTGACTGTGATAAATACGAAGATACACAGCGGTTTCAGTTCCGGAAGTGTGATATCTTTGAATTTCTGCCAGCCGCTTGCGTGGTCCATCTCAGCCGCCTCATAGAGCGCGGGATTGATGTTCTGCAGACCGCCCAGAAAGATGATCATCTGGTAGCCGACACCCTGCCATACACTCATGATCGCGATGGAGGGAAGTGCCTGATCGGCACTGTGGATAAACGGCTGCGGGTCGATACCGAAGTTTCCGAGCAGCGTATTTAAAATACC
The DNA here is from genome assembly GCA_930986645.1 of uncultured Lachnoclostridium sp. Classification (GTDB taxonomy): domain Bacteria; phylum Bacillota; class Clostridia; order Lachnospirales; family Lachnospiraceae; genus Mediterraneibacter. The sequence goes on from CAKNJS010000075.1 coordinate 835, forward strand.
TTCCGGGCTGTAGATCTGCATCCACAGTGTGGATACAACAGCCAGAGACATAACTACTGGTACGAAAAACGCTACTTTAAAATATTTCTTGCAGTGCGCCGCTTTGTTGATCGCCAGAGCGAGCAGAAGAGCGCCGCCACACTGAAGCGGTACGATTATGATAACGAATTTTACGGTGTTTAAAAATGACTGTACAAAAAGGTCGTCTTTAAAAATATTTATGTAGTTTTCCAGTCCCACAAAATGCGTCAGCTCAGGATTCAGTGCGAAGTAATCGGTAAAACTGAATCCGAGTGTAAGCAGCATCGGCAGGAATAAAAACAGTGTCAGCAGTACAAGTGCAGGCCCGAAAAACGCCATTCCTAAGATTGAATTCTTTTTCTTCATATTTTATTCCCTCGTATAACGTTCCAATTTCTGATCTATTCGTTCCACAGCTTTGTCAAGCTCCTGATCCACATCCTTTCCACTCAGAGCCACGCTTTCCAATACCTCTTGGAAGCTGGTGCTCACCTGCGGATATACCGGAGTTTTCGGACGGGGATGCCCGTAAGTACTCAGCTGATTGTAGAGAGCGCTGTAGTTTTCATCAGTCTGGAAGACATCGATATTCTCGAAAGCTTCATATGTAGACGGGAAGTTCTTTGTCATATTCCAGATACGGATGCCACTATCCACACCGCTCATCCATTTGACAAGCTCTGTAGCACCTTCGATATCCTTTGTTTCAGAGGATGCAGCAATTGCCCATGAGCCGGTCGGCGTATAGGTTCCGCCATCCCAGTTATCGCTGACGATATAAGGAGCGACTCCGAGATTGATGTCGGGATAGCTTGTGTATATCGTATTGACTTCCCATGCTCCGTCGAATTTGAAAGCAGCCCGTCCGCTCTCAAAGAGATTATCAATAGGAGCCTGAGACATATAGCCTTTTTCCACGATGGTCCGGAAATATTCCATAGCAGCTTTTGTCTGATCCGAATTGAAATAACCGTCCACGGTCAGTCCGTCATCGCTGACAAGCTCGCCGCCGCCGGACCATACAAACGGAGCGTAGTAGTAGATACTTGTCTCGCCCACCGGGAATGTCATGTCAAGCGGGTAACCGCCTTTCTCATCCATGATCGGTTTGAGCTCCTCGAGAATATCAAGGAATTCTGACCATGTCCACGGATGGTCGGCATCCGGGATCTCGATACCGGCTTCCTCGATGATGTCTTTATTATAGTAGAATCCCACGCTGGACTCCATGACACCGAGGGCGTAAAGGTCGTCGTTTACCGTTCCCTGCTCGATGATCGAGGGAAGATATTCGCTTTCTTCTTCCTCTGTCAGGTCAGCCAAGGGCTGAATGATGCCGTTAGCTGCGTATGCAGAGATGTTCGGTCCGTCTACTGTAAGGACGTCCGGCAGTCCGCCTGCCATGACGGAAGCATTTACTTTATCAGAGTAACCGCCGCCGCTGTCATTTCTCGGCACGAACTCAATGTCTGCAAAATACTGTCCGTCATAAGCCTCGTTAAAAGTTTCTACCGATTCTTTGTAAGCCTGACCCTCCTCAGTGTCCTCGATTGAGTGAACCCATATGGAGAGATACTCTTCGCCCTCGTCATATCCTGCGATATCTCCCGGCTCAGGATCTTTCTGGTGACAGCCGGATAGACAGGCCGCAGCGAAGAGTGTGACCGTCAGGTACAGCAATCGTCTTTTCATTCCATCTCCTCCTTTTTATTGATGAATCTATATATGAAACCGTTGTGTTACCGGTTAAGTAACCGGTTATTTATTGATTTTTTGATTCACATTCTGATATACTGTAATCATTCAGAGATAGAACGGTTACCTGAGAAACCACAGTTCTATCCATAATATGTGAGGCGTAACAATTATGAAGACAAAGAAAGTAACATTTGCAGATATTGCAAAGTATACCGGATTTTCCAAAACAACGATCTCCAGATATTTTAACGATCCGGATTCGCTGACTTTGGAGAACCAGCAGAAGATTGCCGATGCACTGGATGCACTTGATTACAAGGAAAATAAGGTGGGAAGGATCCTCGCCAGCGGCAGGACAGAGTTTATCGGACTTATTATTCCGAATCTTTATATGCACTACTATTCAGAGATGCTGAATCAGATCCTTGCTACTTATGAAACTTATGGATATAAATTCCTTGTTTTTGCAGGAAATGAAAAGGCGGATGTTGAGAGAAAATATATTGAAGAGCTGATGGCTTACAATATAGAAGGAATGATCGTATTAAGTCCGACGATCCCCTCTGATGAGCTTGCATCTTATAATGTGCCGGTGGTAGGGATCGAGAGAGAGGACAGGTACATATCCAGCGTCAACACAGACAATTATATGGGCGGCGTGCAGGCGGCCAGTCTGCTGAGAAAGAGTGACTGTGATATCCTGATCCATGTAAACGGCAATATTCCGGACACATCCCCGGCTTCAGGACGTATCAAAGGCTTTGTAGATGTATGCGAGGAATACAATGTTCCATACGAACTGATCCTGACACATCTGGGAAACACATTTGAAAAAAACAGAAATAAAATAGAAGAAATTGTGGCGCTTCTTGAGAAAAAGTATCCGGACAAGAAGAAAGGAATTTTTATGCCCAATGATACCCATGCCAATGTACTGCTGAATTACCTGTTCCAGAAAAATGGAAAGCTTCCGGAAACATATCAGATCATTGGTTTTGATAATTCTCCGATTTCCAGAGAAGCTGTTATTCCGATGAGCACAGTGGGACAGCAGATTTCTCTGATCGCAAATGAAGCAATGAAAATACTGTCGGACCAGATGGAGGAGCGGAAAAAAAGAAGACCAGCCCCCTTAAAGGAGCCGGTACATAAGATCATTCCGCCGATTCTGATCCGCAGGGAAACTACGGCGTAAGCGAAGCTCCCGGAGTAATCCGGTTCAGTTTAATATATTTAAAAAAATACAAAGAAAATATGCAAAAAGGAGACCAGACGCATGAGCCAGATTTTACGTGATGCAAGAAAATATGAAGAGACGAGAGGAAGACAGATAAAGGATGTGCCGAGACCGGCGTTTCATCTGTCGACCCGGGTGGGATGGCTGAATGATCCTAACGGATTCTCTTATTATAACGGAGAGTACCATCTGTTTTACCAGTATCATCCTTATAATTCCCACTGGGGACCGATGCACTGGGGACACGCGGTGAGCAGCGATCTGCTTCACTGGAAATATCTGCCGGCAGCACTCGCTCCGGATACAGATTATGACAGGGACGGCTGTTTCTCAGGCAGTGCGGTCAGTCTGGATGACGGAAGACAGATGCTGATGTATACCGGAGTGGTCAAAGAGACTCAGCCGGACGGAAGTACAAGAGAAGTGCAGAGACAGTGCATTGCCATAGGAGACGGGACAGATTATGTGAAATATTCAGGTAATCCGGTTCTTGATGAAAATGATCTCCCTGAAGGAGGAAGCAGATTCGATTTCCGTGATCCGAAGATCTGGAGGGCACCCGACGGAACATTCCGCTGTGTGGCAGGAAACTGTACGCCGGACAAAGACGGGCGCATCCTTCTTTTCAGCAGCATAGACGGCCTGAAGTGGAAGTTTGAAAAAACACTGATCAGCAATAACGGCCGTTTCGGACGGATGTGGGAATGTCCGGATTTCTTTGAACTGGACGGCAAACAGGTCCTTCTTGTCAGCCCGCAGGATATGCTTCCGCAGGGGTTTGAATACCATAACGGAAATGGAACCGTATGCATTATAGGAAATTACGACAGCGAGACAGATACATTTATTGAAGAGAAGAATCAGGCAATCGATTACGGAATCGACTTCTATGCTCCGCAGACCGTGACGGCGCCGGACAGACGGCGGATCATGATCGGCTGGATGCAGAACTGGGATACGTGCAATCTGCATTCTCCGGAGCGTCCATGGTTCGGTCAGATGAGCCTGCCAAGAGAACTTTCCGTGAAAAATGGACGCCTGATCCAGAAGCCGGTCCGTGAACTTGAACAGATGCGGACGAATAAAGTGAGTTACGAAAATGTGGAGGTGTCTGATGTGATCCGGCTTGATAGTTTGAAAGGCCGCCGGATCGATATGGAACTGACGCTGCGCCCGGCAGAAGGAGAGCAGCTGTACCGCAAGTTTGCCGTACGTTTTGCCCAGAACGATACATGCCATACGGCTGTCAGCTTCCGTCCCCACGAATCCATCCTGAAAGTTGACCGGAAGTTTTCAGGCTCCAGAAGAGCGATCATTCATCAGCGCAGAAGCCGGGTAAACAGCGAAAACGGCAGGATTACAATGCGCATCATACTGGATAATTTCAGTGTCGAGATATTTGTAAACAACGGAGAGCAGGTGCTTTCAGCGACCTTGTATACGGATTTATCCGCAGACGGAATTTTGTTCTACGCAGACGGAAAAGCAGTGATCGATGTTGTGAAATATGATCTTGCATTCGAATCATAATAGTTTGAGTTTTATTGTATAGAACAGTTTTTCACAGAGCAGAGTATCTATGAGAGGTATTCTGCTCTTTTATTAACAATTTTTTAACAATGATTTCGAAAAATATTGCCGAAAATCGCCCGTTCCGTTATAATTTAACCATTAGTCTTAATATGAAAGGATGAGAAATTATGGAAAAGACAAACAAAAAAAGCCTCAGCGTCCTGATCGGCGCTGCCTTTCTGATGGCAACTTCTGCCATCGGACCCGGATTCCTCACCCAGACGGGAACATTCACAGGGAGCCTGAAAGCGAG
>CAKNJS010000076.1 GCA_930986645.1 uncultured Lachnoclostridium sp.
CCGGAGCCCGTGGTTCTGACAAGCAGATCAAACAGCTTGCCGGTATGCGTGGTCTTATGGCTGATACGACAGGACGTACCATCGAGCTGCCGATCAAGTCCAACTTCCGTGAAGGTCTGGACGTACTGGAATACTTCATGTCAGCCCACGGAGCGCGTAAAGGTCTGTCCGATACTGCGCTGCGTACAGCCGATTCCGGTTACCTGACAAGACGTCTGGTAGATGTATCCCAGCAGCTGATCATCCATGATACGGACTGCGTTGGACCGGATGAGGAGATCCCGGGAATGTATGTACACGCATTTACCGATGGAAACGAAGAGATCGAGAGCCTGCAGGATCGTATTACAGGACGTTTCTCCTGCGAGGATATCAAAGATAAAGACGGCAATGTGCTTGTGAAGAAAAACCACATGATCACACCGCGCCGTGCAGAGCGCGTGATCAAGAACGGTGTGGATGAGAGCGGAGAACCGATCAGCAAGGTTAAGATCCGTACAATCCTTACCTGCCGCTGCAAGGACGGCGTATGTGCGAAGTGCTATGGCGCCAACATGGCAACAGGCGAGGTCGTACAGGTCGGAGAGGCTGTCGGAATCGTAGCTGCCCAGTCTATCGGTGAGCCGGGTACACAGCTTACCATGCGTACGTTCCATACCGGTGGAGTTGCCGGCGATGATATCACACAGGGTCTTCCCCGTGTCGAGGAGCTTTTCGAGGCAAGAAAGCCGAAGGGACTTGCGATCATCACAGAGTTTGCCGGAAAGGCAACGATCAGTGATACAAAGAAGAAACGCGAAGTTATCGTCACAAACGACGAGACAGGCGAATCCAAAGCTTACCTCATTCCGTACGGATCACGCATCAAGATTCAGGACGGCGCTGTGCTTGAGGCCGGAGATGAGCTTACTGAAGGTAGTGTAAACCCGCACGATATCCTGAAGATCAAAGGTCTTCGTGCGGCTCAGGATTACATGCTCCGAGAGGTTCAGCGTGTATACCGTCTGCAGGGTGTTGATATCAACGACAAACATATCGAGGTTATCGTACGCCAGATGCTGAAGAAAGTCCGTGTGGAGGAGAAGGGCGATTCCGAATTCCTTCCGGGAACAATGGTTGACGTTCTCGAGTTTGAGGATGTGAATAAGCAGCTTGAAGCGGAGGGCAAAGAGCCTGCAGTTGGAGAGCAGATCATGCTCGGTATCACAAAGGCGTCTCTTGCTACAGATTCCTTCCTGTCGGCGGCATCCTTCCAGGAGACAACGAAGGTGCTGACAGAAGCGGCGATCAAGGGTAAGGTTGACCATCTGAAAGGCCTGAAAGAGAACGTAATCATCGGTAAACATATTCCGGCTGGTACGGGTATGAAGAAATACCGTGATGTATCTCTGAATACAGACGTGCATATGGAGCAGGAATTGAATCTGGACGATGAGCTGGAACTTGATCTTGATGGTACTTCAGAAGAAGATACAGCAGAAGATGTAAATGCCGGAGCTGCGGTTGAAGGGGAAAATACTGAAAGCCCTGCAGCAGAGGAAGAAACATCGGAAACTGAAACAACGGAAGAAGCAGCAGAAGAGACTACAGAAGAATAAAGTAAAGAATGAATTATAAAAGGCATCCGCCGGATTGAGTTTCCGGCGGATGCCTTTATAAATTTAAATTATATATCAGAGACTATTCATCTTCATCTTCGGCCATGCGGTATCCCACGCCCACTTCCGTAAAGATATATTTCGGCTGGGCGGGATCATCCTCAATCTTGCGCCGGATATTAGCCATATTTACACGGAGGATTTTATTGTCTCCGTCAGCATACGGTCCCCATACATTAGAGAGGAGAGTGGAATAGGTGATCACCTTTCCGGAATTCTGAGCCAGATAGGCGACAATTTTGTATTCCACGGGAGTAAGATGCACCTCATCATTATTTATGCGCAGCAGACGTTTGGAAAAATCCAGTGTCATGCCGCCGTGTTTGTAGGGACGGATATAGAGGCTGCTGTCCGTGTGCAGCCGGTTGCTGTGGCGGAGCGATGCACGGATGCGGGCCAGAAGCTCGGAGGTGCCGAAAGGTTTGGTGATATAGTCATCAGCTCCAAGATCAAGAGCAATTACCTTTTCACGCTCAGCTGTGCGCGCAGAAATTACAATGATCGGCGTACTGCTCCATGTCCGCACTTCACGGATGAGATCGTCGCCGTTCATATCAGGAAGCCCCAGATCGAGAAGAATGATATCCGGGCACTGGGATCGGATTAATTCCAGTCCGAGTGTGCCGGTATCGGCATACAGGACACGGTAATCATGGCGTTTGAGTACTTTCCCCATAAAAGTCTGTATATTTTTCTCGTCTTCTATGATCAGGACAGAACATTTAGGCATTGTCATTATCCTCCTTTTCTTTTGGAAGAGTAAAAGTGAATTCGGCCCCGCGGGAATGATTCACGGCAGTTATCTCCCCGCCATGCGCCTGAATGATTGTTTTGCATATGGACAGCCCGATGCCGATGCCTTTATGCCCGTCAGCATTTTCTGATACCGTCTGCTGTCCCTCGAAAATATACGGGAGCTGTTCCTCATTGATGCCTATGCCGTAATCCCTGACTGTAAAGGAGATGGAATCCTGTGATTCGGCTATGGTAAGATCAATGGGATCGGTACTTTGCGAGTGAACACAGGCATTTTCCATCAGGTTAATCAGCACCTGTTCAATAAGCGTCGGATCCATTGACAGCATGAGAAAATTATTGGGCATGCTGACACGTATTTTAATATCGGGAAGCCGTCTGCGCAGGCGGAGTATAGCCTCGGACACGACTTCCTCCACGACCTCGGGCGATTTCTTTACTTTGTCCACGGCGTTATCATTGATGCGTGTAACAGTAAGAAGATTTTCCACCATATTAAGAAGCCATTGAGAGTATTCTCTTATATTTGAGACAAGCTCGGTACGGTCGGATTCGGTGAGATCCTGATAATTTTCCAGATAGGAGGAAGATGAACCGATGATGCTTGTCAGAGGTGTTCTTAAATCGTGTGATACTGCACGCAGAAGATTTGCCCGCAGTTTTTCCTTATCTGCCTCGACCAGTTTCTTTTCACGTTCGGCAATTGCCAGCTGCTGATGTTTCAGCGTAGTAGTAGTTGCGCTGGTGATCAGAGAGATCGCGAGCATTCCGATAAAAGTTACCGGATATCCGTTCAGAGAAAAATTAAATCTGAAATACGGATAGGAGAAGAAATAATTCACCGCTATCACGCAGAACAGAGATGAGATGATCCCGAACAGATATCCTGATGTATACAGTGCCGTGAGTATCAGGGCAAGTGTGTAAATTATTGTAATATTCGCTATATTTTTATTCCCCAGATAAAAAAAGCCAAATGATATGGCAGTGGCGGCGGTAAGCATACATATGGTAAAAATAATTTCGGATAAGAGTTTTTTCTTCATGGTTTTTAGCAGACTGAATATAATATTTAAGAAGAGCCGGTTATACCGGCTCTCCGTTTTTGTATTTGCGAAGTACATTCTGAATTCTTTCGTTCGGACTCAGGATCGAGCTGATCGAGCCGTCATGATTCAGCGTATCGATGATAAGAGCGATGTATTTGCTCATATCACAGTTAATATAGTACGGCTTGGAAAGAAGCTCCGGTGTCTGATAGATAAGATTGGTGGTCAGGATTCCGGAGATAATGCCGTCATTATAGGCTTTATCAAATTTATCGAGTCCGTTTGTAAAGAGGCCGAATGTAGCTGCAGCAAAGATTCTTTTTGCTTTTCTGCGTTTCAGTTCGGTAGCTACATCGATAATGCTGTCACCGGAGGAAATCATGTCGTCAATGATGATCACGTCTTTCCCTTCTACGGAGCTGCCAAGGAACTCATGGGCTACGATCGGATTACGGCCGTTGACAATCTGAGTATAGTCGCGGCGCTTGTAGAACATACCCATATCCAGACCCAGTACGTTCGCAAGATAGATGGCGCGGTTAGTACCTCCCTCATCCGGGCTGATTGCCATCATATGTTCGCTGTCGATTTTGAGATCTTTGACAGTACGGAGAAGGCCCTTTATAAACTGGTAAGTGGGCGCAACTGTTTCGAAACCGCTGAGCGGTATTGCATTCTGCACTCTCGGATCATGTGCATCAAAGGTGATAATGTTTTCAACACCCATTCTTACAAGCTCCTGAAGCGCGAGGGCGCAGTCGAGAGATTCACGGGAATTTCTCTTGTGCTGACGGCTTTCGTACAGAAACGGCATAATAACATTGATGCGCCGTCCCTTTCCGCCGATGGCCGCGATAATCCTCTTCAGATTCTGAAAATGATCGTCCGGCGACATATGGTTGGTCTTGCCGGTCAGCGAATATGTGACACTGTAATTGCATACGTCTACCATCAGATAGAGATCCTTGCCTCGTACGGATTCATTGATAATACCTTTCGCTTCTCCTGAACCGAAACGCGGCACTTTAGCGTTGATCAGGTAAGTGTCTTTCTCATATCCTGAAAATGCGATGTCGTCCTTATATTCATGAGCGCTTTCATGACGCCATGCTACAAGGTAATCATCTACTTTTTTCCCAAGTTCTTCGCATCCTGCAAGTGAGATGAGTCCGAGACTTCCTACGGGTATGTTTTCTAAGATTCTTTCTGTTCGGCGTACCATTAATGTTCCTCCCTGTGTTCTAACTTTTTCCTGATACGTATATCATCACCGATGATCTTCAACAATGCATAGTTGCTTGTGATTCTGGAAAAGGAACGCTCTGTATAAAGATCTGCGATTGATTCCAGAGACAGGTTCGTTGAGATGATCGTTGATTTCCTGTGTATGAGCCTTTCGTTAATGCAGGTAAAAAACTGTGCGGTAATAAAGGCGTTGGTGTATTCGCTGCCGAGATCATCAATGATCAGCAGATCGCAGTTATAAATATATTCCGCCATATTTTTGGAGTCCACATCGTTTTTGTCAAACTTAGTCCGCGCAAGAGTGTTAAAAAGCTGTGGTGCAGAAAAATAGACGACAGAATATTCCCTCTCCATTATTTCGCGGGCAATGCAGGTGGACAGATAAGTCTTACCCACGCCTACACTGCCGTAGAAAAACAGATTCTGAAAATCTTTTCCGAAAGTGTCGATAAAACGATGGCAGATCCTGAGGGTGTCTTCCATCATGGCGCGGGCACTGCGCCCGGTTGTTTTATCATAAAGTGAAGAGGGATAAAAATCAAGTCTGAAATGTTCAAAAGATGCCTCTGTGGGAAATTCTTTGATGTTCGACTGATCATATAAAAGCTGTATAATAGCTTTTTTAAAGCAGTGACACTTCTGATTCCCGATATATCCGGTATCCTTACAGTCCGGACAGTCATAGACAGGTTCAAGGTAGTCCGGCGGAAATCCTGCTGAAACAAGCAGATCTGTCTTTTTCCTGCGCAGGACTTTGAGTTCCTCCTTCAATGAGGAAAGGGCGGTGCTGTCTCCGTTTAACAGCTTTTTGCCGTACTGGACGGAGAGAATGGAGATGGATTCATCCAG
>CAKNJS010000077.1 GCA_930986645.1 uncultured Lachnoclostridium sp.
CTTCGGGGACGTAGTAAAATTCAATTCAGCTACGTCCCCGATTAAACTTCACTGTGTCCCGGATTGAATTTTGCCCTGTCCCTTTTTGACTATTTTCCCATTATACATCTTTTTACATACCGATACAATCTCTCTGTTTTTCTTTTAGAAATCGATAGTTCTCCCTGCAGTCTTTTCTTATATTTTTCACGCAGCGCAGTATCTTCGATAATTTCTTTCGGTGTTTCCAATCCCAGCAGATGCGCCTCCTGGGCGATCACAGCCAAAGCTTGTTTTTGCTGTTGGGCTAATACTTCTTCAGGGATGTCGATAAATACATACTTTAAGCCTTTACTGTGAAATTCAAGATAATCCTGAAAATCTGTAAACTCTGATCTATATACATTTATTGCGTTCGGATGTATTATCTGGTTCTTTTCCGTTTCATATTCTTTTAAACTTGAAAATCTATACTTCAGGGGATTTTTTACGATATTTGCGTTTACTGGATTCATATGAATATATCTCATGCAATTCCAGAAATACTGTGCTGTTTCAACACATTCACTTTTAAATCGATTTTGAAAAACATGACCATTGCGATTATGTTTATAGTTATAATATTCGGCGAATTCTGCCAAGACACTGGCCATATAACCTGACATAACTTTTAGATCAGCACGAAGTAAAAGATGAAAATGAGTAGACATGACCACATAAGAATATATTTCAACTTCGTACTTTTCCTGATACTTTATTAGAAGTCTTTTGAAATTATTTTTCTCCCTCGTTTGATTAAAAATGCGTTCGCTGTTAATTCCACGTCCTATTACATGATATAGATTTGTACTGCTTTTCATTCGTGCAGCCCGCGGCATCCCATCACTCCTTTCGGCACTCTGGGACAGGGCAAAATTCAATCCGGGACACAGATTACATCATTTAGGGACACAGCAAACTGCATTTCGGGACATAGCTATCTTTATTCGGGGACGTAGTGAAATTGCATTTCACTACGTCCCCGAATAAAATTACCACTCGAACTTTTTCTCGAAATATGCTTTCAGATCTTCGATCTTCACTCTCTCCTGCTCCATCGTATCTCTGTCGCGGACGGTCACAGCTCCGTCCTCTTCAGACTCAAAATCGTAAGTCACGCAGAACGGTGTACCGATCTCGTCCTGACGACGGTAGCGTTTTCCGATGTTTCCGCGGTCATCGTACTCGCAGTTGTAATACTTGCTGAGCTCTGTGTAGATCTTCTCTGCGCCTTCTGCCAGCTTCTTAGAGAGCGGCAGCACGCCGATCTTCACCGGAGCAAGCACCGGATGGAAGTGAAGGACGGTTCTCATATCCGGCTTCTCTTCTGTTCCGATATTTTCCTCATCGTATGCACTGCAGAGGAATGCAAGCACCATACGGTCAGCGCCCAGAGACGGCTCGATCACGTACGGAATATATTTCTCTTTTGTCTCATCGTCAAAATAAGTCAGATCCTGGCCGGACACGTTCTGATGCTGTGTCAGGTCGTAATCTGTACGGTCAGCGATTCCCCACAGCTCGCCCCATCCGAACGGGAAGAGGAATTCCACGTCCGTAGTTGCCTTACTGTAGAAGGAAAGCTCCTCTTTGTCGTGATCGCGGTAGCGTACTTCCTCGTCTTTCAGGCCGAGAGAGGACAGCCAGTTCAGGCAGAAGCTCTTCCAGTAGTCGAACCACTCAAGGTCTGTATCCGGCTTGCAGAAGAACTCAAGCTCCATCTGCTCAAACTCTCTTGTACGGAACGTAAAGTTACCCGGTGTGATCTCGTTGCGGAAGGATTTTCCGATCTGAGCGATACCGAACGGAAGCTTCTTTCTGGATGTACGCTGTACGTTCTTGAAGTTTACGAAGATTCCCTGCGCGGTCTCCGGACGGAGATACACTGTATTCTTCGCATCTTCCGTTACGCCCTGGAATGTCTTGAACATCAGGTTGAACTGACGGATATCCGTAAAATTGTGTTTTCCGCAGGTCGGGCACGGGATCTGATGCTCTTCGATAAATGCAGTCATCTGCTCCTGAGACCATCCGTCAACAGAGCCCTCCAGCTCGATGCCCTTCTCCTCACAGTAATCCTCGATCAGCTTATCTGCGCGGAAACGCTCATGACATTCTTTACAGTCCATCAGCGGATCGCTGAATCCGCCGAGATGTCCGGAAGCCACCCATGTCTGCGGGTTCATCAGGATCGCGCAGTCAACGCCTACATTGTAGGGATTCTCCTGAACGAATTTCTTCCACCATGCTCTTTTCACATTATTCTTCAGCTCCACGCCGAGGTTGCCGTAATCCCATGTATTCGCAAGACCACCGTAGATCTCGGAACCGGGATACACAAATCCTCTTGATTTTGCAAGCGCCACAATCTTATCCATTGTCTTTTCAACCATTTTATGTTCCTCACATTCTTAATTTCATCTTAATCGGTACTTATTATAACGGCTGCATGCTGTTTTTTCAAGGTATTTCCCTCCACTTGAAAGGGGATTTCCATTTCCTGTCTCCATATCCTCCCATATTGCTTATAATAGGAACTCTCATAAATGAAAATCCCGCATTTTATCTTTATATTTTCCCCTGTTCACAGCAGCGTCTCCAGTATCTCCAGTGACTTAAACTTCTTATCCACATACCTTTCCGTCAGCCGCTTCATGACCTTCCCCAGCTGGTCCATCACTTTATCCGTCACTGTAAATGTATAAAGTTTCTCTATTTTACTGCTCTCAATATATTGCATGCTATATAAAGTGGAGTTATCGAGGACAATACCGTCGATCACATCCCCATCACATTCACTGCATACGAGTCCGCCCTTGGCTGCGCTGAACACAGCCGGCCTGTCTGTGCTCCCGCACTGGACACACTGGAACACCTGAGGCGCCTGTCCGTTGATGCACAGTGCTTTCAGTTCAAATATGTACCGTATGAGCAGATTCGGGATATGGGGATTGATCAGCGCCCGCATTGTCTGGTAGAGCAGCTTCAGCATTTCCCTCTCATCATTGAATTCTTTTGTATAATAACTGGCAAACTCGAGAAAATAAAAGCCATAGTAAGCTCCGATCACATCTTCTCTGAGCTCGGCAAAATAGTTGGAGATACTTGCTGACTGAATCGTGTATGATGTCCTGCCTTCATACATGGTAAACTCTCCGAAAGAAAATGGATTCACCGCGCCGACAAGGGGGCTGTTCGGTCTTCTCGCCCCCTTCGCAAACGCGGAAATCTTTCCCTGTTCTTTCGTCAGTATGACGACCCTTCTGTCATATTCACCAACCGGCGCTGTGGAAAGCACCATCCCTGTAAGTACGATCTGATTCACATTGTTCCTTCCTTCCGTCAGAATCTGTATTCCCCGCCGCGGACATTTCCTTCTGCCGGATCCCTGCAGATTCCCGGCTGCTTCCGGTCCCGGCAGCACTCTGCTTCTCTTTCAGACCCGCTCCGCCGCCGGACTGCTCTGCCTTCATTTTATAGTTAAGATAATCTTCAACGCTGCCCGTCGCCATGAACTGGTCCCAATATGTTTCTCTCATCGGCTCACCTCTTCTTAAGTGTTATACTTTTAGGTTCTCCGATTCTGAAAAGCACTATACCCCTCAAAAAATACCAGTTCTTTTTCTGTACAAGGCCTTGACATTTGCTGCGTCTGACGTATTCCCGATTTTCTTTTTCTATCTTACCACATCCGGCAGATGTATCAAAGCCCTGCATGACATCTATTATTTTTAAGCCGAATTACTGGAAGCAGGCAAAATAATCAGGCGGCGTCCGCATCCTCTCAGCCGGCCGGCAGACTTCTATCCATGATTTACATCATCAAAACAGCAGACAGGACCAGTCCCAAAAGGGCGGTCCCGCCTGCTGTTTACGTTTATCTGTATACCGTATCTCACTTAATTCAGATCCTGAAGCTTCATCTTCTCCAGTTCCCGTCTGCGCTTTCTCTTCTCTCTGCAGGCAAAATAAATAGCAAGCAATACGATCGTGGGGATATTTGCCGTGATAAATGCTGCAGCGATCGTTGTAAATATCTCCCAGCCGCCCATCGAGTCCGTGATCACCACGCTGAATACAGCCAGCAGTGAATACAGAAAAGTAAGCAGCGGCAGGAGCAGCCCCGGCCACCAGCTCTCCCGCCTTGAAAGAAAAATCTGCAGAAGAATGCCTCCCACATAGACCGCCAGTATGACAATCAGAGATATATAAATCATTGCGGTACCTATTGCCATTTATGTTCCTCCTCTCCGCTCCTTCTTGTACTCCCCGATCAGAAGCTTCGCCGTCTCCAGATCCAGCTTCTCATTGACCGCCAGACGCTTGATCAGTGCGATATACGGCTCGCTCTCCACATCCTCGCTGATCCTGATTTTCTGGATCAGCTTATCCAGACGCAGCCGTACTGTCGGATAAGTCACGTCGTACTGCTTCGCGATCTCCTTGAGAGAACCGGAGGCAAGAAGGAAATTCTTGATAAATGTTACATCTTCCGGGTCAAGATTTACCATCCATTCCGGCACGATCTCTATGGCCATGAGAGCACCTCCTTTAATATAATTAAATATAACATTGAATTTTATTAAAGTCAATATTGTAATATATCTTTAATAATATTGTCATCATATGTATGCCTGTCAGCCTGCCCCTGCCGCCGGACCTTTTTCGATACAGAGATTTCCTTCCATTCGGAAGTCTTGTTACAGTGTTTTGTAATCCTGATCCACAATACGGCTCAGAACCACACATACGATGATCAGGATGACCTCTGCCGCCGCGACTATATATACAGGAGCAGGAAATAATACATATCCGAACTTCGTAAGGACTTTCCCTGCCAGCACGATCACGATAAACACGCCTCCGGTCAGCAGGTACGCAATATGCTTTTTAAAAATCTGCCTTGACATGATCCAGCTGTATACATATCCTGTGGCAAATACGAGAAACGCCCATGCTGCGCCTCCGCTGGTAACCTTGACTGTTTCGTCCTTTCCGCCATACTGAAGCACCCAGAACGGAAGCCACACTGCCAGGAAAATACAGATATCTCTTATGACGTTCAGGCATTTTTCTCTGGACGACATTCTCGGCATCTCCGCAAGTACGCTGTCACAGAACGCCTGGTAGTCCTCACCGATCGTATTTTTGACGGGGATTCCCCTTTTCTCTCCCTCCAGGATCATCTCTGCGATATCCTGCCGCACTTTTTCCCGCTCATAGCGGCTGATTCCAAAGCGCTGGATATATCCTGTCATATTTCTCAGTACATCATTCGCTTCCTTTGATAGCTGCTCGCATAAAATATCATTTTCCTCTATCAAATTTTTTGTCTGCCTTTTCATCATCCATTCCCTCCATTCTCTGCCTGTTTTCTCAAAAAGTGTCCGCGTATCGGTCTGCAATCCTGTATACCACATACAGGAT
>CAKNJS010000078.1 GCA_930986645.1 uncultured Lachnoclostridium sp.
TTATTCTTATCTGCATATTTGATATTAAACGCATCCGGGAATGCATTTCCGAAGAAATGACTTGTCGCAGACTGAAGCGCCTGTCCGTCATGCATCAGCGCCTCGATCGTGTAAGTATCCTGAGCTCCGGCAAATTTCTCGCTCTCTGTCTTGCGTCCTGCAACAACCGGAATTGCGAGGTCATCTTCTACAAAGCTCTTGTAGACTTCCCACATCATCTTTGTACGCTCTTCCGCTTCCTCGTATGTCGCGTGGATCGTATGCCCCTCCTGCCACAGGAACTCTCTGGAGCGGAGGAACGGTCTTGTAGTCTTCTCCCAGCGGAGAACAGAACACCACTGGTTCCACACCTTCGGAAGGTCGCGGTAGGACTGCACCGTCTTGCTCCACACATCGCAGAACAGAGTCTCAGATGTAGGGCGGATGCAGAAACGCTCCTGAAGCGGCTCCATTCCGCCGTGTGTCACCCATGCCACCTCGGGAGCAAAGCCCTCGATATGATCTTTTTCTTTCTGGAGCAGACTCTCCGGGATCAGGACCGGAAGATATACATTTTCCACTCCGGTCTCTTTAAAACGTCTGTCAAGATCCGCCTGAATATTCTCCCACAGCGCATAGCCGTTCGGCAGATAATTCAGACATCCTTTTACGCCCGAATAATCACACAGCTTCGCCTCGCGTACAACATCTGTATACCACTGAGCGAAGTCTTCATCTCTGGATGTAATAGACTGTACCAGTTTCTTTTCCTTTGCCATCTTTCTTCTCCTTTACACATTTTCTAAATGCGTTTCTTCATAAAAAAACGCCGGGACATCTTGTGTCCCTCATAACAAGGGACCGGATATCCCGGCGGTACCACCCTAATTAACTGCGCCTGCGCAGTTCACTCTTTCGTCCTTAACGCGGTACATACGCTGCACTTTCATGCAGAAGCTCCCGGGCCGGTTCTATACAGTCCTGCAAAAGGCTCGCACCATCCGCCTTCTCTCTGTAGCATTTTTCCGTATATACTAATCCCGTTCATCGCTGTCCGTAACTGTGATTGTAACCGAAATCACGCGGTATGTCAACCGGCTGTTATTCTGACACCACTCTTCCGCCTGTAATAAACAGACAGATTTATCCCTGAATCTCCAGCAGCTTTGCTTTGAGTTCCTGCTCCATATTCCGCAGGCCTTCCTCTGCCTCAGCCCTCTTCTGGCGTCCTTCCCTCTGGATATTCATAACCTCATCCAGTGTAGAGATCAAGGATTCATTCGTTACTTTGAGCGTCTCCATATCCACAATGCCGCGCTCGGACTCTTTTGCCGTGTCGATGGTTGCCATCTTCAGTTTCTCCGCATTCTTCTTCAGAAGTTCGTTAGTCATATCCGTCACTTCCCTCTGCGCAGCAGCCGCCTGTGCGGAATGCTCTACGCCGAGGGCCAGCACCATCTGGCTCTTCCACAGCGGAATGGTATTGACGATAGTTGACTGGATCTTCTCCACCATCAGTGTATCATTGTTCTGGACAAGCCGGATCTGGGGAGCTGTCTGGATCGAGATCATCCGTGTCAGTTCAAGATCATGGATCTTCTTCTCAAAACGATTGCACATCGAATCCAGATCTTTTGCAGCCTGCGCATCCTCCGGAAGGCCGGACAGCTTTGCTTTGTCCAGAAGCTCCTTGAGCTGAGTGTTCCTTACTTCGGCCAGCTTCTTTTTACCGGCAAGGATATACATGGACAATTCTTTAAAATATGTCAGGTTCAGCTCGTACATCTTATCCAGAAGCGCAGTATCCTTCATAAGCTGTACCTGATGCTTTTCAAGCACTTTCACGATCTCATTGACGTTAGCCTCGGCTTTGGCATACTTTGCTTTCATGGAATCGATCTTATTGGATGCTTTCTTAAAGAGCCCGAAGATTCCGCCCTTTTCTTCCTCCTCATCGAATCCTTTCAGCTCTTTTACCACGCCGCTCAAGAGTTCTCCCACTTCCCCGAGATCTTTCGAGCGTACATTATTGAGTGCGTCTTCCGAAAAATCCGCCATCTTCTTCTGGGTTCCCGCTCCGTACTGCAGTACCATTGTGGAATTGGTCAGATCGATCTGCTGGGCAAATGCATCCACCGTCCTGCGTTCTTCGTCCGTAAGAATGCTGTCATCTAATGCCGGTTCTTCTTTCTTCTCTTCTGCCGGCGGCTGCTTTGTCTCCTGTGTCTGGAACGGATCCAGAGTCAGTGTAGGTGCTGTGCTTACATCCTGAAAATCATTGCCCATTTTGTTTTCCTCCATTTATTTTTTTAATCTGTGATATGAAAAGCGGACGGCTGTCATCTGCTTCAATCCGTTTAAATATTCTTCCCTGCACTTTTCAGGCCGTCCTCTGTCAGTCCTTCCTGTGCCAGCATTGTCTGCAGTACGGAAATATCAGAGGACAGATCCCACGCCGTGTTCTGAAACAGATCATCCAGAAGTTTTTCAAATGCTGTATTCAGCGTATCTATCGTTTTCTCGATTTCCCGCTTGGCTGTAACAATATTTTCTCCCTGAACCGGCTGTGCATCCAGATCTTCATACGCGTCCAGAAGTTTGATCGTTGTGGGGAGATAGTATTCCATCAGTTTCCGGATATCATCGATTGATTCCGGATGTTCCTCCACCCGGTCAAAGATCCGGTCTACAAGCATTTCCATCCTTGATATTTTTGCAGATATTTCCTCGCCCGGAATTGCATCGTTTGCCTCGCGGATCTTTCTCACGTATTCATCTCCGGCCTGAACAATCTTCTGCACTTCGGGAGAAAGTTTCGAGAACTCTTCCTGCTGCTTTGCCGCAGCTGCCTCACGCTCTTCTTTCTCTTTTTTCGTCCTTTCCATCAGGGCAGTGTACTGGTTGTAAGCTTCATTGCTGGTCATCAGACATGTCCCCTGCTCGTCCAGATGGCCTTGACGGAACCATCCCTTTCTGATCATCTTCTTCAGATCTTTCACCACTGCTTTTACGGACCGCCCTGTTTTCTGGGCAAGCTCTTTTATATCACAGTATTCTCTCTCTTTGATTACCTTGACATATTTCCGGAACCGTCCCACCGAACATACCATATTTGTGCCCGCCAGAGCCATGATAAGAAAGGCAATTCCAAACAGCCCGAATATTATCATCGCTGTCTTCAGAACAATATCCAGTCCTGCCGCTGCAGCTCCCAATGCCAGAAACAGCAGAAAAATAACTGATCCGGCTGTAAAAAAGTACCCTGTCACTGCCAGAAATATCCCGCCGATCCTTGTGGATGTCCCTTTCAGATAAAGAATCTTCTTCGGAGCAGATGCCGCCTGCTGCTGCGTCCGGCTGCCGGCATCCGGGCGCCCCGTATTATATTTGTTTTTCCAAGCAGCCGGATTATTTCCGAATACGCTGTCCATATTAACCCCTGCCGCTCCCCTTGCGTCTGAGTTATTCTGCCTTGCGTTATTTTCGAACCTGCCGTCGCCGGTCTGTGCGCCTTTCATCCCGCGGGATACTGTGTCCATCGCTTTTCCGATAGTGTCCGAGACAGTCTGGTTCAGCCTGCTGAAGTCCCTGCTGTCCACCGCATTCTGTATCGTCCTGCGTATCTCGTCCCCGAATCTTTCCCAGTCGTTATTTATCATGAACTGCCTCCTTAAAAAGCTTGACCTCTCAATTATTTTATATAATAATCAGTTTAGTCGCTGCCTGTATAAAAGTCAAGAAAGGAACAGAAACAATGAAACCGGACATCAAGACACTTATTATATATGAAGATCCTCACATCCTCGTCTGTCACAAACCTGCCGGAATGCCGGTTCAGAGCGCTCGGATAACCGCAGCCGATATGGTAAACCTGTTAAGAAATTATCTAGCCGGCACAAATACCGCCGGCAACAGGAACAAAGCGCCTTATCTCGCTGTGATCCACCGTCTCGACCAGCCGGTGGAAGGGCTGCTCGTATTTGCCAAAACGCCTGCTGCCGCGAAAGATCTGAACCGTCAGCTTACATCCTCCGGTTTCGCTAAATATTACCGCGCCATAACAGCCGGTGTTCCCGAACCGGCCGAAGGCACACTGGAAGATTGCATGGTTAAGGACGGACGCACCAACACCTCCCGCATCTGCACAAAAGAAACGCCCGGCGCAAAGCTGGCAAGGCTTCACTACCGGGTAGAAGAAACTTGTGAAGAGTCCGGCTCTGTCACTTCACTAGTGAAGATCCGGCTGGATACCGGACGGCACCATCAGATCCGGGTGCAGATGGCTCATATAGGATGTCCGCTGATCGGAGACCGGAAGTATGGACAGCAGTACGGCAGAAGTGAAACAAAGGCTCCTTTTAGTACAGATACTCTTAAATTATGTGCATACCGGCTCGAATTCAGGCACCCGAAAAGCGGAGAAACGATGGTGTTTGATCTGTCAGCGCAAAAGGAAATATAAAGTCCGTCATATATACTATTTCTTTCTGTACACAATCAGGCTGCCCCATCATCCCGATGAGGCAGCCTGATCCTTTACTTTTCCATATTCATTTTTCCCGCTTTTTATATTCCGGGCTTCCTTCGCCCTTCCTGTTTACATCTCATCAACCACAACCGGTTCTTCCTCTTCCAGTGATTCCTCATATCTATTGAGGATTGTTGTCTGTATTCTCTCTCTTGTAGCGGAATTGATCGGATGTGCGATGTCTCTGTATTCGCCGTCCAGAGCTTTCTTGCTCGGCATAGCGATAAACATTCCCTTTTCTCCCTCTATCACCTTAATATCATGAACCACGAACTCATCATCGATCGTGATAGATACCACGGCTTTTAATTTTCCCTCTTTCGCAACTTTGCGAACACGTACATCTGTGATCTGCATACTCTCCAGGTCTCCTTTCTCTATTGCATTACCTGCGGGGCCTGTCTTTCTCTTTATATGTCAAGTCTCAAATGTCCAGTCTCATATCCTCCCTTTACGGCCCTGCAGTCATTTTCCCAGTACAAGGTCATAATGCATATCGTTCATTTTTTTCAACTACGACTTTCACACCATTTTCTCCGACGTGCCTTGTGTTGGCCCTGATAGTATCACGGCTTTCAACGATGCAGTTCTCAATGTAAGTATTATCCCCAAGGTATACATCATTCAGAATAATGGAATTCTTGATCACACAGTTATTTCCCACAAATACTTTTTTAAAGATCACGGAATTCTCGACGGTGCCGTTGATGATACTTCCGCTTCCTACAAGGCTGTTTTTCACAACCGCGCCGGGATTGTATTTTGCCGGCGGCTGATCGCTCACCTTGGAATAAACGCTCGGAAGTTCCTTAAAGAAGTATTTGCGGACTTCCGGTTTCAGGAAATCCATATTCGTCCGATAATACGCGTCTACTGTAGAGATGTTACTCCAGTAGCTGTTTATTTTATAACCGTATATCTTCTTCAG
>CAKNJS010000079.1 GCA_930986645.1 uncultured Lachnoclostridium sp.
AATTACAAAACGGGAGTTTTGGATTACAAACGGGACTCTCGGCTTGCTATTTACCGTCAGGCGGTTTTTCTTATCGAAATACAATCTTAATTTATCGAAAAACAATAAAAATATATTGACAAATAATATTGAGAAGACATATAATACGAGCAGAAGCCAGATTATGTAAATGGATTTAAAGGAGAGGTCGTTATGGGTCAGAAAAGAATTATCATCTTCACAAAATACCTGCTGAATTTCATGTTTTACTCGGGTATCCTTGTGGCAGTTTCTCTGCCATATACTCTGAAACTTGCGGGAAAATACTACTCTGCCGATTTTGCGGAGCATTATATTTCAATGCTGGTCATCTTTTTCTTATCCGGAGTCTGCGGTCTTCTCATTGTATGGCGGCTGAAAAAGATGATAACCACAGTCTTTGAAAGAAACTGCTTTGTGGACAGCAATACGGAAAGTCTTAAAGTGATGGGAAAATCTGCATTTGTTATTGCAGTGCTGTTTATTATTAAGGTATTCATACTTCCTACACCGGCAACATTTATCATCATCCTTACATTCTTTATAGCGGGACTGTTCAGTCATGTTCTGAGCATGGTCTTTTCTGAAGCAGTACGCTGTAAGGAAGAGAATGATCTGACGATATAGGAGGGGATAAAAATGGCAATTGTAGTGAACCTTGATGTCATGATGGCTAAGAGAAAAATGAGTGTGACAGAGCTTGCAAATAAAGTAGATATTACTATGGCGAATCTGTCTATATTAAAGAATAACAAGGCGAAAGCAGTGCGGTTTACCACACTGGACGCCATATGTAAGGCTCTTGACTGTCAGCCGGGAGATATCCTTGAGTATGTAAAGGAGGATGAAAATGGATAGCATTTTTCTTCAGAGGATGAGGGAAAACAGAAAATGGTTTCTGGGCATGAGCACAGTATACGGGGGAGTGTTTACTTTCTGCCTGTACCGGAATTTATCCGGCATTACATTTCCGGTGATCACGGTTGTTTCGCTCTGGTTTTCCGTGCTTTTTCTCAAAAAAGCAGGGATAACATTTCAGAAAGGAACGCTGAGATATTTTGCAGGAATTCTGCTGCTTGGAATATCAACGGTGCTGACGGACAGCGGATTTTTCCATTTTTTCAACAGTGCGGGGATCATCCTTCTCTTTATGATGGCGATGGCTCACCAGTTATATAAGGACAGTGAGTGGGGATTTACCGAGTATGTGAAAAAGTTTTTCATTATGCTGTGGACATGGCTTATATCCGCGGGGGAACTTTTCCACGGAAGTGGAAAAAATGCCGAAGTCAGGAACGATGCCGGCAAGGCAGGTGAAAATGGGAATATTACCGGAGAAAATACCGGTGTCCGGAAAAAGAAATGGAAAAATGCCGGTCCTGTACTTCTCGGAATACTGGCAGCCGTGCTGATGCTCATCATTGTAATGCCTTTGCTCATGATGTCAGATGAAATCTTTTTACAGGTTTTCAACAGACTTTTCCGCTTTCTGAATCCGTTCCGCTTTATGCGGGAGATCGACTTTGGAACTATTATCGGAATCATTGTAACATTTATCTTCGGCATGACTGCGCTTTATGCTTTTTTTGCCGGACTTTTCAGACTGAATCTGGGCGGAGCGGATGTGAAAAAAGCGGGAACATCCAATTATATCACGGGAATAACTTTTACAGGGATCATGGCTGCGGTATATGTATTCTACTCGGGAATTCAGATACTGTTTCTGTTTCTCAGACTGGATTCAGGCCTGCCGGATGGAGTCACTTATTCACAGTATGCACATCAGGGATTCTGGCAGCTTTTATTTGTCAGCATTATCAACTTCATAACAGTACTTGTATGTGCAAAAATATTTGAGGATAACAGGATATTGAAGATACTGCTCACTGTAATTTCCGTATGCACCTGCATCATGATCCTTTCAGCTTCATACCGCATGGTGCTTTATGTGAATGAATATGATCTCAGCTTTTTGAGAGTGCTGGTCCTCTGGTTCCTTCTAGTTCTCATGATCATATTTTTCGGCGTGATATACAGTGTCTTCAGAAAAGATTTCATGCTGTTCCGCTATATCACTGCGGTTGTGTCTGTCTGCTATATCCTGTTTTCTTTCAGTCATCCGGATGCACTGATCGCGCGGTATAATATCCAAAATGCACAGGAGACAGAAGAAATGGATCTGTACTACCTGATGTACGGGTTGTCAGAGGATGCGGCCGGCGAGATTGCCTGCATCGATGTCCATGATATGTACGACAGCGGTCTGGCAATAGATGTAGAAAACTATTTTAAAGAGATAAGCGGAGAGAATCAGAGTATGTCTCTGCGGGAGTGGAATTATTCCCGCGCGGCTGCGGAAAAAGCTGCGGACGAATGGCTGTCGGACAGGGAATAAATCGTCCGCATCCGGAATAAACTGTATCAGGATGTATCACCGGACAGTCTGTATTTTATTCTGGTGATACGAGGATGTCAGGAAAGGTTGCGGATCATTTGGGTAAAAAAATTATGTCGGCTGTGACACATTTTTTTGTGCGTGCAGCCATAGGAATGGCTCTGATATTTTTTATTAATCAGTATGTGATCCCGCCTGATTCTTCAATTAATGTGGGATTAAACGCGGTCTCCTTTTTGACATCCGGAACCCTTGGAATTCCGGGCGTCGGGCTTCTTTACGGGATTATGTGTTATCAGATTTTGTGAGTTTTTTACAAAAATCGGCGGATTTAATTTGGGGTATAGACAAATTAAAATCCGCCGTTTATAATGCGTCTTACACAACAGGAATTCACCTGATGTCACACCAGCTTTTGAGGGAAAGCATTCGGTGTCAATAAGCCGGTTTAAAGAAAATCCGGCTGTCATTATCTTTATTCGTGCTGCATGAGCTCGCGGCAAAATTCAGATTATGTCAGAAGAAAAAATAAGAAATGTATCAAGCAGTTTTGTAGTCTGTGATGTTCAGGAAGAGTATATAGAACATCTGTTTAAGATACTGTCGGAACGGCTGAGTGAATATCAGTTTCACCTTTTTCATGATCCTGACCGGATGAAAGAATATATCGGTAAATCCGGTGCGGAAATATTACTGATCGCAGAGGAATACAGGGAGAAAATCAGAGATTCTCCCGGAATCAGGAATGTGTTCATCCTTACGGAGAACAAAGACCCGGGTCCGGAAAAAGGAGTTATCCATGTTTTCAGATATCAGACGGCTGCACAGATAATAAGCGAGATAAGAGGAGGGATCCGCAGCAGATCTCCGGAGCACAGAACACGTAAAGAAGCCGGATTACAGAGCAGCGTCGGAAAAAACAGGGAGGAAATTAAGACAAGAGGAATGATCGGAATCTATTCTCCGGTTCACAGAATCGGCAGGACCAGATTTGCTATGAATCTGGGGCAGAAGCTTTCGGAAAAGATTCCGGTTCTCTATCTCAATCTGGAAGGATATTCGGGCGGAGGATATTATCTCCCGGAAAAAACAGACCATGATCTTGGAGATCTTCTCTACTGCATGAAACAGGAACGGCAGGATTACGGCTTGAAGATCAGCTCGATGACAGGGCAGTTTGGCGGTATGGATTATATTATGCCGATGAAAAATGAGATGGATTTAAGAGCTGTCAAGGGAGATGAATGGCTTCATCTGTTTGGACAGATCCTCGAAAAGTGCATTTATGAAGTGCTTATACTGGATCTGGGAGACTGTATAGACGGATTATATGATATTCTGAGAAACTGTTCGAAAATATACACTCCATATATTTTGGAAAGTGCGGCAATGGCAAAGCTGTCTCAGTATGAAATGAATCTTAGAACCGCAGGATACGGAGATGTTCTGATGCATACGGTGAAAAAGCAGATGCAGAAGAAACGATCTTCCGGGGAAAGAACGGAGGCAGGCTGATGATTAAGTCAGAGTTACTGTATGAAAAGGTTATGCTCCGGATGGATATGACAAGAGAGACGGGAGAAGAAGAGCTTCAGGAGATTATTCGTTCTGTACTAGAAGAAGCCGGAGCAGGAGAATTTGTTCCTCTGAGTGAAAAGATACGGATCAGCAGGGAATTATTCAACGCATTCAGGAGACTGGATATTCTTCAGGATCTGATAGAAGATGATGCGGTTACTGAGATTATGGTCAACGGTACAGAAAATATCTTTTATGAGAAAGAAGGAAGGCTGTACCGGACGGACAGACGTTTTCTTTCCGAAGACCGGCTGAATGATGTGATACAGCAGATTGTAGGAGAGACAAACAGATATGTAAATGAATCCTCTCCCGTTGTAGATGCAAGGCTTCAGGACGGATCGCGCGTCAACGTGGTGCTGAAACCGGTTGCCGTGAACGGGCCGATTATGACGATCAGAAAGTTTCCCTCCGAGGCAATTACAATGGAGCAGCTTGTGCAGATGGGAAGTCTCACGGCAGAGGCAGCTGAATTTATCCGGCGCCTTGTAGAATCAAAATATAATATCTTTGTCAGCGGAGGGACAGGCGCGGGGAAGACAACATTTCTGAATGCCATGTCCGATTATATCCCGAAGGAAGAGCGTATCATTACCATTGAGGACAATGCAGAGCTGCAGATACAGGGCGTGGAAAATCTGGTCCGTCTGGAAGCACGGGGGGCCAATCTGGAAGGAGAAGGAGCGGTGACAATACGCGATCTTATACGTTCGGCTCTCAGAATGAGACCTGACAGGATAATCGTGGGTGAAGTTAGAGGGGAAGAAACCGTGGATATGATTTCTTCCGCAATGCTGAACGGACACAGCGGCTCAATGTCTACAGGCCATGCCAATAATCCGGCGGATATGCTCCACAGACTGGAGACAATGATGATGATGGGGATTGACCTGCCGCTTCAGGCTATCCAGAGACAGATTGCTTCGGCCCTTGATATTATTATTCATCTTGGAAGGCTGAGGGATAAGAGCAGGAGAGTACTTCAGATCGATGAGGTGCTTGGATACAGTGACGGCAGGATACAGACAGCAGTTTTATATGAATTCAGAGAGGAGGGAACAGAGGATGAAAAGATTAAGGGCAGCCTTGTGAAGGCTGGTGAAATCAGGAACCGGAGCAAGCTTATGGCTGCAGGATATAAGGAAGTCTGAATATATT
>CAKNJS010000080.1 GCA_930986645.1 uncultured Lachnoclostridium sp.
AGAAGCCTGTCCCTGTGTGTCTCATAGACCGGAGTCCCCGGAACAAAATACATGGACTGAATGAGCACGCCCTGTATATTATTTTTGATCACAAAATCCGCAAGCTGATCTCCCACGCCTTTCTCCTGATCGTCCGAACCAAGAATAAAAAGTCCTCTTACACTGAGCCCGTGTCTCTGAATATTCCTGATTGATCTTACAATCTCCTCTTTCGTACTTTTCTTATGATATGTCTCAAATGACTTGTCATCAATAAACTCAATCCCCATATCCAGTTCAAAAAACCCGGCTTTCTTCAACAGTTCCAGAATTTCATCGTCAAATCCCACCTCGTATCTTGCCTGTACATTAAAGCGATAGCGGATTCCACTGTCAATAATGGCATTGAGAACAGACACTGCCCATTCTCTGTCCGCAAAGAAATTATCGTCCGTAATCCACAGATCTTTCACCGGACGGAAATGCTTTTTATCAAAAAACTCGATGGACTGCCTGATATCTTCCACGACATTTTCCGGAGTCCTTGTCCTTACCTTATGCCCGAAATGCCGGACAAGAGCGCAGTAATCACAGTTGTGCGGACATCCCCTTGAAGCATGCACCTGAGGCCAAATCGTGTTGTGTCCCGCCATCTTCTGATATCTCCAGACCAGATTCCGGTCAGGGATAATATTAATATTCTGCGGCGGAGACGGATAACCGGTATTGAAGATCCTGCCGTCTCTAAGGAAAGCGATTCCCGGAAAATCCATCGGCTGCTTCCGCTTTATTGCACGTAGAAATGTAAGGATCGTCTCGTCTCCCTCTCCCAGCAATACGTAATCACAGTAGTGCACCGCCTCCTTATAATTCATGGATGCATGAAGTCCGCCCATCACAATGACCGCTTTGCTCCGCTTCTTTAAGTACCTCGCGATCTGATATCCCCGCACAGCGGCAAATGTAAAGATCCCGATGAATATGACATCTGCGTCAAGCAAATCATCCAGCGGAATTCTGGAAATGGACTCGCTGTACATCAGCGTATCATCTACTTCCTTTTTCACGATCGTTGCCAGAGTATTCAATCCCACAGACGGAGTTCTTATATACCTGTCATATACGACATAGTTCAATAGCGTCGGTTTATAAGGCCGATTTCCCGGTTCGATAAAGCGTACTTTCATAGTCCCCTCCTTTGCTATTCCCGGCATTTACTGAAATTGTAATATTCGGCGAAAGCCTTTCCCATTACAATCCATACCTCTCTTTAAAATCCTCATACTGCTGTTCCTTTAGTTTTTCTATCCTCTGTTCTCTCGCCCTGTCGGCAAAATGCATCGGTACAGACGCTGCGGCTAATATAATCATGCCGCCGATACACATCAGGATCAGCCAGCGGACTCCTGCTCGCAGCAAAGGTCTGGTCATCATTTGATTGATCTCATTGATATTGAGCACCTGAGCATATCTCTTTTTCCCGCAGCAGGGGCATTGAAATTTTTTGGCATAATACTTGTACTGCGGACGGTTTACATATGCTCCGCCCTGCATTTTGGTTCTCGTCACACTTTTATATTTTGTCATATAGCTTTTTGTAAATTCTGCAGAGCTTACCTCATACTCTGTACCGCATTTTTCACATTTCACATGGCCGACAAATCCAGCCCCCGCAACTACATCCCTGCCGTGCCGTATAAACTGGATACCGCAGAAAATAATCCATGCCAGTAAAGCAGTTCCCATAACTTCCAATATAATAATCCGTGCAGCCATTGACGATTCCTCCCCATCTATGATTTACTTGCCAGCTCTTTACTCGTGGTCTCTTCTTTTACGTACCGCATCAGTCACTTCCAAAAGCTCGTCAAACCGGAAACAGGATTCCATGTGATCATTAATGATCCCGCACGCCTGCAGATGAGAATAGACTGTCACGGATCCCATATACTTCAGACCGCGTTTCTTAAGATCTTTGCTGATCCGATCTGACAGTCCGTTTCTCGCCGGAATCTTTCCTTTCTGATGACCGGTATAAAGATATGTTTTTCCTTTCGTAAATCCCCAGATATAATCGCTGAAAGAGCCGAACTCTCTGCGGATCTCCTGAAAGCACCTGGCGTTGTGTATCACGGCTTCAATCTTTCGCCTCGAACGGATCATTCCCTCTGTTTCCATGATCCTCTGAATATCTTCTTCGCCGTATGCCGCCACTTTATCGAAGTTGAAATTATCAAAACATTTTCTGAATATCTCCCTCTTCTGGATCATCATATTCCAGTTGAGTCCGCACTGCATGACTTCCATCATCAAAAACTCAAACTGCTTCTGATCATCATAAACGGGAACGCCCCATTCTTCATCATGGTAGCGGATCATCTTTTCATTGCACATACACCACGGACATCTCTCCATAACCTTCCTCCGTTTTCTTTCATCTGTTAATCCTATCCTTCTTCCATCTGTTGCTCTCATTCACTGATCCGGTAATGTCCTGTTATATCATCTCTGCTCTCAAGAATATCCTCCTCATAAGATTTCTGAAACGGATCATTGTGATGGATTACATAGGACACGCCGTCATCATTCCTCTTATTCGAAACAATTCCGATGTGATTCTCAAAAATCACGATATCTCCGCCCTGCCACTGGCTGATATCATAAATATCTGTTGTAAGTGGAATTGCTGTATGGGCGAAATATACCTTCAGATTGTTCACTCTCCGGAAATCAATGTTAATGTCCGGCTCCTTAATATCATAATCCTCCGGATGTGCATTGACGTCCTCATTAACCAATTCCATAAGATCATAGCCTGCACTTCTCAATGCATTTGCCACGAGATCCGTACAGACTCCATACTGATCGTCAGGATATCCTGTAGAATAATATTTACTTTTATAAACCGGTTTGGTGGCAATATAGTCTCTCGCTCCCTGCAGGATATCCGTCTGATCGTCAATCCCGTCTCCATCCTTGTCCACGGAGCTGTGGAAATCAGCTATTCCAAAGTCTTTATTTTCTTTTGCCTGAACCTCTGCACTGCTTGTTCCGATAAAATAATAACGGCAACGCCAGGCAATACAGCCGGCTGCGAGCAGCAGGATCAGAATAACCGCTGAAATAATAATTTTTTTCTTTGACACAGGATAATCATCTCCTTCCTGTCTGGATTTATCTCTCTACAACAACAGTCAGCATCACCAGATCTTCATCTCCGGTATTGACAATACTGTGTTCGGATCCTTTCTTACAGATATGACAGGTTCCCGCAGTCAGAATTTCTTCCTGCCCGTCACATACCGCTTTCCCCTTTCCGGAGATAATATAGTTAATATCATCGCTCGTCTCATGCCGGTGCATTCCGATTGAACCGCCGGCATGGATCCTGCACGGAATAATTTTGCCCGCATCACCCATATACATCCTCGCCGACATTTCTCCTGTTCCGTTGTTCATGCCCGGCACTTTCACTTCTTTGATCTCGTTAAAATTAATAAGCATATTGATCACATTCCTTTCTTAATATTATGGCTGTTATCATAGTTGAACTGCCATAATATACTCTTCGTCATTTTCATTCACAATATAGAATCCGGCTTTTTGATACATAGATAAAGCATAGTTAGCTTTCTGTACAGACAGGGACACCGCCGGATATCCTTTCAGCTTCAAATATGAAAGCATTTCTTTCAGCAATGCTGTTCCGATTCCCGAGTTCTTGTATCCTTTATGTACGGATATTGCAAGCGACGGTGTCTCATCATCGATATGTCCATAGTCATCCATGATTCGTGTCCACACAGCTCCCGCGATGACGCCATCCACTACAGCGGTCAGAGCATGATCATGCCTGGAGTTTCCAAAGCCGCGGATATACACCTGCAATTCAGGTGAATCTATAATCGCTCTATTCGGAGGATCAGCTCCTTCCTGTACATAAACAGCCTCATACAAAAAATCTTTTAGCAGAGGATATTCTTCCTTCCGTATTTCACGAATTGTATAATCCATATTTTATCTTCATAATCTCCTTCTTACAAATTGATCACTTACAGCTCCATCGCATCAAATATTCTTTCTCAGCTGTACTTTTATCTATGGATCTGTCTATAATCTGAAATCCTTGTCGCTCATAAAATCTGACAGCACGCTCATTCTTCTGATATACATTCAGTGTCAGCTCCTGCTTCTTCTCCTTAATAAAATCCAGAAGTGCTTTGCCGATTCCTTTTGACCGTGCTTCCTTTCGGACAAAGATGCCCGCAATATATTCCTGATCCAATCCGACAAATCCCTCAATCTCATTTTTACATTCGTCTATATAGACATACACTTCCGTCTGAAGGAGCATTTCCTTTACCATGAGAAAATTACTTTCCCAGTATTCTGCAGGAATGAAATCATGGGTGTCTCTGTTTGAATCCAGCCAGATGCCTGATACTGCATCAATGTCTATTTTCTGTAATCTTCTTATCATAATTTCTGCTCCACAAATATATATTACTTTCCGTTATTTTATCTTATCATGCCCTAACAAGTCCGTAAAGTTTAAGGTAGTGTAATAAAAAGAAAACGAAAAAAGCACCTGAAAGATTACTCTCTCAGGTGCTCCCTCTCATTCCCGGT
>CAKNJS010000081.1 GCA_930986645.1 uncultured Lachnoclostridium sp.
GAGAGGCATATCCGGGGCGGGATGGCTACGAGAGAGAAGTATCTTCATCAGCATGGATAGACGGATCATAGGCAGTAATGCAGCAGGAGCTGAGTGACCGGTGCGATCACGATGGCTCCTGTCTTCTTCTATTCGGGGAATAGCCCGGTGTGATAATATCTTTTAGTATTGCGTTACGCAGAGGACAGGGATATAATAGGTCTGCTATGAAACTATTAAAGCTGATCTTTAAAAATGAAACTGTATTCTGTATCTCGTTTTTACTGGCGGTACTGTCTGCATTTGCAGTAAAACCGGATATGATGTATCTGGCTTATCCGGATTACAGGACGATTGCGCTTCTTTTCTGCCTTATGATCATTGTGGCAGGATTTCAGTCACTTGGAATTTTTCGTATGCTCGGTCATTTTTTGATAACGAGAGCGGGTAGTATCCGGGGGCTTTCGGCTGTAATGATTCTGCTCTGTTTTTTCTGCAGTATGGTGATCACGAATGATGTGACACTGATCACATTTGTGCCATTTACAATTCTTGTGCTGCGAATGAGCGGCAGGGTGGAACGGATTTTAAAACTGGTTGTGCTGGAGACGATCGCGGCCAATCTGGGGAGCATGGCGACCCCTATAGGAAATCCGCAGAATTTATATCTGTATTCTGTATCTGACCTGACTGCAGGCGAATTCATGCAGGCAGTCCTCCCTTATGCCGGAGTGTCGATTATATTACTTTTGGCCGTGGTATTTGCCGGCAGGGACGAGCCCCTTCTTGACGTTTCCGTAAAGGAGAATCCTGAGAAGAGCGCGCAGACAAAAGCGGGACGGGTGTTCGGACGGGCAGTGCCATTGCTGATCCTGCTGCTGTTGTGTCTGCTGGTAGTTTTTCGTATTCTGCCGTATCAGCCGGTGCTGATCTGTGTTATATTAGTTATATTGGTAATAAACAGGAAATTGTATTGGTCGGTGGATTATTTCCTGCTGTTGACATTTTTATGCTTTTTCATATTTATCGGAAATATGAAACGGATTCCGGAAATCAGTGAATTCTTAATATCTGTCGTGCAGGGCAGAGAACTTCTGACGGGAATCCTTACGAGCCAGATTATCAGCAATGTGCCGGCAGCAATCCTTTTGTCAGGATTCAGCAGCGATTTTTCCGCTCTGCTCACCGGAGTAAATCTGGGCGGATTGGGAACACTGATCGCATCGCTGGCAAGTCTGATATCATTTAAATTTTTTGCAAAGGAGTATCCGGATAAGAAGGGGACTTTTCTGAAGGTATTTACAATATGGAACCTTCTGTTTCTTTTCGTGCTTGCTGCAGAAGCATTTTTGATAGGAATGACTGTGAGATAATCTGAATCCGGCCAGATTTTTGTCCGAGACGGGAAAGGAGCAGGGCGATGAAAATATTGGTTGTTGTACGCGAAAAGGCAGAGGCTGACGAAATTGAAAAAATGCTGCAGCGTATAGTGCCAATATCTGAGGGAGATGAGACGGAACGTGAAGACTGCTGTAAAGTAGTCGGTGCTGCAGGTGACGGAAAGACGGGATATGAGATGATCCGGAGAGAATGCCCGGATCTTGTTATAGCGGATGTGGAGCTTTCTGAAACGGACGGACTGGAGATGCTGGAGAAAATACGCGGAGAGCGCAGTGATGTGAAAGCAGTACTTCTGGCTGAAAAAGAAGACTTCGATCAGGCAAAGCGGGCGGTTGA
Organism: uncultured Lachnoclostridium sp.; assembly: GCA_930986645.1. GTDB lineage: Bacteria > Bacillota > Clostridia > Lachnospirales > Lachnospiraceae > Mediterraneibacter. The sequence goes on from CAKNJS010000081.1 coordinate 1,717, forward strand.
TCTGGGAGTGGAAGGATATCTGGTCAAACCGGTGAGAGAAGACGAATTGCGGAAGGCAGTGGCGCGGGCAGGCGAGAGGCTGAAAAAAGAGCGTATGGCGGAAGCTGTATTGACGATCGAAAATATCTTTATGGCCTGTCTGAACGGACAGCTCAGTCCGGATCCTGATTTTAACAGGATGACTAAACAGCGGTTTGGATTCACGGTTGAGGAGCCGGGAGCAGTTTTTGCCGTGTGGCTCGGCGACGGTTTCGAGGAGCAGAAGGAGCACGCAAGGAGTGTGATCGGACAGTCGGGATATTTGGGAAGCGGAAGAGCTTCCCGCGTGTTCGAGGCGAGGGTGTGGAAGATTCTGTTTATTGTTTTGTATCAGATGGAGGATGAGGAACGGGAATATACATATTTTCAGAAAGAAATCGTACCGAAACTGTGCCGGCAGCTGCTGGGAACAGTGGTATGTATCTGGGCAGAGACGGAACACATCGTGGATCTGCCGGATGTGCTTAAGCACATGAATTCTATGAAAGACTGGAATCTGCTGTTTGACAGAGGCGAATTGATTCGTCAGGAAGTGATAGACAGCCAGAAGACGGTGCCTCTGAAATATCCCGTTGAAATCGAAAATCAGGCTCGTCAGGCAGTGACGGTGAAAGATGGAGAAGAGATCAAACGGGCATATTACAGGCTGTATGATTATATAAGGCGTGAACCGCACAGCCCCGGAGAAATGAAAGAATGTCTGATCCGGTTCAATATGGCTCTGCTCAATGTCTATAAAACCCAGTGGGAGATTGAATCAGAGCTGGAGATCCAGCGCTGCATGCAGGCAATCTCCACTGCTATGAGCTGGCGGGAAGTGCGGGCTGCGATGGACAGATTCCTGTCAACGCTGAACTTTGACGCGTTTGAGGAAAAAGAGGACAGCAGGCTGAGCCCGCTTGTCCGTAAGGCGGTGCAGATCGTGAGAAAATATTATGATCAGGGGATCACGCTGGAAGAGGTGGCGGGCAGGCTTTTTGTCTCCGAGGAGTATCTGAGCAGCCAGTTCAAAAAAGAAACTGGAGCAGGATTTACAGAAACGATCAGAAAATACCGGATAGAGCGGATCAAAGGCCTGCTGGTCGGTACAAGGCTTAAGATCAACCAGATCGCGGAACTGACCGGGTATGCGGATTCAAAGTATATGAGCAGAGTGTTTAAGGAAGAGACAGGGATGCTTCCGACGGAATTTCGCAAGACAGCTCATTAAAAAAATCGACCTTTTTAAGGAATTTCACCCTTTTTATATTGGATAAATATGGTATGATACGTTCGACTGAAGAGCAGACAGACGAATGAAATAATATCATTGTAAAGAGAGGTGAGATGAATAATGAGCGAAATGAAGATTACATTTAAGCATCCGGAAGAAATCCGTGAGTTCGTAAATATGGTCTCAAAATATGACTTTGATATCGACGTGAGAAGAGGCCGTGTTGTGGTAGATGCAAAATCTTTACTTGGAATTATGCATCTTGGACTGAACAATGTAATGGATCTTAAGCTGCATTCTGATGACTGTGAAGAGCTTCAGAAGAAGATTTTGAAATATGCGGCATAAGAGAATATTTTAAATAGCAGGATATGGTACATGTTTTCCCGGCGGTTCTTATGAATACGCCGGGAAATTTAGTTGTTGTCAAACCGTGGCAGCTCTACTATAATGAAAGCATAAGAGCACGCGGTCCGCAGGGACCGTATTTTACAGGAGGAAAAACGTGAAGAATGAATTAGTGATCGTCCTTGACTTCGGCGGACAGTATAATCAGCTTGTCGCAAGACGTGTCAGGGAATGTAATGTGTACTGTGAGATTTATTCTTACAAAACAGATATTGAGAAGATCAAAGCGATGAATCCGAAAGGAATTATTCTTACCGGCGGACCGAACAGCTGCTATCTGCCGGATTCACCGACATATTCGGACGAGCTGTTCAAGCTGGGAATACCGGTACTCGGGCTCTGCTACGGCGCTCAGCTTATGATGCACGTGCTTGGCGGAAAAGTAGAGAAGGCAGACGTCAGAGAATACGGAAAAACAGAGGTCCTGATCGACAAGACTTCTTCCAAAGTGTTTACAGATGTCTCTACTCCGACAGTCTGCTGGATGAGTCATTTTGATTATATCTCAAAAGTCGCTCCGGGATTCGAGATTTCCGCACACACTGCGGACTGTCCGGTGGCAGCGGCGGAAAATGAAGCGGAGAAACTTTATGCAATCCAGTTCCATCCGGAAGTACTCCACACTCAGGAAGGAACGAAGATGATCAACAATTTCGTGAAAAACGTCTGTGAGTGCAGCGGTGACTGGAGAATGGATTCTTTTGTGGAACACTCCATTGAAGCAATCCGTGAAAAAGTAGGAGACGGAAAAGTACTGCTCGCATTATCCGGCGGAGTGGATTCTTCCGTGGCAGCAGGACTTCTCTCCCGAGCAATCGGAAAACAGCTGACATGTGTATTCGTAGACCATGGTCTTCTCCGCAAAAACGAAGGAGACGAAGTGGAAGCAGTCTTCGGACCGGAGGGAGATTTTGATCTGAACTTTATCCGCGTAAATGCGCAGGAGAGATATTATAACAAACTGGCCGGCGTGACAGAACCGGAACAGAAACGTAAGATCATCGGGGAAGAGTTCATCCGTGTGTTTGAGGAAGAGGCGAAGAAGATCGGAGCCGTGGACTTCCTTGCAC
>CAKNJS010000082.1 GCA_930986645.1 uncultured Lachnoclostridium sp.
TCGTGCTCCCAATATTGAAAAGTGAAGAAACAGAATTTATCATCGGCGTGGATAAAGGACTGGAATTCCTTTATAAACATGAGATCAAGCCGGATTATATTGTAGGAGATTTTGACAGTGTGTCAAGGGATCTTGTAGATTACTATCGGGAGAAGCTGAATGTGCCGATCCGTGAATTCAATCCGGTAAAAGATGCTTCAGATACGGAGATCGCTCTGAGACTCTGCATCGGGCTTAACAGGAAGTCTATCTGGATTCTGGGAGGCACAGGGAACAGAATTGACCATCTTTGGGCAAATGTACAGTGCCTGCAGATTGCTCTGGATGCGGGAGCGGATGCAAGGATCATGGACAGCCATAATCAGATCCGTCTTATTGATAAGGAGATCACGCTGAAAAAGTCAGAGGCGTTCGGTCCGTATTTATCGCTGTTCCCGCTGGAAATGCCGGTGGACGAGCTGAATATCAGAGGGGCCAAATATCCCTTGAAGAACCATTTCCTCAGACCCAGCGACAGTCTGTGCGTGAGCAATGAATTTGCAGAAGATGAAGTTGTGATCTCGTTTGTATACGGGAAGGTGATCCTGATGGAGACGAGGGACTAAAATAAAATAGATACAGTAAGGAGATTTAAAAGTTATGAAGTTAGGAATCGTTGGACTCCCTAATGTAGGAAAAAGTACATTGTTTAATTCACTGACAAAGGCAGGCGCGGAATCTGCAAATTATCCGTTCTGTACGATCGATCCGAATGTGGGCGTGGTGACAGTTCCGGATGAGAGATTGAATGTGCTGGGCGAGATGTATCACACGAAAAAGATCATCCCGGCGGCCATCGAGTTCGTGGATATCGCAGGGCTTGTAAAGGGAGCGTCCAAAGGAGAAGGACTGGGGAACCAGTTCCTTGCAAATATCCGCGAAGTCGATGCCATCGTACATGTGGTGCGCTGCTTTGAGAATACGAATATCGTGCATGTGGACGGCAGTATTGATCCTATGCGTGATATCGAGACGATCAATCTGGAGCTGATCTTCTCAGATCTGGAAGTGCTGGAAAGAAGGATTGCCAAGACGGTGAAGCTGTCGCGCAATGATAAGACGGCGGCGAAAGAATTGGATCTATTAAACCGCATAAAGGCACATCTGGAGGAAAACAAGCTGGCAAAGAGCTTTGTGACAGATGATGAGGACGAACAGGCATGGCTTGCAGGGTATAACCTTCTGACTGCAAAACCTGTGATCTTCGCGGCAAATGTATCCGAGGATGATCTGGCTGACGACGGAGCAAATAATCCGGGAGTGCAGGCTGTCAGAGAATATGCCAAAGAAGAAGACTGTGAAGTATTTGTCGTATGCGCGGAGATCGAGGAAGAAATCTCCCAGCTCGACGACGATGAGAAGAAAATGTTCCTTGATGATCTGGGGCTTAAGGAGTCCGGACTGGAAAAACTGATCAAGGCAAGTTATCATCTGCTGGGCCTGATCAGCTACCTTACGGCAGGGGAGCCGGAAGTGCGCGCATGGACGATCAAAAAAGGTACGAAAGCACCTCAGGCGGCAGGAAAGATCCATTCAGATTTCGAGAGAGGTTTTATCCGTGCAGAGGTAGTAAGTTATGACGATCTGATCGCATGCGGATCCCATACCGCGGCAAAAGAAAAAGGTCTGATCCGACTTGAAGGAAAAGACTATGTCGTACAGGACGGCGATATCATGCTGTTCAGGTTCAATGTATAGCACCAGTTCAGCCATGCGTATGCTCTGGCAAGAAAACTATGCTTGCATAAGTTTTCTGTCAGGTATACGCATGGGCTGAGCGCCAGAATATGAGCAAAACAGCGGCGAGAGCCGTGGTAAGCACGGAGTGCGGTTTTGCGAATGGCGCGTCTGAACTGGTGCGGAAGCGCGCCAAAAACAGCGGCGAGAGCCGCGGTAAGCACGGAGTGCGGTTTTGCGAATGGCGCGTTGTGCGTCTGAACGGAAGAAAGGAGCGTTTGCATGCATTATGATATTGCTTTTCCCAATCTGGGCATTTATCTGGACCACGTGGGAAAGAATATTGATATATTCGGTTTTACGATCGCCTACTATGGTATTATTATCGGGTGCGCGATACTGATCGGATTTATGATCGCTGCATCAGAGGCAAAGCGGACAAGACAGAATCCGGAAGATTATCTGGATATGGGAATCATCGGCGTGATTGCCGGTATCGCCGGAGCAAGGATCTATTATGTGATTTTTTCGTGGGATATGTATAAAGATAATCTGCTGGATATCTTTAATCTGCGGGAAGGCGGTCTTGCCATATACGGCGGAGTGATTGCTGCGGTGATCGCAGTATTTGTGCTTGCAAGAGTAAAGAGGCTTTCGCCGTTTCAGATTCTGGATACCATTGCAATGGCACTCCTGAACGGCCAGATGCTTGGCCGCTGGGGCAATTTCTTTAATCGCGAAGCATTCGGCGAGTATACAGACGGACTCTTCGCCATGCGGCTGCCGGTAGATGCAGTCCGCTCTGGTGATATTACAGAGAAGATGTGGCAGCATATGGAGACTATCGGAGGCGTAGATTATATACAGGTGAGTCCGACCTTTCTCTATGAGTCAGTGTGGTGCGCCGTACTTCTGATCCTGCTTGTACTTTACCGCAAGCATAAGAAATACGAGGGCGAGATTTTTCTGCTTTATATTTTCGGATATGCTCTTGGTAGAGTGTGGATCGAAGGACTGCGTACGGATCAGCTGCTGATTCCGGGAATCGGTTTTCCGGTGTCTCAGGCGCTTGCCGGCTGTGTTGTCGTATTTGCGGGAATTGCACTGCTGTATCTTCGGAAGAACCATAAGCGGATGCCGCTGTTGAAAAGTCAGAAAGTCTATGAACCTATGCCGGATAAGATAGAGGGAAAGAAGCCGCCGAAGAAGAAAGACAGGATCTTTAAGTTTAAAGATAAATAGCATATATTTCTTGCTTCTTCCTATGGGGGCGGATATAATGGTTGCATAGCTGACTGCTGATATTTTATACGGAGGAGAAAGAAGTGGGAGTGGCTTCACTTGTACTAGGGATTATTTCAATTGTAATCGGAGTTTTCAGCACAGGAAGTCTTGGCTGGCTCGGGGCAATTCTGGGAGTGATCGGGATTATTATCGGAATTCAGGGAAAGAAAGTTCCGGATCAGGCAAGTTTTGCGCAGGCAGGATTTATCTGTTCGATCATCGGAACAGTTCTTTGTCTCCTGACATTTATCGCATGTGCTGCGTGTGTGGGATGTCTGGCGCTGATTGCGTAATAAAATTACAGAGTATATTTGGGAAAAGGGGTGTGGCTGCTCCTTTTCCTTTTTCGTTATGACTAAAATGCTGCAAGAAGGAAATCTGACTATGGGAATAGAAATAGGATCATTTATGATACCATGGTACGGTCTGTTTGCCGTGCTGGGGATCGCAGCCGCAATGTTGCTGGGATATTTTCTGATACGTGCCGCGCATATGGATTATGAAGATTTTATACAGATCGTATGTTTTGTCGGACTCGGCGCGATGATCGGCGCAAAACTTCTGTATCTGATCGTATCATGGAAGAGCATTGATTTTTCCAGAATTACAGAACTGGAATATGTGAATATGCTGATGGGAGGAGGCTTTGTCTTTTACGGCGGTGCGGCAGGCGGCCTGTCAGGCCTCTGGCTCTGCGGAAAGATCCTGCGTCTTCCGGTCCTTGAATATGCGCGCGCGGCTATTCCCGTGATCCCGCTGGCGCACGGATTTGGCAGAATCGGCTGTGCAGCTGCAGGCTGCTGTTACGGAATACCTTATGACGGCCCGGGAGCTGTAGTTTATACGGAGGCGGCAGCGGCGCCGTTGAACATGCCGCTTTTCCCGGTGCAGGCCGTGGAGGCTGCGGGAGAATTTCTGATTGCAGGGATACTCTGCATATATATTGTGCGGTGCCGGCAGAGCCAAAAGACAATAAAGAGCATAGAGATGTATTTGGTATTTTACGCTGTCCTGCGTTTTGCATTGGAGTTCCTCCGGTATGACGACAGTGAGCGCGGCATGCTGTCAGGTCTGTCGACTTCGCAGTGGATCAGTATTGCTGTATGCGCGGCAGCGGCCGGAATAGAGCTTCGCAGGAGGAACACAGCCTGACAGGCGGAATGTAACGTCTGCACTCCAAAAGATACAAAAAACCCGACCGCACTCTATAGACTTTTGTCATTTTTGGCGATATAATAAAACTACATGTGAATTAATATAATTTTTTCAATGTAATTCTTAAGGAGGAACAAGAAAATGGCAAGAAAAATGAAGACCATGGACGGTAACCAGG
>CAKNJS010000083.1 GCA_930986645.1 uncultured Lachnoclostridium sp.
AATTACAAAACGGGAGTTTTGGATTACAAACGGGACTCTCGGCTTGCTATTTACCAGCCTCATAATGATTCATTGCTAAGACATTGGAAATACAATTAAATTCATTACTAATATATTGAATGAGCAATTAAATTGTTTTATAATAATGACTAAGAAATAAATGAATGAAATTCATTCAATATGGAGGGATTAATATGTCTAGTACAATACAGGTAAGAGTGGATGACGAGTTAAAAGCAAAATCAGACAGTTTGTTTAAAGATCTTGGAACGGACACAACAACGGCAATTCGCATTTTTCTCACGCAGGCAGTAGCGTATAATGGATTTCCCTTCGAGATAAGGAGAAATTCAACTGTAAATAGTCCATATACTCCTATGTCAGAAGAAAGTATGCTGAAAAAACTTGATGAATCAAAGAAACATGCTGATCATGGACAATGTAGACGAGCAGACGATGTTGCGGCGGATATGAGGACAAAATATGGATTATGAAGTAATTATGACGATAGATGCCGAGAATGACTTAAACCAGTTTTTAGAATATCTGGTGTATGAAAAGCAAAGTGTTCAAGCAGCAAAAAATTTGCTCGACGATTTCGAACAGACACTACAAAATCTTCAAATGGCTGCAGGCAGTCTGAAAGACTGCGAAAATCCCAAATTGCGCGAAAGAGGATATAAAAGAATTAATTTTATCTCACACAGATATTTTATACTGTATCGTGTTGAGGGCAGTAAGGCAATAATTGACAATATTTTTCATGAGTTGCAAGATTATGAGAATAGAATAAATTGATACTTCAAGTATATTATACATGATATCGGAGAAAATAATTTCGATAATTGACTTAATTCCGGGAAAATGATAATTAATCTCAATAAAATCCTTGTTTAAAACTTTTTATTCTGTTAATATACATATAGTTAGAAAAGACTAACTATATGTGAATGAATCATGGAAACTCCTTTGCCCCATAACGCCTGAAACGGGGCAGAGGGCGTTTTCGCGGGAAAGGACGAAAAGATATGGATTATTTAGAGATTGAAAAAGTGATTGGACGGGAGATCATTGATTCGAGAGGAAACCCGACAGTCGAGGCGGAAGTACATCTGGCAGACGGAACCGCAGCAAGAGGCGCGGCTCCCAGCGGTGCATCCACAGGTGAATTCGAGGCGCTCGAGTTAAGAGACGGAGATAAGAACAGATTCGGAGGAAAAGGTGTCTCCAAGGCTGTTGAAAATATCAATACTGTGATCAACGACACGCTGAAAGGTATGAATGCAAGTGACATCTATGCAGTAGACAAAGCGATGATCAAAGCAGACGGCACAAAGGATAAATCAAAGCTCGGGGCAAATGCAATCCTTGCAGTATCCATTGCCTGCGCGAGAGCAGCGTCTGTCTCTCTTGATATTCCGCTGTACCGTTTTCTGGGCGGCGTAAACGGAAACCGCCTTCCGGTGCCAATGATGAATATCTTAAATGGCGGTGCACACGCGGCAAATACGGTGGATGTGCAGGAGTTCATGATCATGCCGGCAGGTGCGAAGAGCTTTGCAGAGGGATTGAGATGGTGTACGGAAGTATTCCATGCACTTCAGGCGCTTCTGAAATCCAAAGGGCTTGCGACATCAGTGGGAGACGAAGGCGGATTCGCACCGGATCTTGCAAGTGATGAAGAGGCAATTGAATACATCCTCGAAGCAGTCCGTCAGGCAGGATATGAACCGGGCAGAGATTTCGTCCTTGCCATGGACGCGGCTTCCAGCGAGTGGAAAGGAAGCCGGAAAGGGGAATACGTACTCTCGAAATGCGGAAAGAAATTTACTTCCGAAGAGCTTGTAGAGCACTGGAAAACTCTTGTGGAAAAATATCCGATCTATTCCATCGAGGACGGCCTTGACGAGGAAGACTGGGAAGGCTGGCAGATCCTCACAAAAGAGCTGGGGGATAAAGTCCAGCTTGTAGGTGACGACCTGTTCGTGACAAATACAGAGAGATTGAAAAAAGGAATCGATATGGGATGCGGCAACTCCATCCTGATCAAGTTAAACCAGATCGGCTCTGTGTCCGAGACGCTTGAGGCAATCAAGATGGCGCATAAGGCAGGTTACACGGCGATTTCTTCCCACCGTTCCGGAGAGACGGAAGATACGACCATCGCTGATCTTGCAGTTGCGCTCAATACCTGCCAGATCAAGACCGGAGCGCCGAGCCGGAGCGAACGTGTGGTAAAATACAACCAGCTCCTGCGGATTGAGGAAGAGCTGGGAGAGAGCGCGGTATATCCGGGATTTGCGGCATTCAATGTAAAAAGATAGAAAACCATAAAAAATAGAAAACTGTACGGAAGACACGGGGTGAAAGATTCGGGAAACGGATGTTTCACCCCGGTTTTTATGCAATAAATTACAGCAGAAAAGAGCGGCATATAAGTTGATTAAAATTTATACGGTTTAATATAAAAATTGCACTTGTAACGTCCGATGTTTGGGCGTATAATTACCCACGATCTACTAAGAGGAAGAGAGGCAGAGAACAGATATGGATAATAAGATACATGACATGACGACAGGCAGCCCGGTAAAACTGATCATACGATTTATGATCCCGATGTTTCTGGGCAATGTCTTTCAGCAGTTTTATAATATAGCGGATTCTATCGTGGCAGGACAGTTTATCGGCGTGACAGCTCTGGCGGCAATCGGCAGCACAGGTTCGCTGATGTTTTTCGTGACCGGATGGCTTAACGGACTGAGCAGCGGTTTCGCGATTCTTGTATCCCAGTGGTTCGGGGCAAAGCAGTATGACAGGATGCGTCATTATGTGGCAATGTCGATTTATCTTGCAGCCGCGTTTGCCATTCTCATGACAGCAGGCCTGCTGATCGCAAATGAACCGATTCTGAGACTTATGAACTACTCGGACGATATTATGCCGGATGTGAAGCTGTATATGGGGATTATTTACGCAGGGCTTATTGTCACTGCAGCGTACAATTCTCTGGCTGCTTTTTTAAGGGCGCTGGGCGATTCCAAATCCCCGTTGTATTTTCTGGTCATCTCTGCGGCGATCAACGTGGTCCTTGACATTGCATTTATCGTTGTATTCGGGATGGGAGTGGAAGGCTGCGCGTATGCGACTGTGATCGCACAGGGAATCTCAGCACTGCTCTGTTTTATTTACATACTGAAGCGTTTCCCGATCCTGCACTTAAAACGGGAAGATTTTAAGATCAGTTTTGAAAGCTTCAGAAGACTTCTGGCGCTTGGCATCCCTATGGGACTGCAGTTCTCCATCACGGCGATCGGTACGATCATCGTACAGGGAGCAGTGAATATATATGGAGAGATCTATATGGCAGGCTTTTCCGCAGCAGGAAAGCTGCAGAACCTGATCGCTACAGTATTTACAGCGTTTGGCGCAACGATCGCCACGTACGTGGGTCAGAACCGGGGAGCAGGAAGGATGGATCGTGTAAAACAGGGCGTGCGCTGTACCCAGATCATGATCCTCATATGGAGTGTTGTCCTCATGGCGGCAATGTACTTTGGCGGCAAATATATGACATGGCTGTTTATCAGCCCGTCAGAGACAGAAGTGGTGAATGCTTCCGTGACGTACTTCCACACGGTATTCTGGTGCTATCCGTTCCTTGGAAGTATTTTCCTTTACAGAAATACACTGCAGGGAATGGGCTACGGTCTCGTGCCGATGCTGGGAGGTATCTTTGAGCTTGTGGCAAGGAGCGCCATTGTTATGATTGTGGCCGGACATACAAGTTTCGCCGGTGTATGTCTTTCAGATCCGGCGGCATGGATCGCAGCCCTGATACCGCTTGTCCCATACTATTTTTATAAAATGCACAAGTTTCACAGCGGTTCAGCCATCGCAGATGGCAGAAGCTGATTTATGCCTTTGCCGGCTTCCCCTTTTCTGTGCACGTGATATAATAATTAGAAATATGTGTCATTTAGATAATATGAAGTGACCCCACATTTGTAGCAACGTGGATTTACCTGTAT
>CAKNJS010000084.1 GCA_930986645.1 uncultured Lachnoclostridium sp.
GAATTCGAGAGTGATTCCATTTCCAAAGAAGATTTGAAACGCTTCCGGGAATACGAAGCTTCTACCGCAAGGATTTACAACGCCCCGGTGATAACCTATGTTATCTGTTCAGCAGGGGTAAAGAAGCTTCGGGACAGTATCACAGAAGGGATCAATACATACCGGGTAAGACTGATCCGGCTGAAAGACATCAATGCGGATCTGCTGCTTAAACAGCTGGACAAAAAGTCAGCGTCAGCTCTGACCCGTGAGGACATCATTCCTCTGCTCTTCTCCCCGCTCATGGGCGGGCACTCCACTCAAAAGGAGCGCATCCTTCAATGCATAGCAGTGCTCAGAAACGCAGAAACTACTTTTCCTCAAAAGGAAGTTCAGAAAATGGAGGCAATCCTGTATATTTTCGCAGTAAAATTTCTGGATGACACAGAGTTAGAATCAATTAAGGAGGCGGTTGCAATGACAAAACTCGGACAGATGATATGGAATGACGCATTGGAAAAGGGACGCGAGGAGGGCGAAAAAATCGGATTAGAACGCGGCGAGCTGATTGGGCAGGAACGCGCTTCCAACCGTTACAGCCGGCTTATCCTTCTCCTCAGCAAAGAAAATAAAAATGATCTGATCGTAAAGATCGCATCAGATCCGGAATACCGCGAAGAACTTTATAAACAGTATGGGATCTGATGCAGAGCAGACAGTTCCTTTCGAGCTATAAAATCTAAAATTGGACAGAGGCAGGATTTTCCGTCGTCTCTGTCCAATTTTTTGTACTGTTCGCACTTTTTCTCTTAGGTTCTCAGCCTGAATGTCTTCGGCGCAAACCGGTACACAAGAATGCATGCCGCAATAGAATAGACCACACAGAATGCAATACAGGCAATGCCGAATACCAGGATCGGCATCCTGACCTGCATCAGGAAGAAGCAGACCAGATAGGTAACAGAGAGAATGACCTGATACATGCCGCTTTTCATCTCTGTTCCGGCATTATATGGCTGAAGCAGATAATAGATCGTCAGGTAATGGATGGAGAAAAACAGGCTCATGCAGAGGATCGACACAAACAGTACCACATAATTCAGCAGATTCTCCGTTCCGCCGGAAACATACAGGATCGCGCACAGTCCGGCTCCGATCACAACGGCAGGGAGGGCGTTTATCTTCATGATCTCCCGCAGCCGGATCCGGAATAATTTTAATATAAAGCGGGGCTGCTTATAAAAAGAATAGGTCAGCAGACTGTGGTCGCAGTTCATAAACAGCGCCTTTGTAAAGCCCGTTCCCCGGTTGATCGCATACATAATAAATGTAAAATACGGAAGCCAGGTCATGATAAGTTCATTAATGTCTTTTTGGGCCTCCGGCACCATCGTCAGAGCGATGACTGCCGCGCAGCTTAAAACAAAGCAGATCTCTGCGATGCGGATCGTGGATTTCCAGAGAATCTTTCTGTGACGCTTGATAAAGAGATCGTTTAAGTATTCAAAACCTCTGCGTTTACTTGTGATGGAGGCATCTGTGGAGATCGATTTATCGCTCACTGTTCTTGCGACCTGCTTTACCGCATCCATCTGGTTGACAACCTGGGCGAGCAGCTCCTGATTGACTTCCCGGTAATGTCCAAACGCTATGATCTTCCGGACGCTGAGGATCCCCGCCAGGATGAACAGCCCCATCACACCCATGGACACAGCAGAAGGGAGGACGATCCCCGCGGCAGGCAGGGCATAGGCAAACGCCAGCAGGACTGCTGCAAATATCCAGAGGTGTTTCTTGATCTTGTTTTCATTGTAGACAAAACCGCTTCTCTCGTAATCCCACAGGGAATACGCGGCTACTGCCATCTTGAGTCCCGCCACAGAAAACGGGATCAGGATGCAGAACCAGAGCGGCACCTCTCTCTGCATTCCGAATAGAATTGAGAATGGCAGAAAGCCCACAATCACCTTCAATATCATATATCCATAGTTGACCAGCGTATATTCCCGTGCATTCATGCGAAGCTGGATCATGGCGTAATATTTATCCCGGGAGGGATTGAACATACTGGTATTCATGTACGCTCCGATGACTGTCAGAAAAAGCAGGATGTGAAGGAACGCCTGATCCGCCGGGACGTTTTTATACAGGATTCCAATCCCGCAGACCATGGTGATGAAATATAAAAATTTCCCAAGAAAGACTACAATAACTTCCCATATAATAGAAATGATATTTGCAAAGATCTTCAGCCCTCTCACTCCGTAGAGCGCATCCGGCAGAATCCTCTTGATCAAAGGGATCTGCTTGAGAGCAAACAGGATACTGTTTACCCGGTATGTATTTTTAAGTGAAAAAGAAAGGCGTAATGTTTTATACATGATCTTCCTCCCTCAGAGCCGCAATGATCTTCTCCTTAAATTCCCTGCTGTCCAGATTAGACTTTTCCACTACTTCCAGCTCCCCGTGGCTGAGCAGCACGATCACATCACACAGATCCAGCGCAAGGTCCATGATATGGGTGGAGAAAATAGTGATCCGCCCGTCTTTCAGGGAGCGGAGAAGCTGTTTCATCTCTTCCGCCACGACCACGTCAAGAGAAGTCAGAGGCTCGTCGAGCAGAAGGATCTTCGGCTCCGCAATGATATTGACCAGCATCTGCATCTTATTTTTCATTCCGTGGGAATAATCTTTCATCAGTTTGTCCCGGTCCTCCGGCTCAATGCTCATAAAGTCAAAATACTCATCAATGCTCTTCGGTTCCCGGATAGAATCTGAGTTAATATCCAGAAAGAACTTCAGAAACTCCCGCCCGGTCAGGAACTCCGGCACAGCCGGCATTGACAGCACATACCCGATATCCTCCGGCTCCACTTCCCTGCGTGTTCCGTCTTCTTCCAGGAAGAAGGTCCCGCCGTCTGCCTTGATATCCCGGTTGATACAGTTAAACAGCGTAGTCTTACCCGCGCCGTTGCGCCCCAGGAGCCCGTAGATCTTTCCCTCTTCAAAAGTAAAATCAATATCTTTCAGTACTTCCTTCTTATCAAAATGTTTCTCCAGATGTTCAATAATAAATCTCATGTCTTTTCCCTCGTCTTTTATATTGGTTGTTTCCGCATAACTGCCTCAGTTTATAGCCGTGACCACTACTGCTGCCATAACGACTGCCATATCACTGACGTAATCTATCATATTTGCGAGCTGTTTGTTCAACAGGTCTTTCTTCATTTCTTTCAGCTTTTTCTTCAACTTTGATTAATTGATCTAAAGAAATTTCAAAAACTTCACTGAGCAGCACAAGACTGTTCACATCCGGATAACTTTTGTCATTCTCCCAGTTGGAAACCGTCTGCCGTGACACATAGACCTTTTCCGCCAGCGCCTCCTGAGACAACGTCCTTTCATTCCGATATTTTCTGATCTGTGTTCCCAGTTCCATTTCCTATCTCCCTGCAATTCAAATTTTAATCCACCCCGAAAGATGTGGTCTATCAAAGGTCCTTGACATCCCCCGTTTTTTACCGGTTTTTAGGCTGTCAAAGACCTTTGACATCGGGTTTTCCCGCGTATTTGCTCTTCTCCGCATTCCTATGAAAGTTTCTCGCGCCTCTTATATACAACAATCTGCGGGTCAGTGCCATCGCAGCCATATTCGCATACAAGGAGGTATTCTTCATCTGCCACGATCCCATAACATCTGCTGGTTCCCGGGATCTGTATCTGATTCCCCATGTATACTTTATTGTCCTCAAGCAGCTTTACGGAATGCCCGTTTGGAAGATGATACTCCAGATTGACATAGAAGCCGTTTAGCAGATTCAGGTCGTTCACCTTAAGATCTTTAATCCCCAGAGAATTGAATTCCTGAACCAGCTTTTCTTTAAATTTCCCAAAAACGTCAAACCCTTCTCTTTTTATGTATTCGGCGGCAGTACAGGTCCCGCCGAAAGGATGTCCTTTT
>CAKNJS010000085.1 GCA_930986645.1 uncultured Lachnoclostridium sp.
TGTTTCTTATCAAAGAAGAATTTTTCCCATAGACACAGAAAATTTTACGCCCTCTTAAATAAAAACACAGGGGAAATCCACGATCTGGACCGCGAATCGCCTCTGTGCTGTATTGACCAAATAGATGCCGATAATATCTTTGCCTGTGACACCTATGCAGAAGCCGTGCTGTTCGCATCTGTACTGGGAATCACGAGAAACGGATGCGCTCACTGCATTCCGGAGCATCACAGAGATTAATTTATCCCCAGATATTCCTCCAGACAGAGTTTATTCTCATACATTTCTGCCGCCGCTTCTTTTCCTACATAACGATAATGCCACGGTTCATAGATAATACCGGTGATATCGCTTTTATCAGCAGGATAACGGAGGACAAATCCGTACTTCCAGCTGTTCTTCAGCAGCCATTGCTGGACCGGTGTATTTTCCTGCTCTGTGTCCAGCTGCTGACAGCTGACATCTACAATGTCCAGAGCCAGTCCCAGCTGATGTTCGCTTGTCCCCGGATACGCAACCACCTTTGCAGCTTCAGCCTCAACCTCATTTTCCGGGCATCCTTCGCGGATCAGACGCGCTTCTTTATCTTCAAACAGAGCTTCCTGCTTCTCCATAGTCCGGTACGACGCACAAATCAGGGGATCAAATCCTGCCGCCCGGCAGTCGTCCATCATCTGCTGGAGCTCCGGATAACATCTGGAGTCCACCGCCTGTCCGTTTCTCAGATAAGTCAGTTCCGGTTCATAGTTCTCCGGAACCGGATTCCATGGATTTACAAGAACCAGATTCCACACCTGTTCCTGCGCATTTTTCAACTGATGTGACCGGGATGCCCGGCTGTCCTGATGCCCCGATGACGTATCCGGCGAAGCTGCAGTTTCAACCGCCTGACTTTCAGCCGCCTGTCCTGTTATTTCTCCGATTCCGCCGGCGAGGATCACCCTTCCGCACAAAATCAGGATCAATACGGTCCCAATGATAACTGCCGGCAGTCTGACGCCGGTCCTTCGAAATCTTCTCCTTCTCTGGCCGCACCTTCCCCTGCATGTCCTGTAGTATCCCTGCTGTTTTCTGTATGACATAAATACTCACCTCATTGGTTTTTATTATGTCATAATCTTAAACTACCATTCCTTCAGGAAAGCATGATGCCGGCATCAAAACGGCATCATTTATCTCATCTTCCTAGAAAGTCCGGTTCCATGTATACACAGTTCCGTACCGATCCCGTTCCAGATCAAGCATGATATTTTCCCCGTTCTCATCCTCAAAAAAGAGCCGGACAAAACAGGACTCATCCTCTATATGGTACTCTCTATCTGTATACCGGAATCCGTAATATTCTTCACAGAAAGTCTGCAGCCCGCCGCTTTTTTCCCGAAGATCTTCCTGTATCTCTTTGTTTATTTCTTCTTTTGTATCCGTATCCGCCCCGTACCGGGTAAGGCCGAAAGAAAGCATTTTCCCGCTCCGGTCATCAAGCAGAATTTCAAGATCAATTCCGGGCTGCTGAGCGGATATATAACATTTCCATATAATCCCCATCTGCGCACCATTGTCGGCAGCAGTTTGATCCGATGATTCTGCCGCATATTCTGACACATCTCCTGTCGATGCTGTATTGTCTGTATCATCGTATCCGTAAGAATCATACGAAAGCATTTTCCCTCTGACAGCTATAAACGGTGACAGCGAAAGGACTTTGTATTCGGTTTTGTCCAGCACGCCGCATCCTGACAGGCGGTTTAATAAATCCGCAGCGATTATTCTCATATCGTTCTCATCTCTCACGGCACCGCTGTCCAGATACACTTCATTCTCATAGGTATCTGCCAGTCTCAGCATATCCAGCAGTCTCGCATCAGCTGCCGATGGCACTTTCCCTATGGCAAATGTCTCCGCCTGCACACTCAGCTTTTGATCTGCGGCTCTCCCCGCAAGATCCGGCAGGAAAAAACCGACGGCCAGTGCAGCTGCAGCTAAAAAAGCTGCTGCAGCGGACATTCCCCTTCTATTTTTCATAACGGCCTCCTCTCAGTTCGGCAATCACTCTTGTTCCTCCGCCTCTGCGCCTTTTAAAAACAAGAGTCCCGCCATGCAGTTTTATGATCTCTTCGCACAGTGTCAGCCCTAATCCGGCTCCCCCCTGCTTTCTCGATCTCGACTTATCGCCCCGGTAAAACGCTTCGGTAAGATGTTCTCTTGCTTCTTCCGGGATTCCCGGTCCGTCGTCGTCCACACAGAGTACACAGCCCTCATCGGTCATTCTGACCGCCACCCATATATGTCCGCCTTCCCCGGCCGCCTTAGACGCATTGTCTATCAGATTGACAGTCAGAGAGCGGAACAGGTCCGGCTCAAGCAGGCATTTTCCTTTTTCATATTTTCCTTTCAGAGTGATCTTTTTCCTTTCAAAGACCGGGCTTAAATGATCTGCCATTTTTTCTGCGATACGGCCCGGGCTGTGGATGGACAACCGGACGTCTGTTTTCTCTGCCACATAGATATCCAAAAGTTTCATAGACAGGCGCTCCAGCCGTCTTCCTTCGGAAAAAATGTAATCGGCCGCATCTCGCCGCTCCTCTTCCGTAAGCTGTTGACTGCGGAGCAGATCTGCATATCCGATTACCGCTGTCATGGGTGTTTTCATCTCATGGGTAAAGCTCCCCACAAACCTCTCCTGCCGCTCTACAGCCTGTTCAAGTTCCCGGACATTGGCCTCGATCTGCTCCGCCATCCGGTCAAAATCCTTTGACAGGCTTCCGATTTCATCGCCGGAGCGGATATTGGTCCGGAATGAGAGATTGCCACCCGAAATTTCTCTGGCTCCCTTTGCCAGCACAGACAGCGGGCGAGTCAGTAAATATGCTGTTCCATATGAAAAAAGCGCGCATATTATCATGGCAGCCGCAAAAATAATCCTGTAAATTTTCTGCTGGTATTCTCTCTTTTCATACAGAGATGAAATATCATGTCCGGCCTCCAAGTACATCATCTGATCTCCGGATAAAAATCCGCCTGAAACCCTGATGTATGTATCCCCGCCATCTGTCCGGAAAGACGTGACCACGCACACATCTTCACCGCCTCTTTCTTCTGTCCGGAGCAGATATTCCGCCTCTTCCCCCTGACTGTACACCACCCCGTCACCGCCGGAAAGGACAACAGTATCCCAGTAGTTTCCTTTCTGCCCGGCTATCTGCCGGAGAGTATCCTGTATGTTCTCTGATTCAGAAAACATCTCTGTTTCTCCTGACATCTGCAGTGTATATATAAGCAGCCTGTATGAATTCTCCGCGGTATCCCTTTCCTGCTCCAGACCATTTTGAAATGAAATAAGAATCAAGGCACTGCTTCCCACTCCAAACAAGATACTTACAAGGCACAGCATACAGACCATGATCTTGATCCTGAACTTCATCCGTCCACCTCCAGCCTGTATCCCACCTTATTTACAGCCTTCAGTTCCCGGCTCCACTCTACCTTCTTTCTCAGACGCTGGACCAGCAGATCCACCGCTTTGCTTCCATACTCGAATTCTCCGCCCCACACTCTTTCATAGATCGTTTCTCTGTAAAGTGCAGTGTTTGGATTTCTAGCAAATAGAAGAAGCAGATCATATTCCTTTTTCGTCAGAGGAATCTCTCTTTCGTTCCTCGTCACCTGCATAGACCTCAGATCAATGTGGAGTCCGCATATATCCATCACCTCGTCCGTAAGCCGGAAACGCCGCAGCACCACATCCACCCGTGCCAGAAGTTCTATGATCGCAAAAGGTTTCACGATGTAGTCCTCGGCTCCCATACGCAGTCCTTTTACCCGGTCTTTTACAGAATCCTTTGCCGT
>CAKNJS010000086.1 GCA_930986645.1 uncultured Lachnoclostridium sp.
CGCGTTCCCCGGGCTGCCCTCCACAGCCTCTCCGGGCTCCGCTGTACTTTCATCATATCCCGCGCTGCAGCCGGAGCAGAGAAGCAGTACGGTCATAAGCAGCAGTAAATTTCTTCTCTTCAAGAGTTCCGCCTCCTTTGTTTTGGTCTCCCGCTTTTAATATTACATTTGTAAGATTAAGAAGTCAAGAACATCCTGAATGATTCGGACCGAGAAGAGGATCAGGCTTTCCCTGCTATTCCTTCTCCCCAAGCCCGAGGTACCGCTTCAGCGCTTCCACATACAATTCTCCCATCCTGCTCAGGATCGTATTCTTTCTGACGATGTATCCGATCTCCATGATACTGTTATGATTCACCTCATCGTCCTGGAACGGGACTGCAAGAAAATCGTTTCCGTTCAGCTCATCACAGATGATCCCCGAGCAAAGTGTATACCCGTTCAGACCAATCATCAGGTTCAGCATGGTCGCCCTGTCGTTGGCGCGGATGATCTTGGGATAATCATTGGTCGACAGGATCTCCTCTGCGAGATAGAAAGAACTGTCATCACCCTGTTCAAAGGCAAGGCAGGGGTAATCGGCAAGCTGCCGCAGAGAGATCGACGTTTCTCCTGCAAGAGGATGGCCTTTCCAGAGGTATACATACGCCTGGCAGTCGATCAGATGGCGGAACTCCAGCCCCGCCGACCGCAGCAGCTTCTCCAGGCTCTTCCGGTTAAAATCAGACAGATAGAGAACCCCGATCTCACTTCTCATCGTACCGACGTCGCTGATCACTTCCGCGGTCCTTGTCTCACGGATGGCAAATTCATATTTCGACATGTCAAATTCCTTCGCCATGTCCACGAACGCCTTGACCGCAAAGGAATAATGCTGGGTGGAGACTCCGAATTTCTTTTTGAGCGAACCGTTCTTCCCATACCTCTCCATGATCCCTTCATACTGACTATAGAGCTGCCTTGCATACAGAAGGAACTCCGCTCCGTCGTTCGTCAGCGTCACTCCCCGTCCGCTGCGGTAGAACAGCGTGATCCCCAGCTCCTTTTCAAGCTCCTGGACCGCACTGGTCAGGGAGGGCTGAGACACGTAAAGTTTCTCAGCCGCCTTATTGATCGATTTCGTCTCTGCTATAGTAATGATATAGTTCAACTGGGTTAAAGTCATTTTTCTTTTTCCTTTAATATTTTTATATTTCTCCGGTATATTTTATGATTCTGTGGTTTTTTTGCAGACTGTCCTCAAAAGACAGAAGCTCTCCGGCGCGTCTGAATCGCCGGAGAGCTTTCTACTGATTTCATTTGAAATCACACCTGTATGGACAAACGCCTTATTAGAATTTCCAATTACCTGGGCATGCTGGTTATATGCTTTAAACTCCAATCCAAACCATCCGCCCACGAATCCTATCAATCTCACTTTTCATCCCGGATATAGCGCTTGAGTTCTGCCAGCCTTCTGCGGAACATCTCTGCTTCTTTTTTCCTATCGCCAAATTCACTCATATCCATTTCACAAATCTGTCTCAGCCCAATCTTCCTCACAGCCTCAACTGCCGCTTCTCTCTGCGTCATTCTCTCAGGCAGTACGGTCTGACAATTTGCGCCGTCAAGATCATCATACGCCAGAAAGCACTGGTTGAAATCCATCACCGGATACAGCGATATATATCTGTTTGTATCATTATCGATAAGGAAGCCCCAGTTTTCCGGATGACGGTCTGTATTTCCCGTAAGATAATCCAATATATTCATACCATAATAAGTATCCGGATCAAGTGCTTTACATACTTCAACTGTATTCAGATCATGATTACATGCATAGACATCAAAAGCCATTTTTGAAACCATAGAATATCTTTTCGAAGTAACCAGATTGCTCTGAGTCACACGCTCTCCTTCAAAATAGTATTCCTCGTATTTAACCTGGCGTATATCAAAACACTGGCAGATCCGGCTTGCAAGCAGTTCTCTTTCAACCACATCTTCGTCCCCGTCTTTCAGCAGACGGAAACCTTCTTTATCTCTGATCCACGCTTTCGGGAAACATCCTTTCGTTGAAAGATCCGGGGCGAGTTCCTCATTAGTCACCGTCATCTGACGGCCTTTTAATGAAATCTCCACCACCGCCTCATTCAATGAATTGTCATACAGATTCAATTGCTGAAAAGTCACATTTTCTCCCCTTCTTTTTACCCAGAATACATCCGTGAGAGAAACGCAGTGGTAAGACAGAGAGATGTCTGCGCGATCCCTGTCAGTTACTGCCTGTGCTGCTCCGATGCTGTTTAATATCTCTTTCGCATACTTTCTGTCCAGTGACAAAACACGTGAAGCACACCAATGATAGAAATTATTCAGATTGTTCAGTCTTGTATCTATACTAAAATCTGCCTCTTCCTCATCTAAATACAGATCATATGGCATAAACTGTTCACTGATAATCTTTGCTTCACCGGTATCAGATATTTCCGCCACTGTTTTTTCCATATGCATGATTTGATAAACTATATAAGTACTTTTATCTGAAGAAGGGGTATTAGAGTCCAATTCAAATGTAAAATCAGTATTCAGCTGATCCGGATTCATATACATCTGCTCCTTTCCAATCACTTTTCGCTGAAGAGCGTATACTTCACGCTTCTGGATACCGTTCCCTCCAAATAAGCCCAGAAAATAAAATACAGATTCCTGCCGCTAATCGTAGCCACTTTGACAGGCTCTTTTACTCCCGCACCTGTATTCGCGAAATTAATGCATGTCAGCACAATTTCCCTATCATTCGTTTTCAGCTGTAAATCCTGTTCAACAGATTCATTTTCAATAAAATTCAATATAAGCGAAAAAGCAAAACCATTATCCGCTTGTATATCAATCCTCAAGTCTTTGTCTTTTGAAAAAAGAAAAGCCTGACCGCTGGCAACAATATCATAATTGCCAGAACTCAAAGAAACCAGCATCTGTCACACCCCTTATGTTTTCTCTGTTTTAACACTTAAATCCTATCATAAATCCCTTGATTTTGTAAAGCAGATGCTATTTATCCGCAGACTTCCGCTATCCGTCAGCATTTTTTATCCTCCATATAGAAAACCACGCAGGTGTTCTCACCTGCGTGGCATTCCATTCACGATAAAAATCAATGAACAATTTTCATTACATATTCATCTGCTTAGCAACTTCCTCTGCAAAGTTCTCCTGCTTCTTCTCGATTCCTTCGCCGGTCTCGAAGCGGATGAACTTTGTAACTTTCACGTTGGCATTGTTCTCTTTTGCAACCTTGTCAACATATTTTGCAACTGTAAGGTCGCTGTCCTGAACATATACCTGATCGAGCAGGCAGATCTCTTTCATCTCTTTGTTGAGACGTCCGATGATCATCTTCTCGATGATGTTGTCCGGTTTCTCCGGGTTCTCTTTCTTAGCCTGAGCAAGAAGGATCTCTTTCTCGTGATCCATGAACTCCTGAGAAACTTCATCGCGGGATACATACTTCGGAGACATAGCTGCAACCTGCATAGCTACGTTCTTCAGGCATGTCTTGATCTCATCGTTTACTACGTCTGTATCAGCAACTACAAGAACGCCGATACGTCCGCCGCCGTGGATGTAGGATACTACACATCCGTTCTCAGCGTTTACTCTCTCAAATCTTCTGATATTCAGGTTCTCACCGATAACAGCGATCTTCTCAACAAGAGCATCCTTAACCGTCTTGGACGGATCAGCTGCCCATGCTGCTGCCATGAATGTGTCCATGTCAGCCGGATCTG
>CAKNJS010000087.1 GCA_930986645.1 uncultured Lachnoclostridium sp.
TGGTGGATTCTGACGACTGGCTGGATCCGGATGCATACAAGAAACTGCTGGCAAGAGTGAAGGAGTTCTGTGGCGGCGGACGGGCGGAATTTGAAGAAAATATACCGGATCTCTTTGTATGCAACTATGTTTATGATCATCTGGATGAAGGAAAGACACGAAGTATGGATTACCGGAATGTTTTCCCAACGGAAAAGCTGTGCGGCTGGAATACGATCGGGCACTTCAGGCCGTCACAGTATCTGATCATGCATTCATTAATGTTCCGCACCAGCATATTGAGAAAGTCAGGAGTAAAGCTTCCGGAGCATACATTTTATGTAGATAATCTTTTTTCCTATCAGCCGCTTCCCTATGTTGAGAGTATCTACTATATGGATATCGATCTCTATCATTATTATCTGGGGCGGGAGGACCAGTCGGTCAATGAGAAAGTCCTGATGAAGCGGATCGACCAGCAGATCCGTGTTACAGAACTTGTGGCAGAATGCGTGGATTTAACTGAGGTGAAGAAAAAATATCCGAAGCTTGCCTCCTATATGACCCGTAATATTTCCATCATGCTGTCAATTTCTTCTATCCATCTTTTGCTCATCAAGACGGCAGAGGCAGAGCAGAAACGCAGGGATATGTGGGGAAGGATCAAGGCGTATAATGCCGCCCTCTATTACCGGCTGAGGTACTCGACCCTGAGCGGCCTTACTTATCTGCCGGGCAGACTGGGCGGAAAACTTACGATAAGCGGATATCGTTTCGCAAGGAAGATCTATCAGTTCCAGTAGAAAGTACAGATTGCATACAAACGCTGTTTCAGGCGTATAAAAGGGGAGAAAAAAGTATGGCAGAGATTTACATAGCATTCGTGGATACACCTGGTTTGTTTGCCGGGATCATACGGAGTGTGATAAGACAGAAATACATTCATGTGGCGCTCTCATTGGATCCGTATCTGGAAGAAACCTACAGTATCGGACGCCGGCATCCGTCGGTACCGCTTATCGCAGGATTTGAGAAAGAAGACAAATATAAGATACTCCGGGCATTCCCAGATGCTGATTACATGGTATGCAGCATGAAATGCACGCCGGAACAGAAAAAGTATATTGAGCAGAAATTAAACGAGGCGATGGAGCAGCGTTTCCGTTATCACTATGCTGTCATCGGTCTGCCTTTTATCCTGATGAATATTCCATTCTATCAGAAGAATCATTATACCTGTTCGTCCTATCTTGCAAAACTTCTGGAGGACGCCGGAGTCTGTCAGTGGAATAAGCATTTCTCACTGGTGACGCCAAAAGATTTCTATGAATATGAAGGGAAAAAGAAGATATTTGAGGGGAGTCTCTATGAATTTGCTGCAAAAAGCAAAAGGACGGCGGAAAGGAAGCGGATTCCTGCCTTTTCATTCATGCAGCCTGCATATGCAGGTGCTGCGTATATCATTAATTTCCTGAAGCGGGGTGTGAACTTATGAGTATGAAAAAGAGAGCGCTTCAGATTGCTCTGTTTCTGGTTATTATGCTGATGACTTTTTACGCATTGTTCAGCGGAAGAGATTTATCTGAAATCGGACATGCACTTATGAATATGTCATTCTTGTATCTGGTTCCTTCTATAGCGCTGGCTGTATTCTTTGTATGCGCCGAGGGGTTCATGATATGGTATCTGCTTCGTTCTATGAAAGCTCATAAAGAGGGATATAAAGCAAGTTCTCTTTCCAGATGCATTCAGTACTCCTTTATCGGTTTCTTCTATTCCGGCATTACTCCATCGGCTACAGGTGGCCAGCCGGTACAGCTCTATTACATGAACAAAGACGGAAACCGGGGTTCGGGCAGTACGGTTGTACTTATGACTGTAGCGGCAGCATATAAATTTGTTCTTGTAGTTATGGGGCTTGGCATCCTGCTTTTCTGGATAAACCCGCTTCGGCAGGAGCTGGGGAATTATTTCCCGCTGTATTTATTAGGGCTGGCTCTCAATGTGATTCTTGTGATCCTTATTTTGGGAGTCATGCTTTTCCCGAAAGTTATCCTGAAGCTGGCGCTTCTGTTTGAAGGATTGTTTATCCGGCTTAAGATCTGGAAACCGTCAGAGAAGAGGGAAGAGAAGATCAATGATTTTATCAACAGTTACCAGCAGGCGGTAACGTGGCTGAAAGTACATAAAGGAAGTCTGGCAGTCGTGATCCTTGTGACGTTCCTCCAAAGATGCAGTGTGTTCGTGTTAACATATATGGTTTATCTCGGCTTTGGGCTTCACGGAGCCGGTGCAATGAAAGTGATATTACTGCAGGCAGCCGTGTATATCGCAGTTGACATGCTCCCCCTGCCGGGAGCTCAGGGTATCACGGAATTGATGTACCAAGCTGTATTCGTTCATGTATTTACCGGAGCGTACCTGATACCGTCCATGCTTGTCAGCAGAGGTATCAATTTCTATTTCCTGCTGATCGTAAGTCTGATAATCGTACTGGTAAACAGGTTTGTATTTGACAGAAGAAAGACAGCAAAGACAGTCCGCGCGTGATGCGGGCTGTTTTTGCTGCCTAAGGGGAAATAAAAGAGAGCAAGAACCGATAAAACATATGCCGGATTTCGTGATACAATGTCCTCAGTGACATGATGAAATAGAACATAACGCGACACGAGCAAGTGACAGCAACTGTCCAGAGATTGAGCAGAGAAGATATGCAGGGAAGGGCGGTTGGACTTTTGAGTTCCATGTATTATGGTGCCATGCCCCTTGGAATGTCTGTCTTTGGGCCTATGGCAGACAGGTTCCCTATGCGGGGGATTATGATCGGTGCGGGGATTGCAGTTATATGCTGCGGTCTGGCGTTGATACGGGAATGAAAGAAATGTATAATTCATTACTCTTGAAAAAAAGCAGGGCACCGTTTATAATCAGGAAATCGAACATATATTTTGTGGAGTGAACTATGAAGAAAAAGGCGAAAAGGATATTTCTGCTCATATTTACAGCGCTTTTGTGCTGCGTTTCTTCCGGTTGCAGTCATAAAAACACTGTGGCAGAAGATAAAGAAAGCAATAAAGATACGAGCATTTCAGACGAGACTGAAGATACGGGAGAATTGTCCGAAGCAGAAATTTATGAAAGAGGATATGATCTTCCCATCGACAGCGCTGAGCAGGAAGAGGCGGAAAAGGACTGCGCGGAAATGATGAAGGCGATCCGTGGCATCTATGAAGAAGCAGATAAGGGAACTTCCATCAATGCAGTGATCTCGCAGGAGACAGCGATAAAAATGCAGCAGACTATAGCTGAAAAAGACGTGCCGGCTGCAGTCAGTGGATTCGATGTAGATATGATAAACTATAATGCTGTGGAAGACTTTCTGGATGAGGCGTCGGCAGGAAATCAGTCAGAGATTATCCTATACAGGATACACACGGACGGTACGGTTTCCAGAGAGAAGTTTACGTTTGACGGGAAAGATATGTATTCACTTTATACAAAGGGCAGATGGACAGATGATATGGAGCCTGCTTTCAGCGTGAACAGCCGCTCTCGGATGAGTCAGTGGAAATATACGGAGAAAGGATGGTTCATTTTCGAATACTGTACCGCACAGCCGCCGGAACTTACAGAGGTCGT
>CAKNJS010000088.1 GCA_930986645.1 uncultured Lachnoclostridium sp.
AATCCTCCCTCGAAATAACAGACGGCGCGCCAGGCGGACCGTCCGTTGATCTGTTGTCTTGTTTTGTGTCAAATAAGGCTTCTCTTCCGAAATGTCAGAGACATGTACTGAGATGTTCTAAGATGAGATGTTCTCATAGACCTGATGCATCAGGCGCATCAATGTTTCACAGTCTGTTTTTGACATACCCCGGAATGCTTCTTCTTCGATTTCGGAGAATGCTTCCGTCACCAGTTTGACCTGTTCCTGCCCTTTCTCTGTAAGAAAAACATATAGGCTGCGGCGGTTGCCGTTCAGTGTTCGCCGCTCTACAAGGCCGGCGTCCTCCATGCGGTTCAGGAGTGTGGTGAGCGTGCCCGGCTCGATGTGGCATCCCCGGGCAATGTCTTTTTGTCCGGCACCGTCGTGATCCTTCAGGTAGTCGAGGATCTTCGGCTGCCCTATGGTCAGTCCGGTATCTTTCAGACGGGAGAGAAGCTCCTTATGGAACATGGACTGCTCCGCCATGATCAGATAATGAAATGAATGGGACATAGTGTCATCTCCTTTACGGCAGTGTCCCCGACGGCAGAGCGCAGATTACGCGTTTCACTTGCACTCACGGATAGGAAACTGCATCTTACATGCTGGCATGACACTGTATTTTTCCATGAGTACTGGGGAACGGTAACGACTACCGCGGGCTTCAAAATGAACCTCAATAAAATTTGAATGCAAATAGTTTGAATTCAAACAATAAGATTATAGGAGCCGCGGAGAAAATTGTCAAGAAATATTCCGATGAAAACCGGTGACATCCGATGCCGTGTCTGGCATAATGGGGGCAAGGGGATGAATTGAATTATGAGTGAGAAAGACAGAAATCAAAAACAAATGCCGCAGGTACTCTCTGTAAATGGAAAAGACTATAGCATCCTGAAACTTCTCGGCAGGGGAAAAGGCGGCTATTCTTATCTCGCTGAGCGGGAAGGAAGTCGAGTGGTACTCAAACAGATCCACCATGAGCCCTGTGACTATTACCAGTTTGGAAACAAGATCGAGGCAGAGATTAGAGATTACGACCGTCTGCAAAGAATCGGCATTCCGCTTCCTAAGATGATAGATGTCGACAAAGACAATGAACGGATCATTAAAGAATATATAGACGGGGATACGGTTTACGAAATGGTCCTGGAGGACAGGCTCCCGGATACCTGCCCGGAGCAGGTGAAAGCAATGTGCGGCCCGCTTTATGCCGCGAATATAAATATCGACTACTTCCCGACAAATTTTATCCTGCAGGACGGCACGCTGTACTATGTGGATTACGAGTGCAATGAGTATATGGAGGAATGGAATTTTGAAAACTGGGGAGTGAAATACTGGTCCAAAACACCGGAATTCCTTAAATACGCTGAGGAACATATTCATATCGTCAATTTGAAAAACTGGCCGCGGTTAAGCGTGCAGGCAGCGGAATGGTTTCATGAGAAATGGCAGATCCCTCTGGAGGAATACAGATTCAGCATAGAAGCCTCTGTAAATGGGGAAAACCCTGTGCCGCAGTGGTATGTGGCAGTGAAAGGAGAGCGGATCATAGGCGGCCTGTGCAGGATGTATGTCCACAGGGAAAAAGGAAGAAAATAAGTGACGAAAACACAGAGCGACAGCAGAAAATAACCTGGAGGCTGAAAGCGGCATGAGAAATATCATACTATATATAGCCATGAGTCTGGACGGATATATTGCGGATGAAAACGGCGGAGTGGACTGGCTGTCAGGTCAGGATCCCGAAGACAAAAGCGACAGCTCTTATCCCGAGTTTGTCCAAAGTATCGATACAGTCATCATGGGATGGGAGACATATCATCAGGTGATAACAGAACTTTCCCCGCGCGAATGGGTTTATGAAGAGCTGATGACTTATGTGATCACGCACCGTGAAGAAGCGTCTTCTGAGAAAATCAGATTTATCCATGAATCTCCTTCCGCTCTGATCCGGAATCTGAAAGAAATGGACGGAAAAGACATCTGGATCTGTGGCGGCGCAAGTATCGCACAGCAGCTGATGCGGGACGGTCTGATCGACAGATTCTATATTTCCGTCATTCCCGTTCTCCTGGGGGCAGGCGTCAGGCTGTTCGCAGAACTTCCGGAGAAAATGGAGTTAAGGCTTGTGGAGACAAAAAGTTATAACGGGATTGTGGAACTGAGATATGAAAAGCGTTAAAATGTAAATGGAAATATAATATAATCACTGCAGGGTGCAGGGTGAAAAAAGTGGAGGGTACAAATGGAAATAGATCTTAGTAAATTCAAATGGACAAGAGAACCGGAAAGCTGCGTCATTCATGACGGAGTAATAGAAATCGTGACAAAGCCTCACACAGACTTGTGGCAGAGGACCTACTATCATTTTCGCAATGACAATGCACCGGTATTTCAGATAGAGACAGAGGAAAGGTATTTCAGCTTTATTGTAAAGACAGATTTCCGGGAAAGCCATCACAGGTTTGACCAGTGCGGAATCGTGATGTATCTGGACAGCGAGAACTGGCTGAAGGGATCAGCGGAATATGAGAATGAAGAGTATCAGCATTTGGGCAGCGTTGTTACGAATCAGGGCTATTCAGACTGGGCGACTACAGTGATAGACGCCTCGGTAAAATCAATGTGGTACCGTTTCAGCCGGAGAGAGGATGACTACTGCATTGAATGCTCTTCAGACGGGATCCGTTTTCAGCAGATGAGGATCTGCCACATGCAGAAAGGAGACGGGAAGATTCGATTCGGCATCTACGCCTGTTCGCCGGAGGATTCTTCATTTAAGGCGGTATTTTCCGATATGAAATTGACAGAGTGCCAGTGGAAGGCGCATGACGGGCAGCAGCCGGATGAGTAAATATATCAAAAGGAGATACATAGATGATCATCGAAGGAAATCAGAAAGAACTTGACGCAATGAAAGAATTTCACAAAGGAAACCGGCAGGAGGGGCTGAGACTGCAGGAGGAATTCGCGGCAGAATTCCGCGAGGAATATAAAGATAAGGATCACTGCCCCTGTAAGAAAGCATGCCGGTATCACGGCAACTGCAAGGAGTGCGTGGCGATCCACAGGGCACATCAGGAGCATGTCCCAAACTGTATGAGACCTCTTCTCAACAAGAAGATCAAGCTTCTGTCCGAGCTGACAGAGCATTCCATCGCCAGCGAGATCGAACCGCCGAAAGAGGTGCTTCGGAAAGAATTTCAAT
>CAKNJS010000089.1 GCA_930986645.1 uncultured Lachnoclostridium sp.
CAGCGTTTCATATCGTTATTTTTCCATGGATACAGTCATGTCTCGAATCTCATCCTTTGAGATCACAGCGCTGCCGAACGGACGCATTGCCAGAGCCATAAGCTTCATAGGATTATCATCCGCCGCCACACGGTTGGAACTGATCTTCCCGCATCTGAGGCACCGGTGGATGACCGCCCATTCTCCGCTCTTTCTGACCCAGACTCCAATCGGTTCCATACGACCGTGACAGTCTGATTCGCGATCCCCCGGCTCGAGGATCCCGCCGCATTCGTTTCCTTCTCTGTCTTCTTCGTGGATGGCCAAGAGGCAGTTGGGACAGTGGTCTGGTTCTTTGCCCTGCTCTTCTGCCGGCATTGTCCATCCGCAGTTCAGGCATCGATATGTGTCTGTATTTTCTTTTCCTTTCATGGCTGTATTTCCCCTTTTCGTTTTTGGCATAATAAAAAAGGATAACTCATCACTCTGAGTTATCCGCATACCTGTACTGCTGTTATCATGCTCTGACAATGAATGATACCCAAGACTCACACATGAGTCCTGACGCAGGAAACGGGTCAGTCTCAGCTGACAGAATCTATCTCCGAATCTCTGCGCAAATAAAAGAAGCCGGAATACTCCGGCTGTACTTTCCAATTATTTCCGGGCACAGCTGATAAAACTGCCCGAAAAGCCAGCCTGATGATCCTATCCGCAAACAGGTACGACAAAAGAATCCATCGTAATTACTTAAGATGAGAAAAACTATTGTCCTTATGTTAGCGAATAGCCGACATCAAGCCACCTCCCTTACTTTTGCTTTCTCCATGATAGCACATGAAGCATATCGTGACAAGCCCTGAAATTCGCAGCTTTCAATTTCATAATCTTCCGGCTGCTGTGAGCAGCAACATGTGACACAGTACATTTATATTACATTCCTTTGTATTCATCTAAAAGGTATTTCCTGTTCAATATATCATAAATTTCTATAAAAGGCACAGAATCCATATAAATCCACCGTTCTATATATGTTGGAGTTATCTCAAACAGAACTTCATTTTCCAGAAGTGAATACCTTTTATATGAGTCAGGAAAACATTTCTGAAATTTTTCAAGGAATTCATTATTTTCTAACGGGCAGCCGATTTCTTTGCATCGCCCTTCAATCTGGATATTCTCGATACAAAGTGAAACATTCGGATTAAGTGAAAGCTGTCTGTATTTTCGGAATGTTCTGTCCGTCTGAAAATAAAACCGCCCGTCTATTTGTATCACACTCATCATCCTTGACGATACCATATTGTTCTCGGCTGTGGACAGGACCATTTTCTTTGATGTTCCGAATTGATTAATTAATTCACTGTATTTTTCGTTGAATAAACTCACAGGGATTATCCTCACTTTCTAAAACAGATCACGGTCTTACCGCATATTTTATGACATGATCTTTTTTCTTCTCAAACACATCATACGCATCCATAATTTTATCCAGTCTGCACCGGTGTGTGATGAGAAAATCAGCGTTCAGTTTTCCGCATGCAGTCAGATCCATGATCTCCTGGCAGTAACTGCCGTCCACACCGCCTGTCTTAAACACCAGATTCTTTCCATACATATCAGGAAGAGGAAGTACCTGCGGCTCTTCATACATTGCCACAACTACCACAACAGCATTGGGACGCGCGATCTTCCAGGCAGTCTGGAAGGTATCTTTACCACCTGCGACTTCGAACACTGTATCAGCGCCTCTTCCATCCGTAAATGTCCGGATTACTTTCTCCGGATCATCTCTGCCCGGAATAAGGGTGATGTCTGCCAGCCCTCTTTCCCTTGCGAGATTCAGCCTGAATTCGTCCGTATCGATCGCAATGATCTTCGCCGGCGTATATAATCTGGCGCACAGCATAGTACACAGCCCGGTCGGTCCTGCGCCGATCACCGCTACGGTGTCTGCAGGCTTTATCTCCCCGATCTTCGCCGCCCAGTATCCGGTGGAGAGAATGTCTCCGTTAAAAAGGGCCTGCTCATCTGTCACATTGTCGGGTATGACCGTAAGTCCGTTGTCTGCAAACGGAATCCGCACATACTCTGCCTGTCCGCCGTCAATGCGGCAGCCCAGCGCCCATCCGCCGTGCTCATCTGTACAGTTATTTACATAACCGCGCTTACAGAAAAAGCACTCTCCGCAGAATGTCTCCACATTCACAGCCACCCGGTCCCCCGGTTTTACTTTTTTCACAGCATTTCCGACCTCAACGACACGTCCGACAAATTCGTGCCCGAGGATCGTACCGGGAACCGCTCTCGGCACCGCTCCGCGTTTAATGTGAATGTCGCTGGAGCAGATCGTGGTCAGCGTCACCTCCACGACCGCATCCCTTTCATCCAGAATAGCCGGCATGGGACGGTCTTCCAGAGCGATCTCGCCGTTTCCCTTATAAACTACTGCTTTCATAAATCTCTCACCTCTTGAATCATACTGAGCACATTATATAATTATTTTGCTTCAAGAACAAGAACTGTGCTATACTAGCCATGTTGAAAAAATAGAAAAAGACAGGAATGAGAAAAATGAAGAAAATAATCAAAAAGTGGAATGAGATCAGTCTGGTCAAAAGAATCATCTGCGGACTGGTCATAGGAATCATACTCGGGCTTACTGTCCCGCAGGCATCGGTGATCGGCCTGCTCGGCGATCTGTTCGTCGGCGCCCTTCGGGCTGTCGCCCCGCTTCTGGTGCTGTTCCTTGTGATGGGCGCTTTATCCCATCAGAGAGAAGGCAAAAAGAGTAATATGAAACGGGTCATCTTTCTTTATCTGCTTGGCACATTTCTTGCCGGATGTGTGGCCGTTGCCGCAAGTTTCCTGTTCCCGGTCACGATCACTCTGACGGAAACATCTGCCGAAGCGGCTGCTCCCAGCGGGATCGGCGAAGTTCTTAACAGTCTTCTGATGAGCATCGTCTCCAATCCGGTAGACGCCCTTGCCAATGCAAATTATCTCGGCATCCTGGCATGGGCAGTGCTGCTTGGCATTGCTCTGAGAAAAGCCAGCGATGGGACAAAAAATTCAATCATGCAGATTGCAGACGCTTTTTCAACGATCGTGCAGTGGATCATAAGCTTTGCTCCGTTCGGCGTGCTCGGTCTTGTATTCAGTACGATCTCCGAACAGGGGCTTTCCTCCCTTCTCGGATACGGAAAGCTGATCCTGCTTCT
>CAKNJS010000090.1 GCA_930986645.1 uncultured Lachnoclostridium sp.
CGTTTAACAGCTTTTTGCCGTACTGGACGGAGAGAATGGAGATGGATTCATCCAGCCGCTTAAATTCGGGAACCTTTGTGCAGACCTCTTTATAGCGGGCTTCCTGCAGATCATGGTTCTTCAGACGGATCTGTTCGTATTTCCGCATAATCGCATAATATTGAGAATTCTTAAGTGCCATGGATATACTCCTTTAATTGCTGTTTAGTAACTGTTCCTCAAGAGAGTCCATATCATAGCTGCGCCGCTCGAAATTATTGAGGTTTCTTGCAGTGTTTCTTGATCTGACAGATGTTCTTCCGGAAGAATGGACTTTCTGGTATTCCTCATCCAGAGATGCGATATCCTTAAGATGGCGGATGTCCCTTTCGTGCCATTTCGTCAGGATCTTGTCCGCATACTCAAAGCTGGGCTGGTGAGTCGCGCTGATCGTTCGGCGGCAGGCCTCTTCTATGATATCAGAGGCAAAACCGAACTCCTCTGTCCATTTTCTGATATATGCAAGCTCTGAGGAGGCAGGCCCGCGGTTCTTGATTCCAAACGCATTAAGCACGGTATAACAGCTTCTGCTGTAGATGGCAGATTCTTCCTTTGCCTGTGCGACGGATTCAATACCTGCTTCGGCCCATGAGAAAGCAACTTTCTGAATATAGTGCATACTTTTATGGCCGTTTTCCACACAGGATTCGAGCAGATATTCAATCAGGTCTGCCGACATATGCAGTGTGTCATAAAAATATGTAATGGTCTCCATTTCCGAGTGCGTCAGCGTTTTCCCGAGGTACTGTTCTGCTATAAACAGGAGAGACTTAATTTCCTTCTGCGCCCGGAATGAATCAATAGGAACAGCCTTCGTCTTTGCTTCCGGAACAGAAGCAGTCTGCGGGGCAGACGATGCTTCAGGCTGCGGTTTTGCGGCAACAGGATCGGAAACAGAAGTTTTCCCGGTACGGGCTGTCTTCTGCAGTTCAAGTCCTGTTATTTTCCCGTCTGCATCGCGTTCGACGGAAAGAAGCCCTGTACTTTCCCAATAGCGGAAAGCGCGCAGAATATCATTCTCTGTATTGTTAAGACAGTCGGCTATCGTGGTGATCGTGAGCGAAGAACACGGATCATCCAGATGCCGGAGCAGAAAAAGATATACTTTTACAAATTCTCCGTTTGCATCGATCATGTAGTTATCTATAAAATCATTTGGCAGTAATGTCGCATTTGTCTGGAATCTGTTCTTCAGTGTTAATGTCTTCATAATCCTTTTATCCCACTTCCTTATTATGTACCGGTATTAGTCCGAAAGTTTAAAATAGAAAGCGGATTGGATGAATCCGCTTTCCCTGCTTAACTAATAATAGCATCTTCTCACCGGCATAAAAAGTATTTTTTCGTGGGTAAGTCGCCCTTTTTTGTAGATAACTATGTGCAGAAAGTGTGGATAACTTCTGTATAACTGATAAATACGGTGTTTGAAGGCCGGTATAAAGTCTTCCTGTCAGCGTCGGTTTTATTTAAGAAGATCCTCGCCCACGGTGACAATGTCACCGGCTCCCATAGTGATCAGGAGATCTCCGGGACGGCAGTTCTCTTTTAGGAAATCTTCAATCTCTCCAAAACTTGGAAAATAATAGGCGTCTGTTCCGAGTTTTTTTACCTCTTCCGCCAGTGCTTCCGAAGATACGCCCAGCGTATCTGTCTCACGTGCCGCATAGATGTCGGCCAGTACGAGGTGGTCGGCGTGTGAGAGGGCCTCGGCAAACTCATGGAAGAATGCTTTGGTGCGCGTGTAAGTATGAGGCTGGAATACACACCATACTTTATTGTGCGGGTAATGCTTTGCCGCCTTAAGTGTAGCGGCAATCTCTGTGGGATGATGTGCATAATCGTCAACAATAGTAACACCGTTAAATTCACCTTTATATTCAAAACGCCGGTCCGTTCCACAGAAAGAAAGCAGTCCTTTTTTAGTTGTGTCCATCGGAATCTCAAGCAGATCCGCCACGGCGATGGCGGAAAGTGCGTTGGATACATTGTGGTCTCCGGTTACGGACAGTTGAATATGATCTGTGTGAACTCCGTTTTTGATCAGATCAAAAGAGACATGTCCCTTTTCGTCATAAGCAATATTATCTGAGCTGTAATCAAAGTCAGCAGATGAACCGTATGTTATGATACTGCATTTGAGGCCATCGCAGATTTCCTGATAATTCTTGATATCGCCGTTGATGACCAGTGTGCCGTCTTCAGGCAGAAGTTCTGCAAACTGGCGGAAAGAATGGCGGATATCTTCCAGATCTTTAAAGAAATCAAGATGATCTTCTTCAATATTAAGGATGACGCTGATCTTCGGAAAGAAATGAAGAAAGCTGTTGGTGTATTCACAGGCTTCTGTGATAAAAGTCTCTGAATTGCCTACACGGATATTTCCGCCGATCGCCTTCAGGATACCTCCTACCGAAATTGTCGGATCCATTTTCCCTTCGAGCAGGATATGTGAGATCATGGAAGTTGTTGTTGTCTTTCCGTGTGTTCCGGATACAGCGATAGGTGTGTCGTAATTTTTCATAAGCTGTCCCAGCAGTTCCGCACGAGTGAGCATGGGAATTTTCTGGGCTACAGCTTCCATCAGCTCGGGATTGGCTTTGTTGATCGCCGCCGTGTACACAACGCAGTCAATGTCCGGAGTAATGTTTTCGGCCTTCTGTCCATAGGCGATGCGTGCGCCTTCGGATGCAAGCTTCTTCGTGAGGGGAGATTCTTTTGTATCTGAACCGGATACAGTGAAGCCCTCTTCAAGCAGGATTTCAGCAAGTCCGCTCATGCTGATTCCGCCGATGCCGATAAAATGAATATGGATAGGTTTTTCAAAATCAATTTTATACATAGGTATTCCTCTTCTCTTTTTTATTTGTAATAGTCATAAAATACCTCAGCCTTCTATATTATACTATATACAGCAGAAATTTAAAGTGGTTCTTTTTTGGGCAAAATTAATAAAAAGTGAAAAAAAAATAAGAATAAATTGTAAATAATTATTCTATAAAGCCAAATATATGGTATAATAAACGCATATAACTAGAAATGAGGTGACGCAATGTATAAAAAGGAAATGATTGCCATGCTGTTGGCGGGCGGACAGGGCAGTCGACTCGGGGTTCTTACGGCGAAAGTCGCAAAACCTGCAGT
>CAKNJS010000091.1 GCA_930986645.1 uncultured Lachnoclostridium sp.
AATTACCTCATCAACGTAAGACATCTTAAACAACCTCCTAAAATAAAAATTGCGGTCAGACAGAGCTGGCCGCATCTCAGACATCTTTGTCTACCCGTATATTTTATATAGAAAATGAATTATTGTCAATCAAAACTTTCAGCAATTTGCAGTTTTATCACTTTATCTTGGTGAAATTGCAGGAAATTATATATATATGTTGCAATCTTTATTCTGCAAGAATAATGAAAATCGACAGTATTTCTGCCAGTCCCTCTCCTGTTTATTGCTAAACTGTTTCCAGCAGAGAGAATATAACAAAAACAGGATGCCTCTGAGTATGACATCCTGTTTAAAGTGCACTTATTAATTATATTTACGTTTTCTAGCAGCTTCAGATTTTTTCTTACGTCTTACGCTTGGCTTCTCGTAGTGTTCCCTTTTGCGGATCTCCTGCTGAATGCCAGCTTTAGCACAGTTTCTTTTGAATCTGCGTAAAGCGCTGTCTAACGTCTCGTTTTCTTTAACGATTACATTTGACATAGTCTCACACCTTACCTCCCCTCCAGCCTTGTATTGTGCATAATACGACTGTTCGGGTATTTTTATTGCACTAACAAAGATTATATCATATTTTTCTTTCCCGTCAACTGTTTTCCGGCAAAATCTCGCAAAACGCCGCAAATACGTTGCTTTTGGGAATGAAACCTTTATTCATGGATCTGGGTTTCCAGAACTTCAGCGGCTTTTGCCAGTGCATCCGGAATACCTGCCGGATTCTTTCCGCCTGCCTGAGCCATATTCGGGCGTCCGCCGCCACCGCCGCCGACACATCCTGCGATCGCCTTTACAAGATTTCCGGCATGGGCGCCTTTCTTCATCGCCTCGTCTGTGGCAGTTACCATAAGGCTTACTTTTCCGTCGTTAGCCGAAGCAAGCACAACAACCCCGCCGCCGAGTTTTGCTTTGAACTGGTCTCCGAGATCGCGCAGACCGTTCATATCAATACCGTCAAGCTGTGCAGCAAGCAGTTTCACACCTTTGACTTCTTTGACCTGATCCATTACATCACCGGCAGCTTCCTGAGCCATCTTATTCTTCAGGCTCTCCACCTCGCCGTGGAGAGATTTGTTCTCTGCCATCATATGAGTGATCTTGTCTGCAAGGTTTTCCGGAGTTGCTTTCAGAAGATGAGCTGCATTTTTCAGTGTCTCTTCAACGTGAGCATAGTATTTCATAAGTCCGTCGGATGTAAGAGCCTCGATACGCCGGACTCCTGCAGCCACGCCGCTCTCGGAGATGATCTTAAACGACATGATCTCTGAAGTATTCTTTACATGAGTTCCGCCGCAGAACTCGATTGAGAAGTCTCCCATATTAACGACACGGACGATATCTCCGTATTTCTCACCGAACAGTGCCTGAGCGCCTGTTTTTTTCGCTTCTTCGATCGGCATATTCTTTATCACCACATCCAGACCTTTTGAAATCTGCTCATTTACGATATCTTCTACTTTCTGCAGTTCTTCCGGAGTCATTGCAGAGAAATGAGTAAAGTCAAATCTCAGTCTGTCCTCATTCACACTGGAGCCGGCCTGCTCTACATGTGATCCCAGCACTGTGCGCAGCGCTTTCTGGAGCAGATGGGTTGCACTGTGGTTTCTTGCGGAAAGCGCACGTTTCTTTGCATTCACCTCAAGAGTTACCTTGTCGCCGGTTTTGATCATGCCCTTTGTCATTACACCGATGTGGCCGATCTTTCCGCCGAGAAGTTTTACTGTATCTTCTACTTTGAACTCGCCATCAGATGTATGGATATATCCTGTATCCGCTTCCTGGCCTCCGCTCGTCGCATAGAACGGTGTCTCCTGTACAAAGATAGTACCTTTCTGTCCTTCGGAAAGTGCCTCGACGATCTCATCTTCCGTGGCGAGA
This sequence comes from uncultured Lachnoclostridium sp., assembly GCA_930986645.1. Classification (GTDB taxonomy): domain Bacteria; phylum Bacillota; class Clostridia; order Lachnospirales; family Lachnospiraceae; genus Mediterraneibacter. The sequence goes on from CAKNJS010000091.1 coordinate 1,915, forward strand.
ACTGTCACATCAGATTCATATGTCAGATTGTCATATCCGACAAAAGTACTTGTCACGCTCGGATCAATGGACTCATATACCGTGACGTCAGCACCCATATAGTTGGTCACTTCACGTGCGTCACGTGCTTTCTTTCTCTGCACTTCCATGCATGCGTGGAATCCTTCCTCGTCGACTCCGAGCTCCTTTTCCTCGAGGATCTCTTTTGTAAGATCCAGCGGGAATCCATAGGTATCATAGAGGCGGAATGCATCTTCTCCTTTTAATGTTTTCTCGCCCTTTGACTCCATATCAGAGATCATATCGGCAAGTATGCCGAGTCCCTGATCGATCGTTTTATTGAACTGTTCCTCCTCTTTAGCGATCACTTTGAGAATAAACTCTTTCTTCTCTTCCAGTTCCGGATAACCGTCCTTGGAGCCTTCGATCACATTTTCAGCCAGTTCCGGAAGGAATCCTTTGTGAATTCCGAGCAGTCTTCCGTGACGGCATGCTCTTCTTAACAGCCGGCGGAGTACATAGCCCCTTCCTTCGTTGGACGGCATAATACCGTCAGAGATCATAAACGTCACAGAGCGGATGTGATCTGTAATGACACGGATCGACACATCATCCTTATACTCTTTCCCGTACTCTTTGCCTGCAAGGCGGCATACATGATCTCTCAGTGCCTTGATCGTATCTACATCAAAAATGGAATCCACGTCCTGCACAACGCTGGCCAGACGCTCCAGACCCATTCCTGTATCAATGTTCTTCTGTTCCAGTTCAGAATAGTTGCCGTTTCCGTCATTATCAAACTGGGTGAATACATCGTTCCAGATCTCCATATAACGGTCACAATCGCATCCGACCGTACAGTCCGGCTTGCCGCATCCGTATTTTTCTCCTCTGTCGTAATAAACCTCGGAGCAGGGACCACATGGTCCTGAACCGTGCTCCCAGAAGTTGTCTTCTTTTCCGAATTTAAAAATCCGCTCTGCAGGAATTCCGATTTCTTTATTCCAGATTTCAAAGGCCTCATCATCGTCCACATAGACAGACGGATACAGACGGTCCGGGTCAAGCCCTACAACTTCGGTAAGGAACTCCCATGTCCAGTGGATCGCCTCTGTCTTGAAATAATCACCGAAAGAAAAGTTTCCGAGCATCTCAAAGAATGTACCGTGACGCGCGGTCTTTCCTACATTCTCAATATCTCCGGTACGGATACATTTCTGACAGGTTGTAACTCTTCTCCTCGGCGGGA
>CAKNJS010000092.1 GCA_930986645.1 uncultured Lachnoclostridium sp.
GATATACAAAAATTGTAATCCATACAATTATCTTGTTGATTGTATGTAAATGTGGTGATAGTCTGTAATAGGATTATGAGACTTAAATACGGAGGAGAGCCATGCAGTCAGAATCAACAGTTTTACAGACAAAAATGACAGTTCCGAGATCAGAGAAACTGAAAAAGGCATTTAAGGCGGCCTTTCCTTATACAATACCGATCTTTGCCGGTTTCTGGTTTCTGGGAATTACATACGGGATCTATATGAATGTGTCCGGCTTCAGCTTCTGGTATCCCATGCTGATGAGCATCACGATCTTTGCCGGATCCATAGAATTTGTTACGGTCAATATGCTTCTCGGAGCGTTCAATCCACTGCAGGCGTTTGCCATGACACTGATGATCAATGCCAGACATCTGTTTTACGGGATCTCCATGCTTGATAAGTTCCGGGGACTGGGCTGGAAGAAGTTCTACCTGATCTTCGGGATGTGCGACGAGAGTTTTTCCATCAACTATACCGCAGATATCCCGGAGGATGTGGATCGGGGATGGTTCATGTTCTTTGTCACTCTTCTGAACCATATCTACTGGTTCTCGGGGGCAACGCTGGGAGGTGTCTTCGGATCACTGATCCATTTCGATACAGAGGGACTGGAATTTGTTATGACGGCCATGTTCGTGGTGATCTTCCTGGAGCAGTGGCTGAAGGAGAAAAAACATACAAGCTCGCTGCTGGGACTTGGGATCTCGCTGCTCTGCCTGACCGCGTTCGGAGCAGATAATTTTATCATCCCGGCAATGCTTGCCATCACTGCGGTACTCACTCTGCTGAGGCGGCCGCTTGAGAGAGGAGGAGAGGTACAATGACATTGACACAGCAGATCATTACGATCGGAATGGTAGTCCTGGGAACGGCGGTCACGCGGTTCCTGCCGTTTCTTGTATTCCCGGCGGGGAAACCGACGCCGAAATATGTACAGTATATCGGAAAGGTCCTTCCTGCGGCGGTGTTCGGACTGCTTGTCGTCTACAGCCTGAAGGATGTGAGTATCCTGACAGGAAGCCATGGCATCCCTGAGCTGATCGCCATCATCGTGGTCGTTATACTCCATGTATGGAAGAGACAGATGCTGCTGTCCATTGCGGGAGGGACAGTGTGCTATATGCTGCTGGTGCAGTTGGTGTTCTGAGAAAGCGGATGCCGGCAGGAAGGCAGAGGATACTATGTCAGAGGAAGTGAGGAGGCTGTGTACGAGCTTGTCAGAATTAAAAAATGCTTGACAAAGCCCGCAAAATCATTTATATTTACACACATAGCAAGGGCGCTTGATCATTTGGTCAAGTGCCCTTTTTACATATAGATCGACACAGACGGAAAATGGGAATACTGTGGGACAAAGGCGTTTCATCTGCAATTGGCGGAGAAGCGCTTTTTTTGATTTTACTTTCCGGATTTCCAGCCTGTGCCCGGAGCCGGGGATTCCCGGCGGAAAGATTTTCAGCAGCTTGAAAAAGGGCTGATCCAGCAGGTGGACGCCCTGAATCTGTTTCTGAACGATATATACGGTGACAAGAAGATCATACACGACGGGGGTATTCCAGAGAAATTATACGAGGGGAATGTGATTTCGGCGGTACTCTCGCCGACAGAAGGGATTGTCTTCTTTACGCACAAGAAGCCGCTGGCGGCGGAGAATGAGGTGATCTGCAGGATCATCCGCAGGCTTCATGAGTAATGTGAAAGAGCATGATACAGTGAAAGCTGTCAAAAGGACCATCTGCATGACAACAGATGGTCCTTTTGACGTATGGATAAACTGATTTACATCAGTCTTTTTCATCCAGCTGCTTTTTCAGTTTTTCGATCAGTCTCTCCTTTTCTGCAAGATCAGCCTCTTTTCTACTGAGCAGTTCCTTGGAAAACATCTCCATCACCTTCTCCGTATTCCGGCACAGCTGATAGATTTCCTCATAATATTTCTGAAACTGCGGGTAAACGGTAATCAGCTTCACGATCATCTCCGGTTCATCCACACTGAGGAAGGTCAGCCATGCATCCAGCTTGTCTTTGATACCCTTATTGTGCAGAATCCCGAGGAAATTGTCAAGTGGAAGAAAGAGGAACTCCTGCAGCAGATCAAGTTTAAGTCCGGTATCCGTCTTCTGTGATGCCCGATGGATAAAATGTTCCGGAAACTGATGGAATTCTGCCGGACTATGTTCATAAAATATGATCGTGTATACCTTCTTAATGTCCCGATAGCTGAATGTATTTTCCTTTTCCCCTTTGATCCTTTTATACTGCCTGAGCAGCAGATCCGCAGAATAGCAGACCGCTCTCTGCCCGGGGAATTTATACCCAAGCTTCTGGACCTCTACATTTGCGATGCTGTGATCCTCCAGCTCAATCACAATGTCCATGATGACCAGCGAGTTTTCATCTGCGATCCTTGAAGAGTCGTTCGGCAGGATCTTCAGGATCCTGATCTTCTGTCCGAGGATCAGTGAGAGCAGTTCTTCCAGCCTTTCCGGCGCCGAATCAGGATCCATGATCTCTTTAAAAAAGGAATCATACAGGATTTTGATCCCTTTTGCTCCCGTGCAGAACTTCATGAATTCCTTCTGCTGTTCTTCATTCCATTCCTGCCAGATACATCGCAGTCTTTTATTTTCTGAGATTTCTCCGAGAATTTCCTTTCTCGTCCGAATCATGGGAAAATACTGCTGAAGCACATTTGCCATACGCATATCCTCCTTTGTGCTTTCGGATACCAGAAATATCCGATGTCTTTTTTTCTGTTTTCTTTGTTCCATTCATCATCGGGTAATCACTTTGAGAAAAGCTCCGAAAATGAGAAGCCCTGGGGCTGTGATAGCAGGTACAGAAGCCCGCTGTCTACCGGACACTGTACAGGCGGCAAGAACGCCGCCGATATCGTGAATTAAGAATAGCATGCGCAGGGAAGAATTACAATGATAACTTATAGGTAAAAATAGAAAATAATTTTGGAAATATGATATAAAAATATAGGGAAGAAAAGTAAAATATCTGAAAATAATATA
>CAKNJS010000093.1 GCA_930986645.1 uncultured Lachnoclostridium sp.
GCAGTCCGGCGCCCAGTGCGATTACCCGGTTATATTCTGCGCCCAGTGAGAGCAGTTGTCCTTCTGCGCCCAGCAGCTGCAGGATGGGAGTATTAAAGCAGAAGGTCAGTACGGTCAGGATCACGCTGCAGATGATCAGCATCCACAGGGTGGCTGCCGTAAAATCTCTGGCGCGTTTTTCTTTTCTCTCAGCCATACTGATGGAATAGTAGACGGCTCCTCCTATGCCGATCCCGGTGCCGGCCGCCTGAAGTACGGCGGAGACAGGATAAGCCACATTTATGGCGGAAAGTCCGATATCTCCAACGCTGTGCCCCACAAAAAAGCCGTCCACGATCGCATAGATCCCGGATAATGCAAAGGACAGGACAGATGGGATTACATATTTAAAAAATGTTCTCATTTCGCTCATAGGTTCTGTTACTCACTTTCTATTCTTTGTTTCAGTTCTTTTTCAAACAGCAGATTGAACAGTTCCATTGTTTCGATGGTCTGCTCCATGCGGTCATTGCCGATTTTTCTGGAAATCCGTTCTTCAGCTTCCAGTAAAGGCTTGATGATTTCTTCTGTATACTTCTTTCCCTTTTCCGTCAGAAATACAAATTTTTCCCGTTTGTCATGACGGCTGGGTTCAAGAATGATCAGACCTCTGTTTTTCAGGTCACGGATTACGGTGTTAACGGTAGCTTTTACAAGGCCGACCTCTTCTGTAATCTGTCTTTGAGTCAGATCGGTTCTGGTTTTCAGAGAGTAGAGCACCATAAGTTCCGGATAGCCGATTCCACATAGGGCAGCCCACCGGGTGTATAGAACTGTTCCTTTCGCCCATGCGGAGTATAGTTGACAGATATTGAATAATTCAGACATATCATACCTCCCAAAAAAGTATGCATAAATACTAAACAAGTATTTACAAATACTATTATAGGGGGCGGAAAATCAAACTGTCAAGAATAATATAAGCAGAAAAATACCGGCAGATCATGTGACCTGCCGGCAGCCGGTTTATTCTGTTCCCTTGTTGAAACCTTTCCGCTCCTTTGCCTTATCGATCAGCTCTTTTGCTTCTTCGAATGCTTCGGGGAGGTATTCTTCTGTCCATTCCTTCCCGGCCTTTTCCTTTTTCTTGATCTCTTCCCAGCTCTCTTTTGTTCCGTCGGTGCCCGGCCCCTCGGAATCGCCGAAGACGTGCGGGTGGCGACGGATCATTTTGTCGATGATACACTGGATTACGTCGTCCATGGTGAAAAGGCCTTCCTCCTCCGCAATCCGGGCGTGGAGCACCACCTGCATGAGCAGGTCGCCCAGCTCTTCTTTCAGATTGCCGGCGTCTCCGGTCTGATCCAGTATGTTGATTCCGCAGATTACTTCGGCTGCTTCCTCGATACATGTCTTTTTCAGGCTCGTATGGGTCTGCGCACGGTCCCACGGACAGCCGTCCGGAGCCCGCAGGCGTGCAATAACCTCTTCAAATTCCTCAAATTTTGTCATTTTTTTCTCCTATGCTTCGTAATCACTATTTGCTCATACACTCTTTTTATCTTACTACGTTTGAAAGAGAGGTGCAAGACGGACGGAATATGTTGTTATGGTCACTGTACAGGAGTATAATGGGAGAATCAGGAACAGTCAAAGACACGAGCAGGGAGGCTGAACGATATGAAAAAGATATATGTATGTACATTAGCCGTATTTTTGTCATTTGGCGTGCTGTTTTATTTTATTCTCACAATATTGCTGCCATTTACATACAGACGCAGTTTTACAGTCCTGACTTCTGGAGGAGAAAATTATGTTTTGGAATGTTATGTGCCGGGAAGCGCGAGACATGCGATAGTCACTAATGATTCAGGAAAAGCACGAATTACATACAGTGAAAAGGGTAATGGGACCCTTGTGAAGATAGAAACAAGGTCATGCCCGGGGTTTTTAAATATACTGAATGTTTCAATCTGGTTCGCCCCGGAAAATGACGAAGAACTTCTGACGTCATCTCCGTCAATTACCAGTTATTTTGCTGACAGTGATGAAAGTGAATCCTATTCTATTATGGCAAATGGAGAGCCGGCTGCTGCGTTGGGGGCATACGATACGATATCGGAAGGTAAGGCAGGAGCATTATATGCCGCCCTTTTTCTTCTGATTGGAAGAGGGATATGTATTGGCGGAGTTTTATTATGGACTAGAAGAAAGAAAAACAAAAATTTAAGTTACAGCCTGCTGACAGACATGGCCAAGGCTTATTTGACGAAATATGTTTATAACAGTATTTCTCCAGATAAGAAGACACAGATGGAAAACAGAATGAAGCGATATGTTTTTTTACAGAGCAGCGTCCTATCTCTTACAGTTCTTGCTGTTTTAAGTGTACCGCTCTGGCTGGATTTGTCAGTACAGTTCTGGAGCTTTATCGGATTTCTTGTTTTTATTTTTGCAGCAGGATTTATATTGAGTAAGATCCTAAATCTGTCCCTGAATTCTTCAGTTTCAGTGATCAGGCTGACTGGGAAAACAGCTCCGGAAATCTGGCAGCACAGATACAGGCTCCATGATCTTGACGAAGGCTGCGGTACAATATGGGGACTGACCGATCTGACTATGGCAGAGGCAATGACTTTAATGGGACATCCGGAGGAGTCGTACGCATTTGCGGAAAATATCTGGAAAGAATTCGGTTGGAATCTGACACTTGGCAAGTGGTATGGTCTGTATCATTTTATCCAATGGATGAACTGTACCATGACAGGAAGAGAAGAGGAGGGTAAAACGCATAGAGAAAATGCGGAGAAGGAATTCAGACGTAAGCCGAAAAATGCACTGTACCAAAGACTGATGAAAACAGCGGAGAGCATGAAATAAAGAAAAGATCCCGTCAATAAGGATGAACGGGATCTTT
>CAKNJS010000094.1 GCA_930986645.1 uncultured Lachnoclostridium sp.
TCAAAGCAGAAATCCACGTCGATATCGGGCATGGACACACGCTCCGGATTCAGGAAACGCTCGAACAGAAGCTGATATCGGATGGGATCGATGGTCGTGATCCCAAGGCAGTAAGATACGATACTTCCCGCTGCGGATCCCCGCCCCGGTCCTACCGCGATGCCGTGGTCTTTGGCATATTTGATGAAATCCCACACAATAAGGAAGTAGTCCACATATCCCATATTTTTGATCGTGTCCAGCTCATAAGCCAGCCGGTCCTTCAGCTCCTGTGTCGGTTCTCCATACCGCTCCTCGAGACCTTCCCAGCAGAGTTTCTGGAGATATTCCCACGAAGTATATCCGTCGGGCACGTCATATTTGGGGAGCTTTGTAACTCCAAATTCAATCTCTACATTACACCGGTCCGCAATCCTCTGGGTATTGTCCAGCGCCTGAAGCGCATAGGGGAACAGCTTTTCCATCTCCTCCGGAGATTTTACATAATACTGTCCGCCCTCATAACGCATCCGGTTCTCGTCGGTCAGTTTCTTACCGGTCTGGATACACAAAAGGATATCGTGCGGCACCGCGTCCTCGGCATAAGTGTAGTGTACATCATTTGTGGTGGCGAGCTCAATACCGGTCTCCTCAGACATTTTCAAAAGCTGCTGGTTCACAAGAGCCTGATCCGGCAGTCCGTGATCCTGCAGTTCGAGGAAATAATTATCCTCACCGAAGATATCCCTGTACTCCAGAGCTTTCTTCTTCGCCTCATCGTAAAGTCCTTTCACAATATAGCGCTGTACTTCGCCGGCAAGACATGCGCTCAAAGCGATGATCCCGCCATGATACTGTCTGAGAAGTTCTTTATCCACACGGGGCCGGTAATAGTATCCCTCTACAAAGCCTTTTGATACGATCTTCATCAGATTAGCATAGCCTTCATTGTTCTCTGCAAGCAGCACAAGATGATAATATCTGTCATCCCCGCCTGTTACTTCCCGGTCGAATCTGGAATTGGGCGCCACATAGACCTCGCAGCCGAGGATCGGCTTGATTCCCTGCGCGCGCGCTTCCTTATAGAAATCGATCACGCCGTACATCACACCGTGATCCGTGATCGCTGCGCTGTCCATGCCGAGCTCTTTTACCCGTGCGACATATTCTTTTATCTTGTTCGATCCGTCCAGCAGACTGTACTCTGTATGGACATGCAAATGTACAAAACTCATGTTCCACCTCTGATAAAGAAAGAGACGGTTCCCTCTCTGCGGAAACCGCCCCTGCCTGTCGTTTCATTCGTTATAAGGTAATACCTAGTTATTTCCTCCGTCAAGCATGAACTTGATCAGTCTGTCTGTATCTTCTTTCTCGTAAGCGATAACCTCAAGCTCCGGGATCTCACCGTTTGAGAAAATGTTTGCCATAGATACATACTGGGAAAGTTTTGATTTCAGGTTCAGTCTGTCTCCCTCACCTGTCACGAGCTCTACCTTTCCTTTGCACTCGTCAATAACTTTGAAAAAGCCTTCTATATCTGTGATGTTCTGAACTTTCATGATATGTTCTCCTTTCTCTTTGTTCACATCTGTTGTGATCATCTAGACCCGGAGAGCCCGCGGCAATTTATTCCACACGCACTCCTACTGACTATTATAACCGATTTGCATCGGATTGCAAGGTTATTTTTGTCTCGCTGATGTTTATTTTCCCCTGTTTCAACAGTCTTCCGACTGCTCTCTTAAATGCAGCTTTACTCATCCCCAGTTCATCACGGATGCGCTCGGGATCTGCTTTATCCGTAAACGGCAGCACTCCCCCGCTCTTCTTCATGCGTTCCACGATTTTTCCGGCATCAGCATCCATCTGCTCCGGAATCCGGTGTCTGATACTCAGATCCAGCTTGCCGTCCGCTTTCACTGCGGCAACGCGCGCCTCGATTTCCTGTCCGGGGTACATTTTGCCGTATACCTCCCTGCGCGGTATCAAGGCAGAATATTTATTATCTACTGCAACAAATACACCGAACTCTCTGCTGACCTCATAGACAGTTCCGTGTACTGTATCATTCTTTTTATAAGGAGAATCTGTCCGCAGCAGAGGATACACTTTCATTGTGGCGCAGAGTCTTCCACTCTTATCAATATACAGACTCACAAGACATCTGTCGCCTTTCTCCACCTTCGTTGTCTGCTCCTTGAACGGAAGCAGCAGGTCTTTCTCCAGCCCCCAGTCAAGGAAGGCTCCGATACGCCCCACGTCTGCCGCTTCCAGCACTGCCAGCCTGCCAAGTGTGATCTTGGGTTCTTTCGTTGTCGCGATCATACGATCCGACGAATCCTTATACAGGAATACCTCGACAGGGTCTCCTGCTTCTATTCCTTCGGGGACTTGTTTCTTTGGAAGAAGCACCCGCTCCTCATCGCTGCCTAAGTACACGCCGAAATCTACTTTTTTAACGACAGTCAAGACCTGTTTTTCCCCTAATCTCATAATGATATGTTCTCCTTCTTCTATCTTCTGCGGATCTTTGTCCTAATCCTGTATTTCCTTAATAGTATCTTATATAATCTAAAATATTAAAACTGTATTGTCAACAATCTTAAACTTTTTCAAACAGTTCTCTTACTTCGTCCGCCGCCTTCGGCGCGGGAGTTTGACAGTTGAATAGATGGAAAACCCTTACGGTGCCTATAAAAAGGCG
>CAKNJS010000095.1 GCA_930986645.1 uncultured Lachnoclostridium sp.
TTTTAAGAACCCTTATATAAGTGCGTCCAAAAATCCACTTTATTTTTCACTCTTACACTCCATATAATAAGCAGGGCGCTCTCCCTGACGGAAGAACGCCCCGGTTCCTGCATAATATTACTGAATCAGTCTATTCCACTGAAAGAATATAATAGTAGATCGGCTGACCGCCCATATGGACATCCACATCAATATCAGGATAAAGTTCTTCCACTGCCTGTGCAAACTTTGCAGCGTCTTCTTCATTAATGTCCTGTCCATAATAAATGCTGATAAGCTCGGAGTCCTCATCCACGAGCTGTGCGAGCATATCTTTTGCTGTCTCTTCTACAGACTGTCCGACAGATAAGATGCCCTGATCACCGATTCCCATGATATCTCCTTCATGGATCACTTTGTCGTCAATTTTTGTATCCCGGACTGCATAAGTTACCTGCCCGGTTTTTACATTTTTCACTGCTTCCTGCATCGCTTCGAGATTAGCATCTACATCAGCTTCCGGCATATAGCTGATCACAGCAGTAATTCCCTGAGGAACCGTTTTTGTCGGAATTACGATAATGTCCTTGTCCTTAGTCAGGGTCTGCGCCTGATTTGCTGCCAGAATAATATTTTTGTTATTCGGCAGGATGAAAATGTGATCTGCATTGACCTCGTCAATTGCCGTAAGCATGTCATCTGTGCTCGGGTTCATTGTCTGACCGCCTTCAATGATATAATCAACACCCAGTTCACGGAATATTTCATTCATTCCGTCCCCGATGGATACAGCGATAAAACCTACAGATTTTCTCGGTTCGTTTTTCTTTTTAATCTCAGCTGCTTTAGTCTGCTGCGCTGCGGTTTTTTCTGCATCACGTATCAGTTTTTCCTGATGCTCCTCACGCATATTGTCTATTTTAATGCGCGAGAGTTGTCCATATGTCAGCGCTTTCTGGATAGCGAGCCCCGGATCATTCGTATGAACGTGAATCTTTACAATGTCATCATCCGCTACGCATACGATTGAATCTCCGATGGATTCAAGATAAGCTTTGAGTTCTGCCTCATCCTTGTCTGTAAACGGCTTGTCAGTCATAATAATAAATTCTGTACAGTAGCCGAATTTAATATCTGCCTCAGCCTGTTTATCCGGTTTCACCATTTTCGCACCTGATCCGGATTCGATTGCGTCATAATCAATCTCCTTGCCGAGGAAAGCGTCATAAGCCCCGCGGATTACTTCCAAAAGTCCCTGTCCGCCCGAATCGACAACACCTGCTTCCTTTAGTACGGGAAGAAGTTCCGGCGTTTCAGCAAGCACCTGTTCTGCGTGTTTGATCACCTCGGGAAGGAAGACTTCCAGATCATCCGTAGTTTCCGCTAATTCTGCTGCTTTCTGGGAAATTCCCTTTGCTACTGTAAGAATCGTTCCCTCTTTCGGTTTCATGACAGCTTTATACGCTGTCGCTGCAGCGCGGTCACACGCTCTCGCCAGTATGGCGGTATCGATTTCTTTATGTTCTCTGATCTCTTTTGTGAATCCACGGAGAAGCTGAGAGAGAATGACTCCCGAATTACCTCTGGCGCCGCGCAGTGAGCCTGAAGATATTGCTTTTGCCATAGAGACCATATCCGGATTTTCGAGAGCCTGTACTTCTTTTGCTGCTGACATAATAGTCAGCGTCATATTGGTACCGGTATCGCCGTCCGGTACGGGAAACACGTTTAATTCATTGATGAATTCTTTCTTTGCCTCCAGATTTGCCGCTCCGGCAAGGAACATTTTCCGGAGCATCTCCGTATTTATCGTTTTAACAGCCACGACAATATCCTCCTTAATCTATCACTCTCACACCTTCTACGAAGATGTTGATCTTTTCTACCGTCATGCCGGTAAATTCTTCAACCTTATATTTTACGTTGCTCATAAGATTGTCAGAAACAGAAAGGATATTCACGCCGTAGGCGACAATGACATGAAAATTCAGTGTCAAAGCGTTATCGTCCGAGATCTCCACCTGAATTCCATGCGTAAGACTGTCTTTTTTCAGAAGGCGGACCAGTCCGTCTTTCATATTTACCGCTGCCATGCCAACGATCCCGAAGCATTCGACTGCCACGGAGCCTGCATATTTGGCGATCACTTCAGGATTAACCGTGATGATTCCCAGATCAGTACTCATACTTCCTTTCATCAATGTATACCTCCAGTTTTCTAATGGTTTTTGCCATAAATAACATGATTATTATACTATTACTTGTTTGATTTTACAATATAGATTCGTTTTTTTTAAAAAATACTTGCAATGCCAATATGTTTCTGCTAGAATATCATTGTTATGAGTCTAAATGACCAGTTCAGATTGTTAGGAGGTGCAGTCATGGCTAAATGTGCTATTTGTGAAAAGGGTGCTCATTTTGGAAACAATGTAAGCCACTCTCATAGAAGATCACCGAAAATGTGGAAATCAAATGTAAAGTCTGTCAGAGTTAAGACAGAAGGCGGATCCAAGAAAATGTATGTTTGTACATCCTGTCTGAAGTCCGGACGTGTAGAGCGTGCGTAATCAGA